>CAMVJU010000022.1 GCA_947167935.1 uncultured Prevotellaceae bacterium | reverse complement strand
GTAGAAAAAGTTCCTAAAATTAGACGTTTTTTAATAAACTTAAAAAGCGTAATTCATTGATAATAAGGCAGTTGTGCTTTTGGTAATAATTTAAAATTTGTTTTTTAAGAAATTTTTAACTAATTGATTTTCAACACGTTAAATACTTCTATTTGCCCACGCAGAAGTGGGAAAAGATGTTGTTGAGGGTATCCTGGGGAGTAATCTGACCACCCGTTATTTCGGCAAGGGTATCGAGAGTGATGCGGAGGTCTTCGGAAAGCAGATCGCCGGAAAGAGACTCATCAACCACTGTCCACTGACCATTGACCATTTTTGCCCCCATTCCTTCTATGACGCGTAGAATACTTTCGTGGGAACGGAGTAAGGCGTCGTAGTGGCGGGCACTGGTTACGATAATTTCATTACCGGATAATCCAAGGCGCTGTGCCGCTTCGTAAATTAATTCTTTGAGCCGATCAATACCATCACCCCTTTTGGCACTTATCATCATCATGGGCAACATATATGGACATAAGGCGTTCATATCTATAAGATCAGCCTTGTTATGGATGACAATACGCTCCTTGCCTTTTGTCATTTTCAGCATTTCGTCGCACTCCTCGTCTGATGGCGCAGCATCCAGCATCCAAAGGATAATGCTGGCATCATTGATCTTTTTCAGCGTCCGCTCAATACCGATTTTCTCTATTTCGTCAGAAGTCTGTCGCAGGCCAGCCGTATCGATGAAACGAAACTGGATGCCATTGATTTCCATCGTGTCTTCAATGGTATCACGGGTAGTACCGTGAATATCGGAAACGATGGCACGATCGTCGCCTAAAAGACGATTGAGAAGAGTCGACTTGCCAACATTCGTCTTGCCAATAATAGCGACAGGAATACCATTACGGAGTGCCTGACTGGTCTCAAAGGAATTTGCGAGCTGAAGGATTCGGGCATCGATTTTGCTGGCAAGCGCCAAGAGTTCCGAACGGTCGGCAAACTCCAGGTCTTCGTGATCAGAGAAATCAAGCTCGAGTTCCAATAAGGAAGTGAGTTGCAGCAGCTGGTCGCGGAGCTTCTTCAGCTCGGAAGAAAAGTGACCTTTCAGCTGGCTCATCGCCATCTGGTGGGTAGCGCGATTCGTAGAGGCAATGAGGTCGGCAACAGCCTCGGCCTGCGAGAGGTCCATCTTGCCATTGAGGTAGGCACGCATCGTGAACTCGCCAGGACGGGCTATACGACAGCCGTTCTGCATGAGTAAATCCAAAACCCTGTTTAGGATGTATTGTGAACCGTGACAGGAAATCTCCACACTGTCTTCAGCGGTATAACTATGAGGCGCACGGAAGATGCTGACCATCACATCATCTACCATCTCGCCTTCGCTATTGACAATGTGGGTGTAGTGAACGGTGTTGGCAGCAACTGAGCCGCAGCTAACGGAACAGATGGAGCTAACGGCAGAGAAGGCATCAGGGCCTGAGACGCGAATGATACCGAGGGCACCACCTGGCGCTGTAGCAAGGGCGCAGATGGTGTCCTCTATAGAGGTGAAAGTTGAGGAGTGTGAGGTGAGAGAAGTGTCGTTCATAGCGATTGAAGGGCGGCGTCAAGGGCAGAAAGGTCATCCTCGCTAGTGGCCCAGCTGGTGACAAAGCGGCACAACACGTGGCTATCGTCTAGAGGTTCCCACGTCTCAAAGTCGACAGCGTGTTTCAGCTGTTCCATCTGCTGCTTCTCCAAAACCACAAACTGCTGGTTGGTAGACGAAGGCCTGACGGTGAAGCCGGAATCGAGGAAAAGCTGCCTCATGCGCAGAGCCATATCAATGGCGTGACGGGAGATGCGGAAATAGAGGCCGTCAGTAAAGAGCGCATCAAACTGTACGCCTGCCAGACGGCTCTTGGCCAACAGGGCCCCGTGCTGCTTGATTATGTTGAAGAAATGACGCGGTGCTCCCTTCACCACCGTTGTCTGGCCGTCGATGGCGGTATAGGGCAGCTTTGGGAAGACCACAGCCTCGCCGCACAGGGCTCCCACCTTCGTGCCACCGATGTAGAACACATCACAATGACGGGCGAGCCAAGGCAGATCGAAGTCGCACTCGTCAGACATCAGCCCATAGCCCAGGCGTGCGCCATCAATAAACAGCGGCACTTCATAGGCTCGGCACAACTCATGCAAACGCGCTATCTCAGCGGCGCTGTACATCGTGCCCAGCTCGGTAGGCAGGGTGATGTAGACGATGCCTGGAATGACCATGTGCTCATAGACAGGGTCGGCGTAGAAAGATGTATGAAACAGCTCAAGGTCGCTGGCCCACATCTTGCCGTCGTGCGAAGGCAGGGTGATGATTTTATGTCCGTTGGCCTCGATGGCGCCAGACTCATGCACATTAATATGTCCCGTATTGACGGCAATGACACCCTCATAGCCCGTCAGCACGCCGTCGATAACGGTAGCGTTGGTCTGCGTGCCGCCTACAAGGAAAAAGATGTCGGCATCAGGACACTGACATGCCTGACGGATTTTCTCCCTGGCATGTCGGCTCCAGATGTCATCTCCATAAGATTCGCTGCGCTCCCTGTTGGTGTCAACAAGATGCTGGAGTACCAAAGGATGAGCGCCGTTGTTGTAGTCGCTTGCGAAAGAAACCATGCTTTATTTCGGGTGGGAAGACCACCCGACACACTGATTGTTAAATACGGTCGAGCACCTTCTGGATGAGGGTGTCGATGGTGTTCTTGTAATTGGTGTTCATCTCATGGGCATAGCGGTTGGCAATGACCATGCAGCAAGTCATGGCCCTATGACCCATCATCGATGCCAGGCCGGCAACTGCCGATGACTCCATCTCGAAGTTGCACACCTTCAAGCCCTCATACTCAAAGCTCTCCACCTTTTCATTCTGTTTCGGATCGGCCAGCGGCAGACGAAGCTCGCGTCCCTGAGGCCCGTAGAAACCACCGCAGGAGATGGTGATGCCGCGTACCATATCGTCGCCTGCCACCTGGTTGATGAGGTCGGGGTCAGCAGTAGCAACATAGGGAGCGCCCTTGATGGGATCCCATTGCATGTGCTCCTTGAAAGCCTCCTCCAGCTTCAAGTCACAATGCTCGTTGCGTCCAGCATAGTAGTTGATAAGGCCGTCGAAGCCAATGCTCTTCACCGATGCGATGAACGTGCCAGTAGGTGTGAAGGGCTGCAAACCGCCACAGGTGCCGATGCGTACCATCGTGAGCTGGCGGAAGTCTTTTTTCAGCGTGCGTGTCTTGTAATCGACGTTGGCCAGTGTGTCGAGCTCGTTCACCACGATGTCAATATTGTCACAACCAATGCCGTGACTCTGCACGGTGATGCGCTTGCCCTTGTAGGTGCCGGTGATGGTGTGGAACTCGCGGCTCTGCACATCGCACTCCTTCTCGTCAAAGTGGTCTGCAACGGTATTGACACGAGCAGGATCGCCTACCAAGATGACTTTGTCGGCCAAGAATTCGGGCTTCAGATGGAGGTGGAAGCACGAGCCGTCCTCATTGATAATCAGCTCCGAGGGAGCAAAATACTTTTCTGTCATAGCTTTGAAGGATTTAGTTATTACTATTGTAAGGTATCTGTTTCTCCTTATTCCTGATTTCTATTTGCAGCATTTCCAGCTTCTGCTCGCTGCGAAGAATCTCGTCACGCATCTTCTGGCGCTCGCTGTCGGACGCAACGGCATAGCTGTTGCGAGTTAGGGTAAGAGCCTTCTCCAACACATCAGCCTGATGCTTGAGCTTGTCCAGCTCCGACTGCTGACTATCGTGCAATGCCGACTGAGCCACGCCTATCGTAGCGCGTGCATTTTCCAGACGCGCCAAGGCCTCCTGTCGCTTCCCGTCATCAGCCGTCCACGTGTCGGCAATACAGCTGATAGCTGCCAGACGTCGCAACTGCTCATTACCGTAGGCCTCGGGCTGATAGATACGGCGCGTCTCTGTGGGGATGAACACATAGATGCACACCTTGCCTTCAGGCTGACGGCGGTCTGTTACGAAATAGCCCAGCTGGTTGAATTCATCGATGGCGTAGAACAGGTCGTTGGCCTCCGATGCGAAAGGCATTCCCAGATTCTCCGGCTTCAGGAACGAGCCGCGCTCACTATTATAGCGCGTCAAATAGATGTCATATCCGCCAATGCTCTTCTCGCCCTTCTGCGCAAAGTAGAGGGTGATGCCGTCTGGCATGAGGAAAGGATTGGCAGCAGCGTTATCGCCAATGCCAATAATGGGCTGTGGCTGTGTCCAGCGGTTGGCAATGAAGTCACTGTTGGCGATGGTTGTTAAAGAGTCTTTGATGACAGTAGCCAATCTACGGTCGCCCATCTCGTTGGTGAAGATTCCACCCTGTCCTGCTTGCTGGGTCAGCTTGCCGCTGTAAGGCGACAGAGGGATATAGCTCATATAATTGTCTGCATCAACCACCATACTGTCGATGAACACCACTTGCTGCACAGAATTCAACATCTGTGTGATGCGAGGGTCTTCAACAGGTTCTTTCACCTTCTGGGTCTTAGATGCCCTACCACTACTATTTCGCTGAGCAGAGACGCCAAGCGAAAGCAGTAAAGTCAGGACAAGACAAATGTAATATTTCATGGTATCCTATGCTATTTCCATTTGAAAAGCCAAAGATACGAAAAAATGTCGGAAGTTGTTATTCCAACGGCAAAGAATTAAGATTTTTTTAACACTCCTCCACCAGTTTCCCGTCTCTCTCCAGCGCATTCCACAACGAGAATCGCACTTCAGGGTTATCTTGTTCAGCCTGTTCAAAAAGGCGTCGAGCGGTGGTACGGTTGGTTTCCTGCTCGTAAGGACATAGCTTTACCAGTTTCTGATAGTGTATCATTTCAGCGTATTGACGAATCATCTGCTCAGGCACCATGCAAAGCGGACGGATGATTTGCAAAGGCATCTTCTTCATCCTCAAGCGAGCAGGCATCGTGCCAAAGCGACCCTGATAAAGCAGGTTCATCAAGGCGGTGTGCAGCAGGTCATCCTGATGATGGCCCAAGGCTATTTTGTTGCACCCTAATTTCTGGGCAAGATTGAAGAGTTGCTTGCGACGGTTCCAGGAACAGAGGAAGCAGTAAGGCTTAGCCTTGATTTGAGATTTGAGAGCAGAGAGTTGAGCTTTTCTGACATCCTCTTCAAAATTGGTGGTGACGAGATGCAAGGGAACACTAAGCTCGTCGCAAAACTGCTGCAAGTAGGCGGTGTCCGTCTCATAGTGGATATTCTCCATGCGCACGTGAACAGCTTCTATTTGAAAACGCGGATGCTGGATGCGGGCGCGCTTGGCCAACAACTCAGTAAGCAATAAAGAATCTTTGCCGCCTGACAGTCCTACGAGGATATGATCGTCATCCTCGAGCAACTGATAGGCGGCAAAGGCCTTGACAAAACGCTCGTTGATTTTACGGAAGAGGCGTTCCAGCTCAGTCATCTTCTATTTCAGACGCTGGGAAGCGAATGCTCCTATTTCGACGACAACTCAGCCACTTGCCTCTTCAAATCGTTCAGTTCTTTGTAGATATCGGGCAGTTTGCGAACGACAGCCATCGACTTAAAGAATTGGCGCGGATCCATAGCGGGCGAACCGATGAGCTGTTCGCCATTGCCCTTCGTATTGCTGATAACACCACACTGGGCACCCACAAAGGTCTTGTCTGCCACCTGGATATGTCCGGCAAAGCCTGCCTGACCACCCACCATACACCAGCTGCCAATCTTCGTGCTGCCAGCCAATCCCACCTGTGCCGACATCACCGTGTTTTCTCCAATCTCACAGTTGTGAGCCACCTGGATAAGGTTGTCGAGCTTCACGCCGCGATGGATAACGGTCTGTCCCATTGTAGAGCGGTCCACGCACGTGTTAGCACCAATCTCCACATCGTCCTCGATGATGACAATGCCTATCTGCGGAATCTTGTCGTAGCCTTCCGTATTGGGAGCGAAGCCGAAGCCGTCGGCACCGATGACACTACCAGCATGAATGGTAACGCGACTGCCGAGACGGCATCCCTGATAGATGGTAACATGCGGATAGATAAGACATCCCTCGCCCACCTTCACGCCGTCGCCAATGACAGTATGCGGATAAATCTGTGTGCCGTCGCCGATGACACTCCCCTCGCCTATTACGGCAAATGCACCGATATAGACATCCTTACCAATGGTTGCCGAGGCTGCAATGGAGGCCGTAGAATCGACACCCTTCTTGCGGGGCTTCATCTGCTCATATAGCTGCAGCAGACGTGCTACTGCCTCATAGGCATTCTTCACACGAATCAATGTGGCGCTGACAGGATGCTCCAGTTCCAGATCATCGTTCACCAAAACGATGCTTGATTCTGTGTCATAAAGGAAGTGGGTGTATTTGGGATTCGACAGAAACGAGATGGCTCCTTTCTTACCTTCTTCAATCTTTGCAAAAGTGCTGACAGCCACATTCTCGTTGCCCTCGATGCGTCCGCCAATCAATTCGGCTATTTGCTTAGCTGTAAACTCCATGATAATTTTCAGTTTTCAGAATTTGTGCGCAAAGGTAGATAAAAGTTAGGAGTTAGGGGCTAGGAGTAAGGAGTTATTTCCATATACTTAACGTTTTTTACCATTTTTCCTACAAAAATCTCTCATCTCTCCGCTCGGCTTTGCCGCTTTTACAAAGTTTTAACGACTAAAAGAACTCTCAACTCTCAACTTTTTCGTACCTTTGCATCCAAAATTGCGAAAAAACAATGGATAAGAATGAACTTTCGCTACACCGCTCACGCAGCATCCAGGCTGTGCTGAGAGACGGTTATAGGCTCTTTGGCCAAAATTTCTCACGGCTGCTACGCTCCTCATGGATTCAGGCCGTGTTCTACGCCCTTGCGTTTGGCTTCACGATGGCTTTTTTCTTTACCAACATCCTGCCATTACTGATGGAGCACCGCTCGCTCTCGTCAGAGCTGCTACCTTGGATAGGCAGCATCCTGCTGTTTGTCATAGCCGCTATCCTGCTGGCTGTTGCGGGAGGCGTGGCGCCGTTACAGCAGCATGCTCAGACCGATGCCATCAGCGGTCCGCGTCATTGGTGGGGTCGCTGGCCTTGGAAGCTCACCCTGCGCAGTATCGTGCGTCTGCCCAAGATGCTTTGGATGGTATTGCGCCGTCAGCTGGGCAGGCTCGTCAGTATCTGCCTGGTAATGCTGTTGGCGGTGCTGGTAACAACGATGCTCTTCATGCTTCCTGCCGTAGTGATGGCCATTGCCAACATCGAGGCATCGACAGGACGGGCTGCAGGCGATGCCGTACAAATGCCTGAGAACCTGTTCACTATGAACTTCGCCACCTTTGCCGTCTGCGGATTGCTACAGGCCTACATTCACCTGACCACGCTCTTCCCTCTCTATTATCTTTGGGGAAACGGAAAAGGTGAAAAGGTAGAAAAATGAAAATGTTGAAAAGTTGAAAGTGATGAAACAGAAAATACTTTTTATCGACCGCGACGGAACACTCGTAGAAGAGCCACACGACGAGCAGGTGGACGCATTAGAAAAAATCCGCTTCAAGCCGGGTGTGTTCCGCTGGCTGGGACTTATTGCCGAACGCACCGACTACAAGCTCGTGATGGTGAGCAATCAGGATGGATTGGGTACGCCTGCCTTCCCTGAGGATACGTTCTGGCCATCCCAGAACTTCATCCTACAGGCCTTAGAGGGCGAGGGCATCCGCTTCGACGACATCCTCATCGACCCTCACTTTCCAGAGGACAACGCTCCCACACGCAAGCCAGGAACGGGGATGGTGCAGAAATACATGGACGACACGGTACACTACGATATAGCCGGCAGCTACGTCATAGGTGACCGCGACACCGACCGTCAGCTGGCCCGTAATATAGGTTGCAAGGCCATCATTCTGGACGAGCACATCGGTTGGCAGCAGGCTGCTGAAACCATCATCGACGGAGAGCGCCGCGCTAGCGTTCGACGCACCACGAAAGAGACTGATATTGCCGTAAGCCTTGCTCTCGACGGCACAGGAACCTGCCATATTGAGACAGGGCTCGGCTTTTTCGACCACATGCTCGAGCAGATAGGCCGTCACGGGGGCATCGACCTCGACATCAGCGTGAAGGGCGACCTCAATGTTGACGAGCACCACACCATCGAGGACACAGCCCTGGCCTTGGGTGAATGTCTGCGTCAGGCACTTGGCTCCAAGCGCGGCATTGAGCGCTACGGTTTCTCGCTGCCTATGGACGACTGCCAGGCGCATGTCTGCCTTGACTTTGGCGGCCGTCCGTGGCTGATCTGGGAAACGGAATTCCATCGTGAGAAGATTGGCGAGATGCCCACGGAGATGTTTTTCCACTTCTTCAAGAGTCTAAGCGACGCCGCGCTGATGAACCTCTACATCCACGCCGACGGCCAGAACGAGCATCATAAGATAGAAGCCATCTTCAAGGCGTTGGCACGCAGCCTTCGTCAGGCCATTCGTCGCGATGTCTACCGCTATCAGCTGCCATCGACCAAAGGAACACTATAACCTTCTGGAGAAACGGGAAAATCTAGAATAACCTGCAAAAGTAAAAAACATGTTTCAAATTGACCGCACATACATAGAACACGTTGACTTGGAGTCGCTGCAAAGCCGAATCTGGGACATCCGCAGCGACCACAAGGACGACCCCACCCTGCCCCGCATTGAGAACTACGGCACTACCGAAGAGGCCTTCGAAGCCTACCTCGAAAAGAAGCAGAAACTGGAGGATTTCAAGGATACCTGGCGCAATCGCCGTCTGCTTATCTTGGGTGCAGTGTTTCTTTTAACGCTGGCTTGTTTCAGCCTGTTTCTCAGAAAGATGAAGTGGGAGGGCTACGCCGTTGCCTTCATGCTTTGCATGTTGATCTACATGGTGTACATGACCATCGTAGCCTATCGCGACAAACAGTTTCACAACAATCCCAACGAGACGTTCCTCAAGGCATTGCTCTATTGGGACGAGCATCACGAAGAAAACTAAAACGCTGTGCGCTACCTGCTACACATAGTCCTGGCCACAACGCTGCTCAGCTGCACGGGTAAAGGGGATGCCTCCTTACACGCCGACCGCTATGTGCTGCGTCAGGAACTGCTGGCCCAAAGCAGCAAGGCATCGGCTATGAGGCGGCAGCTGATAGCTACTGAGCTGAAATACTACCTCGATCGCCACGATGCACGCGACACAGGCTTCGACTGGGTGGTCAGCTATGCCGAGCGCGGCGACTCGTCCATACAACATTATCTGCCGCAGGGCTTCGTCACCATCCACACGTTACTGAAACATTACGAAGGCAAACGGCTGATGCGCGATGAACTGGGTCGTCTTGTCATCGGGACGTTGCAAGACAGTGTGCTCATCAGCGGCCTTCGCATCGACTCCGCCGGCGTCTTTGCAGGTACGATGAACTGCTGGGCAGAGGCCTCAGGCTATGGTTTCTACCGCTCTGCTGACGGCACCTATACCGAAGGTCCCTGGGCACACGATCAGCGCGAAGGTCTCGGCCTGAGCATCGGCTCTGAGCATCTGCGCATGGGTGAATGGCTGCGAGGACAATACCGCGGAGAGCGTATGAACTACCACGCCGACCGCATCTACGGCATCGACATCTCGCGCTATCAGCATGAGAAAGGCCGACGCCGCTATCCCGTCAGCTGGGGAGGCAACCACTTTACCCATCTTGGACGCCGCATCAGCGCTGACCGTGTGCTCGACAAGCTGGATTATCCTGTGCAGTTCGTCTACATCAAAAGCACCGAGGGCGTGACCATTCAGAACAAATACTACAACGACGACGATGCTGCGGTACGACATAGAGGTATGCACGTAGGTGCCTATCATTTTCTCTCCACCCGTACGTCGCCAGAGGAACAGGCACGCCACTATCTGCAGAACACCTGTTTCCGTAGCGGAGACCTGCCGCCGATGCTCGATATCGAACCCTCAAACAAACAAATTGAAGAGATGGGCGGTCCGCTGGTGCTCTTCGACTATATCCGCAGGTGGCTGCGCATCGTTGAAGAGAGAACGCACACCAAGCCCATCCTCTACATCAACCAGAACTTTGCCTACAACTACCTGCCCTTTGCGCCAGACATCAAAAATGGCTATCGCTATTGGGTAGCCCGTTATGGTGAATTCCGTCCCGACCTGCATCACGACATCTGGCAGCTCAGCGGAGATGGTCGAGTCTCAGGTTTTGCTACTGAGGTTGATCTCAATGTATTCAATGGTTATCAGCAGCAATGGGACGAATTTTTGCGCACAGCAACCATTCCTTAAAACCTTATTATTAGTGTTTGAGATAATGATTTAGGGTGTTGAGATTGTTTTTATTGCGTTGGACAAGTATTTTTGGAGCTTAGAAAAATATTTTTGGAGCGTGGAAAAATAATTTTGGAGCGTGGAAAAACACAAAAAGGACCAGAAAAATGCCAAAACAAAGTTATATTGCATGAATTTTGAGGCCTTTGAGAGGAAAATTAAGCAGTATTTCCTGCCTTTTCATCGCAAAAGCGACGTTATCAAAACGTACAATTTGCTGATTATCAGAAAATTAGAAGGTTTACCAAAACTACTTACAGTCTCAGAGTCTCAGTTAGCTAAAATGTCGTTTCCGCTTCCCTCTATTCATATCTATATATCTGATTATTAATTAGTTATAAGCACCATAAAGGAGGGTTTTGATTTGAATTGTGACTTTTTTCTAACTGAGACTCTGAGACTGAGACTGCTCATATTTCCTGTCTCTTCGCTAAAAGGTTGCGAAGCTGCTGGGTGGCGGGACCCTCGGAAGGGGCACAGGGCATGAAGCCCTCAGTAAGCAGCAGGTGCTCGGCCAGCAAGGGTAGCAAGGAGGCCAATAGGGAAAGGCGGCCACTCTCTTCCAACTGTTCCTGCAGTTTCTCCTCGTCAACATTGTCACTATGAAGGACTCGTGCCAGCTCGCTCAATCTTAACAACGACGGACCTTCGTCGGCAATATGTGCCAACAGCTCCGAAATGGTGGCCACGGGCATAGGCTGCGGCTGACGGAAATCTGCAGGAAGATAGCAATCAACGATTCCTCCTTCGTTTCCTCCAAGCGAAAGTGGCTCCGCCGCCTTGACGCCAAGCATAGACAGGCCCTGCAGCACCAAAGGCAGGATGCCCTCGTTCGTGGCATAGAGATAGAGTTGACGGAAATTGGTGTTCTCAGCAGAGAAATGATAGGTGGACGGCAACCAACGTGTATCGCCATAGGTGGCCACAACCAGCGAAGCCGTCAAGAGCCTTCGAGTCTCTGTATCCATCAGCGGCAGCACGTCGGAATTCATCACTCGTCGATAGATGACCGCCATCTGACGGGCACAGTTCTCGGCAGTAATGGTACGGGTGATTAGCGGGTTGCGCACGGTTTCTATGCGTGGAAACTGACGTTGCAAGGATTCTGCCTCATGCGGACTTCGCGCTACAACGACATAGGCACGTACTGGACCAAGCACATCGCCGTGAGGTGTGACAACCAGGCGAAGACCGGCAGGCAGCGTAAACGGCGCCGATGCTCCGTGAAGGTGCAGGATGTTAGGATGATGCTCGTCGGTCAGTTGGCGACAGTCTTTGGCATTGGTGCAGGCGTACATCACGCAGGGCTCGTCAAACAACGAACTCTCGCTAACCAGCGCCTGCGAGGCCTGCATGAGCATCTCTACATAGCGCCCAGCCATCGCATCGCTCTCGTCATATATGTGCAAAATGGTCATAACTACGAATTCCTTACAGGTCGTCGCTAATAATGGCGGTAGGAAGCGGTCGGCAGTTGTAGCACGAGGCCATGATCTCGCCGTAGGCTCCAGCCGACCGAATGGCCAGCAGGTCGCCACGATGACAGGCGTTGAGGTCGCGCTGCTTGCCGAAGACGTCGGTAGACTCGCAGATAGGTCCCACCACATCGTAGGCCTCCACAGGCTCTTCGCTCGAGATGTTCTCTATCTTGTGATATGCCTGGTAAAGCGCAGGACGGATGAGGTCGGTAAAGCCGGCATCGACGATGCAGAACTTCTTCGTAGCTCCCTCTTTTATATATAATGTACGCGTAATCAGGCTACCACATTGTGCCACAACAGCACGGCCCAACTCGAAGTGCAGCGTCTGTCCGGGACGCAGCTTCAAACGCTTGATATAAGTGTTGAAGTAGGAATGGAAGTCAGGAATGGACACACGGTTGGGATGCTGATAGTCGACACCCAGCCCGCCACCAACGTTGATGTGCTCCACGCTGATATGATGACGCTCCAGCTGATCCTGCAGCTCGTTGATGCGATTACAGAGCGCCTGAAAGTCACCCATGTCGAGAATCTGCGAGCCGATATGGAAATGCAGGCCGACGAAGCGAACGTTCTTCAACTGTGCAGCCTCGGCGATGACCGTCTCCATATCACGCATGGCGATGCCGAACTTGTTCTCGGCCAGCCCTGTAGTGATATTGGCGTGGGTATGAGCGCCTACATTAGGATTCAAACGGAAGGCCACCCGTGCCACCTTTCCCTTGGCAGCCGCGAGCTCGTTGATGACCTCCAACTCAGGCAGGCTCTCCACATTAAAGCAGAAGATGTCGTTGTCGAGACCTAGGTTAATCTCCCAGTCACTCTTGCCTACGCCTGCGTAGACAATCTTCGAGCCGGGAAAGCCGGCACGTAGGGATGCTTCAATCTCGCCGCCGCTGACGCAGTCTACACCAAAGCCAGCACGCTTAATCTGACGCAGCACGCTCTGATTGGCATTGGCCTTCACCGCATAGTGCATCATGAAGTTGTCATGCTTCGCCATCTCGGCCTTGATGGCATCGAGCGTGGCACGCAACAGCTCCATATCGTAATAGTAGAAAGGCGTCCTAACACTCTGGAACCTGTCTACCGGGAATTGTCCTTTCATGTTTTTGTGTTTTGGGACAACGCGGAGATTCCGCGCTGCGCACTAATCATTAAACAGGTGGGCACTAAGGCTTTGCAGGGCACGTTTCTTGTCCTCCTCACGAATGAGGAAAGAGATATTGTAATTGGAACCGCCATAGCTGATCATGCGCACAGGCACATCCTTCATGGCGTCCATCACACGTGTCTCGAAACCGATATTCGACCAGTCGAGGTCACCGACTACGCAAATGATGCACATACCCGTATCGACGGTGACGGTGCCGTATTTCTTCAGCTCGTCCATAATCTCGCCTAAGTGGGCGGAATTGTCGATAGACATGCTGACGCCAACCTCCGATGTGCACACCATATCAATGGGCGTCTGATAGCTCTCGAAAATCTCAAACACCTTGCGCAGGAAACCTGTGGCCAAGAGCATACGGCTGGACTTGATCTTGATGGCTGTGATATTGTCCTTTGCAGCAACGGCCTTGATCTTACCGTACTCGGTGGTATTGCTGATGGTGGTTCCCTCGGCATCAGGCTGCATGGTGTTCAGCAAACGAACAGGAATGCCGGCATACTTGGCGGGCTGCACACAGGTGGGGTGCAGAATTTTGGCGCCGAAATAAGCAAGCTCGGCAGCCTCTTCGAACTGAAGTTGGTGCACAGGTTGCGTGTTCTCGACAATACGTGGATCATTGTTGTGCATGCCGTCGATGTCGGTCCAAATCTGAATCTCGTCTGCGCTGATGGCTGCACCCACCAAAGAGGCAGTATAGTCAGAGCCGCCACGCTGCAGATTATCAATTTCGCCATAGGCATTACGGCAGATGAAGCCCTGCGTGATATATACCTGGGCATCGGCATTCTGCTCCATAATGGCGGCAAGCTTTTCCTTGATATAGACGGGATCTGGCTCGGCATTCTTGTCGGTGCGCATAAAATCGAGGGCATTGAGCAGCACGGCGTTGATGCCCTGCTCCTTCATGTAGTTCACCACCATGTTCGTCGACATCATCTCGCCCTGAGCCACGATGCTCTTCTCCTCGAAGCTGGTGAACAACTCCTTGGTGAAGGAACGCAGATAGTTGAACTCATCGCGGAGGAAGTCACGTGTCAGCGTGCGATATTCCTCAGTAGAGAAAAGCTCCTGAATGTGACGCTCGTACTTGCGCTCCAGGGTGTTGATAACCTCATTGGCGCCGTCAGGGTTCTTCTTGTAGAGATAATCCGAAATCTCCACCAGAGAATTTGTGGTGCCCGACATAGCGGAGAGAACGACGAACACGGGCTCGCCTGACTTGGTGACCAGCTGCGTCACCTCTTTCATTCGCTGCGGCGTGCCTACTGACGTGCCGCCAAACTTCATTACTTTCATCTGTTTTTATTTTTATATTGTTTTATTCTTCTATTCTTTCCAACCTGCCGTCCACACATTTGTAGACAGTGCCAGGATATTGCTCTATTAAAGAGATGTTGTGGGTAGACATCACAACAGCCGTACCCTTATACGAAATGGAACGCAACAACTGCATGATGCCCTCAGCTGTCTCAACATCAAGATTGGCAGTAGGCTCGTCGGCCACAATCAGGGACGGACTGTTCAGAATGGCACGTGCAATGGCGATACGTTGCTGTTCGCCGCCAGACAGTTCATGAGGCATCACATCACTCTTGTCGGTCATACCTACATCGGCCAGAACCTCGTCAATACGGTTGGCGATGTCCTCCTTGTGCCAGCCAGTAGCCTTCAGTACAAACTCCAGGTTCTTCCTGACTGTGCGGTCGGCCAGCAACTGGAAGTCCTGAAAGACAATACCCATCTGTCGGCGCAATGCAGGTATTTGCTTGCGCTTGACACTCAGCATATCGTAATCAAGCACCTGAGCCTCCACAGCCTCGTCGACATAGAGTTCCTGATAGAAGGTTTTCAACAACGAACTCTTGCCTGAGCCAACACGTCCGATGATATAGACGAACTCTCCTTCGTTTACTTGAATGTCAACATCACGGAGGATTTCCTTTCCGTCGAGTTGGCAAATAGTGGCTTTCTGATAGTTGATGAGCATCGATGTTATTTCTTTTTGTAAAAGCGCAATAGCGAGTTCAATTTACGAATTACTACATATTTACTATTTGGCATTCGCCTTTGCCTCACGCCGTTTGGCATCCCAGTTAGGATCATGTCGACGCTGCAGCTCGGTGGCAATATCCTCAATACGCAGACCCTTGGACGTGAGCAGCACTTCCAGATGGTAGAGCATGTCGGCAGCCTCGTAGATGAGCTTGTCGTTAGTGCCATTAGTGGCTTCTATGACTGTTTCCAGAGCTTCCTCGCCGACTTTCTGCGCCATCTTGTTTACGCCATCGGTGAAAAGGCGAGTAGTATAGCTGCCCTCTGGCATCTCCTCATGCCTTTTTTCAATAAAGTCCTGCAATTCGGAGAGGAAGGAGAGGGATTCATTCTTAAAGGACGAACCATGAAGCGCACTATTCTTTTCGCCCCAGCAGGTGTCGGTACCTGTGTGGCAGGTAGGGCCATGAGGATGCACCTTGACCAAGAGGGTATCGTGATCGCAGTCCTCGGCAATACTCACCAGGTCAAGGAAATTGCCGCTGGTCTCGCCTTTTGTCCATAGCGTCTCTCGGGTGCGGCTCCAGAACGTCACCTTTCCCGTAGCCAGCGTCTTCTCATAGGCCTCGCGGTTCATAAAGCCCAGCATCAATACATTACGGGTGTCGGCATCTTGTATGATGGCAGGCACAAGGCCACCCATTTTCTCAAAGTCTAACGTTGATTCCTTCATTGTGAAGATATTGTTTCAGTTCTTGTATAGGAATTTCGCCAAAGTGGAACACACTGGCAGCCAGCGCTGCATCAGCATGCCCCAGCGTGAAAGCGTCGCGGAAATGCTCTTTGGCACCTGCGCCACCACTGGCGATAATAGGAATATTCAAATCGTCGGCCAAGCGTGCCAAAGCCTCATTGGCATAGCCTTGCTTCACGCCATCGTGGTTCATGCTGGTAAAGAGAATCTCGCCGGCACCACGTTCCTGCGCCTCACGGGCCCACTCAAAGAGTCCGCGCTCTGTACGCTCGCGTCCACCTTTCAGATAGCAATGCCAGCCGTCGTCGTCCAAACGGGCATCAATGGCACAAACACATACCTGCGAGCCGAAGCGCTTTGCCGTCTCTTCAATCAATTCAGGATGACGGATAGCGGCGCTGTTCATGCTCACCTTGTCGGCACCAGCGTGCAACATGCGTTCCACGTCGGCCAGCTCATTGATGCCGCCCCCAACGGTAAAGGGAATGTTGATTTCACGAGCCACCCGCGTCACCATCTCCGTAAAAGTCTTGCGTCCCTCGAAGGAGGCTGTGATGTCGAGGAACACCAATTCGTCGGCGCCCTGCTCGGAATAGGCCTTTCCCAACTCCACAGGATCACCCGCCGAACGCAGCCCGACGAAGTTGACGCCTTTCACGGTCTCGCCGTCCTTGACATCTAAGCAGGGGATGATTCGTTTTGCCAGTCCCATAGTTCATTCAAATTGATTTTTCCTTCGTAGATGGCCTTACCAAAGACGACAGCAGGTATGCCTGCATCGTTCAGTCGCACAATGTCATCCATGCTGCTGACACCACCGCTGGCGATGAGATGCAGCGACGGGTACTTAGCCATTACCTCTTTATATAGCTCAATGGCAGGACCTGCCAGCGTGCCGTCCTTCGAGATTTCCGTGCAGAGCACATTCTTCACCCCCATATCGACGTAGCGCTTCAGAAAGGGCAGCAATTCCTCAACAGAATCCTCTTTCCAACCGTTGATGCTGATGCGTCCATGCCTGACATCAGCGCCAAGGATGATGCGTTCTGGTCCGTATTTCTGCAGCCAACGCCCAAAGAGCTCAGGCTGCGTCACAGCTACAGAACCCACCGTCACCATCGCGGCACCACAGCTGAATGCCTTTTCGATATCGTCGTCCGTCTTGATACCACCACCAAAGTCGATAATCAGGCTTGTCTCTGTCGCTAAACGATGGAGCACGCTTTCATTGACAATATGACGCGACTTGGCGCCATCAAGGTCGACGACGTGCAAACGACGATAGCCAATACGCTCAAAAGAAAGTGCCATCTCCAGCGGGTCGCCGTAGACGGTTTTCTGCTCATAGTCACCTTTCGTAAGGCGCACGCACTTGCCGTCAATGATGTCAATGGCGGGTATCAGCTCTATCATAATTCCAAAAAGTTTCTCAATATTTGTTCGCCCACGGCCCCACTCTTTTCAGGATGGAACTGGCAGGCGTAGAAATTATCTTTATGAAGGGCAGCGCTGTAAGGCTGTACATAGTCGGCCACAGCGATGGTTTCCTCACAAAGAGGCACGTAGTAGGAATGTACGAAGTAAACGTAGGGAGAGAGGTAAGAGGTGGGAGATGAGAGTTGAGCAAATAGCTCACTCTTCAACCCCGTTAAGTTATTCCAACCCATGCACGGCACCTTGTCTTCATGACGTGTAGGCAGAAAACGCTTTACCTCAGCACCGAAAATGCCCAGACAGTCGGTATTGCCCTCTTCCGAATGACGGCAGAGCAACTGCTGACCGATGCAGATGCCCAAGACGGGCTGCTGCAACGAACGGATAACCTCATCCAAACCATGTTCCCGCAGATAGGACATTGCCGTGCTGGCCTCACCCTGTCCTGGGAAAATGACACGGTCGGCATTTCTAAGCTCGACGGGATCGTCAGTCAGCTGAGGCTCAACGCCAAGTCTTCTCAATGCGTTCATCACCGAGAAGATATTGCCTGCATTATATTTTACTACAGCTATTTTCATCAGCTGAAGATGATGGTTTTATTCTTGTAAGTGAGAATCTTTCTGGCGATATGCTTCGACACAGCACGTGACAGCACGATTTTCTCCAGGTCCTTGCCTTTCAGCACGAGGCTCTCAGGCGTATCCTTGTGGGTGATGCGCGCCACATCCTGTTCAATGATGGGGCCGGCATCCAGCTCAGCGGTAACATAGTGGCTAGTAGCGCCAATAATCTTCACACCGCGCTCATAGGCCTGATGATAGGGCTTGGCACCGATGAATGCAGGCAGGAACGAGTGATGGATGTTTATGATGTGATGAGGATATTCGGCTATCATCTCATCACTGATAATCTGCATGTAGCGAGCCAGCACGATAAAGGAGATATCCTCCTTCTTCAGCAGCTCCATCTCGGCCTGCTCTACCTCAGCCTTGTTGGAGTGGTCTTTATTGATGCTCCAGACGTAGTAAGGAATACCGAACTGGTCGGCAACATAGCGCAGATCCTCGTGATTCGACACGATGCAGGGAATATCACAGTTGAACTCACCAGCCTTCCAGCGTGCCAGCAGGTCATAGAGGCAATGGCTCATCTTAGAGACGAAAATGGCCATGCGAGGACGCTTGTCGCTGTAGTAGAGCGAGAACTTCATCTGATAGCGCTGGGCATAGAGCGTGGTGATGAAGTCGTAAAGCTTGTCGCGGGGGATGAGGAAACCGTCAAGTTCCCATTCTATGCGCATAAAGAACATGCCCTCTACCTTATCCACATACTGGTCGAGGTAAACGATGTTGCCTTTGTTGTCTGTAATAAACTTCGTCACTTCTGAGATGATACCCTGTTGGTCCGGGCAATGCAGAAGCAAAATAGCTGTTGGTTTCATTTCTTGTTCCTATTTTTTCAAGACATGGATACTCTGCTGTCTTTTGGCGGGCAAAGGTACAAAAAAAACATTTTAATAATGTATGCGCTTTAGTTTTTTTTCCGTTTTTCGTTATTTTTCTAACAAAATGTGATGTTTATTCAGAAAAAATGCCTATCTTTGCATGTCTTTCAAATAACTGGAGCTATGTCAAAGTATAATCTATCCGAGAAGAAGGAGCGAGATGCAACCTATTGTTCTTTGGTTAGTCCGGCAGTGATGGACGAACTGAAGGAACGCATCTTAGATGTTGTCGTCATGCAGAAAAAATTCAAGGACAAGAATTATTCCGCACGACAGCTGGCCAAAGACCTTGGTACGAATTCACGCTACGTATCGGCGGTTGTAAATGTGCGCTTCCGCATGAACTACACCACATTCATCAACAAATATCGCATTGAGGAGGCCATGTCTATCCTGACCGACAAACGCTACGAGAACTTGCGCATGGAGGAGGTAAGCGACATGGTAGGCTTCTCCAACCGCCAGTCATTCTATGCCTCTTTTTACAAATTTACCGGCATCACGCCCAAGGAGTATCGTACGAAATATATGATAGACAGAAAGCCCAAGAAAAAAACACCTAAAAGATGATCCCACCTTCTGATTTCCAATACAGCGATGAGCGTTTTGCTGACGTGCAGATGCTACGCTATCGCCTTGACGGCTTTGAACAGCTGACGCTCCGACAGAAAGAATTCATCTTCTACCTTTCACAGGCCACGCTTTTCGGACGTGACATCACTTTCGACCAGTTCGGAAAATACAACTTGCTCATTCGCCGTACTTTGGAAGCCGTCTATACAGACCCGCACCTTCCTCGCGACAATGACGATTTCCGTGCGCTCACCGTCTATTTGAAGCGCATTTGGTTTTCCAATGGCATCTATCATCACTATGGATGTGAGAAGTTTACTCCCGCCTTCAGTCCTGACTATTTACGCCAAGTATTGAAGCAGGTCGATGCAACGCACCTTCCATTAGCCGACAACCAGAATGTGGATGCGCTGTGTGACGAACTATTCCCGATTATCTTTGACCCCAACATACTGCCGAAGCGTGTGAATAAGGCTGACGGCGAAGACCTTGTCGTAACCTCGGCCTGCAACTTCTACCAGAACGTGACGCAGCAGGAAGCTGAGACATTTTATGTCAAGAAAAAGCAGGAGTGTCCCACGCCTCAGGAACTACCATCTTTCGGTCTGAATACTACGCTGGTGAAAGATAACGACGGAAAGTTGCATGAGGAAGTATGGACGACAGAGAATCTCTACGCAAATGCCCTGCGTCATATTGTCTTCTGGTTGGAGAAAGCCAAGACAGTAGCCGAGAATAATACCCAACAGGAGGTAATAGACCTGCTTATCCGATACTACCGCACAGGTGACCTTCGGCTCTTCGACCAATATTCCATCGCTTGGCTGAAAATGCTCGACAGTCGCATTGATTTTATCAACGGTTTCATCGAGGTTTATGGCGACCCGTTGGGTCTCAAAGGCTCATGGGAGGGACTGGTGGAATATGTCGATGAAATGGCGACAAAACGTACAGAGACGATTAGCAGCAATGCACAGTGGTTTGAAGACCACTCTCCCGTTGATCCGCGTTTCCGTAAGCCAATAGTAAAGGGTGTCTCGGCTCGTGTCATCTGTGCGGCAATGCTGGGTGGCGACGAGTATCCCTCTACTGCCATCGGCATCAACCTGCCCAACGCAGACTGGATCAGGGCAAAGTACGGTTCAAAGAGCATCACCATCAGCAACATTACCGATGCCTACAATCGTGCAGCACACGGAAATGGATTCAAGGAAGAGTTCGTAATTGATAGCACAACACTCTCTTTAATAGAGAAATACGGTGACGACTGCGATAATCTGCATACTGACCTGCACGAATGTTTAGGTCACGGTAGCGGCCAGTTGCTGCCGGGCATCGATGCCGATGCTTTAAAGGCTTACGGCAATACCATTGAGGAGGCTCGTGCCGACCTTTTCGCCCTCTATTTCCTTGCCGATAAGAAGTTGGTGGAATTAGGACTGCTACCCAACAACGAGGCTTACAAGGCTGAATACTATTCCTATATGATGAACGGTCTGCTGACACAGCTGGTACGCATCGAGCCTGGACGGCAGATTGAAGAGGCCCACATGCGCAATCGCGCCCTGATAGCCCGCTGGTGCTTAGCGCACGGAAATTGTATGGAGATGGTGGAACAGGACGGCAAAACATTCCTGCGCATCCATTCCTACGAGGAGCTGCGCCAACTGGTTGCCACGCTCCTTGCTGAGATTCAACGTATCAAGAGCGAAGGCGACTACGATGCTGCACGAAAATTGGTGGAGGACTATGCCGTGAAAATTGACCCTCAACTTCACGAGGAAATATTGCAGCGATACGAAAAGCTCAACCTGGCGCCCTACAAAGGTTTTATCAACCCTTGGCTGAAGCCTGTCACGGATGCAGAAGGCCATATTACGGACATCTGCGTAGACTACACCGAGAGCTATGACCACCAGATGCTTCGCTACAGCACGGACTATGGAACATTGATTTGAACAACGGACAAACACAGACTAAATGACGGAGATTGAACAAAAAGTAAAAGATATCAAGCAGTCGTTCCGGCAGATGATGGACGGTCAGGTGGCACAGTCCATGAGACAGAAAGGTGTGGACTACCATTTGAACTGGGGTGCCACCATACTCCGCCTCCGTGAAATGGCCGACGAGATAAAAACAGAAGATGCCTATTCCCTTGCCATCGCCCTATGGAAAGAGAACATCCGCGAATGTAAGATATTGGCTACCATGCTGATGCCGCCCGACGAGCTGCTGCCCGAGGTAGCCGACATCTGGATGGAACAGACGGAAACGGTGGAGATAGCCGAACAGTTGGCTTTCAACCTGATGCAGCACGTGCCCTACGCCGCTGAGAAGGCTTTCCTCTGGATTAGCTCTGCCGAGGATCTGCCACAGATTTGCGGATATCACATCCTCAGCCGACTTTTCATGCGCAAGCAGGAACCCAACGAGCGCGGCATCAACGAGTTTATGGACCAAGCCCTTGCCGCGCTACAAAGCCCTACCCCATCATTAAGCAAGGCTGCCATGCAGAGCGTCATCCACTTTGCCGATATGGGACTGATATATGAGCGCATCGCTCGCTCAGCCATTCATTCCATCGGACTTGACTTCATCTGAACAACAATAAAACAAATCATCGTTGAGCTTCATTGACCTTATCTTGTTGGCCCTTTCGCTGGCTATGGACTGTTTCTCGGTCTCTATCGTCAGCGGCGCTATTCTGCGCTCTTGGCAAGGAAAGACAATTGTGCGTATCAGCATCCTCTTCGGTTTCTTCCAGGCCCTGATGCCGCTGATTGGCTGGCTGCTGGTTATCCATTTTGCGGCAAGCTTGGCCGTATATGGCCACTGGATAGCCTTCGCACTGTTGCTGTTCATTGGCGGAAAGATGATCTGGGAGTCGATACATGGCAATGAGGAGACAACAGCCTTCCATCCCCACCACTTGCGCACACAACTGCTACTTGCCATTGCCACCAGCATCGACGCATTGGCTGTCGGCGTATCGATGGCAGTCACGGGATACACATCAATGGGCCAGCTTTGGTGGCCGCTCACCGTCATCTGCATGGTATCTTTGCTTATGTCGCTGTTGGGCCACCGGTTAGGTATCAGCTTCGGTAAAAGCATCGCCCGCCGCATCCAGCCTGAACTCATCGGCGGCATTATCCTTGTGCTCCTCGGTGTGAAAATACTGCTCTTTTGACAACAAACAACTAACACTCAACAAATATGGCAACAAAACACATTCAGTACGAAACGACAGGTACCTGCTCGAAGCTCATTGACGTAACCTGCGACGAAAACGACGTCATCCAGCAGGTATTCTTCCTGGGCGGCTGCAACGGCAACCTGCAAGGTATCTCACAATTGGTACGCGGACAAAAGATTGACGATGTGATGAAACGTCTCGACGGCATTCGTTGCGGTACGAAAGGCACCTCCTGCCCCGACCAGCTTTGCCGCGCCTTGGAGCAACTCCGCAAGGCTCCGCTACAGGCCTCAGAATAAGCAGAGCCGTCGGTTGCGTGAAAAAAGTCAGAAGAAAATGCTGCTAATCAAATAAAAAGGATTACATTTGCAGGCAGAAAAAGACTTAACCTAATTATATTGAGTATATGATCACACTTAAAACACTCATGATCTTCGGCCTCGGAGGCCAGGAAATACTGATTATTGCGCTGGTTGTACTATTGCTGTTCGGCGGTGCCAAGATTCCTGAGCTGATGAAAGGCCTGGGCAAGGGCGTAAAGAGCTTCAAGGACGGCATGAAGGAAGTCGATTCCGACGTAGACAAGGAAACGAAGAAAGAGGAAAGTTGAACAGTTGTCCTTGTTGTATAAGTTGTCTTTTATAAGATGAGTGAGCAGACGGCTACCTTCTGGGAACACCTTGACGTGCTGCGGTGGGCTATCATCCGCTCACTGGTGGTGGTTGTTGCGTTTGCCGTTGTGGCTTTCTGCATGAAGGAATGGCTCTTTGCTGTGGTATTGGCCCCGACGACAAGTCATTTCATTACGTTCCGACTGATGGACAGTCCCGACTTCTCCATCCATCTCATCAACACAGGACTGACGGAGCAGTTTATGACCCACATGCGCACAGCGGCCTATGCCGGCTTGCTTTTCGCCTCACCTTACGTGATTTACCAGCTGTTCTGTTTTGTCTCGCCAGGACTCTATCAGAACGAGCGCCGTGCAGCCTATAAAATTGTTTGTTCCTCTTACCTGATGTTCCTGTTGGGCACCTTTGTCTGTTACTTCATTATCTTTCCGTTAACCGTCAGATTCCTAGGAACCTATCAGGTTAGTTCAGAAGTGGAGAACATGCTGACATTACAGTCGTATATCGATACGTTCATCTCCATGTGTCTGGTCATCGGCGTGGTGTTCGAGCTGCCTGTGGTGTGTGCCCTATTAGGGCGAATGCACCTGCTCTCAGGCTCGCTGATGCGCCGCTACCGTCGCCACGCCATCGTAGCCATCCTCATTGTGGCTGCCATCATCACACCTACTACCGATATTTTCACCCTGCTTGTCGTCTCGCTTCCCATCTGGCTCCTTTACGAAGCCAGCATCTTCATCGTTCCAAAATCAAAAACCAGTTCATAAACTATGCTTAGAAAAATCAGAATTACGCTTGCCACCATTTTCCTATTGGGCTTGACATTTCTGTTCCTCGACTTCACAGGCACTGCGCACACCTGGCTGGGCTGGATGGCGAAGGCGCAGGCCTTGGAGGCCGTGCTGGCCCTGAACGTGGTGGTGATCATCGCCCTCGTAGTGGTGACGCTGGTCTTCGGCCGCATCTACTGCTCTGTTATCTGTCCGCTGGGCATCCTGCAGGACATCTTCGGCTGGATAGGCAAGAAGACGAAGAAGAACCGCTACAGCTATTCGAAAGAGCTGAAATGGTTGCGCTACATCGTAATGGGCCTCTTCATCATTGCCATCATCGCTGGCATTGGTGTCTTCTTCCAGTTGTTGGCACCTTATAGCGCCTTCGGCCGCATCATGTCCAGCATCTTCCAACCCCTCTACATGCTGGGCAACAATGTGCTGGCAGGCATTGCCGAAAGAGCCGACAGCTACACGTTCTACAGCGTCGATGTATGGATCAAGTCGCTGCCCGTGCTCATCATCGCCGTTGTGACGCTGATTGCGCTGATCATCTTGGCTTGGCGCAATGGCCGCACCTACTGCAACACCATTTGTCCTGTTGGTACAGTCCTTTCGTTGCTGGCCCGCCATTCGCTCCTGAAGATTCGCTTCGATGCCGACAAATGCAAGAACTGCTCACTCTGCACGAAGAACTGCAAGGCCTCATGCATCGACTTCAAAACGCACACCATCGACCACAGTCGTTGTGTGGTCTGCGGCGACTGTATTAAGAGCTGCAAATTCGGAGCGCTGAAGTATACTAGCCCTACTAGTCATGCCAATGGTACTAGTCCTTCCGGTCCTACCGACTCCAGCCGCCGCTCCTTCCTCCTCGCATCGGCCTTGGCCACTACGGCGCTGGCCCAGAAAAAGCTAGTGGACGGCGGCTTGGCACCCATCAAGGCAAAGCAGGCCCCAGGCCGTGTGACGCCGCTGACGCCGCCAGGATCGCTCTCGGCCAGCAACATGGAAAAACATTGTACGGGCTGTCAGCTCTGTGTGACGAAGTGCCCCAACAACGTGCTGCGCCCCTCTACCGACCTGACGAGCCTGATGCAGCCTGTGATGAGCTACGAAAAGGGCTATTGCCGTCCGGAGTGCACGCTGTGCTCTGAGGTGTGTCCTGCAGGAGCCATCAAGCTCATCGACAAGGCTGAGAAGTCAAGCATACAGATAGGCCACGCCATAGTGACAGTTGGCGAGTGTATCTCGGCTCAGGGCAAGGACGAGTGTGGCAACTGCGAGCGCCATTGTCCCGTGGGTGCCATCGAGATGGTGCCTTCCGACCCTGACGACGACCTGTCGCCCTACGTTCCTGCCGTCAACGAGGCTGCCTGCATCGGTTGCGGCGCCTGCGAATATGTCTGCCCAGTAAGGCCTTTCTCCGCCATTCACGTGGAAGGTCACGAAGTACATAGGAAAATATAAAAGAGAATCACAATATGAACAACAATCATAGCAAAAATAATCAAGCCGGCTGTGGGCTTTCCCGTCGCTCCTTCCTGAAAGTATTAGGAGCTGGAGCCGCAGCTGCCGTTGCTGCCTGCGCTGGCAAGAAAAGCACCGACGCTGCTGCCGACGATTATAAGAACCAGGTAGAGCCGCCAGTAGGAAAGATGACCTACAGGACCAATCCCACGACGGGCGACAAGGTGTCGCTCCTTGGCTACGGCATGATGCGCCTGCCGACAAAGGAAGGCACCGAAGACTTCGACCAAGGCATGATCAACCGCCAGATAGACTATGCCCTGGAGCACGGCGTGAACTATTTCGACACGTCACCCGTCTACTGTCGCGGTCTCTCCGAGCGCTGCACAGGCATCGCCCTGGCCCGCCACAAGGACAAGCGCAAGGACTTCTTCGTGGCCACCAAGCTCTCAAACTTCAGCCCCGATTTCCAGAGTGCCGAGGGCGCCAAGAAGATGTACCACGACTCGATGAGCGAGCTGCAGGTCGACTACATCGACTACTACCTCCTGCACGCCATTGGCGGCAGCATGGAGGAGTTCGACAAGCGCTATGTGACCAACGGCATCATGGACTTCCTCCTGGCTGAGCGCGAGGCCGGACGCATCCGCAACCTCGGCTTCTCGTTCCACGGTCGCCAGGACGTGTTCGACGAGGTGTTGGCTATGCACGACAAATACCACTGGGACTTTGTGCAGATAGAGCTGAACTGGCTCGACTGGAACTACGCCAACGAAATCAACTCCGGCAATGTCGATGCCAGCTATCTCTACGCTGAGCTGCAGAAGAAGGGCATCCCCGCCGTCATCATGGAGCCGCTGTTAGGCGGTCGACTAGCCAACGTGCCGCAGTATGTGGTCAGCGAGCTGAAGCAGCGCGAGCCCGAGAAGAGCATCGCCTCGTGGGCCTTCCGCTATGCCGGCACTCCCGAGGGCGTGCTGACCGTGCTCAGCGGCATGACCTACATGGAGCACCTGAAGGATAACCTTTTGAGCTATTGCCCGTTGACGCCACTTACTGAAGAAGAGCAGCAACTCTTAGACACGAAGATTGCCCACCAGATGATGGAGGAGGAGCTCATCCCCTGCAACGCCTGCCAATACTGTATGCCCTGCCCCTACGGCATCGACATCCCCGCCATCTTCACCCACTACAACAAGATGAAGACCGAGGGCCGTCTGCCCAGCGACAAGGGCAGCGCCGAGTATCGTCGCCAGCGTCGCGAATACCTCATCAGCCTCGACCGCACCATTGAGCGCGATCGCCAGCCCGACCATTGCATCAAGTGCGGCCGCTGCATCAGCGAGAAACATTGTCCGCAGAGTATCCGCATCCCTGCCGAGATGGACCGCATCAGCAAGTTCATAGAAGAACTGAAGAGAGACGCTTAACATCAAAGTCGCTTCTCCTGCTACGCTCTTCCATTTCCTCGTTGGTATGACCATGATACCAGCCATCGCCATCCAGTTGGCCGTGAGAATGCCAAATTTTGGGACGAAAAAGTATTGCCCCCCCCCAAAAAAGTGTGTAAATTCACGAAATTCTAACACCATATTGCCTCAAAACACACATCATTATAAAAAATAAACACTTTCTCCATGAAAAACGTATTATCTTTGCAACCGAAATGTCAAACTAAATGTATAACTAAACTAAACCAGGTGAAAATGAAAAAGAATTTGTTATTTGGAATTTCCATGCTGTTTGTCGGTATGGTATTCGTGAGTTGTTCAAACAACGAGATTTATGATGAGACGAAGACAGGCGAGTTGCTTTATCTTCAGAAAAAAGCAGAGTACAACACGGCTTTCGTCCAGAACTTTGGCTCAATTGCCAAGAATCACTCTTGGGGCTTTGGGGAAGATGCTGCGCTCACACGTGGTGCCGCTACAGAGAATTACAATAATTATGAGTTGCCTGATGAATATAAAATAAAGGGAGGGCCTCATAGTTTTGTCTATACTTTCAACCCGGCTACTACAACGGTCGATATGATTACCTATGAGAATTATTTCCTCCAGCATTATTATAAGCAGACAGGTAATGGAAATGGCAATAGTCAGGGTAATCACGCCGATACACATCATAATTTGAGTCAGTTGCAGGCTTATAATTTTAACACAGGCGAGTGGGAAAACGTCATCAACTTCGTGAACGGCCAAAATACTCATCACATGACCGATTCTGATCACAAGAAAATGGCCAAGGGCGTCACGCTGATGGTGAATATGGGCACTCCGACAGCTGGTCAGCCCATGTTCAGATGGGTAAGCGACGATGGCTATATTTGCGAAAACTATATCATCAAGAAAATCAACGGCGAATACTATCTGGGACTTGGATATAACAATGAGAACAAGACCGACTATGATGCTTGGATTATCAAGATTATCAAGGCTGAAGGTGTGCCTGATTATAAGGAGCGTGGACGCATCATGTGCGAAGATCTTGGTTCTATTGGAGACTTTGACTTCAACGACGTCGTATTTGATGCCACCATTTATAATGACGGAAGCATCAACATAGTCATCCGAGCTGCTGGAGGCACACTGCCTATCAGCGTAGCAGAAGTACCTGTCACTTTGGGTGAGATGACAAACACAGGTGTCAACGAAGCTGATGAACCGCAGGTTATCAATATCTCTGCAACCCAAGCTAATAATAAAGGTTGGAAGACACTGAAGTCTATTCCCGTAGAAGTAACGTCAAAGGGCCACACCTACGAACTGACCGCTGAATATGGCGAGGCTCCTGGTAAGATTTGTACGTACATCGGTTTGCCTTGGACCGACGAGTATGTCGATATCAAGGATGCATATCCTACCTTTACAACGTGGGTAAGTAAAAATCACCCGGAGAAGTGGTTTGAGACACACCTCGAAGATATCCAAACCCAGATTTTGACCGACCTGATTTTGTCGAACAACAATTAATTAGGCCTAACATCTATACGAACAACGCACAGTCAGTGTGTTACATTTCTAAACGAAGCATCCCTCAGTTCGTGATTAGCGACTGAAGGATGCTTTCGTATTTCACGAATGATTTTCTGAACGTAGATTATTCGTGTGATTAGTGAGATTCGTGTTCGTCATTTACATCAGCGTTGCTTCACCTGCTGCGCCGAGAATGGCGGCGATGATGTAGCCCAGGATCTGGAGGATGGTTCTAACGGTCTTGTTCATAGCTTTTGTGTGTGTTTTTGATAGTGAATAGATAGGGGTTATATGTTTGTGCCTCAAGGTGTTGTGTCGCATTCTGATTACTCTACAAAGGTACGAAAAATTGGCGAGATATGCAAATTTTTCGGCAAATAATTTGGCGATCTCGAAAGGAATAAGTACTTTTGCGAAGATGAAAAAAGAGACATATCAGAGCCAGAAAGCTTTTGCCGGCGAGAAGAAACCGTCGATGAAGCGTCGCTTTGTGGGGCACGACTACACAAGGCGCGGTATCTATATGCTGACGATGACTGTCGAAGGGCGTAGACCGCTCTTCGGTCGTGTTTACGGCAGCAGCGACGATGCCCGCATAGAGTTGTCTGAGCTGGGCTGCGCCGTCAGGGATGAGTGGTGGAATATTCCAAGCTACTATCCGCAAGTCAAGGTCTTTGAACTTCAGATGATGCCCGACCACTTGCATGGCATACTTTTCGTGAGCGAGCCGCTTAGTTGTGGGCTGAGCCGCGTCGTAAGAGGCTTTAAGACTGGCTGCGGGCGGGCCTACCGTCGGTTGATTGCTCCACTGCCTGTTGCGACTGAGTCGCAACAAACCATGAAAGAGAACCAGCAGACCAGCCACCCCGAACTACAAACCAAGAAGGGAAGCCACCCCGAGCACGGACTGCTCTTTGAGCCAGGCTACAACGACCTTGTGCTTCGCACCGATGACGAATACCAGCGGTGGAAGCATTACCTTCGCGACAATCCCCGCCGCTTGCTGATGAAGCGCGAGCGCCCTGAGTTGTTACGCCCTTTCTTCAACATGCAGCTGGGTTCCCATCGCTACAACGGCATTGGCAACCGCGAGCTACTTTCTGCTCCGCAACGCATGGCTGTTCGCGTGTCCCGACGTCTTACAGGGCAGCAGTTGGAGGCTGAGGTGGCCCGTTATCTTGAAGCCGCCCGTAGTGGCACGGTACCCCGTTCTGCTGGATTTGTAATCCAGCAGCCGTGAGTATAAGGATTTGTAATCCGCATCCATTCCTCTTTTCGCATTAAAAATGCTAATACTCATTGTGTGAGGATTGCAAATCCTCACAAACAAGAAAAGCGCCTCGTGATAATCTTTTTCTGAAAAAAGCTTTGGGGTATCGGTAGTTTTTGATAACTTTGCAATCTTTTCGCTTCCGTTTCGGGGCGAGGAGAAAATGTCAAGGTAATCATAAAAAACTACAGAAACTAATGAAGGAGAATGTGAACACAGAGGAGATGAAAGAGGCGGCTCGCGAGAGGCTCCGCCAGTTGCAGGACACGCTTGAGAGGAAGATGGACGAGGTTGAGGATGTGAAGAAAATGATGCGGATGACGGAGTCTACTCAGGGCCTGCTCGAAGAGATTGACCGGCTGAAATCTGAGAACGAGGCGCAGCGGGAAGAGATTGACGGACTCAACGAGCAAATTCATGACAGGGACATGCGCCTGAAAGAGCTTGGCCAATTGTCGGCTGGCGTGGCCAAGAAATCTTCGGCCGACGATGTGTCGAAGGCCATCCGCATCTACCTGAACATGTCGAAGCGCAAGACGCAGAGCAAGCGTGAGGCCGCCAAGACGGTGCTGCTGGAGCTCATCACGGCGGCGAAGCTGGAGATGTCGGAGGACATCATGGAAATGCTGAGCCACTTCGACGACGAGGAGCTGACCGACCAGCCTCAGTCGGCGGGCAGCGTGAACGAGAACGTTGCCGAGCTGCTGACTGCCGAGGCTCAGGTGCTGTGGCGGCGGCTGAGGGATGCGGGGTTCATCGTGGCCGACGGCTATGCGCTGGCTGAAGGGGTGTCGGCCAACCAGGCTGCCTACATCGCCGACCGCATGGCCGAGAAGTTGCGTATCAAGAAGAAGTGGAAACTGTTTCAGCAGCTATGGGGCATTCCCAATCTGGGTCAGCTGGCAGGCACGTGGCAGCAGACAGGCAAGCTGCCGCCCAGGAGCAGCGATATCGACAATCTGATGAAGTAGGTTGATTGTCAACGGTTTAGGGTCTTATATAAGTCTTATAGTAGGTCTTATATAAGACCTTTTTTCGTGGCCTTTTGCGTAACTTTGCATCACCAAACAACGGGAAAAATGGTCAAGCGTTGGACCGTAGGCCTGTCTCACTTTCCCAGTTGGGCGGAGGGGCCCTCGTGTGAGACCGGGGGTATTCCGGAAAGATCATTGGTTATGTCAAAGAAGACAACCACCACAACCTTTATTAATAATTATTACTGTCCGCTAAACACGCTTGCCCGTTCTGAGGTTGCTTTATAGTCAG
>CAMVJU010000021.1 GCA_947167935.1 uncultured Prevotellaceae bacterium | reverse complement strand
AGCGCGACGGTCTGTTCTGCGAGCGCATCTTCGGTCCTACGAAGGACTATGAGTGCGCCTGCGGCAAGTACAAGCGCATCCGTTACAAGGGCATCGTCTGCGATCGTTGCGGCGTCGAGGTGACCGAGAAGAAGGTGCGTCGTGAGCGTGCCGGTCACATCGAGCTGGTCGTTCCCGTAGCCCACATCTGGTACTTCCGTTCGCTGCCCAACAAGATCGGTTACCTGCTCGGCATGCCGACCAAGAAGCTCGACTCCGTCATCTACTACGAGCGCTACGTGGTCATCCAGCCGGGTGCCATGGCCAACCGTAAGGACGGCGAGGGCAACCCCGCCCTGGGTTCACAGATGTTCGACCTGCTCTCTGAGGAGGAGTACAATGATATCATCGATAATGTCGTCGGCGAGAACAATGAATATCTCGACGATACCGACCCCAACAAGTTCGTGGCCAAGATGGGGGCAGAGGCCATCTACGACCTGCTGACCAAGCTCGACCTCGACTCGCTCTCCTATGAGCTGCGCGACCGTGCCAACACCGACTCGTCGCAGCAGCGCAAGAACGAGGCCTTGAAGCGTCTGCAGGTGGTCGAGGCTTTCCGCAACAGCGTCGAGAAGGGTGTCAACCGTCCCGAGTGGATGATTATGAAGATCATCCCCGTGACGCCGCCCGAGCTGCGTCCCCTCGTTCCCCTGGACGGTGGCCGTTTCGCCACGTCCGACCTGAACGACCTCTATCGTCGTGTCATCATCCGTAACAACCGTCTGAAGCGCCTCATGGAGATTCATGCTCCCGAGGTCATCCTGCGCAACGAGAAGCGTATGCTGCAGGAGGCTGTCGACTCACTCTTCGACAACAGCCGCAAGGCCAGCGCCGTGAAGAGCGAGAGCAACCGTCCGCTGAAGTCACTCAGCGACTCGCTGAAGGGCAAGCAAGGCCGCTTCCGTCAGAACCTGCTCGGTAAGCGTGTCGACTACTCCGCACGTTCCGTTATCGTCGTAGGCCCTGAGCTGAAGATGGGCGAGTGCGGTCTGCCCACGCTGATGGCTGCCGAGCTCTACAAGCCGTTCATTATCCGCAAGCTCATCGAGCGCGGCATCGTCAAGACCGTGAAGTCGGCCAAGAAGATTGTCGACCGCCGCGAGCCCGTCATCTGGGATATCCTTGAGAATGTGATGAAGGGCCATCCCGTGCTCCTCAACCGTGCTCCTACGCTGCACCGTCTGGGCATTCAGGCCTTCCAGCCGAAGCTCATCGAGGGTAAGGCCATTCAGCTGCACCCGCTGGCATGTACGGCATTCAACGCCGACTTCGATGGCGACCAGATGGCTGTCCACCTCCCCCTCTCTAATGAGGCCATCCTCGAGGCACAGCTACTCATGCTGCAGAGCCACAACATCCTCAACCCTGCCAACGGCGCTCCTATCACTGTACCGTCGCAGGATATGGTGCTCGGCCTGTACTATATCACGAAGATCCGTCCGGGTGCCAAGGGCGAGGGTCTTTCGTTCTACGGACCTGAGGAGGCTATCATCGCCCACAACGAGGGCAAGTGCGACCTGCATGCTCAGGTGAAGGTCATCGTCGACGACATCGTTGATGGCCACAAGGTGCGCCATCAGGTGGAGACCTCCGTGGGTCGCGTTATCGTCAATGGCATCATCCCGTCTGAGGTGGGCTATGTCAACAAGGTCATCTCGAAGAAGAGCCTGCGCGACATCATCGCCGACGTTATCAAGAACGTGGGCTTCGCTGAGGCCTGCGCGTTCCTCGACGGCATCAAGAACCTCGGCTATCGTATGGCTTATCTGGCCGGTCTGTCGTTCAACCTCGACGATATCATCATCCCGAAGGAAAAGGCAGAGCTTATTGCCAAGGGTAATGACGAGGTGCAGCAGATCACCGACAACTATAACATGGGCTTCATCACCGATAACGAGCGTTACAACCAGGTTATCGATACCTGGACGCACGTGAACAACGACATCGGCAACATCCTGATGAAGGAGATGACCGAGGCCGACCAGGGCTTCAACGCCGTGTTCATGATGCTCGACTCCGGTGCCCGTGGTAGTAAGGACCAGATCAAGCAGCTCTCCGGTATCCGCGGTCTGATGGCCAAGCCTCAGAAGGCAGGTGCCGAGGGACACCAGATCATCGAGAACCCGATTCTGTCGAACTTCAAGGAAGGCATGTCCGTGCTGGAGTACTTCATCTCCACTCACGGTGCACGTAAGGGTCTGGCCGATACCGCCATGAAGACGGCTGACGCCGGTTACCTCACCCGCCGCCTTGTCGACGTTTCGCACGATGTGATTATTACTGAGGAGGACTGCGGCACGCTGCGCGGACTCGTCTGCACGGCGCTGAAGAGCGGCGACGAGGTCATCAGCAGCCTGGCCGAGCGCATCCTCGGACGTGTCAGCGTCCACGACGTCATCAATCCCAAGACCGGCGAGGTCATCGTGCCTGCTGGCGAGGAGATTACTGAGGCCCTGGCCGAGCAGATTGAGGCCGCCGAGATCGAAAGCGTTGAGATTCGCTCGGTGCTCACCTGCGAGTCGAAGAAGGGTGTATGCCGCAAGTGCTATGGCCGCAACCTGGCTACGCGCCGTATGGTGCAGAAGGGCGAGGCCGTCGGCGTCATCGCCGCACAGGCTATCGGTGAGCCGGGTACACAGCTTACTCTGCGTACGTTCCACGCCGGCGGTGTGGCTGCCAACGCAGCCGCCAACGCTACCATCGTGGCGAAGTATGAGCAGGCCCGCCTCGAGTTCGAGGAGGTGCGTACCGTACCCTTCGACGAGGACGGCCGTGAGTGCGAAATGGTGGTCAGCCGTCTGGGCGAACTCCGTTTCGTCGACCCCAATACAAAGATTGTCCTCTCCACCGTCAACGTGCCTTATGGCGCCTCGCTCTACTACAAGACGGGCGACGTGGTAAAGAAGGGCGTGAAGATTGCCCAATGGGACCCCTTCAACGCCGTTATCGTTACCGAGTATGCAGGTACGCTGAAGTTCAATGATGTGATTGAAGGCAACACCTTCCGTGCTGAGACCGACGAGACCACGGGCCTGACCGAGAAGATCGTCATCGAGTCGAAGGATAGGTCAAGGGTGCCCACCTGCGACATCCTCGATGCCAATGGTGATAAGATTGGTACCTACAACTTCCCCGTGGGTGGTCACGTCGTCGTGGAAGACGGCCAGACCGTGAAGACGGGTGAGACGCTGGTCAAGATTCCGCGTGCTGCCGCCAAGGGTGGTGACATCACGGCAGGTCTGCCCCGTGTCACCGAGCTCTTCGAGGCCCGCAACCCGTCGAACCCCGCTGTCGTCTCCGAGATTGACGGTGAGGTCACTATGGGCAAGGTGAAGCGTGGCAACCGCGAGATCATTGTCACCTCGAAGTCTGGCGACCAGCGCAAGTACCTCGTCTCGCTGTCGAAGCAGATCTTGGTGCAGGAGCACGACGCCGTGCGTGCCGGTACGCCGCTCAGCGACGGTGCTATCACGCCCAGCGACATCCTCGCCATCAAGGGCCCGACGGCTGTGCAGGAGTACATCGTCAACGAGGTGCAGGACGTCTATCGTCTGCAGGGTATCAAGATCAACGACAAGCACTTCGAGATCATCGTGCGCCAGATGATGCGCAAGGTGATGATTAACGATCCAGGTGACACCGCCTTCCTCGAGCAGGAGATTGTCGACAAGCTCGACTTCGCTGAGGAGAACGACCGCATCTGGGGTAAGAAGGTGGTGACCGACGCTGGCGACAGCACGGAGCTGAAGGCCGGTCAGATTGTCACCGCCCGCCGCCTGCGCGACGAGAACACGTCGCTGAAGCGCCGCGACCTCAAGGTCGTTCAGGTGCGCGATGCCGTGCCCGCCACGTCAACACAGATCCTGCAGGGTATTACCCGTGCCGCTTTGCAGACCAAGAGCTTCATGTCGGCTGCCTCCTTCCAGGAGACGACAAAGGTGCTCAACGAGGCTGCCATCCGCGGTAAGGTCGACACCCTCGAGGGCATGAAGGAGAACGTCATCTGCGGTCACCTCATCCCCGCCGGCACAGGCTTGCGCGAATTCGACAAGCTCATCGTCGGCTCCAAGGAGGAGTACGAGCGCATGCAGGCCAACCGCAAGAACGTCCTCGACTTCGTGCAGGATTCCGTCATCGACGAGTAGTAGATCATCAGACATCTCATTAAAGAAAGAGGGTGGGTCATCATAGACTCACCCTCTCTTTTTCGATTTGTCGATGCTTCAAACTTATTCGACGATCAACTTACGTTGCTGTATGCGTCCGCGTATCTTCAGCGTGTCGGTATAGAATGTCGTGCCGCCCTCAGAGATGATAGATATCCATCCGTCAAAGTATGTCTCGCGCGAAGTGACCTTGGCGTCAAACAGCGTGTGAAGTATGATGACACCTTTCAAGAGCATAGATGAGCTGGTCGTTCTCTTGGGGATACTGTGTGGAGATGCGGAAGTGATGAGGGGTGAGGCCACGGAAGTTGGAGGCATCACGGATAAGTATGTGATGATTTGTTGCAAGATATTCCTTTAGTTCTGCTGCAGTATGAGGAATGATTCGCGCAAGGATGAAACTGGTGTGGGTCTCGGCAGCTTCGATGCCTGGTATCTGGTTTAAGCGCTGGCGCAGGCGTTCTGTCTCTGCAAGATAGGCCTTCATGTCCGGCAGAACACGGACATTGTTTTCTATCAGCCATTTCCCTGCTTCTATGGCAAGGACATTGACCGACCAGGGGCGGACGTAATGCCTGAGGCGGCAGATGATATGGGACGGTGCTATGACATAGCCGACACGCAGCCCGGGAATGGCGTAGGTCTTGGTGAGGGAGTGCAGCTGCAGGATGTTGCGGGATGCGGCCGCTTCCTGATGGGTGAGCATCGGCGCAAGCGTATAGTCTTCGTAGGACTGATCCACGACGACGAAGTCGAACCTATCGGCCAACTGCATGATTTCCTCCTTCGAAAATACGCTGCCCGTAGGGTTGTTAGGATTGCAGAGCCAAAGTAGAGAGGGGTGAGGTGAGAGGTGTGAGGTGAGAGGTGAGAAGTTTGAGGTGAGCGCTTTTGTGGGTATGCCATACATGCGGCAGGCATCCTCGTATTCGCTGAAGGTGGGATAGCAGCAATATGCGCTAACGGGCTCTTTCTGTAAGCCAAAGGCCTGGGCAATGAGATAGATGGCCTCCGTAGCGCCATTGGTGACAAGGACATGGTCCCTTTCAATGCCATATTTCCTGGCTATTGCCGCTTCAAGGGAATGGGGCTCCGGCTCTGGATAGTTGCGTATCAGGCTCATGGCCTTGCACAAATGTGCCTCCAGTTCCGATAGGTCTGCATGGGTATAGATGTTGGAACTGAAATTGATCCGGATGTCTGGATACCTATAGATGTCGTCGCCGTGTCCTTCCGTCATTTACGTTTCTTCTTGGTGATTAAGGGCTAAAGCGAAAAGATAGTCAGAGAGGCGGTTCATCATGGTGAGTATGGCGGGACTGACGGGATGTTGCTTGTTGAGCGTCCACAACCTGCGCTCCACGGTACGTGCCTGCGTTCGTGCGGCATGGATGAATGAGGTGACAAGGCTGTCGCCAGGAATGACAAACGGGACGGTACGTCCTGCCATCAGGCTGTCGATGGCCTGTTCCATTCTGGCAGTCAGTTCCTCTGCGTGCAGGGGCTTGGGATTAGTTTGCTCATCGGGCGTGGCAATATGACTCATCATTACCAGCAGCTCACGCTGTATGTCGGCCAGCAGCTCCTCCTGCTTACCTATGGCTGCACGGACGATACCAAGAAGCGAGTTCAGATGGTCTATCTGTCCGTTTGTCTCGATGCGGATGTCGTCTTTCTCTACACGGACACCACCGCGCAGACAGGTTTGCCCGTCATCGCCTGTCTTCGTATATATCTGCTTCATTTCTTGAATTTCAATTTTAAACCCACCACCAACATCCTACCTGGGCTGTAGAGGGCATACTTGCGGTTGCTGGAGTCGATGCGACGATCCACTTTGTCGAAGAGATTGTCGATGCCGATACTGGGTTCCACGAATGCCCACTTCGTGCAATCGAAGGTGTGGGTGGTGTGGAGGTTCCAGATGCCATATCCAGGGGCATCCTCGTAAGTGCCTGTATAATAGGTCTTGGACTGCAGGCGCCCATTCAGATTGATGTTTAGTCCGTATTTTCCCCATGTATGATGATAGTTAGCGGCGATGGTGGCGGCATGACGGATGCTGCGTTCCAGCACACTCCACTCCTCACCGCTCTTGGTGCGGGCGTAAGTATAGACGTAGTTGGCAGAGAGGTTAAAGCCCTTGAAAATATTCGCAGAGGCATTGAGTTGTACACCCTTCACATCGCCCTTATCGCTATTCTGATAGAGGGCGTAACTCATCATCTTGTCTGCTTGATCCTGCGTCATCTCTGGGAACTCTTTCGTCAGCATCGTTCGGCTGGCATCATCTACTTCTACATTCTGCTTGACTACCATGTCGTTGATACGATTGAGATAACCCGTCAAACTCACGGCAATCACGTTATCGCGATACTCGGCATTCAGCGAGAAATAATGGCTCTTCTCAGGTTTCAGATCCTGATTGCCAAAACTGATTTGCGGTTTGCCACGATTCACCGAGAAATAGTGGTAATAGAGCTCGTCGAGACCAGGTGCACGGAATCCAGCGGAGTAAGTTGCACGGAGGTTCAGAGAGCCGATGCTGTACATGAGGGTTGCCTTGGGCGTGAAGTGGTTTGAGAAAGTCTGGTGATGGGTAAGACGGGCACCGATGGTGGCCGTGGCAAAACCACGCCCCACACTAAACTTCTGCTCGTGCTGTGCGTATGCGGCAAGGGTATAGACATTCTGGTCGATATTGCCCGAGGTAGCCGTAAGATAGTCTTTGCGCCAGTCGGCACCGAAGATGGTAGTAGAATTGGCCGAGAGGCCGAGGATGCCCTTGAGCTCGCCCTCCATCATCCGTTGTTTCTTCGACTGGACATAGTCGCCGATGGCATAGTCCTTCGTTTCAACGTCGTATTCTTTGCCATAACGGAAGCGGTCGACGGTGAAGTCGGCCTGCAGGCTATTGCGACTCGTAAATTTGTAGATACCGCCTACGTTCCAACGGAAGCCCTTGTAACGCATTTCGTAGTCGGTACCACCTGTGATGTCTGAGCGTGTCTCAGGGCGGTCGGTGATTTTATATGAATAGTCTAAACCCGCATTCAACGCCAGATGCTGATTGGGGTTGTAGGTGAATTTCTGTCCGAGGATGTTTGAGCGATAGCCCGTGAACAAGGGGGCTATTGTCTGTTGTGTCTCTGTATCAGAACCTTTGACGTATTCAAGGTCCGTAGTCTGATAGCTGTCGGCGCGGTCGTGGGTAAACGAGGTATAGGAACCGAAGCCGTTTTTGTAGATGTCGAGGCTGACGGCCTCTGTCAACACGCCATGTCCGCTGACATGGGTGTCGCTGGTGATGCCGACGAACTGCTGTGTGGGCTGGTCGGTGATGATATTGATGACACCTGCGATGGCATCAGAGCCATAGAGTGACGAAGCGGCTCCATCGAGCACCTCGATACGTTTTACACGGCTCATGTTGATACGGTTCAGGTCTACATTATTGGAGATGTCGCCTGAGAGTTTCTGACCATTTATCAGAATAAGGATGTATTTGTTACCCAGTCCGTTAAGGCGCAGGAAGGTGCCCATGGAGTTAGGCGCCATCGAGACCTGCGGCATCATACGGGTCAATGCTGCATCGAAGGTGGTGATGCCCTGCTCGCTGATTTCCTGAGCGGAGAGCACGCGGACGGGCGTTGCCGTCGACTTCAGACGCTGATGATGGCCGGAGCCGGTCACCACTACGGGGTTCAGGTTTTTAACGTGATCCGACGTCGAATGCTGTGAAGAAGCCGATGTCGAATCGATGGATGTCTTGTGAATCTGCGCCTGGGCGGTGACACAGCCCACGAGCAGAAAGGGAAGAAGGAGATGCTGTCTCACGACAGCACCTCCAAAGGACATCTTATATAATAATACACGTAAAAACATTTTATTCCTCAGGAGCCGTTGTGGGAGTTGAAAGTGCCTCGTCGGTGCCAAGCTTATTGATGGCCTCGCGGGTGTGGTTCATCCACAGCTTACGGACGGCGCTGCGCTCGGCTAGACCAGGAATATAGTCCTCGCCGCTCTTGTACTTCTTCCAGCATGCCTCCTTGAAGGCAGTCTCGTAGGCAGCGGTCTCAATACCGGCTTCATTAAACATCGAGTACCAGCTCTCCTCGTCCTCGTCGTCGGCCATGTCGTTGTGAGCGTGGTCACCGGCAATTGACATCAGCACGAAAAGCTGGGCATTCTTGGTGTTATTGGCAGGATAGGTGATGCTCTTGGTCACGTCGCCAACCTGATAGTCAAACGTACCGCCTTCAATGTGCTTCAGCACGTCCTCGGCATAGGTCTCGTCCATGTCGACAGTACCCACATAGTAGTTGGGGTTGATTTGGCGCAGGGCATCCTCAAGCTGCAGGTAACGGATGTTGCCACCATAGTAATCGTAGCCCTCGGGGTTGCCATGACCCATAAAGGCGACGATGCCCTGTGCGACAGCAGCCTTCACGTCGGCTTCGTTGTTCAGGGTCTGGGCCAGTATCTGGGCATCGCTCTCCTCAGCCATTAGCGGCGTACCCACAACAACGTTCAGGTCGAGACTCTTCATATAGGCATCGGTGAAGTCGGCGTTGCGGTTGTTCATGAAGTCCTTCACATAGCTGTCGCGCACGCGGCGATATTCCTCACCAGGGATGACCTGCAGCGACTGTACAACCACCTGCTTGTAGCCTGCCAGACCAATGGCAGTGAGCCAGTGCTCAGGATCGTAGTAGTCCTTCGGGGCTACGTTCTCGCCTGCACGGGCGTTGTTGATGCAGATAGCGCTGGAGAACGAAAGGTACACATCCCAGCCGCTGAAGTTGGCCTTGTAGTCCTCGACCACCTTGTCGAAGGTGTCGTAGGCCTGTTCCCAAGTCGAGCCAAAGGCCACGAGCAGGATCACCTTGTCGCTCTTCTTCTGGGCGTTCACAGTCTTGTTAACTGCCTGTTGATACTTCTCGTAGTTCGACAGGTCGTTGTCATCGTCGTCATCGCTGCAAGCGGTGAACGTTGCACTGGCCAAGAATGCCATCATGGCCATCATCAGAAACTTAATCTTGTTCATTTTCTCTTGTGTTTAAATTAGACTTAAATTTATTGGTTAATATTTTACCTTGATTAAAACGGATGGTAAGCGAGACATAGACCGTTCGTCCAGGGGTCGTCGTACCCAGATGCAAGCCGTGAGGCGTGCGGTCTACATAGTCGAAGATGTTGTCGATGCCAGCCTCCAGCCGCCGGTTCTTGCCAAACTGATGCGATGTGGAAAGGCGCCAAAGCTGGTAGCCCTTTCCATTACCGTCAATCTGGTAATAACGCTTGGTTGACATACGGCCATATAGGCCGATACCCAATTGGTAATGTTTGGAGAAATCATGGTTCCAAGTGGCATAGACGTTGGCTTTGTGATGAGCCATGCCGTCGATGGTGACATGCTGCATCACGTCGTTCTCGCTATCATACTGGTTGGCTTTCGTGTCGAGATAGCTGTAGGAGCCGCCCGCCGTGAAATGCCGACCCTGATAGCGCAGGGTGACATCAACACCGTAAGTCTTCGCGTCCTCCATGTTCTGATACTGGCGTACACGGATGGGGTCGTATTTCGTAATCAGCTCGCCGGGGGCCTGCTTGGTAGGAATGGTGACAAGGGTAATCATGTCGTTCACCTTATTAAAATAGGGCGCAACGGTCAGCGTCAGATGTCCCACGCTGTATTCCACACTTACGCCGAAATAGTTGGAGTGCTGGGCCTTCAGGTTCTCGTTGCCTAAATAGAGGTACACGCCGTTCATGTTCTTGATGTACTGATAATGCAACTCCTTTGGCGTGGGTGTCTTGTATCCCTGACTCCATGTGGCCCGCAGGCGCAGCTCGCCCATTTTCAGCATAGCCGAGAGCTTGGGCGTCAGACGGGTGCCGAAGCCTTCGTTACGCGTCAGGCGCAGGCCACCAGTGATATACAGCGGACTCAACAGTGCCCATTCGTCCTGCACATAGACGGCCTCGGTGTTGTCGGTGGCCTTGCCGCCGGCCACACGCATGGGAGCCTTCAGCCAATCGTAACGATATTCGAGTCCCGTGCTGAGCTGCTGCTCATAGGGTAGCGAAAAGACGCCTTTCAGCGAGATATTCGTCAGTCGCTGGTCGCTCTGCAATTCCTTGTCGCCTGGGAAATAAGGATAAAAATTGGTGAAGCGACCGTTTACATAGCCATCGGTCAGCGTTGTGTCCGTATAGTTATAGTTGTAGGCATGTTTCTTCCAGTCGGCATCAAGGGTGATCACATCTGTGCCGCCCCCCAGTTTCCATTTGCCTCCGACGGAAAGCGAAGCATTGTCGTATTGCAGGTCCCATGTTTTTACATCGACACCAGGATGATGTCCGCAAGGGCGATAGATGCGCTTCCAGTAGATGCTGCCGTCGGCGTAGATCTCGGTCTTGGGAGTCAGCTGATACGTAAGCCGCTCAGCCAATTGCCAATTGGTATGGCGGTTCACGGTTTTGTTCCTCGAATCGGTAATGTGATATTCTGTCTGAGAGGGGGCTTCCTCAGAAGTGTTCTGCCAGCCATCACTATGTTGCAGCTGGAAATTCGTATAGCTTGAAAGCTTGCCGTAGTTCAGTGCCAGGCCATTGTGCTGACGCACATCGCCAAACGAACCGAAGCGCGAGGTGTTCTCCAGCATAACACCCTGTTCACGATGCTTGCGAGTGATGATATTGATGACGCCGGCAATGGCATCTGAGCCATAGAGGGCTGAAGATGCGCCTTTCACAATCTCGATTTTCTCTATGTTATGAGGGTCGATGAGCGAGAGGTCGTTCTCGCCGCCATTGTCGCCGTGCAAACGACGTCCATCGATGAGGATGAGTACGTAGGAGTTGCCCAGACCATTCATCTGCAGACGTGAGCTCATGTCGTTCTCGCTGAAATCGAAACTGGAAGTCAGGCCTGAGAGGATGTCCTCTATCGAGCGTCCAGCATACTGCTGTAGCTGACGATGGCTGATGACCTCCGTCTGGACGGGCGCATCCTTCAGCAGGTGCTGTGTGCCAGTACCCGTAACAACGACCTCCTGAATGGAGTCTTCCTTCAAGGTGGTTTGTGCCATCAATGTCTGGGATAGGCACAACAGCGCCGCCCCAGCAATGAGCATTCTTTTTATCATGCCTCGTCTTTCCGCTAACGTATTTTCCTGTACGCGCGTACATTGTCTTATAAAGCAGGTCTTCTGACTCTCCCTGGTCTGCTTTACCTTCCCGAGCATTCTCAGTGGCGTTATACAAGCAGACCCCTTTCAAAGGGATTACAGCTGCAGGTACAGTCCCGGATTCTCACCGGATTCCCTTACATCAGGCGGCTTCTGCCACCCAATTGCCTTATTCGGGTGCAAAGGTACACATTTTTTGTGATTATCTGCATTTTATTAGTATTTTTTTCCTACTTTTGCACCAATGAAAGCATGTTTTATGATTGCAGCACCCCATAGCGGTTCTGGCAAAACGACGATTGCCAGAGGCCTGATGGCGCTGCTGACACAGAAGGGCTACAAGGTGCAGCCTTTCAAATGCGGCCCCGACTATATCGACACGAAGTTCCACGAGAAGGTGTGCGGCAGGCCGAGCATCAACCTCGACACATTTATGGCTACGCCAGAACATGTTCGCGAGCTCTTTGCCCATTATGGCAAGGATGCTGATGTGTGCATCGTAGAGGGCATGATGGGACTCTTCGACGGTTATGACCGCGACAGAGGCTCGTCGGCAGAGATTGCACAGGTGCTTGACATGCCCGTGGTGCTTGTGGTCGATGCGAAGTCGGCTGCCTATTCGATGGCTCCACTGCTTTCTGGTTTCATCCATTTCCGAAAGGATGTGCATATCGTGGGTGTGATATTTAACAAGGTGGGGAGTGAACGGCACTACCACATGCTGGAAGAGGCGTGCAGTGACATTGGTGTCGAGTGCTTCGGCTATCTGCCTAAAGCAGCTTCTCTGGAACAGGAATCACGCTATCTGGGACTTGATTTCTCTTCCGAACCAAACAATTCGACGCTGATCAGTCAGTTGGAAACACATGTAAGATGGAAAAGGCTGCTCCAAATTTTTGTTTCCAAGCCAGAAACAAACTGTTTCCAAGGCGGAAACAATCTGTTTCCAAGTCGGAAACAATCCGCAACGATAGCCCGCAATGCGGAAAGTTTCTCTTTTCTTTATCAGGAAGTCATTGACAGTTTTGAAAACGTGTCGTTCTTTGATCCAGAGACAGCCATTCCCTCTTTAAAGGATAGCGACCTGCTCTATTTGCCTGGCGGCTATCCTGAAAAGCACTTAGAGGCATTGGCCAACAATACAGACTGCCGCAAAGCCATTAAGGAATTTGCAGAGCAGGGTGGACGAATACAGGCTGAGTGCGGCGGAATGATGTATCTTTGTGAGAAAATCGTTACTGACGAAGGGGAATATCCGATGTGTGGTGTGCTGCCCTATACCATCACGGCCCGGAAGGCAGACAGGAAACTCTCGCTAGGATATCGTCGCTTTGAGCTGGACGGTAGAGAGTATCGCGGACATGAGTTCCACTATACGCAGTTTCTTACCCCACCCCTAACCCCTCCCCTTCGAGGGGAGGGAAGTATTGTGCGGGGTAACCCACCCCTTGGGAGCATTGTGCAGGTCTTTAACGCCAAGGGCGAGCCTGTCGATACCCCTGTGTTCAAATTCAAGAATGTGTTAGCGAGTTATACACACCTCTATGCGGGCTTTGCCCTTAATGACAAATGATAAAGGATAAACTTCATCCCGTCATGTTCGCCGGAACGGGCAGCGACGTCGGTAAGAGCATCGTTGCCGCTGCCTTCTGCCGCATCTTCCTGCAGGACGGCTACCATCCCGCTCCGTTCAAGGCTCAGAACATGGCGCTGAACAGCTACGCCACACCCGAGGGTTTGGAAATCGGACGTGCCCAGGCCGTACAAGCCGAGGCGGCAGGCATTCCTTGCCATACGGATATGAATCCGCTATTGCTGAAGCCTCAGAGTGACCACACGTCGCAAGTCGTGCTCAACGGCAAGCCTATCGGTAATAAGAATGCTTATGACTACTGGAAGCCCACCCCCAACCCCTCCCCAAGGGAGGGGGGCATAGATAGTCCTACTGACAATACAAACCAGGCTCCCCTCCCTTGGGGAGGGGCTGGGGGTGGGCCTGATTTCCGAAAAGAGGTGTGTAGCGCCTTCGACCGCCTTGCTTCGCGCTATAACCCGATTGTGATGGAAGGTGCAGGAAGCATCTCAGAGCTTAATCTGCGCGATACTGACTTGGTGAACCTTCCAATGGCGCGACATGCAAACGCCGATGTGATCCTTGTGGGCGACATTGACCGAGGGGGCGTCTTTGCCTCCGTCTATGGCAGCATTGCCCTACAGACGCCAGAGGACAGAAAGCTCATCAAGGGCATCATCATCAACAAGTTCAGAGGCGACATGCGCCTTTTCGATGACGGCCGCCGTATGCTGGAGGAGATTTGTGGCGTGCCCGTCTTGGGTGTCATACCTTATTACAAGGACATCTATATCGAGGAAGAGGATTCGGTGAGCCTTGAAAAGAAACAGCGTGAGTTGGCAGCAGGGAAAGTGAACGTGGCTGTGGTGCTGCTGCGTCACATCAGCAACTTCACCGACTTCGACACGCTGGAACGTGACCCTCGCGTCAACCTCTTCTACACCAACAACGTTGCCGACATTGGCCGCGCCGACATCATTATCCTGCCTGGCACAAAGGTGACCTTAGACGACCTGCTTGAATTGCGAAGAAACGGCTGTGCTCAGGCCATCGTACGTGCCCATCGCGACGGCCATACTGTTGTGGGCATCTGCGGTGGCTATCAGATGCTTGGCCAGACCATTAGCGACCCCGATGGCATAGAGGGCACCATTGCCAGCCTCCCAGGTCTCGGTCTGCTGCCCATCCATACAACCATGACTGCAGAAAAGACCACCCAACAGGTCACTTTCCAATTCGAAGGTCAGGAGTGCTACGGCTATGAGATTCACCAAGGCATCAGCGATACCGACCAGGCTATCATGCAGACAGACCATTGTATCGGCACCTATATCCACGGCTTCCTTGACAATGCGCCCGTCATCGATTTCCTACTCAAAGATAAAGCCGTAGGTTCTGCTCCCTTGCAAAGCTATGCTGCCTTGAACTCCAGTCGAGCCTGCTCACGCTCGGAAGTCGAAGCAAGCTCCGACTTCTCTCGCTCAATCGCAGCCTTCAAGGAAGAACAATACAACAAATTGGCAGACCATGTGCGGCAGCATGTGGATATGGACAGCATCTACAAAATCCTAACTGATGACTAATCCCCTGTCATTGCTCATTGGTTGGGTGCTCGACCTCTTCTTGGGCGATCCCCAGCGTCTGCCGCATCCCATCGTGTGGTTTGGCAAGATAATTTCTTTTGGGGAGCATCGACTTAATAAGGGAAGGCATCGTTTGCTCAAGGGTGCCTTGATGTCCGTAGGGCTTATCGTGTTTGTATTCGCCGTCACTTGGTTCCTCCGCTATTACCTCTTACATCTGCCATCATACGTCTGCCTTCTCTTCGATGCCCTCATCATCTTCTACTGTCTGGCCGGCACCACACTTATCCGGGAGGTGCGCCAGGTGTTCCTCGCCCTCGACCGTTCCTTGGACGAAGGTCGCAGGCAGGTGGCTCGCATCGTAGGCCGCGATACTTCAGAACTTTCTGCTCAGGAGGTGCGAACCGCTGCTCTCGAGACGTTGGCAGAGAACCTTAGCGACGGCGTGATCGCACCCTTGTTCTGGCTTGCCCTCTTAGGAACACCAGGAATGTTGGCCTACAAAATGGTAAACACCCTCGACTCGATGATTGGCTATAAGACTGAACGCTACAAGGACTTCGGCTGTTGGGCTGCACATATTGATGACATTGCTAACTATATCCCTGCCCGTCTTACGGCCCTGTTGATGATTCTGGCTGCGGGAAGACCGCAACTCATAAGTTTTGTCTGGCGAAATGGTCGTAATCATGTCTCACCGAATAGTGGTTATCCTGAGGCGGCGCTCGCCGGCATCCTCAACTGTCGTTTCGGTGGCCCGCATTATTACTTTGGCGAACTCTTCGACAAGCCCTATATTGGTGACAACGAGCGTGAACTCACTACTGCAGACATGAAAAAAGCCATTCGGGTGAATCGAACGGCTGAGGTATTGATGGTGATACTCACTGCCCTATGTGCCTGGGCTTGCTACTAAGCTGCAAACCACCAGATAAACGGCTAACTCCACCAACAGACAGACGGCACCACAACAGTCGCCTGTGTAGCCACGCAGTCGGCGCCATATTAGCAGATAGAGGAAATACATCACTAAGCAAGGCAGGAAGATAACCATCTCCCAAGGCAGACGTGTCAGCCAGAAGAATCCCACCATCGGCAGCAGCCCCTGAACGGCTAACGAGATACCCGCTGCCACGGAGGGCTTACGATAGACAGTACGGTTCTTGGCTGTGTCCTCCGTACGGGCATACGGCATCATCACCACTATCTGACTCGCCACCATCTTACTATAGGGGTCGGCGGCAAGGATAATCAGTGATGCCAAGGGTATTTGACAGCCGGCAATCGTCAATTGATAATTGAGCGACAGCAGCACAGTGAAGAGCAGGGCGAAGTAGGCGATAAGGGCAAGTACACCGTATGTGCCGATGTGCGAGTCCTTCATAATACTGAGGATGCGCTGGCGGTCTGTGCCTCCACCTCCGAAACCGTCAAAGAAATCAGCCAGTCCGTCTTCATGGAGGGCACCCGTGATAAGCAGACGCACAACGATAGCTGCGATGACTGCAATAGGGTAGGGCGCAATCATACTGCCAAAATAGAGCGTAGCAGCCATCGCACCTCCTGTGAGCCAGCCAGTCAATGGCCACCACTCCACCACTGCAGCATAGGCAGGCTTAGGTGGCTGATGCAGTCGCCAGAAGGGCAGACGAGTGAAAAAGATTAAAGCCGCCCACAAGTTATCGTGCCATTTCGCTTGGTCTATCTTGATTTCCATTGCTCAGAAGTATTTGGTGATTTTGGCATTGTCGAAATTATTCATCTCGTTCATCATACGTACAGCGCTATCCACGATTGGGAAAGCACAGAGCGCGCCAGTGCCCTCGCCTAATCTTAATCCCAAGTTTAGCAACGGCTTGGCATCAACGATATCCAACATCATTTTGTGTCCGCTCTCGTCGCCGCAATGCGTAAAAATCATATAGTCCTGTGAGGCAGGATAGAGTCGGATAGCCGCCAGCGCGCAGGCCGTCATAATAAAGCCGTCTACTAATATGACAAGGCGTTTTTCTGCCGCCCGCAACATCGCCCCGATGGCGGCAATCATCTCAAAGCCGCCGAAGTAGCGCAGCGGGTCTTGGGGATTCGCCTTGAACCGCTTCATCGCTTCTGACAGCACCTCCTGCTTATGACGGATGCCCGGACTGTCGAGACCTGCTCCAGCCCCAATACAGTCTTTCAGCGGAATATCGCCAAAGAGGTGCATCCAGATGCTCGACGGCGAGGTGTTGCCAATGCCCATCTCACCAATACTCAGAATCCTACACCCCTCGGCAATACAGTCATCCACAAGAGCTGCACCAACTTCAATCGCCCTGTCATACTCTTCCTCAGTCATTGCTGGCTCGTAGAGGAAGTTCTTGGTGCCACGGGCAATCTTACGGTCAAGAAATACAGACCCCACCCCTTGCCCCTCCCCTTGATGGGAGGGGAGTTGTTGTGCACTAAAATCATAATCCACACCCACATCGACGATGCGGAGCTTGAAGCCGTGCTGACGACAGAACATATTCACGCCTCCACCACCACGGGTAAAGTTAATCATCTGTTGCCAAGTGACCTCGCGAGGCGACACGCTGACACCTTCGCGCTCAATACCGTGATCACCGCCCAACAGCAGATGACAAGGGTGATTCAACGATGGCGAAAGCGTCTGCTGAATCAGACACATCTGCATGGCGATTTCCTCCAAACGGCCAAGTGAGCCCTTGGGCTTATTCAGATTGTCAATCTTTGCCTGAATCACAGGGCGTAACGCCTCGTCTGGTGCTTCTATCTTAAACGTCCTCATCTAAACCAATAACCATTAACCATTAACCATTAACCTTTAACCCTTAACCTTTACCGCAATTCCGCTAACCATTAAAATGACCTCATCTGCCTTCGACGCGATGTACTGGTTCATCCAGCCTTGCAGGTCGGTAAACCTGCGTTGGATAGCATTCTCGCTCACGCCGCCGCTACCAATCTCGTTAGTCACAAAGATATAAGTGGCATCATGCTGCGTAAAAGCATCAAACTCAGCCTTGACGGTTTCAAGCGTGGTTTCGGCATCAGACGTTTCAAAGAAAAAGTTTGTGAGCCACAACGTCACACAATCTATCACAGCCACGCGCCCTGTGAGGTCATGCCGGCTCAGGTATTTCTCTTCCTCGATGTTCGTCCACTGTGGGCCGCGCCGCTCCTGATGCCTGCGCACCCGTTCGCGAAACTCATCGTCCCAAATATGTGCCGTAGCCACATAGACAGGATTTGCCGACATGCTCAAAACCAGCCGTTCTGCCTCCTGACTCTTGCCAGAACGCTGTCCACCTGTAATCAAGATGATTTTCTTTCCCATCTTTGTTTTTTCTGTTTTATGCTGCAAAGTTACGAAAAAATGATTAACTTTGCAGCAGATATGAAAAAAATTATTGTTGCAGGCATAGGCCCCGGCAGTCGTGAAGACATCACGCCGGCCGTGATAGAAGCCTTCAAGGAGGCTGATGCCGTTGTGGGCTATAAGTATTACTTCCAGTTCGTAGAACCTTACCTAAAGTCTGATTGTGAGTGCATCGACACAGGCATGAAGAAAGAACGGGAACGGGCTGAGCAAGCCTTTCTCATAGCTGAACAGGGCAAAACCGTTGTCGTCATTTCTTCTGGCGATGCAGGAATCTATGGTATGGCCCCATTGGTTTATGAGATGCAGCGCGAACGCCTGTCGGATGTTGAGATCGTGACACTTCCAGGTATTTCTGCCTTCCAGAAGGCGGCCTCGCTGTTAGGAGCTCCCATCGGTCACGATATGTGCATTATTTCACTCAGCGACCTGATGACCCCTTGGGAAGTGATTGAACGGAGAATCAAGGCAGCTGCTGTGGGCGATTTTGTCACAGCCATCTACAACCCCAAGTCGCACGGACGCTATTGGCAACTTTATCGTCTTGTAGAGCTTTTCCTGAAAGAACGTTCGGCCGAGACGCCTGTAGGCTACGTGCACCAGGCTGGCCGTGAGGAACAAACAGTCAAAATCACAACACTAGGCGCCTTCGACCCTGAGGATGTGGATATGTTCACCGTTGTCCTCATCGGCAATTCACAGTCATACATAAGTGACGGCAAGATGATTACGCCTCGTGGATACTATCGAGGTGAGAGACAAGAGGTGAGAGATGAGAAGCCTGGCCAACAGATTATGATGGAGTCCTTCCGCACCATTGAAGGGGAGCTTCGACGCAAGGATTATCCATTGGGCCACAAGTGGGCCCTTTTGCACGCCATCCACACTACTGCCGACTTCGAGATGGAGCGCATCCTCTATACAGATGACAAGGCTGTAGAGACTCTATATAATAAGGTAAAGAACGGCACACTAAAGACCATTGTGACCGATGTGACGATGGTGACCAGCGGTATCCGCAAGGGAGCCCTCCAGCGTCTCGGCATTGAGGCAAAATGCTATCTCAGCGACCCTCGAGTCATATCTCTCACCTCTCACCCCTCACCTCTCACCTCTGAGAGTATTACCCGCACTCAAGCCGGCATCCGTCTCGCTGTCGAGGAACACCCCGATGCGCTCTTTGCCTTTGGCAATGCTCCAACAGCATTGATGGAACTTTGCGACCTCATTCGCAAAGGCAAGGCTCACCCTGCTGGTATCATCGCCGCTCCTGTGGGATTCGTACATGTTCGCGAGTCGAAGCACATGGTGAAACCTTTCAAGGACATTCCCAAAATCATTATCGAGGGGCGCAAAGGCGGCTCGAATCTCGCAGCCACCCTCTGCAATGCCATCCTGACCTTCGACGATGCCGAGCAACTCAAACCAGGCAGAGACTTATGAAGTTCATCGTTATAGGAATCACGGACAATCCGCACCCTTGGTTTCCACCAGAGGTGCTGGAGATGATAAAACAAGGTAAGGTGTTCTCTGGTGGCAAGCGTCACCATGAGATTGTGGCACCGTTCTTGCCTGCAAACGCAGAATGGATTGACATCACCGCTCCTCTTGATGCGGTATTCGAACAATATCTATCTACTCCCCTCCATAGCAGGGAGGGGCAAGGGGGTGGGTCTCTCATTGTTTTCGCCTCTGGCGACCCGCTGTTCTTCGGCTTTGCCAATACCATCAAGCGCAAGATGCCTGAAGCTGAGATAGTGCTCTATCCCACCTTCAACTCCCTGCAGATGTTGGCCCATCGATTAGTGATGCCTTATCACGACATGAGGATTGTCTCGCTGACAGGCCGTCCTTGGCCTGAGTTTGACAAAGCTCTCATAGAACGCGCTGAAAAAATAGGTGTCCTCACAGACAAGGAGCATACGCCTGCAGCCATCGCCCAACGGATGGTGGACTACGGCTACACCTATTATCATATGTACGTGGGCGAGCATTTGGGTAATCCAACACTCGAAAAGGTCTCATCGCTTACCCTCGAAGAAGCCGCTCTACGTAACTTCGAGTATCCCAATTGCTTGATAATTGCAGCCAACAACCAGCAGCCAACAGCCAATAGCTATTATGGTATTCCTGACGCAGCGTTCACCCTCCTTGACGGTCGTGAGAAGATGATTACGAAAATGCCCATCCGTCTGCTGACACTCCAGGCACTCGATCTTCCCAAACGAAACGTGCTTTGGGATATGGGCTTCTGTACGGGCAGCGTCAGCATCGAAGCTCGTCTGCAGTTCCCTCATTTGCATATTGAGGCCTTTGAGATCCGTCCTGAGTGTGAGGCCATCATCCATGAGAACGCCCGCAGGTTTGGAGCCCCAGGCATCAACGTGCATATCGGCGACTTTCTCAAAACAGATATTACTGCATTACCTCGTCCCGATGCCGTCTTCATCGGTGGACACGGCGGAGAACTGAAAGAGATCATGAAAAAAGTCCTGACTGTGCTGACTGACAACGGAATCATCGTGATGAACAGCGTCAAAGCTCCCAAGGTAACTACCGACAGCCACCAGCTCTGGGACGAAGCCTGCTTGGAATTCGGCCTCACTCAAGAGCACCCCATGAGAATTGTAATAGATGAACATCACCCAATAGAAATACTTAAATGCAAAAGATAGCAATTATTCAAATCAGCGAGACAGGCCATGAGATTGCCCAAACGTTAGCACGAGAATTTGGTGGTATTGTCATCAGCCGTCAAGAGGTAGGCAAGCGTTGGAAAGACTTCGATGCCTTTGTATTCATTGGGGCAATGGGCATCTGTGTCAGGACAATAGCGCCGTATATCAAAGACAAGCACGAAGATCCTGCTGTAGTCTGTGTCGACAGCATGGGGCTGAACGCTATCTCCGTCCTCTCAGGACATATCGGAGGAGCTAACAATCTGGCTCACGAGGTGGCTGGTCTGATAGGTGCTCGTGAGGTCATCACCACCCAAAGCGACAATGCCGGACTATGGGCACTTGATACCTTCGAACAGCAATTTGGTTGGCCCATCGCCAGCAATATTGAGGACATGAATGACTGCATCTTCGCTTTTGTGAATCGCGAGCCGACTGCTTTATTATTAGAGGTTCACGATGAAGGTACGGATTTTCTGGAGCAGACAAAGCCTGATCATGTAACTGTTATTCATGACCTTACCGAAGCAGATCCTCGCAAGTTCAAGTTGCTCATCATCATCTCGCCTTTTATTCGCAATGCCCCTGACGGTATGCTCGAACTACATTTCGCACCTATGGTGGGAACTATTGGCTTTGGACTGGCCCATCATCCAGAAGACTATGAGGAAATTTACGACGAAATCGACGAGGCCTTCGCTGAGAGAGGCGTATTGCCCTGTGCCCATCGCTACTGCACCATCGATGTCAAGGCTGATGAACCATTTGTAGAAATGCTTCAAGACGAATACGAAGAAGAGGTATTATTCTTCACTGCCGATGAACTTGCCAAAGTCGAAGTACCAAATCCCAGTGCTACTGTCCAGAAGCATGTAGGCACACCCAGCGTTTGCGAGGCAGCAGCCATCTTGGGCTCCAATCATGGCAAGCTCATCGTTCCCAAGGTGAAAGGTAAGAACTGGACAGCCGCCCTGGCCATCGACTACAAGTACTTACGAGAGCAGGCTGGCCACATCGAGATTGTGGGAGCAGGCCCTGGCGATCCTGATTTGGTGAGTGTGCGAGGTAGAAAGATGCTGGAACGGGCTGACCTTATTTTATATGCTGGTTCTTTGGTGCCCAAGGCATTGACGGAGTGCCATAAACCTGGAGCCGTCGTGCGCTCCTCTGCTGACATGGCGCTCGAAGAGCAATGTGCGCTGATGAAACAGTTCTACGATCAGGGTAAGTATATTGTCCGCCTGCACACGGGCGATCCCTGCATCTTTGGTGCCATTCAGGAGCAGATGGCTTTCTTCGATGCCAACAACATGGACTATCACATCACCCCGGGCATCTCCTCCTTCCTTGCTGCCGCTGCGGAGTTGCAGAGTCAGTTCACCATTCCAGAGCGCTGTCAGACGATTATCCTCACTCGTGGTGAGGGTCGCACGCCAATGCCCGAAAAGGAAAAACTCCACCTGTTGGCTCGCAGCCAGAGTACGATGTGTATCTTCCTCTCGGCAGCCATCGTCGACGATGTACAGCGTGAACTGCTTCAGGAATATCCTGAGGACACCCCCGTTGCCGCCTGCTATCATCTCACATGGCCCGATCAGAAGATATACCGGGGCATACTGAAAGACCTCGCCAAGATTGTCCATGATAATCATCTCACACTCACTACGATGCTCGTCGTAGGTGAGGCCATCGACAACCGCAGCGGTCTCTCTGAATTATACTCAAAATACTTCACGCACCTGTTTAGACAAGGAGAAGCATGATACTGGTATTTGGAGGAACGACGGAAGGGCGTAAGGCCGTAGAGGTGCTGGAAGAGGGCGGAGGCTGCGAGCCTGACGAGTGTCTCGCGGAGGGTACCCAAGGGAAGACCTATTACTACAGCACCAAGACGGGCGAGCAGGCCATCACCCTGCATCACGGGCTGCGCATCGATGGGGCAATGGATGCAGAGGCGATGCAGGCATTCTGTCAGGAGCATGGCATACGGCTGATGGTCGATGCAGCCCATCCCTTTGCCTCGCAACTCCACCAGACGATTGCCCAGGTTTCTCAGACATTGAATATCCCAGTTATCCGGTATGAGCGCATTTATCCGCCTCGTAATCCGGACATCACATGGATTGACGACTACGCAGAACTCAGCACTCACCTCACACCTCCTGCTTCTTTACTCGCCACAACAGGTGTGCAAAGCATTGGCAAACTGAAATACTTAGAAGCAAAGGGCATCCGCATCTATTATCGTATTCTCAACAGAGATTCTTCCGTGGCTTTAGCCCTCAAGCAAGGAGCAAGCGAGAATCAACTCTGTTATTATGAAGCTCCTAATGACATTCCTGTCAAAGCCGATGCCATTCTTCTCAAGGAGAGCGGTCTCTCAGGCGGTTTCCCTGAAAAAGTGGAAGCCGCCAAAGCACGAGGCATGAGGGTCATTGTCCTGAAGCGCCCCCAATTATCAATTATCAGTTGTCCATTATCAATTATCAACGGTCCACACGGACTGCGACGGGCAGTAGAAAAACTGTTGCCTGAGTTCTATCCCCTGCACAGCGGACTGACGACCGGCACCTGTGCCACAGCTGCGGCTGTAGCGGCGGCAATACGATTTTTTAGGAACGAGACGCCAGATGAAGTTCCTGTTTTGCTCCCTAATGGGGAGACGATTTCAGTTCCTGTCGGCTATGGCGAAGGCTATGCCTATTGTATCAAGGAGGCGGGTGATGATCCCGATGTAACAAATGGTATTGAGATTCGTGCAAGTGTATTTTGGGTTGGAGGGGATTTGAAATCCCCGACTCACGAGATGCGAATCTCAGATTCGCATCAACCACAGGTTGAAATCTTTGGTGGTGAAGGCGTGGGGACGTTTACGCTGCCAGGTTTCGATTACCCACCCGGCTCGCCTGCCATCAACAAAGCCCCACGCGAGATGATAGAGAACAACCTCCAAGCTATTCTCTCACCTCTCACCTCTCACTTCTCACCTCTGAAAGTGACAATCAGTGTTCCGCACGGTGCAGAAATTGCAAAACGTACCTTCAATCCTCGTTTGGGAATCGAAGGTGGCATCTCAATCATTGGCGTCTCAGGCATCGTGAAGCCCTTCTCCGAGGAGGCGTTTATCGACAGCATCCGCAAATGTATGACGGTGGCTAAGGCCTCTGGTTCAGAGCGGGTGGTCATCAACAGCGGCGGCAAGAGTGAGCGTTTCGTGAAGTCGCTTTATCCAGACCTGCCCCAACAGGCGTTTGTGGAATATGGCAACTATATCGGCGAGACGCTGAAGATTGCCCATGAGCTCAACATTAAAAACGTCACCCTCGGCGTGATGCTGGGCAAGGCCGTGAAGCTTGCCGCTGGTCATCTCGACACCCATAGCCGTAAAGCCACGATGGATAAGGATTTCATCCGACAAATGCTCACAGAGGCCAATTGCGACATCGACATCAGCGACATCACTTTGGCCCGCGAACTCTGGGAAAGGCTGCCCTCAGAAAAACTGCAAGCCTTCGCCTCTACCATCATCCGCCATTGTGCCGAACATTGCAACCCTCTTCTGCCTAATGGCTCACTCACCATCCTGCTCATCGACGACAACGGAAAAATATTTCCATAAGTTTTACTCCCCAATCTCGTTCTTGCGGCGACGGAAAATGACAAATGCGATGACGGGGGCACCGACGAGGGCTGTCACACTATTGACGGGCAGGGCTCCTTCGAAGCCAGGCATACGGGCGATGAAGTTACAGGCAAGCGCCAAGGCAGCACCACAAAGAGCCGTAGCTGGCATCAAGATGCGATGGTCGCTGGTGCGGAAGATGGCTCGTGTGAGATGAGGAACAGCCAGACCTATAAACATAATGGGGCCGCAATAGGCCGTCACAATAGCCACCAGGATGCCAGAGCTAACAATAACCAGCGTGCGGGCACGTCGGATGTTTAATCCAAGATTGGAGGCATAACGGTCGCCAAGCAACAGCAAATTCATGGGTTTCACAAGCAGACAGGCCAGCGGCAGCAGGATGCACATCAGCACTACGAAGAGAATCATCTCGTCGCCCGACACCCGCGAGAAGGATCCCAATCCCCAAACCACGAAAGCCTTCACATCTTCTTCTGGACTGAGAAACTTCAACACGCCGATGATGGCATTGGCCAGGTAGCCTATCATCACACCAATTATTAATAAGGTAACATTGCCTTTCACCTTTTGGGCAATCCAAACAATCAGCATCATCACCGCTAAGGCACCGATGATGGCAGCCACGCTCATGGCGGCATCGCCCAGATAGCCGAGACGGCTCAGAGCCACGCCGCCTATCTTACCAGAGAGCAGCACCACGAAGGCCACGCCGAGGGCAGAGCCGTTGGAGATGCCCAGCACGGAAGGACCAGCCAAGGGATTGCAGAAGACCGTCTGCATCTGCAAGCCGCTGACGGCCAGGCCTGCGCCTGCTACGATGGCCGTCAGGACTTGGGGCAGACGTGCCTTCCAGATGATGTTCTGCCAGATCTCCGACTCCGACGAATCTCCGAGGAGAATACGGCAGATATCTGCCACTGGTATCTTGATGGAGCCAATGAGCAGGTTGACAATAGCCAGAGCAACTATCGCCACAACCAGAATCAGTATCATTGGCAATGTCCGCTTCATATCATTGTTCAGTGGTCAACAAACGATAGTATTTCGGCTGATAGTCGGGCTCCACCAGTTCAGGATGGAAGATTGCCACGAAATCCTTCAGCAGCACGTCAGGCTGTACGGGCGAAATCTCGTAATAGGGTGTCTGCTTCATGTTGCAGTAGATTACCTTCTTCTCCTTGTACGCCTTGAACAGTTCGTTGCGAGGCTCTGAGGCTTTCAGCGCTTCGTATGAGAACTCACCAGGATAGCTGTTCAGGATGCGCCAATAGTCGGCATTGGCACCCAGGGCGTACATCTTCTCAAACTCCAGGTCTTCGCCGCCCGTCTCTTCATCGTTGATGACATATTCGGCTCCTGCGTCACGGAAGATCTGCGCCAGATAGTTCTTTCCTCCCACAGCGTGCCAGTTGCCGTAGTGCATCTCACCGCTCAATACAGTAGGCTTTTGGCTGTTGGCTGTTAGCTCTTGGCATTTGGCTTTCAACTCATTGTATCGGCTTTCGATACCTTTGAATATGGCGTCGGCCTCCTTCTCCTTGCCGATGAACATTGCCACGAACTTGATCCACTCTGCCTGTCCTAAAGGATGCAGTTCCTCATAGCCCAGATGGGGCACCAGCGTGATGCCTGTTCCCACGATGGCATCGTAGCCACCCCGTTTCGAGGGCGAGACGAAGATAACATCAGGATTGGCCGCCAGCACCAGCTCGGTATCAAAGTTGCCCTCCATGCCGATTTTCACGATGCGGCTGTCATTCACCCGCTGCAGGATATCCTCGTTGAACAGGTTCTTCGTGCCTGTCAGTCCTTTCACCACATCGTGTGCATTCAAGATGGTGAAGTTCGACAACTGCAGCGATGTCATGCAGATGGTGCTCTTGATAGGCACCTTCACCTTCGTATAGCCATCGGGCACAGCCGCATCGTCAGCAGTAACCAAAGCAAAGTGATCGTTCTCGCCCACGTCCACCAGCCTCACGCCGTCACAGGTCTTCACAGTAAAGCCTGTGGCATATTTCGGATTGGAGAGCGAATCCGCCACGGCATCGCCTGTCCAGGCAGCCTTACTCCCTAAACCGCATGAATAGTTGATGCAAACAGTCAAGCATACCAGGCAAAACAAAACAACTTTCTTCATAACTGATCCTTTTAGATCGCAAAAGTACAATTTTTCTTTGAAATAATAGAGATTTTAACTTATTCGACGATCAACTTACGTTGCTGTATCCTTCCCTGTAGGTTGCTGACAACAACAATATACATGCCGCGTCTGGCGACTGGGACAACTGCGGTCGTTGCTGCTGTCTGACCCTGGGCAACGAACTGTCCGCTGGCGTTGTATATCCGATAGGTACAGCCTTGTCCGAAACCGACAAGACGGATGCCTTGGCCATCGGCATAGATATGGCCCGTGAGGCCTGATTGCACATCGGCAACGCCGTCGGTAACAGCTTGGTAGCCCGTTTTCTCGTCCATCCACACAAAGCGGTTGGCGATGTACTGTTTCATGAACTCCACCTCCTCTTCATAGCTGCCCAGAAGCTGGAAATTCTTCTGCACGTAGACGTTGAGGATGGGCCACCGTAGGAAATTATAGGTTTGCGACAACTCCAGTTCCTGTGCCAGGCTGTCTACATATGCCAATATATTCTCGGGTGTAAAGCCTCTGTTGTTGCGTGCCTCGCTCCACAGCTCGCAGATGCGTTGCTCCTGCGTGCCGACAATCTTTCCCACAAAGTTTTTCATGTCGCCGGCAGCAGAGCTGTTGGGACATAGGCATAAATAGTCGTCGAGGTTGTTGATGGGGTAGGTGCGCAGGTCGTTTTCAAAGGCGAGGTCGAAGTCCCACACGGTGCAGCACTTGAATTTCTCGTCGGCTCCGCGGTCCTTGCTCATGTAGACACTCCAGTAGGTATCGGTATTGCCGCTGAACTCACCTACGAGGAAATGTTTCAGGAAGGCATCCACATCGAGTGCCGTAGGATAACCGTCCACAGGGTTGGCAGGGTCGGGGCCATAGACCTTTTCTTCCATGCTGTTGAAGGCGTTGCTGATATACGCATACTGCTGGGGAGTAATTCCGTCCTCGTCAGGTTCTTGTATGGTCACGGGGGTGCCATGTGTCGACGTGAAGATGATGTCAGGGTTTTCGCGGCTTTGCGAGGCATCAATCTCAATCAGGTAACCTCCAGTCACTTTCGGCTCTTCGTTGTCCTTGGGGCTGATGCTCTTGATGTCGATGCGGTCTTTCCCCACCTCAATCTTGTCGGCAAGCTGATAGGTGCCTTTCAGCTCGCCGTTATACATCACATCTACTAACCTTGCGGCGGGCGTGTAGTCCATGCCTATGCGTCGGCTGGCTTCGAAGGCCACCATGTTGCGCATCAGCGTCTTGTCGCTCAGGTTGTTCAGCAGCACCCAGTTCTTGGCATTGGCGGGCATACCCAGCAGATGGGTCTTATGTGCCAGTTTCAGTCGGTAGGGCAGCTTCCTCCAGATCACTCCGCCGTAGGGTATGTTGTTGCTCACATCCCATGAGCCGTTGCCGCGTCCGCGTATCTTCAGCGTGTCGGTATAGAATGTTGTACCGCCATCAGAGATGATGGCAATCCATCCGTCGAGGTATGTCTCACGCGAAGTGACCTCGGCGTTGTCAACCGTATGGATGACCACCAGCGGCTGGCTGGTCATCTGGTAGAGATGGCTGTCATCGCCCTCACCCTCGGTGCCATAGAACGCCAGTTCGGCTACGTTGCAATGACTGTCGTTGGGACCCACATAGCGCACATAGCGGAAGCCGCGGCTACAGGACACGTCGTAGGTGTTCAGCTGCTTGATAATTGGCGCATCCTTGATGATGAAGAATGGTATGGCGTCAGAGAAGTCGGGCTCGTTGGCTCCTTCAAACACGCCCAGCTGCATGTAGCCTATAGGGTTGTCTGCAGGCACGACACTCACGCGGGTGATAATATGCGGGCTGCCCAGGTCAAGCCCCACCCAAGCATACTCGGCATCGTAAGAGGCATAAAAGGTGGAAAGGTTGTCGTCGAAAGCCTCCGACGGACTATTCACCGTTTGCGACATCGTTTCGGTGGCGTAGTCGATGGATGGCGATCCCATCGGCGTGCCTGTCAGTCGCTCAGATACATCGGGAGCGGCAGAAACACGAGGCATAAAGGCTAACATTGCGCATGTTAAAACCCATGATTTCTTTTTGGTCATAAGTGATTAAATATTTGAGTCATTGTTCTTGTCAGTATCCTTATCGACTGCAAAGATACAAATAATATTCAAATGGTGGCAGAAGGAAACACATTTTTAACGCTCCAAAAATAATTCTGGAGCCTCCAAAATTTCATACGGAGGCTCCGCAGGAATTTTTGGAGGCTCCAAATTTTCCTGAGGAGCCTCTTTAGCCTTAAATTCTCTCGAGAATTCAATGCTAAGTCAATGCCTTAGAATCGTCAGGCGGCTCCCTACGACTTTTTGCAGCCGCTTGAAATACGTTAGCAGATGTTACACCCTTGTGACACCCGTGACACCCTCAAAAATAGGGTGAACCACCAGTATTTACAGGCATTGTGACACCCGTGCACCCTAAAACGCGAAAATCTACACATCATTTTTATGGTTTGTGGTGCGAAGATGAAGAATTATAGTAATGCCTTAAAAAAGGTCAAGACCTAACCTCGTCCTCCAAAACGCCTATTCCCACAGGTGTTTTACCACGTTAGGTCTGTTTTCAAGACCTAACCTAGACCTAACATAGAGGTAACATCCACCCATCATGTGAGCTCTCGGTGAGGTCCTGGTGAGGTCTAGGTGAGGTCTCAAAACAAGACCCAACCTCGCAGAATGCCTTTGTACACAGGTGTTTTCAGAGAAGAGGTTAGGTCTTGACCTTTTTTCACGTTCAACTTATTTTACCACGACTTTCTTGGTGGTTCCATCCTGCAACACCACGATGTTGAGGCCCTTCTGCAGCATGCTGAGCAGTTTGCCGTTGGGGCTGTAGATGCGCAGCTGCCCTTGCTGCGCCATCATCATGATTTCAGCGATGCCCGTCTCATAGACAGCCGTCACCGTCACATCGTGTGCCGGCATCGTCTCTGGTACGCCCACCCATTCGAAGCTGACGTAGTCACCCTCCGGCTGTGGCTCGGGCGTAATCGCTGCTCCATATTCATACACCACCTGCTTGTACACCTCCTCGTCAATCATATAGGTCAGCGTATAGCTGTTGATGCTGAACGTTCCGTTCACCGTCACATCGTGAGCTGGCATCGTTTCAGGTATCTCGCTCCAGCCGCTAAAGGTATAGCCTTCCTTCGCAGGCTCTTCTTCAGGAATAATAGATGCCTCGTATTCTACCTCATAGGTTTTGTATTCCTTGCCGTCCACAATATAGGTCAACAGATATTTGTTAATGGAGAATGTACCCGTTACAATTACGTCGTGTGCAGGCATCGTTTTAGGAATCTCACTCCAACCACTAAAGGTGTAGCCTTCCTTTGTCGGTGCTGCTTCGGGTGTAATGGATGAGCCATAGACAACTTCCATCGTCTTATACACTTCATCATCTATGAGATAGGTCAGCGTGTAGCTGTTGACGCTGAACGTTCCGTTCACCGTCACGTCGTGAGCAGGCATCGTCTCAGGAATCTCGCTCCATCCGCTGAATGTATAGCCCTCCTTCTCTGGGGCAGGCTCAGGCGTGATTGTCGCTTTATAGTCCACCTGCAGGGTCTTGTACTCCTCACCGTCAACGAGATAGGTCAGCGTATATTGGTTCACGCTGAAAGTGGCCTTGACAGTCAGGTCGACGTTGGCATTCGTCACGGTGTATTTACCCTCTGCGACCTTTGCCGTCACATCGTCACTGTTAACCAAGACCTGCTTGAGGCTGTATCCCTCGTCAGGAATGAATTGCAGCTCTACGTCGTTTCCTTTCTTGATCTGCTCTGGTGTCTCTAAGCCATTTACAAGTACCTTACCACCTTCGCTCTTCTCAATAGTAATATTGATGTACTTGTTCACAGCCTCACCCTCTTCAACGAAGAAGAACTCCTTCCACTGGTCGGCAGCCTGATAGGCGGCTTTATTGCCTGCAGGCACCGTCAGCACGCAGTTCCATTTGTTGATGTCGTCGAGGGCTTGGCTGCCGCAGACGGGTGGCTGCGGTGAGCGGCTGTAGATGCGTTCCATCGCCGTGCAGTCACTGAACGCCTCCTTGCCTATTGTCTCTACGCTCATGCCAAATGAGAAGTTCTTCAGGCTGCTGCAGCCCGAGAACGCCCAGTCGCCGAAACTCTCCACGCCGTCGCCAATCTTCACGTCCTGCAGGTTGGTACAACCGTAGAACTCGTTCTCCGAAATCTCCGTTTCCTTGTCGGTAATCACCACCGTGCGCAGGCTGGTATTGCGGTAGAAGGGGGAGTAGCCGTAGTTGCTGCTCGTGTTGTAACTGATGTTGCCACCGATGTAAACAGAATCCAGCGGACAGTCGGAGAACAGGGGATTACTATAGCCGTAGCTGCTCTTGTAGTTTGAGCCTAAGTTCAGCACTGTCTCGCGGTCTTCAATAATGACGGTATTCAGAGCGCTACATTGATAGAACACGGCGTTCTTGATATCTGTCACTTTACTTGGTATCCGAATAACAGACAATGATTCACAACCTGACAAGGCCCTCTCACCAATACTTGTTATGTTGTTAGGAATCTCCAAATCTTGTATGTTGGAACATCCTTCGAAAGCAAAATCTGGAATAACTCTTTGTAAAGTATCCTCCAAAGCCCACTCAATATGTTCTAAAGAACTGTTTTTATAGAATAGATATTGTCCCATTTCTTGAAATGTCATCTCAACACCCTTATAGGTTACCTTGCTACTCAGGCACACACTCGTCACCGTATCGTTATAGACACAGTCAATAGCATCACATGTGCGCTCTGAAGGACTGACAGGTACATACTTGATTCCATCGGATTCGAACATGCTGCTCAAGAAAGGATATACCTTCATGTTACTTAGTCCAGAATACTGGTTGTTGGCTACATAGTTCACCGAGCCTGCCGCATAAGTGTAACCATTAGGCGGTGTGTTAGTCAACCAGATAGTTTTGATTGGCTTGTATTTAAATGCAGATTTATCAATTGACTGAACACCAGAACCAATAGTCAAAGACTTGAGCCTATTTTCTGTATTAAAAACATTATATGGTAAACTCGTTACCCCATTTCCCACGACTACCGATTGAAGACTGGAGCAGCCATAGAACGCTGCGCTGCCAATATTCTCCACTTCATCACCAATAATGACATTCGCCAAATTCTTAAGCTGACTAAACCAACTTCCAATAATCTTACAATGTATCGTTACATTCCTCAAACCGGAGCATTGATAGAACGCATATTCGCCAATGCTCGTCACGGAGTTCGGAATGGTGACGCTCGTCAGGCCGGAGCAGTTATAGAACGCAGAGTTGCCGATGCTCGTTACATCATTAGGAATTACATATTCCTTTATCTCATTTCCCACTTTATCTACCAAATGAACGGTTTTTCCTATCTTTGATGCTATTAAGGCAACAATTGTATTATTGCAGAATGCAGCATACTCGTCAACTGGTACATTCACGCTTGTAAGGCTGTAGCAATAAGAGAACGCATAATCTCCAATGTTCGTCACGGAGTTCGGGATGGTGACGCTCGTCAGGCCGGAGCAGCCAGAGAACGCAGAGTTGCCGATGCTCGTAACGGAGTTCGGTATTGTGACGCTCGTCAGGGCGGAGCAACCATTGAACGCTTGGCCACCTATGCTCGTCACTGAGTTCGGGATGGTGACGCTCGTCAGGCTGGAGCAGCCATAGAACGCCCAGCTGCCGATGCTCGTCACGGAGTTCGGGATGGTGACGCT
>CAMVJU010000020.1 GCA_947167935.1 uncultured Prevotellaceae bacterium | reverse complement strand
CTACGACGCCTTCCTCGATGGCGGCGCGAGTAGCGCACAGGGCATCGTCGACGCGATCCTTCTTCTCCTTCATCTCCACCTCGCTGTTGGCACCGACATAGAGTACTGCCACACCGCCTGCCAATTTGGCAAGACGCTCCTGCAGCTTCTCCTTGTCGTAGCTGCTGGTGGTGATCTCAATCTCCTTCTTGATCTGGTTCACGCGGTCCTTGATGGCCTGCTTGTCGCCAGCGCCGTTGACGATAGTGGTGTTGTCCTTCGAGACGGTCAGTTTCTCGCAGGTGCCCAGCATCTCGAGCGTAGCCTGCTCCAGCTTCAGACCCTTCTCCTCGCTGATGACGGTGCCGCCAGTCAGCACGGCGATGTCCTCGAGCATAGCCTTGCGACGGTCGCCGAAGCCAGGAGCCTTGACGGCGCAGATCTTCAGGCCGCCACGCAGACGGTTCACCACGAGCGTGGTAAGTGCCTCTGAGTCAACATCCTCAGCGATGACCAGCAACGGGCGTCCGCTCTCGGCAGCAGGCTGCAGGATGGGCAGGAAGTCCTTGATGTTCGAGATCTTCTTATCGTAGATGAGAATATAGGGGCTGTCCATCACGCACTCCATCTTCTCAGAGTCGGTGACGAAGTAAGCTGACAGATAGCCGCGGTCGAACTGCATACCCTCGACCACGCCGATGTGTGTGTCGCGGCTCTTCGACTCCTCGATGGTGATGACGCCGTCCTTGCTGACCTTGCGCATAGCCTCGGCCAGCAGCTCGCCAATCTCCTTGTCGTTGTTGGCAGAGACGGTAGCCACCTGCTCAATCTTGTCGTAGTTGTCGCCCACCTGCTCAGCGCTCTCCTTGATATAGTCGACCACAGCGGTAACGGCCTTGTCGATACCACGCTTCAGGTCCATGGGGTTGGCACCTGCGGTGACGTTCTTCAAGCCCTCGCTCACGATGGCCTGAGCCAGCAGCGTGGCAGTGGTGGTGCCGTCGCCGGCATCGTCGCCCGTCTTCGAGGCGACGCTCTTCACCAGCTGAGCGCCGGTATTCTCGAAGTGGTCCTCCAGCTCGATTTCCTTGGCCACGGTCACGCCGTCCTTGGTAATCTGGGGAGCACCGAACTTCTTCTCAATCACTACGTTGCGGCCCTTCGGTCCGAGGGTCACCTTTACTGCGTTTGCCAACTGGTCGACGCCCTGCTTCATCAGTTCGCGGGCCTCGATATTGAATTTAATTTCCTTTGCCATGATTATAATTCGTTATTGCGTTATTTCGTTATCACGTTCTTTTAGTCGTTTCACTTTGTAAAAGCGGCATAGCCGAGCGATTACGATGATTATTTCTCGATGATGGCCAAGACGTCGCTCTGGCGCATCATCAGATACTTGGTGCCGTCGAGCTCGATCTCAGTGCCACTGTACTTGCCGTAGAGCACCTCGTCGCCCTCCTTCAGGATCATTTCCTCGTCCTTTGTGCCCTTGCCGGCGGCCTTGATGGTGCCACGAAGGGGTTTCTCCTTGGCGGTGTCAGGAATGATGATGCCGCCGATTTTCTCTTCAGCCGGTGCGGGTAATACCAGCACACGGTCAGCTAATGGTTTGATGTTCATTGTCGTACTATTATTAAATGTTATACATTATTATATACGTAGGGTGGGGCAGCACATGGCTGCTTCCATCTTTCTTTCTGCCAAAAGTGTGCCAAAAAAACAGGCTGACACATTGTCAGCCATCATAAAAAAAGTCCCAGGCCTTGGGACTTTTTTCCCAGGCCCTGGGACTTTTCTGGGAAATGTGAAAATAAAATGTTTTATTTGGCCATTTTTTTCTATTTTCTACGTCATTTTTGCCATTTTTTCTATTTTCTACGTCATTTTATCCCTTTTTTGCCCTCATCCTACACCACCTACACCACATCCTACACCCATTATCTCTCTATATTTGAATATGTTACGTTTAAATGTAGGCAATGTAGGCAAAAACCAAAAATAAAATTTTTCAGGACGCCGTCTACCATCTGCAGGGCGCCTCCTCACGATTCTAGAGCGTTGATTTAGCTTTCAATTCTCTCGAGAATTTGAGGCTAAAGAGCTTCTTCAGCAAAATAAGGAGCCTCTTCAGCAGACTAAAGAGGCTCCTCAGCAAATTCTGGAGGCTCCTGAAAACCCAGGGGCGCCCTGAAACTATTCATTTACGAAGGGAACGTCTTACCATTCCTCTTCCTCTTCTTCATCCCATTCATCATCCCAATCGTTGCGACGGCGACGGCGACTCAGCACCTCACCCGTAGGGTTGGCTTCTGTGTCGGTTTTCGACAGGGCTATCATCTGCTGCAAGGCAACCTCGCAAATCAGCGTATCGGGTTTCAAATATATCTTTTTCATATTATTTGCTGTGTTTTAGAGTTAATACACTTGCCTTTTCTCTCATGGTTTACTTCACGATAACCTTATAGCTGGTGCCATCGGCGCGACGCACAATGTTCACGCCCTTCTGCAGAGCAGGGATGCGAGCACCTGCGGCGTTGAAGAACTCTGCATCGCCGCTGGTCAGAGCGTCGAGAGCCTCAATGGCTGTGGTCTCACCATCGAAGAAGTAAGCGGGACGAGCTGAAACAGGATCGGTGAGATAGCAGCGGTTGGCACCTACTGTGGGCTGCTGGCCTTCGCCGTCGGCCACCTTGTAGAAGCCCACCTTGTTGTCGTTATTCTGAAGCACGTACGAGCCTGCGGGAGCTTTCTGAGCTGCATAAACACCTACCAGCGAGCCACCTTCCTTCGTTAAGGCTGCTGCCAAGCCCCAATCCTCCAGATCAGTTCCTGTTACGCCACTCTCAGCAAAGAGGACATAGGGAGTATCGGCAGCGGGAGTTTCAACTGCAGCGAGGTTAAGGGCATTACCCTCAACGGTGCAAGTGTAAGCCACCACACCTGTAGGAAGTGTCGGGGTGAAGGGGAAGATACGAGTGCCATATTTCACGTCTGCGTCAATCTTCACGTTGACTTTAGCCTTTGCGGCTTCAGCGATGGTGAAGTCGGTAGCGTCATTGGTTGTATACAGACCGCCACCGTTTGAGCCAAGCTTAGATTCGGTGACTGAGTTGACCATGTTGAAGACACCTTCTGTCGTAGTGCCAAGAATGATAATGGGCAGAGCATCGGCCGCAACAGTCGTAGTGCGAATCTTCTCATTTCCGAGACCTTCCTTTGCTTTCTCGCCTACGCAGATGTAACGGGTGTTGCCATCCAAGTCCACAAAGCTAAGCGTATAGACATTGGGGTTCAAGGGATTTGTGACCTTGGTTAGTGTGAAGTGCTGAGCCAGATTGTCGTTGGCCTCCGTGAACGGGTTCTCATAGCCGCCCTCATCAGCTGCTCCGCCTTTCTTGAATGTCAAAGCGCCCTTGCCTGACAAAGTCAGCTTATAGCGCTTGTCGGCATCAGGAGCGTTCAGAACGTATGCATTCGAGATGGCTGTAATCTGTGCAGTTACTTTAGCGAGGCTTGCAGTACCTGTGTTGTACATTGTTTGACCTGCTGCCAGAACATTTGCAAAGGTTTGACCCTGACTAGCGCTCATCTGGAACACGCCGTCACCAACGTTGTATGCACTTGATGCCAAGCCAAGATCTAACTTATCGTATGCAGTCTTTGCAAGGACAAAGGCTTCACGTGCAGCCGTGATGGCAGTTATAGCTTGTTCAAACTGTGTTTCTGTGGTCAGCGTATTTGCATCGGCACTATTGGCTTGTGCAAGGGCGGCACGCTCTGTCTGACCGTCCTTCAGTACAGCATAGGCTGCATTGTTCAGGTAGTTTTCTGCAATCTCAGCCTCAAGCTGCGGCAGGTACTGCTTGTAGTAGATGAGTAGGCTGCTGCCATAGTAATGGAGGCGGAAGTTTGTGAAGATAGTCCACTGAGCAGCAGTAAGTGTTTCGTCACGGAAACCAATGCGCAAGCTGCCACTGTTTACAAGTGCAGCAACCTCCGTTTTATAGACATTTTCATCTAGGAAATACTGATGTGCACCCGCCATAGAGTTGGGAACAAAATAGTTGGTGCCCCCTTCTACTACACACTCGTAATCTGCACTCCAATCATCAGGGTTATATTTTGCTGTGGTAGCGTCTTTATAAGCGTAAATATTTCCAACTTTCGAGGCATCATTGTTTACATAGAGTTCCGCATGTACATTATTAACTCCCTGAGTAAAATCATAGTATGCTTTCTTGTCGTTTGTCAAATTACCGTTGTCGCCAGGACGGCAAAATGCTTGAACGCTTAACTGATAGCTGCCATTGGGAAGATCTGTCAAATCCTGATAGAAGTCGAAGGTGTTGTTCCAGAACTCATTACAATTATATGTGGTTTGAGCATTACCTCCTTGGGAATTAGTGCGTGTCCATCCTTTAATATCATTGTTGGCGAAGTCAGGATTCGCAACAAGGCAGGTGATGTCGAAGAATTCACCGTCGTTCTTGGGTTCTGCACCAGCGATATAAGTCTTGATAGCAGCTTTCAAAGTGTTTGTAGCCGTAACAATGGCTTCTGCCGTTGTGGCATTGGCAGCAGTTGTGGCCTGAGCGTCGATGGCATCGGCAAACGTTTCGTGGCTGCCGCTGGTTGTCTCTTTATAAGCTACAGCTGCAATAGCATCAGCATTTGCCTTCAGGGCAATGAACGTGGCGTATGGAGCGACCATTGCTTGATATGCAGTTAAGGCATTATTAATGGTCTCGGTAGCCGTAGTAAACTGACTTTCTTCTGTGAAAGCGTTGTCGCTGTTGTCATTATCATCGATAATCTTCTGCAAGGCAGCAATTTGCTGTGTTGAAAGAGCTGGATGGCTGTTGATAAATCCCTGTGCAGCAGTCACAGCTTCGTTGAGGGCTGTAATAAGGGCACCAAATTTGGCCTCATTAATGGTGCAGTTGCCAAAGTATTGCAGACGGAAATTATCGAAGATTGTCCAGTCGTTATCAACAGCCGTTGATTTCTTAACGCCAAACTTTAATGTACCACCATCAGTCACCTGAACAAAGACAGTATTCCAATAGAGACCTGCTGAGAAGAAATAAGAGGCAGCACTCATGTTGTCAGGGAAAATGCCTTCAATACCATCCGCAGTTGCTGTGCCTCCGCCTGAAGCCTTGCCAGCCTCTTCGAAGATAGACATTAGCGGCTCAGTGGCATCATCTCCGCCTCCATTAGCATAAAGTATGGCATTCAGCGATTCTGTGCCACCTACGTGCTTGGCGGCTGCAGCCGTATAACCACCTTCACGATAGAATCCCTGTACGCTAATAGCGTAGGTGCCAGCAGGTAGACCTGTCAGTTCCTGAAAGGTGTCGTATATCTTGTTAAAGTGCTCGGCACAAGGGTTGCGGTCATCAAAAGAGGACGCATCGCCATTTGAACCACCTGTATTACCACCGCGTGCAGGAGCATCCTGCCAACCATCGCTGTTGTCGTCGAATCGGGGATTGTTGATCTTGTGAGTCCACTCAATAGGATTTGTGGCAGAAGCACCACTTGCAGCATTTCTGTTTGCATCTGTCACCAACTTCCAATAGCCTTTGGCTGTACCGGGGTCCGCACCCATATCCACGTTATACATACCGGCAGCAGCGTATGCATAATTACCATTGGCATTTTTCAATTTATAAGTATTTGTCAGTCCAGAAACAGGCTCGAATGTCCAGTTATCTATTCCAGAGTCAACATAACCATTATTATTGAACCAATGATTAGATCCATTGTACTTGGTTGTTGCTATGGTGTATACACCATTATTAGCAGTAATGGTTACAACAAAGCCCGCACTCTTCAATGCTGCGTGGCTACCCCAGCTTGCTCCAGCATCAAGATAGGCATTTGCCCCTACATTGTAGAGATAGAAATTGCCTGTAGCTGGTTCACTTGCCGTCCAGCCTTGGGCATTGGCGGACAATCCGCCACACAGTAGTGCGGCTGCCGCGAATAAAAGTTTTGGTTTTTTCATAAGATTTTTGGTTTTAATTAGTAAAAAAGATTATGTTGTTGTATGTTTGAAATGTTTAAAGAAGTAAGGTTACTATGATTTTGCAAATTTACGGAATAAAAATAAAACGGCCAAATAATTTGACCGTTTTTTTGAAGTCTACAATAATAAATAATGTGTTGGCGGCAACAAGGCCTTCACAACACTTAATACAGCGTGAACTTCTGGGTGAAGATTTTGTGGCCTTTGTAGTAGAGCTCGAAGGTGTATTCGCCTTTCTCGTAGTACGACTGTGTGGCATTGCCCCATCCGCTGAGCCATACGCCCTGGTTGTGTTCGCCAACCTCTACCTCGAAGGTGGTGTCATTGGTGTAGCCGTCAGGAGATGTTGAAGACTGGTCGAGGCTGCCATCTGGGTCGAAAATCTTGTAGGTAAAATCCTGTTCGATGGTGTTTCTTCCTGATGGCAGCAGGGAGTTGTAGGTAACGAGGGGCGTGAGGTAGCGCATCTTGTCAGCCTTTAGCCTCAGCGATGCCTCTTCGATGTTTTCTCCGTTCAGACGGTTGGCGAACTTTGTGTCAATCACATAGATGTAGCCCATCTGTATGGCTATCTCTTCACATTTGTCGTTGATCTCGTCATCGTCGGGCAGGGCATCGGCAGCCTCCTTGCAGAGGTCGTAGGCCGTGCGGTAGTCGTCGTGGTCGATAAGGTTGTTGGCCAATTCGATGTACTCATCCTTCTGCTTCTTCACTTTTTTGTCGAAGAGCTTTTTCAGGTCGTCGAGCTTGTCGTAGACGTCTGGCATCGCGCTGGCATATTCGTTCTCCATTTTCTGGATGGGACGGAACAGCGTCTTGGCATCCTCCAGCTTGGGGAAGTCGTCGGCTTCGTTGATGGCGGTACGGCATTTCTCCACCTTCTCCTCGTACTCCTCCAAAGCGGCCTCGGCAGCTTTCTCCTCAGGACTCTTGTTGAAGAACATGAAGTAGGCGCCGGCTCCCAGTCCTGCCAACAGCAGAAGGGTGATGAGGGTATAGAGGAGGCCGTGCCCTTGCTTCTCTGGCTGGTGCATAGCCAGCGATGTCTCGTCAACGGGCTGTGGCGACTGGGGCTTCTGGGGCTCATGGGCTTTATTAGCCTCATAGGCCTCATGAGCCTCATGGGCCTTGGCCTTATTGGCGATCATGGGTGCTATGAGCTTGAGAATCTCATCCACCGACTGGGGACGCTCCTTGCGCGAAGGCTTCATCATCCAGATGATGGTGTCTTTCATCTGTCGGCTCATCGTAGCGGGGAAATCGAAGGCGTCACCCTCGGTGAGGGCTGTCGACGAGGGCGGCTGCTTGAGGCTCTGCATATAGTAGAGCGTGGCACCGAGGGCGTAGAAGTCGGTCCACGGGCCGAACTTGTCCATATCCTGCTCTACCTGCTCCACAGGTGCATAGCCTGGCGTGTAGCACAGGGCCGATGAGGTCTGGCTGCCGCTGGAGTTAAGCTGCTTGCTGGCTCCGAAGTCGATGAGGAAGGCGTCGCCTTTCTTGTTGAGCATGATGTTGCCCGGCTTGATGTCGAGGTGCCAGATGTTCTGCGAGTGCACCTTTTTCAAGGCATCGAGCACCTGCGGCAGGATATGCCAGGTCTGCTCTTCCGTGATGGCTTTCCCACTATGCTTGATTTGCTCTGCCAGCGACTCGCCGTCGATGAAGTCCATGACATAGTAGACGGTGCTGTTCTCCTCGAAGAGGTCGTGCACCTTCACAATGTGCTCGTTGCACAGATTGCGCAGACGAATGGCTTCTTTCTTGAACTTCTCCTTCTGGCTCTCGTAGGAGGCATGGTTATCGGGCACGCTGACAGTGACGTTGTTGCCGTTTCGCATGTTGACACCACGCATGAAGAACTCCTTCATGGCGTAGAGCTCGTCGAAGGCCACATTGCGCACCAGATAGGTGTTGCCGAAGCCTCCGGAAGCCAGTTGCCGCTCGATGCGATAGGTGCCGCCTCTGAGCAGGGTGCCTTGAGCCAGCATAGTGCTTGTATCCATAGTTATGGAATTATTCTTCGGGTTTCATGTTGGTGTAGACGGTCTGCACGTCGTCGAAGTCCTCGAGACGCTCCACCATCTTATCGATAGCCTCACGCTGCTCGGGCGTGACCTCCTTCAGGTCGTTAGGAATGCGAGTGAACTCAGCACCTGTCACCTCGAAGCCGTCAGCCTCCAGGTGCTTCTGGATGGCGCTGAACGAAGACGGGTCGCCGTAGATGGTCACCTCGCCCGTCTCCTCGTCCTCGTCGAACTCGTCTTCCACACCGTAGTCAATCAAGTCGAGAATCAGCTCGTCCATATCCAGGCCGTCTTTCTTCTTGAAGGTGAACACGGCCTTATGGTCGAAGAGGAAGCTGAGCGAGCCCTGTGTGCCAAGGTTGCCGCTGAACTTGTTGAAGACCGAGCGGACATCGCCCACAGTACGGGTGGTGTTGTCGGTCAGCGTCTCCACGAAGATGGCAACGCCGTGGGGGCCGTAGCCCTCGTAGTTCACTTCCTTGTAGTCGGCGTGGTCCTTGCCCATCGCGTTCTTGATGGCACGCTCGATGTTGTCCTTCGGCATGTTCTCGCGCTTGGCGTTGGCGATGCAGGCGCGCAGGGCGGGGTTCATGTCAGGCTCGGGACCTCCGGCCTTTACGGCGATGGCAATCTGCTTGCCAATCTTGGTGAATGTCTTGGCCATGTGGCCCCATCTCTTCAGCTTTGTAGCTTTACGGTATTCAAATGCTCTTCCCATTGTTATTTTATTTTTTTCGTTATTACGTTATTTCGTTATTTCGACTTTTTGTATTCTCGTTATAACGTTATTCCGTTATGACGTTATAACGCCGAATCATTTATCTCAGTTCTGCGTTGAGCTGTTTCTTCAGGCTGGCGATGAGCTTCTGCATGATGGCGTCAATCTGCTTGTCGTTCATCGTCTTCTCCTCGTCCTGGAGGATGAAGTTCACGGCATAGCTCTTCTTTCCGGCGGGCAGGTTCTTGCCTTCGTAGACGTCGAATAGTTCGACGCGCTTCAGCAGCTTCTTCTCAGTCTGACGGGCTGTCTGCTCTATCTGTGCAAACTCCACGCTGTCGTCGACGAGCAGGGCGAGGTCGCGGCTCACAGCAGGATGCTTGGGGATGTCTGTAAACAGCACCTCGTTCTTGCGAGTGGCCTTCATCAGCTGTGTCCAGTTCAGCTCGGCAAAGTAGACGGGCTGCTGCAGGTCGAACTGCTTCAGCAACTTCTTCGACAGGATACCCATCTCGATGAGCTTCTTGCCGCCACGGGTCTCTATCTGTAGGCCGGCAGAGAAGATGGGATTCTCGCTCTTCTTCGTCACCGTAGCTCCAGATTTCAGGCCGATGCGCTGCAGGATATTCTGCACGTAGGCAGACAGCTCGTAGTAGGTGGAGTCCTCGTTGGGGTGAGCCCATGAGCCTTCCACACGTTTACCTGTCACCCACAGTCCCATGTAATTCTCTTCCTTGTAAGCCTGCATGGGGTCGTCGGCGTTCTGCTTCTCAGGGTCGAAGAAGTAGCAGTTGCCAAACTCAAAGAAACGCAGGTTGGGATTCTTGCGCTTTACATTGTATTCCACGCTCTCCAGTCCGCCGTAGAGCAGGGTCTGGCGCATTACGCCGAGGTCGCTGGACAGCGGGTTCATGATCTTCACCACGTCCTGTTTGCCGTCATAATATGACGACTTACTTAACGAGTTGTTCAGGATTTCGTTGAAACCAGCACCCACCAACTGCTCAGAGACCAGGTTCTGCAGCTTGTGCTTGCGGTCTTCGTCGGCCTTGATGACAAGCGAGGACTTCAACTGTGTGGGTATCTCCACATTATTATATCCGTAGATGCGCAGGATGTCCTCCACCACGTCGCAGGGACGCTGCACGTCCACACGGTAGGCGGGAACCTCCAGCTGCAGGCCCTCAGCGCTCTCGCCGAGCACCTTCATCTCCAGCGACTCGCAGATGCTCTTGATGGTCTCCACAGGGATGTCCTTACCCACCAGCGAGTGCACATAGTCGTATTTCAAATCCACCTTTGCGTTTTCGATTGGGGTGGGGTAGACGTCGCGTATCTCCATCGAGATCTTGCCGCCAGCCAGCTCCTTGCAGAGCAGGGCTGCCTGCTGCAGAGCATAGATGACGCCATTGGGGTCGATGCCGCGTTCAAAGCGGAATGAGGCATCAGTAGAGAGACCGTGACGGCGTGCCGACTTGCGAATCCACGTGGGATGGAAGTAGGCACTCTCAAGCACGACGTTCTTCGTTGTTTCGTAGGTACCGCTGCCCTTGCCGCCAAAGACGCCGGCGATGCACATCGGCTCCTCTGCATTGCAGATAGCGAGGTCGCGGTCAGAGAGCTTGTGTTCCACACCGTCGAGGGTGACAAAGGGCGTGCCCTCGGGCATCGTCTTCACCACAATCTTGTGGCCCTTCACCATGTCGGCATCGAAAGTGTGCAATGGCTGGCCGTAGGCCATCATCACATAGTTGGTAATGTCCACAATATTATTAATGGGACGCAGGCCAACAGTCGTCAGCTTGTTCTTCAACCATTCAGGTGACTCCTTCACCTCGCAGTCAGTCACGCTGACACAGGCGTAGCGGAGGCAGGCCTCAGTATTCTCAATGATGACGTCGATGGGGAGATTGTTGTCATCGACGGAAAACGTCGATGCACTCGGTCGGTGAAGAGCGGTGGAATAGCCGTTCTGCTTCAGCCATGCGTAGAGGTCGCGAGCCACGCCCCAATGAGAGAGGGCGTCGGCACGGTTGGCGGTAATGTCAATTTCGATGAGCCAGTCGCTCTCCAGATGGTAATACTCAGCGGCAGGTGTGCCTACAACGGCATCTTCGGGCAGGACGATGATGCCTGCGTGTGATGTGCCGATGCCAATCTCGTCCTCGGCGCAAATCATACCGCATGAGTCAACGCCGCGCAACTTCGATTTCTTGATTACAAATTCCTTGTCGCCGTCATAGAGCACGCAGCCCAGATCGGCAACGATAACCTTCTGTCCTGCAGCCACGTTGGGGGCGCCGCACACAATCTGTGAGGGCTCCTCACGACCCAGGTCGACGGTGGTTACATGCAGGTGGTCGCTGTTGGGATGGGCCTCGCATGTGAGCACTTTTCCTACATAGAGCCCTTTCAGTCCACCACGTATGGACTGTACTTCCTCCAGGGCGTCAACTTCCAGTCCCGTAGAGGTGAGCGCATCGCATACCTGCTGGGGTGTCAAAGTGAAGTCGACGTATTCCTTCAGCCATTTATAAGAAATGTTCATCTTTGGTATTTTTCAATTTACTGTTTTGTTGATTTTGGGTGCAAAGGTACGAAAAAAGAATGAAAGGGCATAACATTCGGGCTATTTTCTTTTGTCATTTCAAATATTATGTCTATCTTTGCGGCGAATTACAATACTGAGTCGTTTCTCAGTCGGACTTAAACAAATAGACGCATGAAGTTCCAGTTATATACTCCTCAAGCCATCCATGAGCTTGGAAAGCGGAAGAATCAGGAGGATACCATCTTTCCAGAAGCAGGTTTAGCTACCGCTGACGACCGCCTTTTCTTGGTATGCGACGGTATGGGCGGACATGATAAAGGCGAAGTGGCCAGTGCCGCCGTGTGTCAGGGGATGGCACAGGCTATTGAGGATACGCTGCCCGTGGGCGAGGCCCTGAGTGACCAGCTGTTCGGACAGGCCTTGGCACAGGCCTTTGATACGCTCGATGCTGCCGATGTGAATTGCGAAGGCAAGATGGGTACTACCATGACTTTCCTCTGTCTGCACAAGGGTGGATGCCTGGTGGCGCATATTGGCGACAGTCGTATTTACCACTTGCGGCCGCAGTCGGGTCAGGTGCTCTACCGCTCACGTGACCACTCGCTGGTGCAGCAGCTCTATGAACTGGGCGAGATCAGCTATAACGAGATGGGCACCTCGCAGCGTAAGAACATCATTCTCAAAGCCATGCAGCCTTTCCAGGAGGAACGCTCGAAGGCTACGCTGGTGCATATTACCGACATACGTCCTGGCGACTATTTCTACCTTTGCAGCGACGGTATGCTGGAGAATATGGAGGACGACGAGTTGCTTTCTATCCTGAACATGGATGTCTCTGACGAGGAGAAGGCTGCCGAACTTATCAATCGTACTGAAGAAAATGCCGATAACCACTCCGCTTATCTTATACATGTTAAAGATGTGGAGCACGAGCCTGGAGATGAACAGTTGCTCAGCGATGAGGAAGAGGCACGCCGAAAGAACAAGGCCCTGAACGACACCCGTAAGGACGAGGTGTGGGATATGGTTGCCAAAGACAGTCCTGTCATCACGACACCTCCTCAGGGAACTATGATGCAGAAAGTTTCTAAGAAAAAATACGTCTATCTGCTCATTCTTTTATTGCTCGCCATTGCTGCTGCTGCTTTCCTGCTATTCAATGGTAAGGGCGATAAGGGTGATAAGGACGAAGATTCTGGTAAGGGCAACGATACTTCAACGGAATTGGTGGTTTCTGAGGACGAAGAAGACGAAGACGAAAACGAAGACGAAGAAGACGGGGAAACAAGTGTCAAGGAGGAAATCCTGAGACAGAAAGACCCGGCAAACCCTGACCCGGAGCCTCAGTCGCTAAAGCCGCAGGCGTCAGAGAAAAATATGCCTGGCGTGAATTATAATGATGTGATAGATTTCTAGGATTCCCTAGATTTTCAGCTCTTTCATAATCTCGCTCATCCGCTGCAGCGTGCTGATGCGTGTGGGCACAAGCGGCAGGCGCAGCACGTTTTCGATGAAGCCCATCTCGTGCAGCATGGCCTTCACGCCAGCGGGGTTGCCGTCGACGAAAAGTAGCGAGAATAAATCCGTGAAACGGTGATGGATCTTGCGGGCGGGTTCATACTCACCCCGCATCTGCAAGCGTATCATCTTTGAGAACTCCTTAGGCAGCGCATTGCCGATAACTGAGATGACGCCAACGGCACCACAGCTCACCATCGGGAACGTCAGCGAGTCGTCGCCGGAGATGACGTCGAAGTCACGTGGCTTGTTCTTGATGATTTCATCCACCTGTTCCAGATTACCGCTGGCCTCCTTGATGGCTACAATATTCTGACAGTCGCGGGCCAGACGTACGGTGGTCTCAGCTTTCATGTTGACGCCAGTACGACCAGGCACGTTGTAAAGCACTACTGGCAGCTCGGTAGCAGCGGCGATGGTCTTGAAATGCTGATAAAGACCTTCCTGTGATGGTTTGTTATAATAAGGACAAACACTCAGCACACCGTCGATGCCCTTGAAATCGCCCGTCTTCAGCTCTTCCACCACGGCGGCGGTGTTATAGCCGCCACAGCCCATTAAGATAGGTACACGTGCCTGTACCTTATCTACAACCAAATCCTTAATGCGCTGTTTCTCTTCGCGGGTCAGCGTGGGCGTCTCGCCCGTCGTGGCCAGGATGCAGAAGAAGTCGGCACCGTTCTCCAGTTGGTATTCCACTAAGCGCAGCAATGCCTCGTAGTCAACCTCGCCGTTCTGCTTGAATGGCGTTACTAAAGCGATGCCCAGGCCCTTGAAAATATTGTAAACCATAAGAGTTTTTCTAATTTGGGTGCAAAGGTACAAAAAAGTTAGGAGTTAGGAGTTAGGAGTTGGGAGTTTTTGCCAAAGGGCTAAATATAAATTATGTTAAATCAAGAAAACAAACTACCTATAACTGACTGTCAACTCCTAACTTTTCACTATCTTTGCCCCAATAAAAATACTGACCTATGATGAAAAAGACCTTTCTTTTCCTTGCAGCGTTGCTTCTAATAGGAGTGACGGGCGTTAATGCACAGCAGAAGCAGTACCAACTCTATGGCATTGGCTTCTACAATCTTGAGAACTTGTTTGATACCTGCCACGACGTGGGTCATAACGACTACGAGTACCTGCCGGACGGTACAAACCGCTGGACGGGACTGAAGTATACGCACAAGCTGCGCAATATGGCGCAGGTGCTGTCTGAGATGGGTACTGACCGCATCCCCATCGGTTGTGCAGCTATTGGCGTCAGCGAGGTTGAGAATGCCAAGTGCCTCACTGACCTGTGTGAGCAGGAGCCGCTGAAAGCCCGCAACATGCAGTTCGTGCACATTGAGGGGCCCGACCAGCGTGGCGTGGACTGCGCATTGCTCTACAACCCGAGGCTCTTTAAGGTGAATGACGTCAAGCTTGTGCCCTATGTTTACGTCAAACCAGAAGACTCCCTGCGTGCCACGCGTGGCTTCCTTACTGTGAAGGGTACCTTGGCTGGCGAGGATGTGGCCATCATCGTCAACCATTTACCGTCGCGTTTCGCAGTGTCCTTCTATCGTGAGGAGGGTGGCCGACAGATACGCGAAGTGAAGGAAGAGCTGTTGCGTGAGAATCCCAATGTAAAGTTGTTCATTATGGGTGATATGAACGACGATCCGCAGGACAAGTCTATGTCCGAGGCTTTGGGTGCTGTACGCAAAATCAAGGATGTGGAAGAGGGTGGCTTGTGGAATCCCTGGTGGGACGTACTGGCTTCAGGTACAGGCACCCTGCAATATGATGGCGGCTGGAACCTCTTCGACCAGATTATCCTCTCAAAGACGCTACTCGACACCAAGCATATGAAGAGCGGCAAACCCGTTGACTTGAAGAAAATAGACACCTCGACGCTGAAATATTACGGGCATCAGGTTTTCCGTCGTGACTATCTCTTCCAGCGTGAAGGCCGCTATAAGGGCAACACCAAGCGTACACATGCCGGTGGCGTTTGGCTCGATGGCTATAGCGACCACCTTCCTACCGTTGTCTATGTGGTGAAAGAGGCTCAATAACATAAAGGCTGGTTCTGATGGGAGCCAGCCTTTATGTTGTAATACAACTTGGTGTTAGACGCCTGTAACGATGCCCTCGATGTAAGTCTTGAGAATGTGTATGCCGGTCTTGTTGTCGCCACCCCAGGGGATAATAAGGTCGGCAAACTTTTTGGTGGGTTCGATGAACTGGTCGTGCATGGGCTTCAGCACCTTCTCATAGCGGTTGAGCACCATGTCGACAGTACGACCGCGCTCTACCACATCGCGACGGATATTGCGGATGAGGCGCACGTCGCTGTCGGTGTCGACAAATATCTTCAGGTCCATCATGTCGCGTAATTTCTTGTAGTGCAGCGTCATAATGCCTTCGATGATGATGACGGGCTTAGGCTCCACATGGATGGTCTCCTTCTGGCGGTTGCTTTCGATGTAGGAGTAGGTGGGCTGCTCGATGGCCTTGCCACTCTTCAGCATGTGGATTTGCTCTGTCAGCAGTTTCCAGTCGAAGGCATCAGGATGGTCGAAGTTGATAGCCTTGCGCTCCTCGGGAGTCATGTTCGTGGTGTCGTTATAATACGAGTCAAGGGGCACCACAGCCACACAGTGTGGCGGCAACGCCTGGGCGATATGCTTCACGACGGTGGTCTTGCCCGAACCCGTTCCGCCTGCTATTCCTATGATTGTCATAGTATGATTTGTTAACTTTTAACCTTAAACTTTCAATCTTTGACCTCCACGATCTCGCCGTCTTCGGCTTTGGCTCTGCTGTATTCAGAGGCGCGTCGCACCTGAGCCTGTGTCAGCTCATAGCGCTTGCGGATACGGTAGAAAAGGAATGAGTAAACCATTTCGGCAATGGCATAGACCAGCGAGGTCACGCCCAGAATGGTGGTTGTCGTCTTGGCAGGCACCAGGCCTTTAATCATGGCGAACAGCGCAGCTATCACGATAAGGGCAGGGGCTATCCAAAGCACGCCGTCAACAGGCTCCATCTTACGTGCCGACAGCAGGTTCATCATCAGGTTGAGACCACCCAATATCAGGACGCCGCCCAGCAGGTACATTGCCCATGTCAGGAAGTCGGCGGTCTGCGTCAGCGACAGTATCAGGCCCAGCAATACGCTGCCCAGACCCACGATGGGGAACATTGGCTGGCTGTCGTCGCCCTTGGTCTTGCCGCCCTCACCGTCGTCCATCACGCGGAAGTCGGCCTTCTTGCGCCGCTGATTAATCCATCCCACTAGTGAGACCACGCCGGCAATGAGGAACATAATACCCATAGCAATGGTCAGTCCTTTCAACACTGCCTCGTCATACTTCAGCAGCAGTACGCCCACGACAATAGCCGCGATGGCGCGGATAATGGAAATTTGGAATAGTTTCATAAGGTTCTCGTTTATTGTTTTGCAAAGATACGAAGAATAGCTCAAACCTCCAACTTTTTAATGAAGAATTTTCCCTTCGCGTACATTTTTATATATCCAACGTTGGTTTTTTTCATGGGAAAATAGTATCTTTGCAGCGCAAATGAGAATATAACCATGAACAGACTATTTTTTCTGATGGCACTTGTCACCTGCATGTTGTTGACTTTCTGCCGTCGTACGAATACACAGTCCGTAGGACAGATCAGCACCTTCTCGCAGTCTCAGCAGACCCATGAGTCCAATGGGACTAATGAGACTAATGGGGCCAATGAGTCACAACAGCCCGTTGACCTGACGAAACAGCACGTGGGTCGTGGCGTCAGCGAAAAGATGCTGACGAGAAAGGCATACGTTACCAGCTATAACAAGCAGACGAAATGTCCCAACTGGGTGGCTTGGACGCTGACGAAGGAACACACCTACGGCAGCATCCAGCGCGAGAATGAGCGTTTTGAGGAGGATACCGACGTGGCTGCACCACGCGCTACCTTCCAGGACTTCTATAACTCACGCTATGATCGTGGTCACATGTGTCCTGCTGGTGACAACAAATGGGACGAGGAGGCGATGACGCAGTCGTTTCTGCTGACGAACATCTGTCCGCAGAATCACGGCCTGAACAAAGAGGACTGGAACGACCTGGAGATGCAATGCCGTACTTGGGCGCGTCGCTATGGCGAGCTGACCATTGTCTGCGGGCCGCTTTTCGAGGATGAGAACCCTCGGCAGATAGGACGCAATCATGTCACCGTGCCCTCTGGTTTTTTCAAGGTCGTATGCCGTATGCGCCCGACACCCGCTGCCGTTGGCTTCATCTTCACCAACGACGGTCATCGCCAGCCTTGGCGTCAGCAGGCCGTGAGTGTAGACGATGTGGAGCAGCGCACAGGCTTCAACTTCTTCCACATGCTTCCTGATGATGTGGAGGATGCCGTCGAGGCTGTGTCAACCCTCAATGAGTGGTAATCAGATTTGTTAATTATTCTTTAAATGTTGCGGCTTTTTTGTGCTATTACGCAGAAAAGCAGTAACTTTGCAGCCCTTAACATTATATTTAGCGACATTAGAGCGTGAAAATAAAACAAGTGCTGGAAGCCCTTGAAAGATTCGCGCCCCTGCCGCTGCAGGAAAGCTGGGACAATGCTGGCCTGCAGATTGGGTTGACAGAGGCGGAGGTTTCAGGGGCCTTATTGTGTCTGGACGTGACCGAGTCCATCATTGACGAGGCTGTGGCCAAGGGCTGCAATCTCGTGGTGAGCCATCATCCCCTGCTCTTCCGTGGGTTGAAGCAGGTGAGTGACGCGACTGACGTGCAACGTACTGTGCGTAAGGCCATTCTGAACGATGTGGCCGTAGTGTCGCTGCATACCAATCTTGACAATGCCCGTGGTGGTGTGAACTTCAAGATTGCTGAGCGTCTTGGGCTGCAGCATGTGCACTTCGGCCTCGAGCCCGAGGACGGTGCGCTCAGCGGTTCCCCCGCCGAGAAAGGCCAATGGGTGATGGGCGAGCTGGAGGAGCCGATGGATGCCCGTGCCTTCATTGCCCTTGTGAAGGACCGCATGGAGGCCAACTGTGCCATGTGCAATGAGTTGCTTCTGCGTCCCATTAGCAAGGTGGCCATTTGTGGCGGAGTCGGTGACTTCCTCCTCGACGAGGTCATCGCCAACGGGGCCGATGCCTTCATCACCGGCGAGATGCACTACCACCAGTATTTTGGTCATGAGCAGCAGATTCAGATTTGCGTCATCGGCCATTACGAGAGCGAGCACTTTACTGCTGAGCTGCTGCGCGACGTCATCGGCAGGGATTGGCCTGACGTGCGTTGCAAGATAGCAAAGACCAACACGAATCCGATATTGTACCTGTAATAAAATAGTAAATTGTAAATAGTCAAATTGTAAATTAGTTTTATGGCAAAGAAAGATCCAACCGACCTCTCCGTAGAGGAGAAACTGAAGACATTGTTCCAGTTGCAGACCGCCTTATCGGCCATCGACGAGAAGAAAGCTCTGCGTGGCGAGCTACCTCTTGAGGTGGAAGACCTGGAGGCAGAGATTGAGGGCCTCACCACCCGCATCGACCGCATCAAGGCTGAGATTGATGAGTTTGAGCGCGCCATCTCGCAGAAGCGTGGCGAGATTATTGAGAGTCAGGCCAATGTTGACCGCTATAAGCAGCAGCTCAATGAGGTAAGAAACAATCGCGAGTTTGATACGCTCTCGAAAGAGATAGAGTTCCAGTCACTTGAGATTGAGCTCTGCAACAAGAAGATCAACGAGGCCACTCGCCGCATCGAGGAGAAGAATGTGGAGCTGGACAGCAGCGCCGCTGTGCTCGAAGAGAAGCAGGGCGACCTGGATGTGAAGAAGAGCGAGCTGGACGAGATTATGGACGAGACTCGCAACGAGGAAGAGAACCTGCGTGAAAAAGCCCATGAGCTGGAGGCAAAGATTGAGCCGCGTCTGCTCACCTCGTTCAAGCGCATCCGCAAGAACGCCCGCAACGGTCTGGGCATTGTCTATGTGCAGCGTGATGCCTGTGGCGGCTGCTTCAACAAGATTCCGCCCCAGCGTCAGCTCGACATCAAGATGCACAAGAAGATCATCGTTTGCGAATACTGCGGACGTATCCTCATCGATCCTGAGCTGGCTGGAGTGAAGACTGAGAAGGCCGTAGGTCAGGACGAGAAGAAGACGACCCGTCGTCGCTCTTCGGGCACTGGCGTGAAGAGGACTTCTTCATCAAAAAAGAGCACTGACGCTAACGATATGGCATAACCAACGGTTAACGGTTATTGGTTAACGGTTATTGTGCTATAGTCGGGTATGTCGCTCAGGAATTCATAGCTGTGACGGGCATAGTCCATGTGGCAGCAGAAATGCTGGCGACCGTTTGACACGATGAGATAGTCTACATGCAGCAGCATGTTATAGGCCGTAATCTGGTCGAACACACGTTGCGTGATGGCCACATCGGGAGCCTTATACTCGATAATCATTTGCGGCTGCAATGCGGCGCTGTAAAGCACAGTGTCACATCGCAGCCGTTTCTCGCCTACACGCAGTTCCATTTCATTGGCTAATAATCCCTTCGGATAGCCCTTGTGTTCTACCAAGTAGTGCACGAAATGCTGTCGTACCCACTCCTCTGGCGTCAGCGCGATGTAGCGCCGACGCAGGAAATCAAATATCTCGCGTTTGCCGTTGCGTTCGCGCCATTTGATGTCGTAGGGAGGTAGGTTGATGTCCATATTATAGATGTTACGGATGCAAAGTTACAAACTTTTTACGACAAATTGTTGCTGATGTGTGGATTATTTCATAACTTTGTGGCAAAAATCCAACACGTTATGAAGAAAAGCCTGTTTTTATTGGTCTTGATGGCCATGAGCCTGCAGCTGTCAAAGGCGCAGGAAGTGAAAATTGAGTTCATTACTCCGTCTATTGTACACATCGTGAAAGGACAGCCTACAAAGTCATTGGTAGTGACTGCGAAGCCTGAGGATGTTCCGTGTTTGACAACCAGTAGCCAATGGAAGAGCAGTGAACTGACAATACGTAAGGATGCTCAGGGCAACCTGACGTTCCTCACTTCTAGGGGGAAATTGCTGCTCAAGGAGAAAAACTGCGACGTGAGCGGTGCCCGTCAGACCTTTACGCTTGACAAGGACGAAGCCATTTATGGCCTGGGCACCTTTCAGGACGGCAAGATGAACCGCCGAGGTGAGAAGAAACGCATGGAGCAGTCGAACCTCGAGGACTTCCAGAACGTGCTGCAGAGCATCAAGGGCTGGGGCATCTATTGGGAGAACTATTCGCCCACGATGTTCGAGGACAATGCCGAGGGCATGACCTTCGATGCAGAGGTAGGCGACGGCATCGACTACTACTTTATGTATGGCGGCTCTGCCGACGGCGTCATCGCTCAGATGCGCTACCTGACGGGCGACGTGCCCATGTTTCCGCTGTGGACCTACGGCTACTGGCAGTCGAAGGAACGCTATAAGACGGCCCGCGAAACGGAGGGCATCGTCGACCAATACCGTGCGCTGAACGTTCCCTTAGACGGCATCATCCAGGACTGGCAGTACTGGGGCTCGAACTACCTATGGAACGCAATGGACTTCCTCGCCGAGGACTTCTCCAACGGCAAGCAGATGATTGACAATGTGCACAAGAAGCATGCTCACTTTATGATCAGCATCTGGGCCAGTTTTGGTCCACAGACGCAGCAGTTCCGTGAGCTGAACGAGAAAGGTCTGCTGATGCCTTTTGAGACGTGGCCCCAGAGCGGCATCTCGCACATTTGGCCTCCTGTGATGAAGTACCCCTCTGGCGTAAAGGTCTACGATGCCTTTCATCCTGAGGCACGCGCTATCTATTGGAAATACCTGAAGACACTCTATGACTATGGCTGTGATGCCTGGTGGATGGACTCTACCGACCCCGACTTCTTCAATCCAAAGGAGAGTGACTACGAGCATCCCGTCTATGGCGGCACTTGGCGCTCGCAGCGCAACGCCTTCCCCTTGGAGACTGTCCGCGGCATCTATCAGGCCCAGCGTCAGGACGACCGTGGCAAGCGCATCTTCATTATGACGCGCTCGAGCTTCGCCGGCCAGCAACACTATGGCTCGAACATGTGGAGTGGCGACGTCAACTCGTCGTGGGACATGCTGCGCAAGCAGGTGCCTGCAGGCCTGAGCTTCACGCTGACGGGCAACCCCAATTTCAATACCGACATCGGCGGCTTCTTCTGCGGCTCTTATAACACCCGTGGCGGCGGCTCGGCACCGAAGAATCCGCAGTTCCAGGAGCTCTACGTGCGCTGGATGCAGTACGGTCTGTTCTGTCCTGTCTTCCGCAGTCATGGTGCCGACGCACCTCGCGAGATCTGGCAGTTCGGTCAGAAGGGTGAGCCTGTCTACGATGCCATCGAGAAGCAGATTCGCCTGCGCTATCGCTTCCTGCCTTATTTGTATAGCACCGCCTGGCAGGTGACCACGAATAATGGCAGCTATATGCGTCCGCTGTTTGCTGACTTTGCTCAGGACAAGAAGGTGTGGAATATGACCGACGAGTTCCTGTTTGGCCGCAGCATCCTCGCCTGTCCCATCGTTGATCCTCAGTACACGGAGGAGAAAATCATCCGCACCAATGCAATGACAGGCTGGGATCGCCAGAATGCGTCTGACGGTTCCCCCGTCGGAGCCATTGACTTCACCGCCTCAAAGACCGCCACGAAATACCTGCCGAAGGGCGCTACATGGTATGATTTCTGGACGGGCCAGCGCTATCAGGGAGGAAAGAGCGTGACGCTTGAGACCACCCTCGACCGCGTGCCAATGTTTGTGCGTGCAGGTAGCATCCTGCCCCTTGGTCCTGAGATGCAGTATGTGGGCGAAAAGGCATGGGACAACCTTGAGCTGCGCGTCTATCCTGGTGCCGACGGTTCGTTTATGCTCTATGAGGACGAAGGCGACAGCTACAACTATGAGAAGGGCGTCTATAGCACCATCCTCTTCACTTGGGACGACCGCTCGCGATCGTTGACCATTTGCGAACGTCAAGGCTCCTACCCAGGGATGTTGCAGACGCGGCAGTTCACCATCGTCCTGCCCGATGGCACTCAGCAGACCGTCAGTTACGACGGAAAGAAAATGCAGGTGCGCTTGTAATAGAAGAGGGTGTGTCAGTTTTGGCACACCCTCATTATTTTAAAATACGGCTTTGACAATCTGGCAGACGTTGTCGGTCTTGGCCATCGTGTAGTAATGGATGGCGGGAGCACCGTGTGCCAGCAGGTCACGGCTCTGCTCGATGGCCCACTCGATGCCAATCTGGTAAGCGTCGTTGGCGGTCTTTGCCTGGCTGAGGCGGCTGACCAGCGGCTGGGGAATGTCGATGTGGAATGAGCGAGGCAGCAGGTCAATCTGTCGCTGCGAGGAGATGGGCTTCAGGCCCGGGATGACGGGCACGGTGATGCCTACTTGGCGCAGCTGGTCGACGAAACGGAAATACTGCTCGTTGTCGAAGAACATCTGCGTGACGATATAGTCGGCGCCAGCCTCTACTTTCTGTTTCAGGTGCATGATGTCGGTATTGAGGTTGGCGGCCTCATAGTGTTTTTCAGGATAGGCGGCCACGCCCACGCAGAAATCCGTCGGCAGGCCTTTCTTCACCGTGGGGTCGAGATACTGCCCTTTGTTCAGGCGGCTGATCATCGACACGAGCTCTGAGCTGTGGCTGAAGCCGTCGGCCTCGGGAATGAAGAAACGCTGGCCGGGGATGGCGTCGCCGCGCAGAGCCACGATGTTTTGTATGCCGAGGAAGTGCAGGTCAAGCAGCTCGCTCTCCACTTTCGAGCGCGAGGCGCCGCCGCAGATGACGTGGGGCACGATCTCCAGCTGCGGATAGCGGCGCATGATGGCTGCCACGATGGCGATGGTGCTGGGACGCTTGGCCAGCGTCATCTTCGTGTAGGTGCCGTCGCTGTTGGGCACATATTCCACCTCGTCGCGGTGGCATGTGACGTTGATGAACGGTGGCTGAAACTGCATCAGCGGGTCGATGCTGTCGTAGAGGCGGCTCACGTCGCTGCCCTTCAGGGGTGGCACCAGCTCGAAGCTGGCGAAGGGTTTTTGTGCGGTCTTGAGTATGTCTGTAACTTTGCTCATGCTATGTATAGTAAAATGATGGAACTATCGGGCTCCTGCAAAGGAGCTACTGACAGTCTATTTCTCCTTTTCCCTCTGCTCAAGGAAATTGCTGACCTGCTCCTGCATACCGCGAGTAACGGCGATACGGCCAGAGCGGGTATACTGCAGGACACAGCCAAAGGCATCGAGGGCACGGTAGAGCGAGATGATGTCGTCGGTGATGCCGTATTTCATTACAATGACATAGGTGGGATTCACCTCAATGATGCTGGCATCGTGGCGACGGATGGTGCGGCTGATCTCAGGATTCTGCATCACCGCATCGGTGGCAAGCTTATAGAGGCCCGACTCACGGATGAACAGCTGGTCGTCGGTGAAATAGTTGGCCTTCACCACATCGATTTTTTTCTCTATCTGCTTGGTGATCTTGATGATCTGATCTTCGTCGCTCCACGCCGTGATGGTGTATTTGTGCACGTTGGGGATGCTCGAGGCCGACACGTTCAGACTCTCGATATTCACCTGACGGCGAGTGAACACAGCCGTTATCTGATTAAGGATACCGGCAATGTTCTCGGAGTAGACAAGGAGTGTGTATAGCTTTTTTTCCATAATTCTTAACTCTTAATTCTCCAGCATCATATCATCGACATTCTTGCCCGGCGGTGTCATGGGCAGCACGTCGTCATCTTCCTTGATGGCACACTCAAGAATGAAGGGACCATTGGTGGTAAGCATCTTATTGACGGCAGCAGCCAAATCCTTGCGGTCGGTGACGGCTTCATAGGCGATGCCGTAGCCCTGAGCGATGAGCTCGTAGCAGGGATTGAGCATCTTCGTGAACGACTTGCGGCGCTGCCAGAACATATCCTGCCACTGGCGCACGTTACCTAAGTAGTTATTGTTCAACAGGATGAGTTTCACAGGGCATTGCTGCTCCATGATGGTGCCCAGCTCCTGGATATTCATCTGGAAGCCGCCATCGCCCATGAAACAAACAATAGTACGCTCTTTCCTCTCTCCTCTTTCCTCTCTCCTCTTTACAGCAAAGCAGGCTCCAACAGCGGCTGGCATTCCATAGCCCATCGTGCCAAGGCCACCACTGGTGCAGATGCTGCGCTGGTGGTGATATTTGAAATAGCGTGTGGCGAAAAGCTGGTTTTGTCCCACATCGGTGACAAGTACGGTGTCGTCGGGCGACTGCTCGGCTACGGCGTTCACCACCTCGCCCATCAGCAGCGGGCCGTCCTTCGGGTGGATGGCAGGCTCAATAACCTTCACACGTTCTTTCTCGTTGAGGGGCAGGAAAGAGTCGCGCCACTCCTGATGGCTGGTTTTCTCCAAGAGAGCAGTGATGGCGGGCAGCGACTCCTTACAGTCAGCCACCACAGCCACATCGGTCTTCACGTTTTTGTCTATCTCGCTCTTGTCAATATCGAGGTGGATGATCTTTGCCTGTTTGGCATAGGTCTTCAGACTCCCCGTGACACGGTCGCTGAAGCGCATACCGATGGCGATAAGCACGTCACATTCCTGCTCCTTCAGGTTGACGGCGTAGTTGCCGTGCATGCCCAGCATACCCACGTTCAGCGGATGGTTCGAGGGCAATGCACTCAACCCCAGCATCGTACGACCTGCGGGGATGTCGGCCTTCTCAAGGAAAGTTTTCAGCTCCTCCTGTGCACCGGCCAGCTCCACGCCTTGTCCCACCAATGCGAGAGGTTTCTTCGCGGCATTGATAAGGGCAGCAGCCTGCTGCACGGCCTCCTCGCTCAGCTTCGGATAGGCCACATAGGAACGGATGAAGCTGACGTGCTCAGCCTTGAACTCCACAGTCTCAACCTGTGCATTTTTGGGGAAGTCGAGCACCACAGGGCCAGGTCTGCCGCTGCGGGCAATATAAAAGGCACGGCTCACGGCCCAGGCGATATCCTCGGCGTGACGTATCTGATAGCTCCACTTCGAGATGGGCTGCGCCAAGCCGACGAGGTCCACCTCCTGAAAGGCATCCGTTCCCAGCGCAGCGATAGGCACCTGTCCGGCGATGACGACGATAGGCGTAGAGTCGAGCATGGCATCGGCCACACCCGTCAGCGTGTTCGTAGCACCTGGACCACTGGTGACGATGGCCACCCCAACCCTGCCGCTGACACGGGCATAGCCCTCAGCAGCATGTGTAGCAGCCTGCTCATGGCGCACAAGGATATGGTCGAAGGCCTTCTTTGGCCCACGGGTATAGTCGTAGAGGGCATCATAGACAGGCATGATGCTGCCGCCGGGATAGCCGAAGATGGTCTCTACACCTTCCGCCTTCAAGGCCAGCATCAGCGCTTCAGAGCCGGTAATCTTTTCTTGCATATAGGTTTGGTCTAATTTTTGTCTGATATTGTCACTTTCCTGACCGCACGTCCCTGACGGACAACGTAAATGCCCGATGCCAAGCCTTCCAGCTTGTCGCCACAGACCCTGCCCTGCAGGTTATACACCTGATAAGGCTGATAGAAGTCGATGTGCGTGTCGGCTATGTTGTTGGGAGTATAGACATAGCCCAGCTTATTGTCCATCCAGGCGATACGTTCCTTCATAAAGCGGCGCACGTTCTGCACCTCGGCTTTATAACTGCCCCAGAGCACGGGATTCTGGTGGACGTAGGTGTTCATAATGGGCCAACGGGTGAAGTTCAGCTGCTGCGACTGATCCAACGCCTGCTCCAGGCTGTCGATGAATGCCACCATGTTTTCCTCAGTAAGCCCACCCTGCCGTGCCTCATCCCAAATCTCATAGAGCTGTGCACGGGCATTGGCATTCCTCACCACGATATTATCCACGAAGGTCTCCATATTGCCGGCACAGCTGCCGCCGCTGCGATAGATATAGTCCCTCTTGTTGTTGACGGGATAGGTACGGTTGTCGTTTTCGAAGGCGAGATCAAAGTCCCAAACGGGACCTGTATAGAACATCTTGTCATCGCGATCCTTATACATGAACACACTCCAATAGGTATCGGTGTTGCCCGACAGCTCTCCTACAAGGAAATGGCGGAGGAAGGTGTTCAAGTCAAGATAAGTGCGCCAATTGCTTTCCATGTTGTTAAAGCGCTGGCGGATGTAGGTCTTCTGCTGCGTGGTGATGGAGTCCTCGTCCGGCGACTTGATGGTGACGGGATTGCCTTTGGACGAATAGAAATGAGAAGCCTCTTGGTCGGCGTATGCGTCTATCTCGATGAAATATCCGCCTGTGAGCTCCGTGCCGCTGTTGTCCTGCGGCGTCATCTCCTCAATATTCACGCGGTTTTTGTTCACCTCCACCTGGTCGCACAGCTGATAGCAGCCCTTGTACTCACCATTGAGCAGCACATCGACGGCTGTTCCGTAAGGTGTGTAAGGCATCCCCAGTCGACGGCTCAGCTCAAAGGCCAGCAGATTGCGCATCAGCGTCTTGTCACCGTAGTTGTTGAGGAGCGTCCATTTCTTGGCTTTGCAAGGAGCATCGAGCACTCTCTGCTTCTTGTCGAACTTGATGCGCCAGGGTTTCTTGGGAAAGCTACGCGAAGCATTACCCCTTTCACGCGTCGTACCAGGCTCTGACAGCAGTCCGTCGTCAGAGATGATGGTCAGCTGCGACACAATCTGATGCACCTTGTCATAAGGAATCTCACCATTGAGGGTGTGGATGCTGACGGTGGGCAGGTTCGTCACCCGATAGAGCTGCGACTCGTCGCCCTCGCCCTTATGGCCGTAGAACTCAAGCTCGGCAATGTTGCAGCGTGCATCATTGGGGCCGACGTATCTGACATACCGGAAACCCTTCGAGCAGTTGACGTCAGCGTATGAAATAGTGCCTATGGTGCCTTGCTCATCGACGAGGTAGAGCGGCAGCGCATCCATGAAATCAGGTCTGTTGGCGCCTTCGAACACAGCTAACAGCACACGCTCTTCGCCGTGGACATCGTTGCGGGGAGACCATCCCACTCGGGTAATGACATAGGGTTCTCCCAAGTCAAGGCCTGCCCAAGTATAGCTGCGTTCCCACGAAGCGAAGAAAGTGTTCAGGTTTCCATCAAAGGCATTTTTACACGTGTTCACCGTCGTCGACTGCATCCACGTAGAGTAATCCACCGACTCAGCCGAGCCGATGACGGTACCCGTCAGCTTCGGGTCTTCCTCAGCAACGGCAGTACAACAGATGGTACAGGCAAGGCTCAGTATCGCAATCAGCTTCTTCAATGTTCAATGGTCAATGTTCAATGGTCAATCTTCAATGGTCAATCTTCAATGATTCTCACGCCACCTTTGTCGGCTGAGCTGACACTCTGGGCATAGGCACGCAGGGCCTTCGATACGACACGGTTGCGCTTCAAAGGCTGCTGCGGACGTGCGGCCAGCTCCTCGTCGCTCAGCTTCACATTGATGCTGCGCGAGGGGATGTCGATGATGATGATGTCGCCGTCCTTGATCTTACCGATATTGCCGCCGTTGGCTGCCTCGGGCGAGATATGGCCGATGCTCAGGCCGCTGGTGCCGCCGCTGAAGCGTCCGTCGGTGATGAGGGCGCACTCACGCCCCATGTGCATACTCTTGATATAAGATGTGGGATAGAGCATCTCCTGCATACCTGGGCCGCCCTTCGGACCTTCGTGGGTAATGACCACACAGTCGCCCTTCTTCACTTTGCCGCCAAGGATGCCCTCACAGGCGTCTTCCTGCGAATCAAACACTACGGCGGGACCTTCGAAGTGCCAGAGGCTCTCATCCACGCCAGCCGTCTTCACCACACAGCCGTCCTGGGCAATGTTGCCGAAGAGCACAGCCAGTCCGCCGTCCTTCGTATAGGCATGTTCAATGTCGCGGATGCAGCCGTTCTCACGGTCCAGGTCGAGCTTGTCGTAGTATTCGTTTTGCGACCCCATCTCCGTGGAGAAGCGACCGGCGGGAGCACTAAGGTAGATAGCTGTCTCGTCATTGAGACCATTGACGTCATATCTCTCCATTGCCTCACCCAAAGTCATACCGTCTACACGAATGGCGCTGCTGTCAATAAGCCCACCTTTGTTCAACTCGTTCAGGATGCCGAGGATGCCACCGGCACGGTTACACTCCTGCACACTATACTTCTGTGTATTGGGAGCGAGCTTGCAGAGGCAGGGCACCTTGCGGCTTAGTGCATCGATGTCCTTCATGGTGAAGTCGACGCCAGCCTCCTGTGCCACAGCCAGAAGGTGGAGCACGGTATTGGTCGAGCCGCCCATGGCAATGTCGAGCGACATCGCATTGAGGAAAGCCTGACGGGTAGCGATGCTGCGGGGCAATACCGACTCGTCGCCATCCTGATAATAGGCCATAGCGTTCTTCACGATCAGCTGTGCTGCCTCTCGGAACAACTTGATGCGGTTGGTATGTGTAGCCAAGATGGTGCCGTTGCCGGGCAAGGCCAGTCCGATGGCCTCGGTGAGCGAGTTCATCGAGTTGGCGGTGAACATACCCGAACAGGAGCCGCAACCAGGACAGGCACACAGCTCAATTTGCTTCATCTCCTCGTCGCTGACCGACGGGTCGGCACCCTTCACCATAGCGGTGATGAGGTCGGCATTCTCGCCGCGCCACTTGCCAGCCTCCATAGGGCCACCACTCACGAACACGGCAGGAATATTCAGGCGCATGGCAGCCATCAGCATACCCGGCGTCACCTTGTCGCAGTTGCTGATGCAGATCATGGCGTCAGCTTTGTGTGCATTGACCATATATTCCACCGAGTCGGCGATGATGTCGCGTGAGGGCAGCGAGTAGAGCATACCGTCGTGGCCCATGGCAATGCCATCGTCGATGGCGATGGTATTGAACTCGGCAGCATAGCAGCCCAGCTGTTCAATCTCTTCTCTTACGATTTGTCCTATCTCATGCAAGTGCGTATGTCCTGGTACAAACTGAGTGAACGAGTTGACGATGGCAATAATGGGCTTGCCAAACTGTTCGTGCTTCATGCCTGTGGCAACCCACAGGGCACGGGCGCCGGCCATGCGGCGACCTTCGGTGCATACGCTGCTACGTAACGGATGTTTCATTGTTTTCGTTTTCGTATTCGTATTCGTTATAATTATGGTTAACGTTTTCGTTTTCGTTATTCATACAATACGGGAATGCCGGCGCCTTCCTGCTCCTCGCCGCCTTCCTCGCCTTCCTCGTCCTCATCGCCGAATCCCATATTCAGCTCGCCTCTACAGGGGTCGAAGCCCGGAGTGAGTTCAAACTGGTCGTCTTCGGTAATATCGATGGTGGGGTCGGCATAGATCTTCTTCATGTAGAGGGCGAAGATAGGCAGGGCTGCGGCAGCACCCTGTCCGAAGGCCATGCTCTCGAAGTGGATGTCGCGGTCTTCACCACCCACCCAGGCGCCAGAGACCAGCTTCGGAGCGACGCCCATAAACCAGCCATCGCTGTTGCTGTTGGTCGTACCCGTCTTGCCGCCCAAGGGAGCATGGATGCCATAGCGTGAGCGCAGGCGACCACCCGTGCCGCCGTCGACAACGCCGCGCAGCAGGTAGATCATCTTCTCGGCCGTCTCGTTGTCAAGCACCTCGTTGCCAGGCCTTGTCAGCACGTCGGCATTATATACCTTACCCTCGTTGTCCACAATCTTCGTCACATATACAGGTGCTGAGCGATAGCCGTGATTGACGAAAGTGGTGTAGGCGCTAACCATCTCGGCCACGGTGTTCTCGCAGGGACCCAGACAGAGGGCTGGACCAGGGAAGATATCGGGGTTGTTAAAGCCGTATTCACGCAGAATCTGGAGGAAGTTCTTAGGACGCAGCACGTCGATAAGATAGGCCGACACCAGGTTATTCGATGTCTGCAGACCCCATCTCAGCGTTACCGGCCCCTCGGCGGCGCTGCCACGCGGCGACCACGGCCTTCCGCCCTCCGTATAGTAGGTGCGATGCTCGCAGGGCACAGTGGTGCAGGGCGTCATGCCTCCCCCATAGGGTGACATGGCCAATGAATAGAGGAACGGCTTGATGGTGGAGCCCACCTGTCGGCGACCAGCCGTAGCCATGTCGTAGGCAAAGTGCTGGAAGTCGAGTCCGCCCACGTATGCCTTCACATGACCGTTATGCGGTTCCATGCTCATAAAGCCTGTGCGCAGGAACGACTTATAATAAAGGATGGAGTCACGCGGCGTCATCACCGTGTCGCGCTCGCCGTTGTAGGTAAACACAGCCATCTTCACCGGCGTATTGAACGAGGCATCAATCTCCTCCTGCGAAGCGCCGGCCTCCTTCAGCACACGGTAGCGGTCGCTCTGGCGGATGTTGCGCTTGATAATCTTGTTCACGTCGGCTGCCGACAAGTTGTTGGCGTAGGGAGCATTCCTACGGTTGCGGTTGCCACGCGAGAACTCAGGCTGCAGATAGCCCACCACATGCTCATAGCAGGCTTCCTCGGCATACTGCTGCATACGCGAGTCGAGGGTGGTGTAGATTTTCAGGCCGTCGGTATAGACATTATAGGGCGAGCCGTCGCTCTTCTTGTTCTTATTGCACCAGCCATAGAGCGGATCCTCTGCCCAGGCAATCTTGTCAATTTCATACTGCCCGCGATTCCATTCCGGATAGTCGCTCAGCACGGGCTCCTTCGCCATCATGTAGCGGCGCAGGAAATCGCGGAAATACGGAGCCATGCCGTTGTTGTGGTCTGCCACGTGGAATCTCAGTTCACTAGCCAGCGACACCTCCTGACAGCTGTCCAGCTGCTCTTCGGTGAGATATCCCTCCTTGTACATCTGCTGCAGCACAATGTTACGGCGCTCCTGACAGCGTTCAGGATAGCGGCGCGGATTGAAATAGCTGGGGTTCTTACACATGCCCACCAGCGTGGCCGACTCCGTGATGCTGAGGTCTTGCGGCTCTTTCGAGAAATAAGTGTTGGCAGCCGTCTTGATGCCCACGGCATTGTTGAGGAAATCAAACTTATTGAGATACAGGGCAATAATTTCTTCCTTCGTATAGGTACGCTCCAGCTGCACGGCAATCACCCACTCAATGGGTTTCTGCAGCATACGCTCGGCAGTGGTATGCGCACCGCCTTCATGATAGAGCTGCTTAGCCAGCTGCTGGGTGAGGGTCGAGCCGCCACCAGCGCTCTTCATCCTCAGCACGCCACGCTTTACGATGGCACGTATCAGCGCCTTGAAGTCGATACCCGCATGCTCAAAGAACCGGGCATCCTCAGTAGCTACCAGCGCCTCCACCAATGCAGGCGACAGCTCGCTGTAGTTCACCATCACACGATTCTCACGACTATAGCTATAGGTACCCAACAGTTTGCCGTCGGCCGAATACACCTGCGAGGCAGACTTGTCAATAGGGTTCAGCATCTCTTCGATGGGTGGCATGTCGCCTATGCGACCGTCAGCGATAGCCCAAAATATCACTCCTACGCCTACGGCAACCAGTAGCAGTAGGCTCCATAGGATACCGATGAACCATTTTCTCATTTTCTCATTATTTATTTAGCGTGCAAAATTACACAGAAAAACTGATATGAGCAAAAGTTTTCAGTTTTTTAAAGCTTTTTACCCTCAAACGAGCCGTGTCTGCTTGTGGCGAACAACACATAACACTAAAAATTTAAACAGTAACATAGCAGTTGGCACAAATATCTAATAAAAAATGAGCAATCTAACTAGGTTGCTCATTTTTTGCCTTTATTCTTGGTGGATTTGCGTTAATCTTCCAAAATCCGTTGTTCTTTACAAGCTTTTTTCGTAACTTTGCACCATGGAACAAAATAATGAGCTGCGCATAGCGTGGGACTTTGTGGAAAATACGGGGCGTAGCATCTTTCTGACTGGTAAGGCAGGAACGGGCAAGACCACGTTTCTAAAGACTGTGATGGAACGGTCGCGCAAACGGCCTATTGTAGTGGCACCAACGGGTGTGGCTGCCATCAACGCGGAGGGGGTGACCATCCACTCGTTCTTCCAGCTGCCCTTCTCGCCCTATATGCCTGGAGCCAAGCTGGAGAGCAAGTTTGATTTCAGTAAGGAGAAGCGCAAGATCATTGCCTCTATCGACCTGTTGATTATCGATGAGATCTCGATGGTGCGTGCCGACCTGCTCGATGCTATTGATACCGTGCTGAGACGTTTCCGCGACCACAGCCAGCCCTTTGGCGGCGTGCAGCTGCTGATGATTGGCGACCTGGCACAGCTCACGCCCGTTGTCACACCCGAGGACGAGCGCATGCTCAGGCCCTATTACGACACACCTTACTTCTTCGGCTCGAAGGCCCTGCAGCAGATTGACTATGTCACCATCCAGCTGAGCCAGGTCTACCGCCAGCAGGATGCCTCGTTCATCGCCCTGCTGAATGAGGTGCGCAGCGGCAATCCCTCTGCAGCATCGTTAGCCCGGCTGAACAGCAGGGTGACTCAGCTGCCAACAGCCGACAGCCAGCTTGCCATCCGTCTGACCACCCACAACAACCTGGCTAATTCCTACAACGAATCAGAGTTGCAGAAGCTGCCCGGCCGTGCGTTTACCTATCGCGCTGAAGTGAAGGGCACCTTTCCCGACTACTCCTATCCCACGGCTGAGGCGTTGGTATTGAAAGAGGGCGCACAGGTGATGTTCGTGAAGAACGACCCTTCCTCTGCTCATCTTTATTATAATGGACGCATAGGCCGTGTGATGGAGGCCGGCGAGAATCGTCTCACCGTCTATTGCGAGGGCGATGTCGAGGCCATCGAGGTGGAGCCGCTGGAATGGGAGAACACCCGTTATACGCTGAATGAGAAGACACGCGAGATAGAGGCTGAGGTGCAGGGCACTTTCAAGCAAATACCGCTGCGATTGGCGTGGGCCATCACCATCCACAAGAGTCAGGGCCTTACTTTCGACCGTGCCATCATCGACGCCAACCAGAGCTTTGCCCCAGGTCAGGTGTACGTGGCTTTGAGCCGCTGTCGTACGTTGGAAGGCCTCGTGCTGGCCACACCCTTGGAGGCCCGTGCCATCATCAACGACGAGCGTGTGGACAACTATATTGCCCGTCAGGAAAGCGAGGCTGAGCGCAGCATCCAGCAGCTGCCGCTGTTGAAGCAGGAGTATGAGCGCTACCTGCTGCTGCAGCTCTTCGATTTCCGTTCCATCCTTGCGCTGCAGGAGTCGATGGTGCGCATCTTCGCCGAGTTCTTCTACCATAGCCATTCCTCACTCAAGCAGCTGCACGACCAGGCACTTATCGACCTGCAGCAGCGTGTCATAGCCGTGGCCGGCAAATGGCAGCTGAAGATTCAGTCGCTGTCGTTCGACGGCCTGCACGAGACGGAGTTCTTGGAGCGTGTGAAGCGCAGCGCCGAGTATTTTTCTGAGCAATTGCACGACATCCTGGCCAAGCCCATCGAGCTGAGCGACAAGGTAGAGACCAACAACAAGCAGGCCTCACGCCGGCTGGGCAATGTCCTGCCCGACCTGCGGCAGGCATGGCTCAGCCGTCGCTATCTGCTTGCCAAAATAGTAGAGAAGGGATTCTCCGTCGATACTTATCTGCACGAGAAACAGATGTCGATGCTCGATGCCCTGGACGAGGGAAGCTTGAAGACGAAAACGAAAACGAAGACGAAAACCAAAACCAAAACGAAGACGAAAAAATAAAGAAATACATTTTTTTCACTTTTCACTTTTTGCTTTTCACTTCTTTTTATTACCTTTGCACCCGCTTAAACTTAAACATATATTGTAAATATGATCAACATTACTTTTCCCGACGGATCTGTTCGCTCGTATGAGCAGGGCGTGACGGGACTTCAGATTGCCGAGAGCATTTCGCCGGCTCTGGCACGCAGCGTCGTAAGTTGCGGAGTGAACGGCGAGACAGTAGAGCTGAACCGTCCCATCAACGAGGACGCGAAGATCGAGCTCTATAAGTTTGATGACGAGCAGGGCAAGCACACCTTCTGGCACACCAGTGCCCACCTGCTGGCTGAGGCGCTTCAGGAATTGTATCCCGGCGTTCAGTTCGGCTTCGGTCCTGCTGTGGAGAACGGCTTCTTCTACGACGTGCTTCTCCCCAACGGAGAGATGATCAAGGAGAGCGACTTCCCCACCATCGAACAGAAGATGAAGGAACTGGCCGGCAAGAAGGAGCCCGTTGTTCGTAAAGAAGTGGCCAAGGCAGACGCTCTGAAGCAGTTTGCTGCCGACGGTCAGACCTACAAGTGCGAGCACATCGAGCAGGACCTCGAGGACGGCACCATCACCACCTATACGCAGGGGAACTTCACCGACCTCTGCCGCGGTCCGCACCTCGTCGACACAGGCGAGATCAAGGCCGTTAAGCTCACCAGCGTGGCCGGTGCCTTCTGGCGTGGCGACGCTACCCGCGAGCAGATGCAGCGCCTCTACGGCATCTCATTCCCCAAGAAAAAGATGCTCGACGAATACCTTGTCATGCTGGAGGAAGCCAAGAAGCGCGACCACCGCAAGATTGGCAAGGAGATGGAACTGTTTATGTTCTCTGACAAAGTTGGCAAGGGTCTGCCTATCTGGCTGCCGAAGGGCACCGAGCTGCGCTTGCGTCTGCAGGATCACTTGCGTCGTGTGCAGAAGCGCTTTGGTTATCAGGAAGTTATCACTCCGCATATCGGCTCGAAGAACCTCTACGTGACCAGCGGTCACTGGGATCACTACGGCAAGGACTCGTTCCAGCCCATCCACACCCCTGAAGAGGACGAGGAGTACCTGCTGAAGCCGATGAACTGCCCGCACCACTGCGAGATCTTCGCATGGAAGCCCCGCAGCTATCGCGACCTGCCTCTGCGCATCGCAGAGTTCGGCACCGTCTACCGCTATGAGCAGAGCGGCGAGCTGCACGGCCTGACCCGTGTGCGCTCGTTCACACAGGACGACGCCCACCTCTTCTGCCGTCCCGATCAGGTGAAGCAGGAGTTCCTCAATGTGATGGACATTATTAATATTGTGTTGTCGGCCTTCGGCTTTAACTTCGAGGCACAAATCAGCCTGCGCGACCCCAACGACCACGACAAATACGTGGGCACCGACGAGGACTGGGCATTGGCTGAGAAAGCTATCCAGGAGGCCTGCGAAGAGAAGGGCCTGCCCGCCAAGGTGGAATACGGCGAGGCTGCCTTCTATGGCCCCAAGCTCGATTTCATGATTAAGGACGCCATCGGCCGCCGCTGGCAGCTGGGCACCATCCAGGTGGACTACAACCTGCCCAAACGCTTCGGTCTGGAATACACCGACGAGGACAACCAAAAGAAGACGCCCGTGATGATTCACCGTGCTCCCTTCGGCTCTATGGAGCGTTTCGCCGCCGTGCTCATCGAGCACACCAGCGGGCACTTCCCCCTTTGGCTCACGCCCGACCAGGTGGCCATCCTGCCGCTGTCGGAGAAGTACAACGACT
>CAMVJU010000019.1 GCA_947167935.1 uncultured Prevotellaceae bacterium | reverse complement strand
TCTGACCGCGAGGCGATGCAGGCAGTTACGCTACCCTCTGGGCGGCGTAACTGCAACTACACCTTTGCCAACCTTGTGGGATGGCAGTTCTGGTACTATACCGAGGTGTGCGTACTTGAAAACACCGTGGTACTGCGTTACACCTTCGATGGTCAGCGAGCGTATATGGTTTGTACGTCAGAAACGTTGTCGCTGGAACTTATTCAGGAATTACTTGATGATAGCAATGGAGATCTTACTTTGATTGGGCTTGAAGACTCGCAAGTGGTCCAACTCTCCGCTCGGCTTTGCCGCTTGGCTCGTCCAAGAACTCTCCGCTCGACCTCTAGTCGCTTGCAAGGCAAGAACTCTCAACTCTCAACTAACATCGAGCCTGTTCGCGATCAATACGATTACATCTATCGTCGCACTGATCTCGCAACGCTTCATGGCAGACATCTGGATGCCAAGCGTAATCACATCCATCGTTTCCGTGCGGCGCATCCCAATTTTGAATATCGTCCTCTTACGCCGGAATACTTTGACGAATGTCGCCGACTGACTGAAATATGGCAGGAAGAAAAAAACGAAAACCAAAACCAAAACGAAGACGGGAATGAAACTATTGATGCCGAGCATCGCGTGATGGAGACCATCTTTTCGAATTGGGATGCTCTCGGCATGATAGGCGGAAGCATTTTCGTGGATGGTCATATGGTGGCTTTCACATATGGCTCAGCTGTTACCACCGACACCTTCGACGTCTGCGTGGAGAAAGCCGACCGTCATGTGGAGGGAGCTTTTGCCATCATCAACCAGCAGTTCGCCGAGCATCTGCCCGAGCAATATATCTATCTGAATCGCGAAGAAGATATGGGAATTCCAGGTCTTCGCCGAGCGAAATTGTCGTATCATCCCGAAATATTGTTAAGCTACAACGTGGTAAAGGTAACCTCTCACCACTCACCATTCACCCCTCACCTCTCAAGAATGACTGAAGATGACGCGCCGTTGACCGTCCGTTGGATGGTGCGACAGTACGGTTTCGACCGCGCTGAGGTGGAGTCGTGGGTGCATGACCTGCATTTCAACTGGCGGTTGAGTGTCAAGGCCTTGGATGAAAACGGCGATGTCGTGGGGCTGCTCAACATGAGTGACTATCGCATTGAGGAGGAGACGCCGCAGATCCTGAAAGACAAGCCGGAACTGATAACGACTCTCAACGCTCAGCGTTATATTGCTGTCTTTTCATTCATCGTAGCTGAAGAATATCGCGGTACCCGATTGAACTACGACATGCTGATGTCAATCATGCCCGAGTTGAAAGCCAACTACGATTTCATCTTCATTCCTGTGCTGCATCGCCTCAAAACTCATCAATACTGGCAACGCTGGGGTGCAAAGGAGTTTTACCACGATGAGGATTGTGTGTGTTACAAATTGGATATTTAGTATCTTTACACCGTAAAAATAATAAGAGATGACAACATTGATAATAGGATTAGTGATTCCCCTGCTGGGAACGATGCTCGGCTCAGCCTTCGTGTTTTTCATGAAGAAAGACATGTCGCCGAGGCTGCAGAAGTCGCTGCTTGGCTTTGCATCGGGCGTGATGGTGGCGGCATCGGTGTGGTCGCTGCTGATTCCGTCGATGGAAATGGCGACCCCCTCCCAACCTCCCCGAGGGGAGGCTTTTCTTTCGGTAGTGCCTGCAGCTATTGGATTCCTGTTGGGTATGGGCTTCCTGCTGATGATTGACGAGCTGACACCTCACCTGCATATTGGTACCGACAAGCCCGAGGGTCCTCGTTCCCGTTTGTCGCGGACTGCCATGCTTGCCCTCGCCGTCACCATCCACAATCTGCCGGAAGGAATGGCTGTCGGCGTGGTGTTTGCAGGATCTGAGAACGGAGCATCGGGATTGTCGCTGGCCAGCGCTTTAGCTGTTAGCATAGGTATCGCCATCCAGAATGTACCTGAGGGAGCCATCATCTCCATGCCCATGCGGGCGGCAGGCAATTCCAAGTGGAAGTCCTTTATTATCGGCTCATTGAGCGGTGCCGTGGAACCCATCGGCGGTTTGGCAGTCGTGTTGCTGGCCTCGTTTATGACACCCGTCCTGCCCTATATGCTGGCCTTTGCCGCCGGAGCCATGTTCTACGTTGTTGTCGAGGAACTCATTCCAGAAGCCAGCGAGGGCGAGCACTCCAATCTCAGCACCATCGGCTTTGCTATCGGTTTTGTCCTGATGATGGTGCTCGACGTAGTGATGGGTTAACTTTTTTTGCAGGCTGCAAATTTATTTTTGGAGGCTCCAAAATTTCCTGTGGAGCCTCCATTTTTCCATCAGGAGCCCCTAAACCTTACAACCTTACACCTTACAACCTTACATTAAGGCCCTAATTTCGGCGTTTTAAGTAGGTGAACGTTTCGTTCACCGTTGTGGCACCCTCCCGTTTTGGGAGAGTGCTTTTTAACTGAATAGACCTGCCACCCTGATTCAGGGTGTTGGATTTTAGCGGTCGGCGTCATCATTTTCTTGAAAAATGCTTAAATATCTGCAAGAAGATGTCTGCGTTTCATGGAAAAATAGTAATTTTGCATTTTAAATCAATAGGAAAAGTTTGAAATGGGAAAAATCATTGCTTTAGCAAACCAAAAAGGAGGCGTGGGGAAAACCACGACGACCATTAACCTGGCGGCCTCGCTGGCCACGCTGGAGAAGAGCGTGCTGGTGGTGGACGCCGACCCACAGGCTAACGCCAGCAGCGGCTTGGGCGTGGACATCAGTCAGGTGGACTGCTCACTCTATGAGTGCATCATCGACAAGACTGACGTGCGCGAGGCCATCTATACTACCGATATTGAGGGACTCGACATCATACCCAGCCACATCGACCTGGTGGGCGCAGAGATTGAGATGCTGAACCTGGACAACCGCGAGCGTGTGATAAAGAACCTGCTGGAGCCCATCCGCAAGGAATACGACTATATACTCATCGACTGCTCGCCCTCGCTGGGCCTTATCACGGTGAACGCCCTGACGGCGGCCGACTCGGTGATTATCCCCGTGCAATGTGAGTATTTCGCTTTGGAAGGCATCTCAAAGCTGCTGAACACGATCAAGATCATCAAGTCGAAGCTGAATACGAAGCTGGAGATTGAGGGCTTCCTGCTGACGATGTACGACTCTCGCCTCCGTCTGGCCAACCAGATCTACGACGAGGTGAAACGCCACTTCCAGGAGCTGGTGTTCAAGACCGTCATCCAGCGCAATGTAAAACTCTCGGAGAGCCCCTCACATGGTCTCCCCGTCATCCTCTACGATGCCGACTCAACGGGTTCGAAGAACCACCTCGCATTGGCAAAGGAGATCATCAGTAAAAATAGTTGAGAGTTTAGAGTTGAGAGATAAGAGACATTTCTTGTTGCTATGGAATTCAATTTTAGAAAACTAAAAGTTTATTATAGTTCTCTCGACTTGGTAGAATATGTCTATGAAATAGTTGGTAATTTTCCAAAAGAAGAGAAATATGCACTTGGTGACCAATTGCGCAGAGCTGTCGTTTCGATTCCTTCAAACGTGGTGGAAGGTGTCGGAAGGGCTTCGGATAAAGAAAAGGCTCATTTCGTAGGTATGGCTTATACTTCCTTGATGGAGGTTTTATGTCAGATGGAAATTGCCTACAGAGTTAATTATATAAATGAAGATGTTTTTAGAACAGTGGAGGGAAGAATAGAGACTGTAGCAAAAATGCTTTCAGGACTTCGGAAGTCGTTTGTAAAGTCTCTCAACTCTTAACACTCAACTCTAAACAATATAAGCTATGGCTGTAAGAAAGAAATATGACAAGAGCGTCATTGGCCGCGGCCTTGACGATATGGGCATCGGCAGAGGGCTGGATGCATTGATTGACACCAGCGATGTGAAGACGCAAGGCTCGTCGAACCTCAACGAGATTCCCATCGAGCAGATTGAACCCAACCCCGACCAGCCGCGACGTGAGTTCGACGAGCAGTCGATGCAGGAGCTGGCCGCCAGCATCCAGACGATGGGCATCATCGCTCCCATCACTCTGCGCCAGGTGGCTCCCGACCGCTATCAGATCATTGCCGGCGAGCGTCGCTGGCGTGCCTCTCAGCGTGCAGGGCTGAAGGCCATCCCCGCCTATATCCGCACCGTCGACGACGAGAATGTGATGGAGCTGGCCCTCGTGGAGAACATCCAGCGCGAAGACCTCAACGCTATTGAGATTGCCTTGGCCTACGAGCATTTGGCAGAGACGACCGGCATGACGCAGGAGAAGATCAGCGAGCGGGTGGGGAAGAGCCGTACTGCCGTGACGAACTACATGCGATTGCTGAAGTTGCCTGCACAGATACAGATGTCGCTGAAGAACCACGAGATAGACATGGGTCATGCCCGTGCGTTGTTGGCCCTCGACTCACCCTCGCTGCAGCTGAAACTCTTCCGCGACGTGCAGAAGAATCAGTACAGCGTGCGGAAGGTGGAGGAAATGGTGCAGATGCTGAAGCAGGGCGAGGACGTGTTGTCGGCAAAGAAGAGAATCTCTGCCAAGGCTCAGCTGCCCAAGTCGATGGTGGATGCCCGCCAGCGTCTCACCTCGCTGCTTGGTGCCAAGGTGCAGCTCACCTGCTCGGCCAACGGCAAGGGCAAGATCAGCATTCCCTTTGCCGACGAGGCAGAGCTGGCAAGGATTATGGCGGCCTGCGGCCTGTAGCGGCCTATGGCCTAAAGGAAAAATGATAAAGGAAAAATGATAAATGATAAATGAAAAATGCTGCGCTATGAAGGCATGTATTCATTATATGTTTGACAACGCGTATGGTAAGCTGTTAAGTTTATCATTTATCATTTTTTATTTGTCATTTAGCCCTGTCAGGGCGCAAACCGAGGTGCCCGACTCCATCGTCATGGCCCTCGACTCAATGTACAACGCCATGGATGATGAGTTGTTGATGGAGGGTAGAATAGACTCTATGGCAGAACAATCCTCCCTCCTCCTTCCACCCTCCACTCGTCACCAAGAACGCGACTGGAGCACGTGGCGACCTGACCCGCAGCGGGCCCTCTGGCTGGCCCTCGTCATTCCTGGCGGTGGACAGATTTACAACCGCAAATACTGGAAGCTGCCGCTCGTATACGGCGGATTTATGGGCTGCATCTATGCTATGCGCTGGAACAACATGATGTACAAGGACTATGCGCAGGCCTATCTCGACATCATGGACGACGACCCCGGCACGGCCAGCTATAACAAGTTCCTGCACCTGGGACGGCAGATTACTCCGGCAAACGAGGACAGATACAAGGAAATCTTCAAGAAACGTAAGGACCGTTTCCGCCGCTATCGCGACCTCAGCTTTTTTGTGATGCTGGGCGTCTATGCCATCTCGGTGATCGATGCCTACGTCGATGCGGAGCTCTCGGTCTTCGACATCTCCAAGGACCTATCCTTAAAGCTGCGTCCTGCCGTCATCGGCAACAATATGATCAACGGCTCGCGATCTCTGGCCAGCAATGCCATCGGCGTGAACTGCGTGCTCGACTTTTAACAAACCGTAATAACGAAATCACATAATATGATGAAGAAAACGATATTAACACTATTGGCCGGCCTTCCCTTTGTGGGCATGGCACAGATTGAAGCGCCTGAGTTTGACGAAATGGACGACGAGAACGAGGTGGAGGTGCTGAACGAAGATGTCACCGAGACAGGTTTCGACTTCCCTGAGGCACTTACCGACGCCAACCTCGACAGTCTGATGAACCTCTATATGACGAAGACCTACCTCAGTTCGGCTGACGACTGTCAGATGCTGAGCGAGAATCCCGACGTCAGTCACGAAGTGTATCGTGACCGTCTGAAGAGGATGCCGACGATTATGGATATGGCCTACAATGATGTGGTACGCTCGTGCATCGACCGTTATATGGTGCGCCTGCGCCGTCAGGTGAGCTATATGCTGGGTGCCGCCAACTTCTACATGCCCATCTTCGAGCAGGCCCTCGACACCTATCAGCTGCCCTTGGAGCTGAAGTATCTGCCCATCATCGAGAGTGCTTTGAATCCCACTGCCGTCTCACGTGTCGGTGCTACGGGCCTCTGGCAGTTTATGCTGGCCACCGGCAAGGCCTACGGTCTGGAGGTGACGTCGCTGACCGACGACCGCCGCGATCCCGTGAAGTCGAGCTATGCCGCTGCACGCTATCTGCGCGACCTCTACCTCATCTTCGGAGATTGGAATCTGGTCATCGCTGCCTATAACTGCGGCCCGGAGAATATCAACCGCGCCATTCGCCGCTCTGGCGGAAAGCGCGACTACTGGGAAATCTATCCCTATCTGCCGAAGGAGACACGCGGCTATGTGCCCGCCTTCATCGCCGCCAACTACGCCATGACCTACTATTGTGAGCACGGCATCTGCCCGATGCAGAGCAAGCTGCCCGCCAAGACCGACACGGTGATGGTCAACCAGAACGTGGACTTTGCGAAGGTGGCATCAGTCTGCAACATTGATGTCGACATGATCCGCTCGCTCAACCCCGTCTATCGCAAGGACATGGTGCCGGGCTACAGCAAGCCGTCGCCCCTGCGTCTGCCGCTGAGCGATGTGTCTCGCTTCATTGACATGGAGGACTCTATCTATGCCATGAGCGGCAAGCGCGAGGTGAAGGCTGTCGAGATGGAGGTGGCGGAACAGCCCACCACAGTGACACCGTCGCGCCGTGACAGAAACAACAACACCGGCAATAGCCGTGCCGTCTACTATACCGTGAAGCGTGGCGACTCCCTTAGTGCCATTGCCCGCCGAAACCGCACCACCGTGGCGAAGATTAAGAGTCTCAACGGTCTGCGCAGCAATAATATCCGCATTGGACAGCGTCTCCGTGTGAAGTAGTGGGCCTGATGCCCTCATAAGTCCTATAAGCCTCATTAGCCCCATTAATCCTTTCCTATGAACGCCGATGACCTTAAACTCCGTGAAGCTGCTGACGAGAAACTCATCAGCGAGGCCTACGACAAGCTGATAGCCAGCTACCTGAACACGCGACATCGCAAGAAGGTAGACTTGATTACCAAGGCCTTCAACTTCGCCCGACAGGCACACAAGGGCGTGCGCCGTCTCTCGGGCGAGCCCTATATCATGCATCCCATCGCTGTGGCGCAGATTGTCTGCTCCGACATCGGTCTGGGCAGTACCAGCATTTGCTCGGCATTACTGCACGACGTGGTGGAGGACACCGACTATACCGTCGAGGACATTGAGAACATGTTCGGCGCAAAGATTGCGCAGATTGTCGACGGACTGACGAAGATCAGCGGCGGTATTTTCGGCGACCAGGCATCGGCACAGGCCGAGAACTTCAAGAAGCTGCTGCTCACGATGAGCGAGGATATCCGCGTCATCCTCATCAAGATTGCCGACCGCCTGCACAATATGCGCACTCTTGACTCGCAGCCTGCCAACAAGCAGTATAAGATTGCGGGCGAGACACAGTATCTTTATGCGCCGCTGGCTCACCGCCTCGGTCTCTATAAGATCAAGTCGGAGCTGGAAAACCTCAGCTTTAAGTTCGAACACCCCGACGACTACAAAAACATCGTTGATCAGCTGGAGGCCACGCAGATCTCCCGTCACCAGTCCTTTGAGCAGTTCACGCAGCCCATCGAGAAGATTCTGAAGGATATGGGCTTCGAGTATGAGATACGAGAGCGTGTGAAGACACCTTACTCTATCTGGAGCAAGATGCAGAACAAGCACGTCACCTTCGATGAGATTTTCGATATCCTGGCCGTGCGCATCATCTTCAAGCCGAAGAACAGGGACGACGAGGTGGGCGACTGCTTTAAAATCTATGCTGCCCTGACCAAGATTTACCGCCGTCATCCCGACCGCTTGCGCGACTGGGTGACGAAGCCCAAGGCCAACGGCTATCAGGCGCTGCACGTCACGCTAATGTCGAAGCAGGGCCACTGGATAGAAGTGCAGATACGCTCCGACCGCATGGACGAGATTGCCGAGCAGGGACTGGCCGCACACTGGAAATACAAGGAGAGCGTGCTGAAGAAGGCCAACAGCAATGAGGAGGCCGACGACATCATGGCCGACAAGCTGGCTGCCGGCTACTCTACAGGCAACAAGGGCGACGACAACTCAGAATATTCCGAGGACGAGATGAGTGAGTGGCTGCACACCATCAAGGAAATCCTCGACGACCCGCAGCCCGACGCCATGGACTTCCTCGACGCCATCAAGCTCAACCTCTATGCTAGCGAGATATTCGTCTTCACGCCGAAGGGTGAGATCAAGACAATGCCGCCTAACTCCACCGTCCTCGACTTCGCCTTCTCCATCCACACCTTCCTCGGCTCACATTGCATCGGTGCGAAGGTGAACCACAAGCTGGTGCCGCTGAGTCATCGTCTGAACAGCGGCGACCAGGTGGAGGTGCTTTCGTCGAAGTCGCAGCATGTGCAGCCTTCGTGGATCAACTTTGTCTCATCGGCCAAGGCCAAGGCGAAGATACAGGCCATCCTGCGTCGCGGACAGCGTGAGGTGCAGAAGAAGGGTGAGGAACTGCTGACCGAGTGGATGCAGAAGAATGGCTTTGAGATGACGCCGGCCCATGCCGACCAGCTGGCGAAGTTCCATGAGGCATCGTGTCGCGAAGAGCTTTATCAGCGACTGGGCGAGAAGACCATCCTCCTGGGCGATGAGGACATCAACGAACTGAAGGGCAAGAACAAGAAGAAGGCCGGGAACAGCGGCGGCGGTTGGCGCAAATATGTGCCCTTTGTCAAGGCGAAGAAAACCGAAGAGGAGACGCAGCCCGGCCTATTTATCGTGCCTGAGCAGTTCAACCGCAAGAAGCCCGTCATCCTCAACGAAGAAAACATCGGCCAGTATGTCTTCCCCGACTGCTGCCACCCCATCCCTGGCGACGACGTGCTCGGCTATATCGACAACCATAACCGCATCGAGATACACAAGCGTGCCTGTCCTGTGGCCAACAAGCTGAAGGCCAGCTATGGCAACCGCATCCTCGACGTGAAGTGGGACATGCACAAGCGCCTCTTCTTCGACGCTACCATCCGTCTCGGAGGCATCGACCGCCGTGGTCTTGTCAACGAGGTGACCCGCGTCATCAGCAACCAGCTCAGCGTTGACATCCGCCGCCTTGCCTTCACCACTGAGGATGGCATCTTCGACGGTAGTATCGACCTGCGAGTCCATGACCGCGAGGACGTGCACCAGATTATTGACAAGCTGAAGGAGGTGGATGATCTCAAGGAGATTTCCCAGATTATGTAACATCTTCTATAATTACAAACACTACTCAAACTAATCTTACTGATTCATCATGAAAAGAATTCTTTTCGCCTTTGTGTCTTTGTGTCTCGTTTTAACTGCCAGCGCCGCTGGTAAGTTCGACAACGCCGACACAATTGTGGTAGCCCGCGACGGCACCGGCCAATTCCGCAACGTGGGCGAGGCCATCGAGGTGTGTCGCGCCTTCATGGACTACCATAAGGTTATCTACGTAAAGAAGGGCACTTACAAGGAGAAACTCATCATTCCCTCCTGGCTGCAGAACATCGAGATATGTGGTGAGGACCGTGACCAGACCATCATCACCTGGGACGACCACGCCAACATCGAGGCCGACATCTCACCCCTCACCTCTCACCTCTCTCCTCAAAAGATTGGTACTTTCCGCACCTACACGCTGAAGATCGAGGGCAATGACATCACCCTGAAGAACATCACCATCGAGAATAATGCCGCCAAGTTAGGGCAGGCTGTAGCCCTGCATACCGAGGGCGATTGCCTCACATTCGTCAACTGCCGCTTCCTGGGCAATCAGGACACGGTCTATACAGGCGTGGCCGGCACGCGTCTCTTCTTCAAAGACTGCTATATCGAGGGCACCACCGACTTTATCTTCGGTCCCTCGACGGCTTGGTTCGAGCATTGCGACATCTATTGCAAGGCCAATAGCTACATCACCGCCGCCTCCACTCCTCAGGAAATAATGTACGGGTACATCTTTAATAACTGCACCATCAGCTGTGCGCCCGATGTGACGAAACTCTATCTGGGCCGGCCTTGGCGCGACTACGGCTATACGCTGTTCATGCATTGCACGTTGCCTTCGCAGATTCGTCCCGAGGGCTGGCACCACTGGCAGAAGGAGCGTGAGCAAACTGCCCGCTATCTCGAGTTCGAGAACACCGGCGAAGGTGCCGCCACCGACAAGAGGGTAGGGTGGAGCCGTCAGTTGACGAAGAAAGAAGCCAAGGAGATTACACCCGAAAACGTCTTCCGCTGCGCTGATGATTGGAATTTTCGCTAACTGATTCAAAAAAATCCCAAGGCTTGGGAAAAAAGTCCCACGGCCTGGGACAAAAGTCCCAAGCCTTGGGATTTTTTTGGGGAAAGTCAAAAACAGTATGAAATGTAGGTTTTAGCGTGGCTCTGAAATGATGGAATGAAAAGAGGATGTGCCTATTTTGACACATCCTCTTGGTTTTGTTATATGCGCATCTTCAAAAGCTCATTGCAGCCCGTCGAGTTGGTGCTTCATCGCCTGCAGCTCGGTGCGGATGTCGATGAGGCGGGTGATGACCTCAGCCTTGCGGTCGGAGCCGTCGCGGTTGGCATTGATCATTTTGCGGGCGGCGGCAATCTTGAAGCCACGCACCTTCACTAAGTTATGGATGAGGCGTATCTGCTCGATGTCCTTCTCTGAATATTGACGCACCTTGTTCGGACCTGTGGTCTTTGGCTTCAGATAAGGGAACTCAGTCTCCCAGTAACGGAGCGTGCTTTCGTTCAGGTCGAACATCTCGGCTACTTCCTTGATGGAGTAGTAGAGCTTCAGGTTCTTGTCAAGATTCAGTGCCATAGCTTACAGGTTCGGGTTGATCTTGTTCCACTCGCTGATAGGCGGCACGATGTTCAGCGTGACCAGCTCGTCGCGCATCTTGCAGAGGTGCTCATAGCTCTGGTCGAGCTTGGCATTCTCCTCAGCTGTGCCCTGCGGTACCTCGAAGGTAGCGCCGTTGGCGGTCATCGTGGTCTTCATGGCCATCATGATGTGGTCGTACTTGTCGGTCTTCACGTAGGTGCCGACGGGGAAGCGGAACGGCTCACCGCCCATGGCAGCGCGGATCATCTCGACAGAGAGATATGAGGGGCTCTGGAATGAGCTGCGGCCACGCAGTTTGATGATGGCAGCACCGCCCTTGGTGACGTCGGTCTTCATCTGCTCCCACTCCTCGGCGGGGAACTCGGGTGTGCCGATGATGTCTGTCAGCTTGCGGCCCTTGATGGTGACGTGGCTGCCGAAGACGGCCATCTGCTCGCCGTGTCCACCATAGGTGGCGCAGCCCTTGATCTCGCTCTGCAGCACATTGAACTTCTTAGCCAGTGCGCTCTGCAGACGGGTGGTGTCGAGGCCGGCCAGCGTGGTTACCTGTCCGGGCTTCAAGCCTGAGTAGAGCAGGGTGACGAGACCGGTGAGGTCAGCGGGATTGAAGATGATAACCACGTGCTTCACATCGGGGCAATACTTCTTGATGTTCTGTCCCAGCTCCTCGGCAATCTTGCAGTTGCCGGCCAGCAGATCTTCACGTGTCATACCTTCCTTGCGTGGAGCACCGCCGCTGGAGATGATGTACTTGGCACCACGGAAAGCCTCCTCGGCATCGGTGGTGGCGGTGATGGTGGCCTCGTCGAAGCCGCTCTGGCGCATCTCCTCTGCCACGCCCTCGGGTGAGAATACATCATAGAGACACAGGTTGCTGGTGAGGCCCATCATCAGGGCGCTCTGAGCCATGTTACTACCGATCATGCCAGCTGCGCCGACGATGACCAGTTTGTCGTTAGTCAAAAATGCCATAGTGTTTTTCTTCTGTTTTTATGGATTGTTTATGTTTTTTCGTGCGCAAAGTTACGAAAAAAGGGAAAGAAAGAAGAAGAAAGCTGACAGTTTTTTTTTCGTGAAACAATTTTTTATCTTTTCTTTTTTCTCTTTCTCCTTTTTTCCGTATCTTTGCAAAGTAGAAATGACAAAAGCAGACCACAGCCATGAACACAACAATTGATGATCGTCTGGCTGCGTTGCGTGAAGAGATGCAGCGCGAGCACTTGGCAGCCGTGATTATTCCCAGCAGTGACCCACATCAGAGCGAGTACACCGCCGCTCATTGGAAGGGCCGCGAGTATATCAGCGGCTTTGACGGGTCGGCAGGCACTGCCGTTGTCACTATGACGAGTGCGGCCCTTTGGACAGACTCCCGTTATTTCCTTGCCGCTGAAGAGCAGTTGCGCGGCACTGAGTTTCAGCTGATGAAGCTGAAAATGGAAGGCACACCTACCATCGCAGAGTGGATTAGCAAAGAAATCACATCTGCCTCCTCCCAGCTCTCACCTCTCACTTCCCAACCCTCAACAGAAGTTGCCATCGACGGCATGGTGGCTTCAACCAATGAAGTGCGTGAACTGACGAAAGAGTTGCGGAGCGAGGGCGGCTTGACGTTGCGCACCAATATCGACTTGCTGGCCCGAATATGGAAGAATCGTCCGCCAGTGCCCATGAATCCTGTGGAGATATACCCGATGGAATATGCTGGTGAATCGTGTGCCAGCAAGCTACAGCGCATCCGTCAGGCCCTGCGCCAGTTGCATGCCGATGGGATGCTGATGGCCTCGCTCGACGATATCGCCTGGACACTTAACCTGCGTGGCACCGATGTGCATTGCACACCTGTCTTCGTCAGTTACTTGCTCATCACTTCACATGACGCCACATTATTTATATATAGGGAGAAGCTGACGCCCGAAGTGGCCGCCTATTTGAAAGCCGAAGGCATTGGCGTGGAAGACTATGGGCAGGTGAAGGACGCCCTCCGCAACTATTTCGAGTACAGCATTCTGATGGATCCCGACGAAGTGAACCATACGCTTTACAAGATTGCCTCTGCTGGAGATGGTCACCGCAAGGCTCCGTTGGTGATTGAGGCTGAGTCGCCTGTGAAGCGCATGAAGACGGTAAAGAACGCTGTGGAGCAGGAAGGCTTTCGCCGTGCCATGCTTCGTGACGGCGTGGCGATGGTGAAGTTTCTGAAGTGGCTGGATGAGTTCTATGGGGTTCGTAGGACCAATGAGGCACAGCTTCTCACGGAGTTGTCGGTCAGTGAGAAGCTACGGCAGCTGCGTGCCGAGCAGCCCCTTTTCCGTGACATCTCTTTTGACACCATTGCAGCCTATGGACCGCATAGTGCTGTGGTACACTATGAGCCGACGGACGAGACCGATATTCCTCTGCAGCCAGAGGGTCTGTTGTTGCTCGACAGCGGTGCGCAGTATATGGACGGCACTACCGACATCACCCGTACCATTGCCCTTGGTCCGCTGACTGACGAGATGCGTCGTGTGTACACATTAGTATTGAAAGGGCATATACAGATAGAGCTGGCTCGCTTTCCTCAAGGTATCAGCGGCACCCAGCTTGATGTGTTGGCCAAGCGTGCGATGTGGCGCGATGGCCTCAGCTACCTGCATGGAACGGGGCACGGCGTAGGGACATATCTCAGTGTGCACGAAGGCCCGCATCAGATACGCATGGAGTGGAAGCCTGCCCCGCTCGTGGCGGGCATGACCGTCACCGACGAGCCGGGAATCTATCTGGCCGGGCGTTTTGGCGTGCGAATTGAGAATACGCTGCTTATCGTTCCTGCTATGCCGCGCGGCACTGACGACCCTATTCCCCAGGATGGCGTGACTGAGTTCGGACAGTTCCTGCAGTTCGAGCCACTGACGCTTTGTCCTATTGATAAACGTCCCATCTTGCCGGAAATGCTTGACGCAGAGGAGCGTCAATGGCTTGACGACTACCACCAAATGGTATATGAACGCCTCTCGCCAATGCTTTCTGAAGATGAAACAAACTGGCTTGAAAAAGCCTGTTCGCCACTTTAGAGCAAAAATTTGCGTAAATTTATCGGATTTTTATGTTTTTTTTTGTTATTCTGACAAAATAGCAGTAACTTTGCACGCTAATTTGTCTTTTCGCCTGGGAAAGGCGTTTAACAGATAACAACAAAATTAAATAAAGTCAAATGAAGAAAAGGTTAGCTTTGCTGATGGTAAGCCTCTTCCTGTCGATAGGAATGTCATGGGCCCAAACAGCTATCAGCGGAACTGTCTTCGAGGACAATGGAGAACCTTGCATCGGTGCTACTGTGATGATTCAGGGCACAAAACAAGGCACGAAGACAGACCTGGACGGTAAGTTCACTATTACCGTTCCTGCAGGTAAAAAGATTGTCATCAGCTATATCGGCATGTTGTCGCAGACACTGACGCCGAAGAACGGCATGAAGGTGACGTTGCAGAGTGACGCCCAGAACATGGGCGAAGTTGTGGTGACTGGTATCGTGAAACAGGACAAACGTCTGTTCACGGGCTCGTCGACTAAGATTGATGCCGACAAGGCGAAACTTGCTGGTATGGCCGACGTTAGTCGCTCGCTGGAAGGCCGTGTGGCTGGTGTGCAGGTGACCAACGTCAGTGGCACCTTCGGTGCTTCACCGAAGATTCGCGTTCGTGGTGCCACCTCCATCTACGGTAACTCCAAGCCCCTGTGGGTGATCGACGGCGTCATTTATGAGGATAACGTCGATGTCTCGGCTGATGAGCTGGCCTCTGGCGACGCAAAAACCCTGATTTCATCGGCTGTGGCAGGTCTGAACTCAGACGACATCGAGTCATTCACCATTTTGAAGGACGGTTCCGCCACCTCTATCTATGGTGCGCGCGCAATGGCTGGCGTGATTGTCATCACCACCAAGCGTGGTGCCAAGGGACGTGCCACCGTTGGTTACACGGGTGAGTTCACCACTCGTCTGAAGCCTTCCTACAGCGAATACAACATCATGAACTCGCAGGAGATCATGGGTGTTTACAAGGAAATGGCCGATAAGGGTTGGCTGCAGTTGGATAACATGGTAAACTCGCAGAATACGGGTATCTATGGCTACATGTTCCAGCAGCTGCGCAAATACGACCCGCAAACAGGTACCTATGGATTGCTGAATACTGAGGCTGCCCGCAATGAATATCTTCAGGCTGCTGAGTTCCGCAATACCGACTGGTTTGACATGCTTTTCTCTACGGCTGTGTCGCAAAATCACTCGGTGAGTATCTCCAATGGTACGGAGAAGTCGCAGAGCTATTTCTCAATGTCACTTATGCATGATCCTGGTCAGTATGTCAACCGCTCGAAAGTTGACCGTTACACTTTCAACGGCAACACTTCGTATGATATGCTGAAGAACCTCACCGTGAAGCTGGCTGCCCAAGGCAGTCATCGTGAGCAGGAGGCTCCCGGCTCGCTGAATCAGACCACTGATGTGGTGACGGGTGAGGTGAAGCGTGACTTCGACATCAACCCGTTCAGCTATGCCATGAACACCAGCCGATGCCTCGACCCCAACATCAATTATACGCGTTTCTACAGCCCCTTCAACATCTTTAATGAGTTGGAGAATAATTACAATGACATCAATGTCGACGAGCTGATGTTCCGTGCTGAGCTGGAGTACAAGCCCATACAGACTGTTACCATCAGCGGCCTTGTCTCCACGCGTATGTCACATACCCGCCGTCAGCACAATGTAATGGATAATTCAAACCAGGCCAATGCTTATCGTGCAGGTGTAGACCAGCAGGACGACAACAGCACCATTCGCTACGCTAACCCCCTGCTCTTCACCGATCCTGACGATGAGCTGGCTCTGCCTGAGAGTGTGCTGCCTGAAGGCGGTATCAAGTACCAGTATGACGACCACATGCGCTCTAACAACTACCGTTTTATGGTAGAATACCGTGATGTGTACAAAGACCTGCACACTGTGAATGCTATGTTCGGTACAGAGTTCAGCAGTGTAAAGCGCACGCCGACCAACTGGACGGGCTGGGGTTACCAGTTCGACAACGGTGGCATTGTTTATACGCCGTATCCTTGGCTGAAGCAGTACAATCTGGAGGGTACCAACTATTTTGGCGAGTCCTTTACCCGCACTAATACGCTAGCCTACTACGGACAGGCTGTCTATAGTTATGCACAGCGCTATACTATCAATGGAACGTTCCGCTATGAGGGCACCAACCGCCTGGGCAAGAGCCGCAAGAGCCGCTGGCTGCCTACGTGGAACATCTCTGCTGCCTATGATATGACCAACGAGCCGTTCCTGCAGTCGACACAGAACTGGTTGTCGCAGTTGAAGTTCCGTGGTAGCTATTCGCTTACTGCTGATACGGGTCCCTCATGGGTGACCAATGCAAACGCCATCTTCATGCCCCGTACGGCTTGGCGTCCTTACACCTCAGCACAGGAGTCGCAGATTTACATCTCTAATCTGGGTAACTCGGAGTTGACCTACGAGAAGAAGCATGAGCTGAACATCGGTGTGGATATGGGATTCTTCAACAATCGCATCGCCCTGAACTTCGATATCTACTGGCGTAACAACTTCGACCTGATCGGTCCCACCTATACACAGGGTGCCGGTGGCGAGATCTTCAAGTATGCCAACGTAGCTGACATGAAGTCGAATGGTTTGGAAATCGGCCTCAGCACCGTGAATGTCCAGAGCCAGAAGTTCAAGTGGGCAAGCGACCTCATCTACTCAAAGGCTGAGAACGAAATCACCTCACTCGACGTAGCCAGCCGTGCTGTTGACCTCGTCAGTGGACAGGGCTATGCCCTTGAAGGCTATCCCGTGCGTGCCATCTTCAGCTATGAGTTTATGGGCTTGAACAGCGAGGGTCTGCCACAGGTAAGGAATGAGAATGGTGTCACCACCGTGGGCGACGTTAACTTCCAGGAGACGGAGGGTTTGAAAGACTTTCTCGTCTATGAGGGCCCCTCTGACCCCACATGGTATGGTTCATTCAACAATACCTTCACTTACACCGACAACTGGGGACGCTTGAATCTTGACGTCTTCGTCACTTACAGTGGTGGCAACGTCGTGCGTCTCGACCCCGTGTTCCACTCTGGCTACAGCGACCTCTCGGCCCTGCCGCGTGAGTTCAAGAACCGTTGGATGATGGCTGGCGATGAGTTGAAGACCAATATCCCTGTGATTGCATCGCGCAACCAGATTGACCGCTATGGCTCTACCACCATGAGCATGGCCTACAACGCCTACAACTACTCTACGGCACGTATCGCCAAGGGCAACTTCGTTCGTCTGAAGGAAGTGGCACTCACCTACGCCGTGCCTCAGCAGTGGCTGGCCAACAGTTTCCTCAGCAGTGCTTCGCTGAAGCTGGCCACCACCAACCTCTGCCTGCTCTATGCCGACAAGAAACTGAACGGACAGGATCCTGAGTTTATCAACTCCGGTGGTGTGGCTTCGCCTATCTCCAAGCAGTTTACCGCCACCCTGCGTCTTGGATTCTAAGGAAAGGATAAAAGGTTAAAAGGTAAAAAAGTTAAAGATTATGATGAAGACATATATAAAGAACTATACAATGGGCTGTCTGCTGTGCTGCGGCGTTGCCGTTGCCTTCACAGCTTGCGACAAGTTGGACGAGGTGCCCGACAACCGCTCCGAGCTGAACAGTGTCGAGAAGGTGCAGCAGCTGCTCGTCTCGGCCTATCCCGCAGGACTGCCTAACGTCATCTGCGAACTCAGCGGCGACAACCTCGTCGACAACAATGTCGTTGTGCCGGCCACTCACTATGATGCCTACTCGCCTTGGCATGAGCAGACTTACAAATGGGAGGACATTACCAATTATAGTACAGGTGAGGATGATACTCCCTATCAGACTTGGGAGGCATGCTATCAGGGTATCGCTACCGCCAACCACGCTATTGAGGCTATGGAGAAGCTGAGCGAAGATCCGAAGAATGATCCGGAGTTCTCACACTCTTGGGGCGAGGCGCATGTCCTTCGTGCCTGGTTGCATTTCACCTTGCTGAACGTCTTTGCTGAGGCTTATAAGGATGATGCACAGAGCGAGCAGGATATGGGTATTCCTTACGTCACTGAGCCTGAGACCGTTGTCAATGTGGACTATAGCGGTCCGAAGTATCGTAAGAGCGTGGCTGAATGCTATCGTCTCATCGAGAAGGATATCTTGGAGGGTATCGACCTCATTGATGACTCGAAGTACAAAGTGCCCGCTTACCACTTCAACAAGAATGCCGCTCACGCCCTGGCCGCCCGTTTCTACCTGTTCTGGCGCAAATACGACAAGTGCGTCGAGCACGCCAATGCCGCTTTGGGTACTAACCCTGCATCCATGCTGCGTAAATGGTCGTCGCTGAACACCAACACCATGGACTCCCGACTGAACGACTTCAACGACGAGAAGGCTGCCTGCAACTTCCTCATCGTTCCCACCTACTCTCTTCAGGATCGTATGATGTCGGCTTGCCGCTTCAGCATCAACAACGGTAAGAAGAGTGACGACGATGACCCTTCGAAGGATGTGGCTGCTACCGACAAAATACTTTACAACGGCGGTGGTCCGAACTGGACGGACTACATCCCCGCCTATGCAGGTAACCTCTTTATCTGGGGTGATCAGGACTATGGCATCTGGCTCTTCCGCGTCTATGAATATTTCGAGTACACCGACAAGATTGCCGGCATCGGCTATGTGCACATCCTTTATCAGCCCTTCACCGCTGAGGAGACGCTGCTTTGCCGTGCTGAGGCTAAGCTCTTCTTGGGTGACCGTGAAGGCGCCCTTACCGACCTCGACTACTGGACAGCCGCCAAGATGGTGGAGAAGCCTCTCACACAGGAAGGCATCGATGCCAAGTACGAAGGCACGCCTGAAACCAATATGTATGTCGGCGACCTGCACATGCAGGACATGAGTCCTGAGTTCAAACAGCTCAGCGACGTGGAGATGCGCGTGCTGCATTGCATCCTCCATTTCCGCCGCATTGAGACGATGTACGAGGGTTTGCGCTGGTTCGATATCAAGCGCTATGGCATCACCGTGCACCATGCTTATCGTGGTCCGCAGGAGGATGAGATCCATCACGATTATCTCCGCTGGAACGATCCGCGCCGTGTATTGCAGATTCCTGCCAACGTTATCAACGCAGGTTATCCCTCTACCGACCGTGGTGAGCCCTACAGCGTCAATCAGGACAGCTATATGGATAAGCCGGCCTATGCCACGTATCAGATTAAATAATTAATGTACGCATACGAGATGAAAAAGATAATTTCCCTTTTGAGCATTGTCGCTGTCGTTGCGGTTTTTTCTTCGTGCCGCTCTGAGGACGACCTCACCGATTCTATCTTCGACACCACTGTGCCTGTCGTTGATCCCAATAAGGCAACGGCTCCTTTCGACCAGTGGCTCTACGACAACTTTGTGCTGCCCTATAATGTAGAGGTGCAGTATCAGTTTAATTTCCCCTCTTCCGACCTCAGCTTCCAGCTGGCTCCGGCCGACTACAACCGCTCACAGCTGCTGGCCCACATGATCCGCTATTTGTTCTATGATGTCTACACCAAGTATGCTGGTGAAAAGTTCATGAAACAGTATGGTCCGCGCATCTTCCATTTCATTGGTTCCACGGGCTACAATGCCACTTCGGGCACTGAGGTGCTGGGTACGGCATCCGGCGGTGTGAAGATCACGCTGTACAACGTCAATGAGATGAAGCCCTTCTCGAAGGGTGTGCAGTATAACAATGATGACATCACCGTGCTCAACGAGCGTTATTTCCACACCATGCACCATGAGTTCTCGCACATCCTGCACCAGACCAAGGCCTATCCGGTGGCTTTCGGACAGGTGACGTCGAGTACTTATGATCCCATGACGTGGCAGGAGCGTGACTCCGTCATCACCCATCAGCTGGGCTATGTCACACACTATGCCTCCAGTGCTACCTATGAGGATTTCGTAGAAACCCTCTCATGTATCATCACCGATACCGACCACCGCTGGATGAACCGCATCATCTGTACTTGCTGTAAGGGTATGCGTCAGGGAGACCGTGAGGAGGTGCTGACACTCATCGACTCACTTGGTGTCCGCAATCTTGACGATCCCGAAAAGCCTTGGAATCACTTTAGGCTCCTGAAGCAGACGCATGTGTTCAATGAGAACACCAACGAGTATGACGTGGATACGACCTTTGTCCCTGAATATTTCAAGAATCCGACGCAGGTCTACAACTCGAAGGCTGGTAGTTATGTGGCAAAGTACAAGTATACGACTTATCGCGACTTCACGTCTTTCCGCGACTTCCTGAACTGGGTGGCCTATACCACCGATGATAAGGTGGAGGGCATCAATGCCTTGCTGAAGAAAATCAACATCGCCACTGAGTGGTATACCGACCGCTGGGGTCTGCACGCCTTTGAACTGCGTGAGGAGGTGCGCTACCGACAAGAACACATCAATGAATGGCTGAACAGCGGTGAGGTGAAAATCTATGACCTCAATGAGAATTGAGAAGCCAAGTGGAGATTTAATATTTAAAGATTATGATGAGCAAATATATCAACAAGCTATTAACGAGTGTTTTCGTAGGCTGTGGCATTGCTGCAGTGCTGACGTCTTGCCGTTTTGAGGACGAGGACTACTTCGACCAGCCTGCTGCCCTGCGTATTGAGCAGACCACTGCCGAGATTCAGAAAACCCTTGTCGGTGTGCCCAATGGCTGGGTCATTCAGTATTTTACTGCTGACGATGAAGTAGAAGGCTTCAATATCCTGGCCCGTTTCGACCAAGGTGGCAAGGTGACTATGGCTGGCAACCACCGTTTCCTGCGTGATGGCAATGCCAACAAATACACAGAGTTCTCTTCCCTTTATCAGGTGCTGCGTGAAGACGGTCCCGTGTTGGCTTTCAATACGTGGAACGATATTCTCACGCCGCTGGTAGACCCCGTGGATCCTTCCGCAGCTCCAGGTAGTTTGGTGAAGGATGGTGAAGGCATGGCAGGCGACCACAACCTTGTGGTATTGTCCTATAGCAATGACGAGATCCTCCTGCGTGGTGAGCGTCACTCGGCCCGTATCCGCATGATTCCTTGTACTGGTGACTGGCAGGAGTATCTGACCTCCATCAACGAGATGAAGAATTACTTTGCCAATACGACCATTCCCAATTTCTATGTGATGGGTCCGAAGGCTGATACGCTCTATTTCAAGAACCTGCGCAAGGGTGTTGTTACCTATTGCGAGCGCATCGATGATCCTCTCTTTCCCACCACCGTCAATTGTCTGTTCACACCTACGGGCTTCCGTCTGCACCATGAGAATGAAATCAATGGTACGAAGTTCCAGGAGTTCCACATGGCTGCCGACAGCACCTGCCTGCTTTCCGAGGATGATAGCGTGCGTGTCGTTGCCCTTTGGGATAACTACATTGTCAACGTGCGTAATGCAACGTGGAATTTTGACCTGGAGCAGCTGACGTCGGCACAGAAGAGTCTGGTCGAGCAGATTGCCGCAGAGTTTGTGAAGTACAGCAAGAATTACATGCTGGCCAGCATCGGCTTGGGACGCTCAACGGGCAAGAACGCCGTAAAAGGTCTGGTGTTTACGTATTACACAAATACGGCTAAGACCAAGACCAATACGGCAGGTCTGGCACTCAGCACCAGCCGTCCCGCTTTCGGCCAGCTGCAGATTGGCTATGAAGAGAATTGTAGTGTGGATGGCAACATGGAGGCTTTGGCGAAGAAAACCGACATTGAGTCGCTGGTACGCCAGTTGGGTGCTTCCTTCGTTGGCGTCTACGACATCACACCCAACAATTATTTCCTCCCGACTGGATGCACCCTACAGGCATCAAACGGCACCAAGTATATACTAAAATAACGGCAATTATAAAAAAAACTGAATTATGAAAAAACTATTACTCTTTGCTGTAATGGCTGTTACGGCCCTTACTGCAAGCGCTCAGCGCAAGTATAATCCGACTGACGTCACGAAGAGTCGTCAGCACATGACCCACCAGGCTGCACAAAAGCGCTCTTTTCAGGCCGCAGAGTTTAGAAATGCCCCCGTCGTCAGTATGGGCCGCATGGGTAAGAAACTTACCCTCGACGCCAGCCGCCTGCAGCCCGTGCAGCGTACCCAGGCCATGCCCGTCATGAACCAGCGTCAGGCCAAGATGTTGCGCACCAGTGGCCGTCTGGCCAATGGACAGCTGACGAGCCTCGTTCCCACAAAGACTGTACAGACCAATGCTCCGCGTAAGTCTCCCGCTTTCCGTGAGAGCTACATGGGTAAGGGCGTTGACTATTTCTCACGCACCGACACGGCCTGGACCATGTTGCCTGCTACGGCTTCGCTCGAGGATGGCACAACGGTCAATGTGCTGGTCGATGTCATTCCCCTCGAACCCACTATGAAGGAGGCTCTGTCACAGATCTATCCTAATGGTGTGCCCGTGGATTACACTATCGAGGATAACATCATCACCATCAAACCGCAGGCCATCGCCAGTTATGAGTATCAAGGTGTGACCAACTATGTCACTCTCTTTGCTGCCAACAGCGAGAATGAGGACGGTATCATCACGATGCAGCTGGCCGAGGACGGTCTGCTGAAGGTCATCGACGGCAACTGGATCACCTATGGTGAGTTCGCCGGCGTGCCTTTCGATGAGGACATGGGCGACAGCGAGGCTTTCCTGGGTCTTGACGAGCTCTATGTCAACGTGCGCTATGTATACGAAGGACAGAAGGGTGGCTTCACTGCCAAGCAGGAATATAAGGCCTATGGCATAGATCTTAGTACAAGTGATGGAGTTAGATGGACCATGGGCCTTGGCACATGGACGGAGGAGGGCGACGACTATCCCGTGTTCCTCAACCTCTCACCCTTTGACGACATGTTCTCTACCATCTATCCCGAGGGCATCTATGTGGAGTACAAGAAGGAGGGCAACACTTACACCGTGGAACCTCAGATAATCGCAAGTGCTACTAACGACGATGGAACCCCTATGTATGTCATGATTTTCAGCGGAACGAATGAGAATACTGGAGATATTGTCTTCAAAATTGCTGAGGACGGCACACTGACAACCATCAAGAATGAGTGCATTATTATTGCAGCATGGAGCACCGATAAGTATGATCCTACGTTTGAAACCTACTTGGGCTATTACACCTACACTGACAAAGTTAAATACCTGTTGCCTGACGCTCCCGATCCAGCACCTGAGGCTGTTTCGTTTGCTCCTAACGAACTAGTGCTCTTTGCGGGATGGGGAACCACAGGTTATAGCTATTCTAACAATTTAGCTGTTGGCGCGCCATACGTGTCTACCAATTTTATCAATGGAACAAAAGATTTGGCAACTTCATTCAATTGGTCTGCACGTGAATTGTTATCCGACTCAGAAGAGAACCTTATAAGTGCTGATACTAAAAACTTCTCTCTTACGCTCAATCCTGATGCCACCTATACCGACATTTCACTTGTTGCATCCAATGGAGATGCGAAGAGTGATTCTGTCTATTTTGGACGGCGCTATATGGAATCAGATGATAATGGTAATCCAACAACGACTCCTGTATATGAGGGATTCTATATGTATGCTGGAGGTGGTGAAGGTAGTTTTGAATTTGATGATGGCAGTTATGCAATGTTGAGCCGCTACAACCCCGACGGTGAAGTGGCTTTTTATACCAATTGGTCAACGCCTGATTACACAACAGAATTAAGTAACCCGTACAGCATATCTAAGATATATTCTTATCAGGGAAAACCGGCAGAACCGCTCTTCATAACAGGTGTTAAGCTGCCTGTGCTTAACCTTACTACAACAGCTGAATTTAATATGCATGTAACGTTGTACAAATGTACACGCTCAAGCGATGGACGCATCACGTTAGGTGATGTAATTGCCGAGGGCGATGCTACTATAGATAATGTTACAACAGAGGAGTTTTCTAACGTGACTTATAGCATAGTTGATTTTGAAGAACTATATGTAGAAGACGAGGAAGGCATGAGCGAGACTCTTGATTACTTGTTCGTTGAAGACGAGTTCCTCGTAATGTTCAGTGGTATAGATAACGGTACCTTCAGTGGACGTTTTGCCAGTATGACAAATGATAACGAGGACTTGTCAGTGACGTGGTTTGAGATGTCGTCAGAGGAAGGGTCTATGTACTCATTTACAACTTGGAAACCAGCAATAATGCTTGGCCTCAGTGATGCCACCTATGGCTATCTGCACACCGAGGACGATACCGACCTGACCTTCAGTGCCGATGGCGGTACCGCCACCATCCACGTCGATCCTATGTACTATGGCATTGACGAGGAGACGGAGGAGATCACCTATAGTCTCTATGTAGAGAGCGTCAGCGAGGACGGCGAGGAAGTAGACGATATTCCAGCTTGGCTCAGCTTCGAGGTGGCCAACGAGGACTATACCACTGCCACCGAGGTTGACGAAGACGGCCAGATGTACGAGTATTTCGTCAACGGCATCGACTACGACCTCGTGGTTACTGCCGAGGCTATGCCCGAGGGCGTTCAGGGCCGCACCGCCGAGGTTGTGTTCTTCCAGCGTGGTGCTAAGCTCACCGTCACGGTTTCTCAGGGCGAGAACCAGGGTGTTACCACCGTGGTGACGAAGGAGCCGCTGAACAACCGTCATGCCTACAACCTGGCCGGACAGCGTGTAGACGCCGCCAAGGGTGTTGTGGTGAAGAACGGTCGCAAGTTCATCCGCAAGTAATTCGCCCGTTAAAATTTGGAGGCTCCGGAAATAATTTTGGAGCCTTCAAATTTTTTTTTGGAGCCTACAAAAATTATTTTGGAGGCTTTTTATTTTTTCGGGCACTTCTGATTCTTTTATCGTCGCCGTTCTTTCTTCTTAATTATGGTTAATAAATTTGGTGTGTCGCGCTTTTCTGCGTAAATTTGCATCATCGATATTACCTTATAAAAAGAAAGAAAACAACTATGGATTACAAGATTATCGACATCGAAGGCGTGGGCGAGGTCTATGCCGCCAAACTGACTGCCGCTGGCATCAACAAAGTGAGTGAACTGCTGGAGAAGTGCGCTGCCCCCAAGGGCCGCAAGGAGCTGGCTGAGCAGACGGAGATTCCTGAGAAGCTCATCCTCCGCTGGACCAACCATGCAGACCTGTTCCGCATCAATGGCGTAGGCCCGCAGTTCTCTGAGCTGCTGGAGGCCGCCGGCGTCGACACCGTGAAGGAGTTCCGTCACCGCGTGGCTGAGAATCTGCAGCCGAAGCTGGTGGAGATTAACGACGAGCGCCACATCTGTGGCCGTGTGCCCGCTGTCAGCGAGGTGCAGAAAATGATTGATCAGGCCAAGGAACTTGAGCCGAAGATGACCTATTAATCCCGTGTATCTACAGAGAATTCTACTGACAGCCTTTGTCTTGCTCCTATGCAGCATGGCAAAGGCTATTCCAGCGTATCCTGGAGTGATCAGTCGTCAGCAGCCTGACGGCACTACTTTTTCTATGTGCCTGCATGGCGACGAGTATCTCAACTTTGCCACTACTGAGGACGGCTATACCGTCACGCGACGTGCTGACGGCTTCTATTGTTATGCCCGCCTGAATGCCGACGGACAGCTGGAGCCTACCGATCGTGTGGCCCGTGACGAAGCCCAGCGCTCGGACGATGAGCGCCAGTGGCTGCAGGGTGTCGGCAAGTATCTGATGCCTGCCATGAGTGCCGATGCTGCTGCCCGTCAGCAGCGAGACCGGGCCGGGCAGGCCCGTGCCCGTGCTGGCGTTCAGGCCAATAAGCCGCAGTTCGACTACGGCAACTTTCGCGGACTCATCATCCTTGTGGAGTACAAGGATCGCAAGTTCTCGCGTGAAGACTATCCTGAGATGGTGAATGATATGGTCAATCAGGATGGCTATCAGGGCTATGGCAACGTAGGCACAGGCATCTTTACAGGCAGTGTGCGCGACTATTTCCATGATAATTCCAATGGTGTTTTTACGCCGCAGTTTGATGTTGCCGGACCGTTTACTGTGAATGTCAGCGAGGAATATCCTAACCAGACGTCGAAGGCTCCGCAGCTGATGAAGAAGGTGGCCGACGCGGCCGACGCAGAGGTGGACTTCAGCCAGTACGACCTTGATCAGGATGGTGTCGTCGACATGGTGTATATCATCTTTGCCGGCTATGGTTCCAACTACGGTGAAGGGATGAAGTACATCTGGCCCCACGCCAGCGAGTTCTACAATCCTGACACATGGAACTATCTCTATAAAGACGGTGTGCGCCTGGGTCGCTATGCCTGCTCCACTGAGATGTATGGCATTGAGGGTCAGGCCGGCTTCGACTTCTTCGACGGTATAGGCACCATGTGTCACGAGTTCAGCCATGTGCTCGGTCTGCCTGATTTTTATGATTCTGACTATGAGAAGAGTGGGGGAGAAAGCAATCATCCTGGCGCATGGACGATTATGGCCAGTGGCTGCTATCTGAACTACGGCCGCTCTCCGTCGGGTTATACGCTACTCGAGCGCTACTCCACAGGCTTTGCCACACCGGAAGTCATCAGCGAGGAGGGCAGCTACGAGTTGAAGCCGCTGGGTGAATCCAACTGCGGCTATCGTCTCGACACGCATGTGAAGAAGGAATTCTTTCTCATTGAAAACCGCCAGAAGACATCAAAGTGGGATCAGGCCTTGCCTGGTCATGGAATGATCGTCTTCCGTGTGGACTCCACCAATACCCATGTGTGGCAAAACAACACGGTGAACTGTAATCCTGATCACAACTACTTTGTGCTGTTGCGTGCAGGTGGTGGAAACGGTGAAGGTGGCAAGGCCAGTGATCCCTTCCCAGGCACCAAGCGCGTAAATACGCTGAACAATAACACCACCCCCGCCAGTCTGCTGACGTGGAGCGGCCAGCCGTCGTTGCTGGGATTCGAGAATATCAGCGAGAAGAACGGAAAAATCTATTTCGATGTCGTCGACGTGAATGTCTTGCGCAGCATCGAGCTGCAGGAAACACTCACCCTCGGACAGGGACTCTCCATGCAGCTGGAGCCTGTGCGCACGCCCGACTATGCACCCTATTCGCTGGAGTGGTTTACCGACAATCCTGAGGTGTGCACCGTTGATGCGGTCGGAAAGGTGTCGGCGCATCAGGCAGGGCAGGCTATCATTACTGTGGTGGCCAACGGCGACGAGAATTTGTCGGCACATTGCCTTGTCATCGTGGAGGAGCCGCAGCTTGTGCCCGATGTGATGACGTATTGCCAGCAGGACGACGATGTGGAGTCTTTCCTCTGCCTGAACAATGCCCTGGTGATCTTCACCAGCGACAATAAGGTTTTCGTTCGTGATGCCTCCGGTGCCCTGTGCATCGACATCGAGGGATTGGACGTCGAGACTGGCGACCTGCTCAATGGTATCATCTATGGCAAGAAAACCTCTGCCAACAACATCCCAATGATGGTTGCTGCCAATGCTTCGTCAAACAATAGCGGCTTCACTGTAGAGAAAGGTTATGAGGTGACGCCACGACGTATCAGCCTGGCTGACCTGAGCGATGCCGACCGCTGCGACCTCGTCACCCTGACTGCCGTCACCCTGCAGCGTACCAACAATCGTGTGTGGGTGGTTGGCGAAGGCGATCAGCGCATCCGTGTCTTCAACCTCTTCCAGGTGGCAGGACTGCCCAGCGTGCCTAAATCACTCGACGGCAAGTATTTTGACGTCACAGGCATCTACTACACGAATAAAGACGGTAATACCATCATTGATGAGATAGAACGCACAGCCGCACTCGTCGAGGTGGAAGACCCCTCTGGCATCAGCAGCATCAGCCTCGATGGCGCCACGCCCGCTGTGGTCTACACCACCGACGGACGCCTTGTGACTCGCACCACTGTGAGTCGTCTCAACACGCTGCCCCTGCATCGTGGTCTCTACATCGTGAAGACCGCCGCCGGCACTTGGCGCCTCAGTCGTTAAACCATTTCTCCGAAAAAACAGTCAAATACTTGAAATAATTCTCATATTCTTGATAAAAACAAAACACTCAAATTCTAGAAAAAATAAAAATGAAGAAACTATTGATTCTCCCCCTTTGCCTGCTGATGGCAGTCGTCTTGATGAGCGCCGACAAGAAGGAGGACGTGATGAAGAAAGAAAACGGCACCTATGTTGTGAACACCACCACGCTGGGCAAGGATGTGGTGGGCTATGAAGGCCCCACGCCCCTGAAGGTCTACATCAAGAGCGACAAGATTCAGAAGATTGAGTTCCTCGAGAACCAGGAGACGCCGCGCTACTGGAAGAAGATGGTGAACTTCATTGAGCACAAGTGGGACGGCATGAAGGTGCAGGATGCCAAGACCACCCAGGTGGACGGCTGCACAGGCGCTACCTACAGCAGCGATGCCGTCAAGGCCAACGTCAAGCTGGCTGTGGAATACTATTTGAAGAATAAATAACCAACAAGCCCGCCAATGATGACGGGCTTGTTTTTTCCTTTGGATATGAAAAGACTCGCAACGATGGTGCTGGCGGCCCTGCTGTTTATTGGCGTGTCCGCCTCCGACTACCCAAGTGTCGTGAGCGTAGACAGCATTAGTGTGCAGACGCCTGTCGGCTGTGCTCCGAGGCTGCCCTACCAGTTGTGGGTGACCTATTCAGACGGCAGTGGCGAGTATCGTCAGGTGAAATGGATGAACTCAGAGGAGACAACGGAGCAGGCAGAGGCTGCCCCTACCGCCCATCCCGTAGGAACAGCGTATAGGGTTCGCGGATTCATCATCGGCGACAACACCACGCCCGACGGCTATCCTGTGACGGCTTTGGTGAAGGTGGTGAGTGCTGAGTGGCAGGTGCCCTCGCCTCAGCCTGTGGCAGAGCCGTTGCCTCTTGACGCTGTGAGTATTGACGGTGACAATCGTTTGGCTTGGAATCGTGATCTTGATATCGACCAGCTCATCAGTCTGCCCGTCGAACAGCAGCTCTACAACTATCGCGACACCTACGGATTCTCGACTGAGGGCTATCCTGAGCCCGAGGGCTGGGACTCGCCCACAACGAAATTGAAGGGACACGGCTCGGGTCACTATATGTCGGCCCTTGCTTTCGCCTTCGTCAGCTGCCAGGACAAGGAGAAGAAAGATATCCTGCGGCGTAACATCACCGAGATGGTCAATGCCCTGCGTGAGTGCCAGGAGCGTACCTTCGTGTGGAATGAGCAGCTGGGCCGCTATTGGGAGGCACGCGACTTCGCCCCTGAGGACGAGCTGCGGCAGATGCAGGGCACCTGGGCCGATTTCGACCGCTACAAGCAGGACTATGCGAAGTATGGCTATGGCTATCTCAACGCCATCCCTGCCCAGCATTGCGTGCTGATAGAGATGTATCGCGCCTACAACAACGACAGTTGGGTGTGGGCGCCTTATTATTCTGTGCACAAGCAGCTGGCCGGTCTGATCGACATCGCCACCTACATCGACGACAAGACTGTCGCTGACAAGGCACTGCTCATTGCCAAGGATATGGGCCTCTGGGTGTGGAACCGTCTGCACTACCGCACTTACGTCAAGAGCGACGGCAGTCAAGAGGCGCTCGACCAAAGGTCGCTTGCTACCAAAGGGACGCAAGAACGGCGTACCCGTCCCGGCAATCGCTACGAGATGTGGAATATGTACATCGCTGGCGAGGTGGGCGGAATGGCCGAGTCGCTGGCTCGTCTCTCCGAGATGACGGGAACATCTGAGGAACGTGCCCGTCTTTTAGAGGCCGCCAACTATTTCGACAGTCCTGCCTTCTTCGACCCTTTGGCCAGGAATATCGATGCCATCCGCACCCGTCACGCCAACCAGCATATTCCGATGGTGACAGGTGCCCTGCGCTCCTTCCGCAGCAACGGCAATCCCTACTACTACAACCTCGCTGAGAACTTCTGGACGATGATACAGGGACGCTACCGCTATGCGATGGGCGGCGTGGGCAATGCTGAAATGTTCCGTCAGCCCTACACGCAGATTACCTCGATGTGTACCAACGTCATTGACAAGGACGGTGTGAAACAGACCAATCCCACCTTGAACGAGACCTGCTGCGCCTATAACCTGGCGAAACTGACGAAGGACCTGAACTGCTTCCATCCCGATGATGCCCGCTATATGGACTACTACGAGCGTGTGCTCTACAATCAGATTGTCGGCTCGGTGAATCCTCGCCAGTATCAGACGACCTATCACTATGCCGTAGGCCTTGACGCCTCGAAACCCTGGGGCAACGAGACACCGAACGTTACCTGCTGTGGTGGCACAGGCGCTGAGAACCACGTGAAATATCAGGAGGCAGCTTACTTTGTGTCAACCCTCCACCAAGCACCCTCCACCCTCTGGATAGCCCTCTATCTTCCTTCTACTGCCCGTTGGGAACAGCAGGGTGTCATCATTAAGCAGGAGTGTGAGTGGCCGGCAGAACGCTCAACCATCACCTTCCAGCCTATTCATTCTCAATCATCCATTGTCCATTGTCAATTCTCATTAAAGCTCCGCGTCCCTTATTGGGCTACTGAGGGCTTCGATGTCAAGCTCAACGGAAAGAGTATCGCCACTCATTACCAGCCGTCGAGCTACGTGGAGATTCCTGCCCGTCGTTGGACGGAGAAAGACGTGGTGGAAGTGGTGATGCCTTTCACCACGCACATCGATTTCGCCCCAGACAAGATGGACGACCTGTGGGTGGGTGCCTTTATGCGTGGTCCCCTCGTGATGGCCGCCACAGGTGTTAAGACTTGGGAAGAGGCCACCCTCGACATTCCCTCCACCTTCCACCCTTCACCTTCCTCCCTCCACCTTCCACCTTCTTACACATTCATTCCCGACTACGACGGCGATACACACCTCACTCACTATTTCCGCTTCAAATACCCCGACAGATATGAAAAGACTCACAACGATGATGCTGGCGGCAGCGATGCTGTTGACCGCACAGGCAGCAAAGATTCAGACAAGAAGTAACGGCTACCCCATCAGTCCCGTGCCCTTCACCGCAGTGAAGGTGACGCCAGGCACCTTCTGGGGACAGCGCCTCGAGGCCAGCCGCAACGTGACTGTACCCCTCGCCTTTTCGAAGTGCGAGAGCGAGGGTCGCTACAAGAACTTTGAGCACGCCGCTGCCCATCTGGCCGACCCCTCGAAGACCTTTCCCGTGAGCGGTTTTTCTTTTGACGATACCGACCCCTATAAGACCCTCGAGGGTGCCGCCTATATCCTGCAGACCTATCCCAGTAAGAAACTCGAAGCCTACTGCGACTCTGTCATCGACATCATCGGAAGTGCACAGGAGCCCGACGGCTACCTCTATACTGCCCGTACGCAGAATCCTGCCCATCCTCATGACTGGGCTGGCGACCGCCGCTGGGTGAAGGAGGAGGAACTTAGCCACGAGCTGTACAACCTGGGCCACATGGTCGAGGCCGCCGTCGCCTACTGGCAGGCTACGGGCAAGCGCAAGTTCCTCGACATCGCCAGCCGCTATGCCGACGTGGTGTGCCGCGAGGTGGGACCCAACGCTGGGCAGGCCTGCGTGGTGCCTGGTCACCAGATTGCTGAGATGGCGCTGTCGCGACTCTATTTGGCCACAGGCGACAAGAAATATCTCGACGAGGCCAAGTTCCTGCTCGACTATCGCGGCAAGACAGCCATCAAGAACGACTACAGCCAGAGCCATCAGCCCGTGGTCGAGCAGAGCGAGGCAGTGGGACATGCCGTGCGTGCTGCCTATATGTATGCCGGAATGGCCGATGTGGCTGCCCTCACGGGTGATCCTGCCTATGTCGACGCCATCGACCGCATCTGGGAAAACATCGTCTCGAAAAAACTCTACATCACTGGTGGCATCGGTGCTACCAATCAGGGTGAGGCCTTTGGCAGAAACTATGAGCTGCCCAACATGACGGCCTATTGCGAAACCTGCGCCGCCATCGGCAATGTCTATGTCAACTACCGTCTCTTCCTGCTGCACGGTGATTCGAAATACTTCGACGTGCTTGAGCGCACCCTCTACAACGGACTCATCAGCGGTGTCTCCCTCGACGGCGGAAATTTCTTCTATCCCAATCCCTTGGAGTCTGCCGGACAGCACCAGCGCCAGCCCTGGTTCGGCTGTGCCTGCTGTCCCTCGAATATCTGCCGCTTCATCCCCTCGCTGCCAGGCTATGTGTATGCCGTCAAGGATCATGCGCTGTACGTGAACTTGTTCATGTCCAACACGATGACGCAGAAGGTGGCAGGTAAGGAAGTGACCTTGAGTCAGAAGACCAACTACCCTTGGGACGGCGATGTGGAGATCAGTATCGAAAAGACCGCCCTCAAGGAAGAGATGACCCTCCAGATTCGCATTCCGGGCTGGGTGCGCGGTCAGGTAGTGCCCTCCGACCTCTACACCTTTGCTGACGACCTTCGTTCGCATTATACGGTGACGCTCAACGGCAACCCTGTTCAGGCCATCGACCTGGAACACGGCTATTTCTCTATCACGCGTAAATGGAAAAAGGGTGATAAGGTAGCTGTTCATTTCGACATGCAGCCGCGCATCGTCCGTGCGAATGATCATGTGGGGGCCGACCGCGGAAAGGTCTGCGTAGAGCGTGGCCCGCTAGTCTATTGTGCTGAGCATCCCGACAATGCTTTCGATCTCATGTCTATGATCCTCAACCAGTCGCCCAAGTTCACTCTTGGCAGGGGCGAGGTGGCTGGCACACAGCTCGTTACCCTCTCCACCGATGCCCAGTCGCTGAGCTTCGATGCCCAGGGCAGGCTGCAGGCCACCGACCAGAAGCTTACCCTCATCCCTTACTACGCCTGGTGCCACCGCGGTCGCGGCAATATGCGCGTCTGGCTTCCTTGGAAACTTTTTTAAACCATGAATATGAAGAAATTCTGCCATCATTTATCAGGAAACATGAGTGCACTGCTGCTGGTCGTAGCTGTGATGCTGACGTGCAGCACAATGAGTGCGCAGACAGACGATACGGAACCCAATAGGAAACGGGTGGCTGTGGTGCTGAGCGGAGGCGGCGCAAAGGGTATGGCGCATATTGGTGTGCTGAAGGTGCTGGAGAAGGCGAACATCCCCGTCGACATCGTCACGGGCACGTCGATGGGCAGCATCATCGGCGGTCTTTACTCCATCGGCTACAACGCCCACTCGCTCGACTCGATGGTGAGGGTGCAGGACTGGAGCTACGTCATTACCGACAAGGAGGACCTGCGCCACCAAAGCCTTAGCGACCGCGAGAAACAGAATACCTATTTCTTGACGACGGGCATGACCATCGGCAAACGCGACATGCAGGCCGGCGGCATCATCAAGGGCAAGAACCTGGCGGAGCTGTTCCAGCAGCTTTGTATCGGCTATACCGACTCGCTCGACTTTTCAAAAGACCTGATCAACCCTTTCGCCTGCGTGGCGACGGACATTATCGACAACAGCGAGGTGGACTTCCACAGCGGACGGCTGCCGCAGGCCATGCGTGCCTCGATGGCCATCCCTGCCGCTTTTTCGCCGGTCAGAATCGGCAACAAGGTGTTGGTCGATGGTGGTCTGAAGAATAACTATCCGGCCGACATCGCCCGTGAGATGGGTGCCGACATCATCATCGGCGTCACCGTGCAGGGCGCACCGAAGGAGGCCGAGGATCTGGGAAACACGATGAGCATCCTCAGCCAGATCATCGACGTGAACTGTAAGAACAAGCTCGAAGAGAACCTCGCCATCACCGACCTGCACCTGCAGGTGGACACGAAGGGCTACGGCTCGGCCAGCTTTTCACAAGCCGCCATCGACACGCTGATACGTCGCGGCGAGGAGGAGGCGATGCGCCATTGGGACGACATCATCGCCCTGAAGGAGCGCATCGGCATCGACGAAAAGTTCCGAGCCACTCCGCGCCAGCCGCTGCGTCCGGAGGTGATGAAGGAGAAACATCCCGTCATCGGCTACACGTTTGAGAACATGACGCCGCAGGACGAACGCTTCCTGAGACAGAAGTTCCACCTGAAGGACCTTGACCTTTCATCATTGACTTTTGATTACATCGATGCCACTCTGATGCAGGAACTCACCACGTCGATGCGCGTCGACCTTTTCTATCAGACAGCCGAATGTAAGCTGTTGCCTGAGAAGCTGCCCAAGGCTACTCCACGGAGCTACCGCGATGATATAGAAAAGAAGTGGAACGATTCCGACGGCGTGCGTGTGGTGCTTGTTGCCGGCGAGCGCAAGTCAGTACAGCTGCATGCCGGTGCCCGCTTCGACACGGAGGAATATGCTGCCGTGCAGCTGGGCCTCGACATCCCGCTGAAGACTTCTGTTCCCGTCAACACCGATATCACGCTGCGGCTGGGCAAGCGTATGATGACACGCGGCGAGCTCACCGTCCACCCTCGCAGCTTCACGCGTCCCAAACTCAGCTATGCCTTCCGCCGCAACGATGTGGATGTGTATATGAAGGGCGACCTCGACTATAACATCCGCTATAACCAGTTCCAGGCTGAGTTCACGCCCGTCAACTTCGACCTGCGTCACTTCAACCTGCAGCTGGGCTTGCGCTGGGACTTCATGCACTATCGCACCAAGCTCGGCTCAGAGACGTCGAAGCAGGTGACGCTCAAGAACGAGCATTTCTACAGCTATCGTGCCCGCCTGAACTACAACAGCGAGAACGACTGGTACTTCCCCACACGTGGAGCCCGTTTCAATGCCGAATATGCCTACGTAACCAGCGACTTCGCCCAAATCAAGGACAATATGGTGCCTGACGAATCCCCTGTCGTGAAAAAGCCCGGCATGAGTGAGGTCAGCGCCGACTGGCGCAAGTCATTCCCCATCGGCGGGCGCTTTGCCCTGCAGCCGATGCTCTATGGCCGCCTGCTGATTGGCTCTGTCATTCCTCCCGTCTTCGGCAACACCGTTGGCGGCGACTGGTTCGGCCACTATGTTGAGCAGCAGATGCCTTTCGCTGGCATCGGCAATATAGAGTACGTCAACCGTCAGTTTGTGGCTGCACAGCTGCAGGCTCAGGAGCAGATAGGCAGCAGCAGCTATGTGCTGCTCCGCCTGGCTTCTGCTCAGCAGTCTAAACATCTGAAGGAGCTCCTCGACCACCGTACGCTGTTAGGCGCACAGGTTGCCTACTACTATAACACCATTGTAGGCCCTGTCGGAGCCACCCTCGGCTACAGCAGCCACACCAAGGAGCCGTACTTCTACATCAATCTCGGATATGAATTCTAATCTTCAGCAGGATTGCACCTGAAGAAAGGATAGAAAAGAAAAACCGCCAAGTCGTTGCGTTTCAACTACTTGGCGATTCTTTTGGTTGGGGTACCCGGACAACAAAGCGTTAAATCCTATCGATTTCTGTCTAATTCAAATGTTTGTAAATCTCTGAAAATAAACGCATTATATAATTATATAA
>CAMVJU010000018.1 GCA_947167935.1 uncultured Prevotellaceae bacterium | reverse complement strand
TCTACGGCGACAAGAAAAACGATATCACGCAGGACGTCATCAACGGCATGAACGCCCGATATAAGAAGTGAGAAGTGAGAGGTGAGAAGTTAAAGTAAGGAGGAGAGAGAGTTATGATGACACTCGTGATTGTCCTGATGCTCGTCTTCAGCTATCTGCTGATAGCGACGGGGCATTTCACAGGTGTGAACAAGGCGGCTATCGCCATGTTCCTCGGCACCATCAGCTGGGTGGTGTTCGTCATCTGGGGCGATGATTTCGTGCAGAGCCAGCACGCCGCAGAATATGCGGAATTCCTGGGTGGCGCGGAATCGACGAGCAAGACGGTGAAATACTTCATCTACGACAAGATCTTCCTCAACTACGTGGGACGCGCAGCAGCCATCGTGATGTTCCTGCTGGCCACGATGTCGATCATCGAGATCCTGAACAACAACGGCTGCTTCGACTTCATCAACGAGTGGATTCGCACCCGCAACTCGAAGCGCCTGCTGTGGACCATCACGCTGGCCACGTTCATCCTCTCGGCCACCCTCGACAACCTCACTACGGCGATGCTCATGCTGGTCATCATGCACAGCATCGTGAAGAGCCGCTCCCAGCGCATGCTCATCGGCTCGGCCATCGTGCTGGCGGCCTGCTGCGGCGGTTGCTTCACCGTTATCGGCGACTGCACAGGACTGCTGCTATGGGGCGACGAGGCCGTCACGGCCACCCATTTCTCAGGTTATCTGGCCCTGCCCGCCATCGCAGCATGGGTGATTCCCACTTTTCTTATCAACCGCGAGCTGCCTGCCCGTCTCGACATTGAGTGGACGGTGGCTCCCTATCGCGGCGACGATACCCGCCTGAACCGCTGGCAGCGCGTGCTGATGCTCTTCGTCGGCTTGGGCGGCCTGTGGTTCGTGCCTACCTTCCTCAGCCTCACGCGCCTCTCGCCGTTCCTTGGCGCCCTCTGCGTGTTGAGCGTGCTGTGGGTGGTGAACGAGGCCTTCAACCGCAAGCTGATGAACGCCGACCAGATGTCGCAGCGACGGTTCCCGCGTGTATTGCAATACGGTGCCATCCAGCAAATGCTCTTCGTGATGGGTATCATGCTGGGCTTCGGAGCCGTCTCCGAGACGGGCGTGCTGGGAACTATCGCCACCTGGATTGAGACGAACGTCGGCAACATCTGGATTATCGGCTTCATCTCAGGCCTGCTGAGCAGCGCCGTCGACATGTTCACGGTGGCCGTCTCCGACATCAGCTTTGCCCAGTCGCTGCACGGCATGGCAGGCGACGCAGGAGCCTATGCCCAGAACGGAGCCTTCTGGCTCATCATCGCCTTCTCAACGGCGGTAGGCGGTTGCCTGCTCTCCGTAGGCAGCGTCAGCGGCATCGCCCTCATGCAGATGGAGCATATCCGCCTCTCCTGGTATGTGCGCCGCATCGCCCCGAAGGTGCTGGCGGGCTGGATCATCGGCATGGCCGTACTCTTTATCGAACATCTTTTAGTACCCTAAATACCAATGGCCAAAATCAAGACTATAGGAATTCTCACCTCAGGCGGTGATGCCCCTGGGATGAACGCAGCCATCCGCGCCGTCACGCGCGCAGGCATCTACAACGGTTTCAACATCAAAGGCATCTATCGTGGTTACGACGGCCTCATCAAAGGCGAAGTGAAGTCCTTCACCACAGAGGACGTCAGCGGCATCATCACTCGAGGCGGCACCATCCTGAAGACGGCCCGCTCGAAGGAGTTCATGACGCCCGAAGGCATGCAGAAGGCCTACGAGACCTGTGTGAGGGAAGAGATTGACGCCCTCGTCGTCATCGGCGGCAACGGCTCGCTGACGGGAGCCCGCAACTTCGGCATGGAGTTCGACTTCCCCGTCATCGGCCTGCCAGGCACCATCGACAACGACCTCTACGGAACTGACGCCACCATCGGCTACGACACCACGATGAACACCATCATGGAGTGCGTAGACCGTATCCGCGACACTGCCAACTCACACGAGCGTATCTTCTTCGTCGAGGTGATGGGACGCGATGCCGGTTTCCTGGCACAGAACTCAGCCATCGCCTGTGGCGCCGAGGCCGCCATCATTCCAGAGGAAATGACCGATGAGGACCAGCTGGCACAGTTCATGGGACGTGGCATCCGCAAGTCGAAGAAGTCGTGCATCGTCATTGTCTCTGAGAGCCCCAAATGCGGTGCCCTCTACTATGCCGACCGTGTGAAGAAGGAGTTCCCCGGGTTCGATGTGCGCGTCTCCATCCTCGGCCATCTGCAGCGTGGCGGCACCCCATCGGCCCACGACCGCATCCTTGCCAGCCGTACCGGCGTAGGAGCCATCGAGGCCATCAAGCAGGGTCAGCGCAACGTGATGGTGGGTGTGCGCAACAACGAGGTGGTCTACGTGCCCTTCAGCGAGTGCATCCGCACCGACAAGCCCTTCGACAAGAAACTCATCAAAGTTCTTGACGAATTAAGCATCTAAACAATTCTCGCGCCGATCCAGTTTTTTCTCTCGCTCTGCGCGCCATAAAAAAGCCCCTCCCGTTCGGGAGGGGTTCTTGCCTTGCAAGCGTCCTTCGGCCGAGCGGGGGGTGGGTTTCTAATACTGTGACTGGTCGAACTTCATCCCGTTCCACTTCATCAGGATGCGGACAGGACGGTTTTCTGCGTGTATCACGGCCTTGATATCCTTGCCCTTGCGAGGCAGCTCATAGGTCACCACAGGCGTCACCCTCACGCTGGCACCAAGGTCATATTCCGACTCGTAGCTGAGTGTGTGCGTCTGATTGTCATAGCGATAGAACATCAGACCCGTCAGCTCCGTCTCGACGGGCTTGCCGCCCACCTCGCAGCCTACGTTGATGCCCACCAGCTTGTGCTTGTTGTCCGAGCAGTTCCAGTACACCATCTCGATGTAGCTGTGCTCGCGCGTGTCAGCATCCTCATAGCGCTGGTCGAAGCGCACATAGCCATTGGGCACGTCGGTCATGATGGTAGCGCCCTCGCGCAGCGGATAGTGTTCGCGCATCAGATCCCAGTTGTCGGCCATGTTGCCCAGCGCCTCGCCCGTGTCCTCCTGCGAGAGGATGGCGGTCACGAAGTCAAGGATATTGGGCCGTGCGCCGTCATACTTCACCACGATGTAATCCTCCTGAGCCTGTGCAGTCACCGCCATCAGCAGTACTGCCACCATTGACAAAATCTTTTTCTTCATACTATTTTCGTTTTGGCTTTCCTTTTCGTTCCCGTTTTCGTTCCCGTTTTCGTTTTCGTTCCCGTTTTCGTTTTCGTTCCCGTTTTCGTTTTCGTTTTCGTCTTCGTTCTTCGTCTTCGTTTTCGTTTGAATCGCCTGCAAAGGTAGCAACATTTTTTCAAAACGAGCAACCGCGCTTCCTATTTTTTTCTAACGTCACTCCCACTGCTGAGTGCCGCTACTCCCGTTTGGGAACACCGTCACTCCCGTTTCTGAGTACCGCTACTCCCGCTGCTGAGTACCGTTATTCCTGCTCCGGAGTTTCTTTTCTGCACATCCCGGCAAGGTAACGCTCGATCTCATTGAGAGCTTCGTGGTGGTCAGGACCGACGGCATAGCCACCCGAGGAGATGTCGCCCTTCTCAAAATAGATGGACAGGCTCCATGACGAGGCATCGGTGATGTCAAAGTCGGGATGGTAATCTCTACCTATTTCATAAAGCATGCCGTCCTCCACCATGTCGCGGACACGCTGGAACACCGAGTCGGCCACCACTATCGTGGTATCGGTACCTTCCTCTTCGCCTGGTCCCCAACGAAGATGCCTCTCCTCCTTGAGGGTCAGCGTGCCACTCTCGCTGTTCTTGTCGCGCTTCAGTGTCAGCTCCCTTCTCCAGCCGGCGAAACCGTTGCTCGCCGACGAGGAGAACGACAGCAGCCGTCCCTCAGGCATCACCGCCGGCGCGCGGTGCGTCAGCTCATAGTCGATGGCACCTATCAGCATCGGCGCGTCTTCATAGATGCGCTCCACGGCTGCGATGATGCGGTTGGCACGGTCCATATCAGTAAAGTACTTCGCCAAGGCCGTCTGGCGCTTCTCACCCTTTTTCTTGCCGCAGATGGCATCGATGACCTCCTTGGACTTCTGCACACGGTTCTGCTCCTCCACCACCCGCTCACGAGTCTCCTTCAGCGACGGGATGCTGTATCTGCCCAAGTTTCTCATATAGCCTTCAGTATGACCGTGGTCACTCAGCCAATACACTCCGCACCGCCAGAAATACATCTCCTGCATCTCCTTCAGTGTCTGGTTCATCTCCTCCGTCCACTTCTTCTTGGCACAGACAGGCAATGCCATCATCATCGACATCGCCAATAAGCACATTGTTTGTTTCATCATATACAGTTAGTCCTGATTTATTCGAAATTTGTCCTATCAATGCATTATTGTTTGCAAAAATAGTGATAATTTTTCAGATGGAGCTCATTTTTTGAGAAATTCTCGCGCAGAGCCAGGTTTTTATTTCTCGCGCAGAGCCGCTGAGTACGCTGAGGTAACGCTGAGTATCATTTTTTCGTGGGTATTTTGAGTTCGCTGAAACGACAAGAGTCGCTAACTCCTAAAAAACTCCTCTTTACTCTCAAAAGACAAAATGCCCCTCTGCGTCTACTCCGCGTACTCTGCGGCTCTGCGCGAGAATAAATGATGGCTCTGCGCGATATAAAAAGCCTCCCCTTTCGGGAAGGCTCTTTCTTGCTTAGCCGGCGTTTTTCGTTTTGGTTTTGACCTTCGGTCGAGCCTGCTCCTGCTCGGCAATAATCAAGCAAGCTTGTTATTGCTCTCGCTTACTCGCAGCCTTCGTCCTTCCCCCTCTCCCCTCCCGCTCGGGAGGGGTTGGGGGTGGGTCCTACGGATTCACCACCGGCTCATCGCCCCATCCACTGGAGTTGCCACTGCCGCTACCGAGGCCACTGATGTACTCGCCCTTGGTGTTGGAGAGAGTCAGCTCACCAGCCTTGATTTTCTCGGCCAGGGAGGTGTAGCCCAGCTCGGCATCCTGCGTCATGTGCTCGCGGGTGGCCTCACCGGTGGTGCGGCACATCATGCGCACGGTGACAATGTTGCCGCCAGAGTAGGTGCCGTCGCCAGCACGGGTGGCACGGGTGAGGGTGAAGTGCTCGGCATCGTTGGCGGGACAGGTAGTCACGGCGGGAGTGAAGATGCACAGATCGGCAATCTTCACGGGGTTGCCGTCGAGCACCAGCTCGCGGATGCAGCCTGCGATCTTGCTCAGCACGCCGATGATGATGTCCTTGGTGTAGGGCGAGCCGTGGCTCTGGATGTGCTTGGCCAGCTCCTCAATCTCGATGGGCTTGTTGTTCTTTGCGCGGGCATACACCTTGCCGAAGTTCTTGTGACCCTGCGTCTTGTTCTTGTAAAAATTCAATTTGATCATAACTTTAGAACTTTACATTGTTTATACTGTGAGGAAGGAATTCCGAGTGCTCAGCCTGCGATTTCGAATTACGAGCTACGATTGGCCGGCTCTTTTTTCGTTATCGTTTTCGTCTTCGTAGCGAAGCTTTTCGTCTTCGTTCTCATCCTCGTTAACAGTACAAAGATACAAAAAATAATCGAGATTACCAAACTTTAAGCCATTTATTTTCAAGAAAATAAGCTATTATTTTTCAAGAAATAGCACATCCTCAGGAGGCTCCTCAGAACGCTGCGGAGGCTCCTCAGAAATCTCTGGAGGCTCCGCAGATAATTCCGGAGGCTCCGCATCATTTTTCTGTTCATATCTGTTGGTAAAGAGAAGTAGAATTGTGTGTGACATCTTTGCGACAGCTTTGTGACGAGGTTTGTGACAGTTCTCAAATTAGCCTAAAGTATTGCTGATCTGAGAGATATATAATACAAGATATAAATTGTCACGCAGTCACTAATATATTTCCATAAAGTTGGAATCAATAATATGAATCCGTATGATAATGATCGGGTATGGAAATCGCTATGTGACTGCGTGACTGAGTGACAGAAATCTTTAGAATGGAAGATCCTCGGTAGTGGCGAACAGGTCGGTCTGGGTAGCCTCAGTCTTGCTGGCAGCTTCTGCAGCAGCCTTGGTCTGGATATAGTAATAGTTGACGCGCTTGTCACCTTCGCGTACCTGCCAACGGTCGCCGTCCTTCTTCTGACCGGTGCATGAAGCAGGGTTATAGCAGTGGATATGCTCTGCATACTGACACCACTTCTTCATCTGCTCGGTGAAAGATTTAGGCGAGCACTTATAACCGATATCCTGATTGTAGGCATTAAGCAGTTCATCGGCACGTACTTTACGATCGAGCCATTCACTACCTTCACCGAGGTTCTCATCAGCCCATTGACGGAAGCTCTTGCTGACAGACGCCTGGGCCTCGCGCTGCTGAATACGCTGCATGGGTGGCATCAGTTGGCGCTCTCCGACGGGCAAAGACAAGTAGAGCTGAAGGCATTCCAACATCAGGTGTATGTCAGCCTGCCAGTCGGCCTCGCTATAGTCCTCGCGCATCAAGTCCTGATCGAAGTCATCGTGAATAGTGCGTGTCTCACGATAGTCGTTCATGTCTGTCTGCTTGTGGTAGTAGTCGCTGAAGATAACTGGCCAGATGCGGGCATCGGTAGAAGGATCGTGCTTCTTCAGGACATAGTTAGTACCAAAGATGAACTTGGGAGCCTTGTTGAAGGGTATGGTGACGGGATCCTTGCCCTTCTTCTCCACCGTGATGTTGTTGGTAATCTGACCAAAGAAATACTCAAAGTTGAAGTCCTTCGAGCACTCATCCACCTTGATGAAACTCGTCGTTTCGTCCATACCAGCATAAATGAACTGCATGTTGGTTTTGCTGTCCATCGTTCGACCATCGATTTCGAAGAAGTTGACCATGATTTCGGTGAGGGCATGGATATAGAAACTCTTGCCGCTTCGACCATTGCAGGCATCATCGCGGTCGCTCATGGCATGGTCGAGACAAAGCGTGGCCTTGGCCTCACTACTCGACTTGTAGCGGTGCAGCATATATCCGATATTCAGGATCTTAACAATCAGACTGAGCTCTTCTTCAGCTATCTCTTCGGGAGTCAGGTCCTGATCCAGCTCATCCTTCTTGCGCCAGTAAAGGCGAGAGGTGTTGACTAAGAAACGAAGCAGCTTGCTCTTGGCATCGGGACTGATGGCAATGTGAAGATTACCTTTATCGTCCTTCGTCACGACGAACTGCGGCTTCATGTCGCGGAAGTCATGCTGGATGACAGCGTTCTCCCAGACATAGTGACCATTGGCCGACTGCGACGGCTGCAGGCGTGTCAGCTTGTCGGCAGTAACGAGCACGGCTCCATTACGGAAGTAGAACAGCTGAGACGTGGCCGTAGCACTGCTGAAGTCCAAGTCATCACGCTCGACGAGAGGGCTCACACCATTGGTCGGCAAACGACGTGAGGCCTTTAGTTTGTTGATGAGTGGCTCTGGAAGTCCCTCGCGCTCACACCATTTATCCAGATAAGACACGATGCTCTTTGCCTTTATACGATAGGCCACATGACCCTTCACACGAATGTACTGCGGTTCCTTCAGCGTATCGTCTTTCAAGGTAGAGAAGCCTTTGAGCCAAAGGAAATAGGACAGCGACTTATCAGAGATGGAGTACGACACGTTCCCATTATCATCGGTATGTTCCATCCAGAACTGTGCCTGACGTGCTCTTCCCAGCAGTTTTCCCATCGCCTTGCGAGTGGGATTCAGGCGCAGGTAGTCGCGCAGGTCTTTACAGAGACGGCCACGGTTGTCGTGCAGACCGTAGAAGTCGTCCTGTGTAAGCCATGCGGAGTAGAGTGTCGGAATGGCTAAAGCCAGACTGATGCCCATGCGTTTGCCGGTGCTATCGATGTCAGGAATGTTGATAACACGCTTGGCATACTTCAGCAACAGGAAGAACTGATCAGTGGTAAGCTGACGGGTCTCGGAGTCGAGCCATATCGGCTGACAGCCCATAGCCAGGGCACTGACAGCATCGCTGCAACCACTGACCAACAACACCTCACTGAGCTTCTCGTCGTTGTTTTGGTGGTAGGCACGGATGAGTTCAGCCAGACCATAGATATAGTCAGGCTGCTTGTCGCCAACGATACGGAAGCGGAAAGCCTTGTCGGGGTTCAGCGGCTCGTAAACCTTCCAGAAGAACAACTCACGCCCTTCTGCATTGACATAGGGGCAACGCTTGGCAAAGATGGGATAAGTGGCGGTAGCCTGACGGATAGTCAATTTGTCGTCTTTCACTGAATAGACAGCCTTGACGGCATGCCAGTTCAGCTCAGCCAGATGCTCGGGCTTGACAAACGGCAACCACGTGGAGAGGTTGATGCCACCAAAGCCATCGAAGAGATCGAGCCATGCCTTGCGCTCCTGCTCCTCAGGGGTAGCGGTACGCTGCTCAATGACCGGCATGTTCACACCAGTTTTCAGTTCGTCTTGCACTCCATGGCGTTCTGCCAGTTCCTGCAAAGCAATCGAAAACATGTCCTTGCCCCAGCCGCGATTCTCCATGTAAACGTCAATCGCCGACAGCCAGCCCTCTTTGCCTTCCTTGCCGTAGTCGCAAATGTGCCAACTGCCATCCTTTGCTTGTTTCAGCATGGCTGATGGGGTACGCTCGTCAGGTCGGTAGCGGAACTTCTTCTTTGTGTTTACTACTTCGGCAGCTGCCGGGCACTCTTCACAAATGATGTCCAGTCCGTTGTTGGTTACGGAGAGGACGCGATGGAGGATGTCTTTATAATCCATTGTTTTTCTATTCCCCGCTAAAATGGGGCTCCTTGATGATGGGGAAAAAGCGCCCTCTTTGTCGGTTTTCAGGTCGGTTTTCAGGTCGGTTTTTGAGAAACTGCGGCACAAAAGAAAAGCGCAGAAAGCTTGTCGCAACAGCCATCTACGCTAATTTTGAAATATCTGAAAAATATAATATGTTTACCTACTACACACTTTTGGATTTTCTACCATAATTAGAGGGATGCTCGGGTTTTACAGATAAATATATGTTTTCAAGAAGATCTTTGTGTTCTCTAACGATTGTTTGCATCATATTAATACATTCGTCAACAGAATAGGCAAGTACTATCTCCAACTTGGTTAGGATGTCATTAGTACCATCTATATGCCTCTCATGATTAAGTTCACCAAACCACTTGTTGCTTTCGTCTTTAAAATGGGAACGGACAATATTCAAATAGTTTCCACGAGGGGTTACCCATCCTTGCACTTTCTTTTTCTTAACCTCCTTCTTCTTTGTCAGCATATCAAAGAAGTCGTGCAACTGTGCTGGCTTACCTGTCCATGTAAGGAAGAACTCGGCGGTTACTCCAGAAAACAGTTTGTGGAAGTCGCTCTGACTGCTCGTCTTAGGCATCCATCCCATAACAATAAGTTCAGCGAGAACTAAATCCAATTGCAAGTCAGTTATCATGGCAGACTTCTTAAATGTTTCTTCTGTGTAGTTGAACTGGGGTTTCTCTTCTTGCTCGGAATTAGGGGATACCATTCTGTTGAACCTAGCGTTAACCTCGCGTCTCTCCAGCTCCCTATCCCTTACGGATTTAAGATCTTTTTCTAAAAAAATGTGCTTAAGCATTTTCAGATTGAAGCATCCTTCTTTTACATAACAAATATCGTCTTTCTTTGACACATATTCATTCCATGTATCAACTATTATCTGAATGGCCTTGTCCATAAGCCACTTCTCAGAAAGGCCACGGATAATCGGTTCCATAAAAAACCATTCAAACTTTGCTTTAGCAACAAGTTTGCCCAAGCTCATGATTGCCTCAGGATTCTTATTGACATTATCTACATACTCCATAATGCTGGCAGAATTCTTATCCATAACGCTTTCTTCCATCTGAGTATTTTGGGGTTCAATAGGAGTGACCTTTTCTTCGTATGGTGGTAGAGCTGTGACTGTAAATGAGGCCATTATTTGTTCTCGGAAACTGGTAGCTTTGGGGTTGGCATTCAGCCTCTCCACCAAAGGACGCAACCTATCCTCTTTCGTCTCGTAGAGCATATGCCAGAAATTTGTACTGCGATTGGGCGAAAGAATAAGCAAATACTTTCTAAGGTCTGCGATCAAACGGTTTTCTAAATCGGCTTCTTTGTCTGACCATTCCACGTTTAGGGCAAACACGTCGTCCCTTTCCGTGCGAACCACGCAGGGAAGGCCATCTTCGGATGTCTCCGTACGAAGATGTAATGTATACAGACCTGGCGAAGGCAACATCATACTTTTATTGTAGCTTACTATTTTTTGAAATATGAATACTTTATTTATCGACTGACGAGGATTGTCAAGGCGGGCATGATCGTGCCACAGTATTTTGATGAACTGCTGCCACTCAAGGCATACACCGACATCACAAAGCACCGATACATTCTTCGTCTCAACATCATCCCAAACCTCGCCGTCACCGCTCTCATCCAGATGGAAATCATTATCTTTCAGGGCCGTAATTCTATTTTCGGCAGCCACTACAGGGTAATTGTGAGTCTCTGTTCTGATAGGATTGCCGCCAGCAATAATAACTCTCTGGGTGCCTATCTGAACACCTATCTTGTTTCCGTATTTGATAATTTTGTAGGGTGGCTTCAGAGCCACGTAGTTGACGCTTAAGTTCTGGTTGTCCATATCTTGCTTTATTTTGCTTGTAAAGATACAAATTTTTCTGGCATTCCGTTCTGTTTTGACACTCCAACCACTTTTTTTCTCAATTTTTTAACAATACTACGCATATTTACAAAATTATTTGTATCTTTGCCGTCGGTTCGGGGAGAAATCCGGACTAACTAAAGCATTCGCTATTATTTCGCGTTCAGCCAAAAGCCTCGGAAACTTCTTGGAAATAAAAACGCAACGAGATAATACGTGGTGAGGTGTCGTAATGGGCATTTTGCACAGTCTTATATATCGAATGCACTAACACTTAGGTGTGGTGCATACTTGTAAGACTGTCGGGGTTTCCATTCCGAGGCTGCCTCGAAGCTGAACGCAAAAGGTGCATCACACTTTCTGCGTCTTGGCGTGATTGATAGTAGATGCAGAAACTAAAACTATCAATCGTTATGGCCAAAAACACAAACCTTGGTGCGGCGAAAGCGGCGAAGAATGATGAGTTCTATACGCAGTATGCCGATATTCAGAAGGAGATAAACGCCTATCTGGAGTATAACCCTGACACATTCCGTGACAAGACGGTGCTTTTGCCGTGTGATGATCCTGAGTGGAGTAACTTCACTCGGTTCTTCGCACAGAACTATGAGCGACTTGGATTGAAGCGGCTCATCTCTACCAGCTATGCTGTAGAGAGCAAAAGGTACAAGAACTACCAGCCTACACTCTTCGAGACGGAAAGTCCTTTGTTTGATATTGATAAGACACGAATCAAAGGCAAGATTTTCGAACTTTCTTATGATACAAACCAAAACGGAGTCATTGATATTGATGACTTGGAGTGGCACTATCTTGAAGGTGACGGTGACTTCCGTAGTAAAGAGGTTTGCAAACTGCGTGATGAAGCGGACATCATTGTGACGAATCCGCCTTTCTCTCTGTTCAGAGAGTTTTTGGCGTGGATTATTTCGGCTAATAAACAATTCTTGATAATTGGAAACAAAAATGCAATGACTTATAAGGAGGTGTTCCCTCTGATTAAAGAAAACAAGCTATGGATTGGCCCTTCCATATTAAGTGGAGATAGGGAGTTTATGGTTCCAAAAGATTATGAAACTCATTCTCCTTCACTTCGTATTGATGAAAAAGGAAACAAGTATATTCGTGTTCCTGGTGTGCATTGGTTTACAAACCTTGAGCATGGCCGCCGTCATGAGCCGCTTAACTTAATGTCTATGAAAGACAACATGCGTTATGGAAAGCATAAGGATATTTGTGAAAACGGATATCAGCAATATGTAAATTTTGATGGCATAGACGTTCCGTACTCAGATGCAATACCAGATGACTATCATGGAGCTATGGGTGTACCTCTTACGTTTCTCGATAGGTATTGTCCTGAACAATTTGAAATCATAGGTTTAGGAATCGGAGATCTTGCAAAAGAATTAGGAATAAATAAAAACCATAGAGGACGAACAGATTTAGAATTTATAGAACCTAAATCAGGAAAAGCAAAAGTTCCCTATTCTCGAATACTAATCCGCAAAAAACCAATAGAATAATATGACTCCCACACTCATTACCGATTGGACCATTGGCGATATCTGCAAGGGTTTCCAGTACAACGAATACGAAGGAAAGGGCCTGTACGGTCTTTCCGGACGACTGACTATTCAGCCTGAGTTTCAGCGCCATTACCTGTATGCCGAACATGGCGGCAAGAAAGAGGTGGACGTGATTCAGTCCGTACTCAACGGCTATCCGCTGGGATTGATATATCTCTCGAAGATAGGCGAAGACAAGTATGAGGTGCTGGACGGTCAGCAGCGTATCACCTCACTTGGGCGCTTCATTACCGAGAAGTTTGCATGGATAGACGCTGATGACAGGCCTTGGTATTTCACGGCCCTGAACAAGGACGAGCAGGAGAAGTTCTTGAACACGAAGCTACTTATCTATGTCTGCGAGGGTACGGAGAAGGAAATCAAGGACTGGTTCCGAACCATCAACATCGTGGGCATCCCGCTCAACATGCAGGAGACGCTTAATGCCGTGTATTCAGGCCCATTCGTCAGCAAAGCCAAGGAGGAGTTCTCGAACTCGAACAATAACCATATCAGCAAGTGGAGCCGCTTTATCCCTGGCACCGCCAAGCGCCAGGACTTCCTGCATACTGCTCTTGCATGGATTTCGAAAGATACAGGCGACAGCAAGCGCATTGAGGATTATATGGCTGCTCACCGCTATGAGGACAATATTCAAGAAATGAAGGCATACTTCACGTCTGTCATCGACTGGATTACGTCAGTTTTCGATTTCGTGCCTGAGAAGGAGATGTGTGGATTGAAGTGGGGCGAGCTGTACGAGAAGTATCACACCCATGCCTATGACCCAGCCGCCGTTGCCGCCAAGGTACGCGAGCTGTACGAGAGTTTCTATGTGAAGGAGAAGAAGGGCATCTATGAGTATGTGCTTGGTGATTGTCAGGAGCCGCGCCTGCTGAATGTACGCGTATTCGATGAGCCTACGAAGAAAGCCGTCTATGCCCGTCAGACCGAAGCAGCAGAAGCCGAGGGCGTGAGCAATTGCCCCTACTGCGCCATCGGGCACGATTCCAACCGCCAGCGTATTTGGAAACTCGAGGAAATGGATGCCGACCATGTGACTGCCTGGAGCAAGGGTGGTGCAACTGATATCAGCAATTGTCAGATGTTATGCAAGACTCATAACAGAATGAAAGGAAATAGATAAAAGTAGAATGTCATGAAGAATTTCTTTTTAGTAGTCGCATTGTTTTTCATTGTTTCGCCCAACAAAGCTAGTACTACATATATTCCGACCTATCGGTCATTTATTTCAATTACTGCTGCAAAAACCCGGCTGGCTCCACGTCTCCTGGAACCCCTCCGGCCAGCCTCGCCACTTCGTCCGCATCGGTTTTTACAAGTAACTCAAACAGAAAACAATCCTGTATCTGACGCCAGGTACGGGATTTTTTATGGCTTTTTGCATACATAATAATAGAAAATGTAGTATCTTTGCAGCACAATACTCAAGACATGAAAAATCCATTCAAACTGCTGTGGCTGATGGTTAGGTTCCGCAATCCGAAGCGCGTGGAGGAGATGCGGGTGGTGGCTGACGGCTTCTGGCTGCGCAAGGGCTATGCGGCTATGACGTTCTTCGGATATATCGTGGTGGCAACGAAGAAGGAGGCTGAGCAGCTGAACGCTACGACGTCGGAGAAGGACAGCCTGAAGCGGCATGAGATGATTCACCTGAAGCAGGCACAGTCGACCCACAACTCATGGTTTTTGTTCTACGTACGCTATATATGGTATTACGTGCGCGCGATACCTCAGAATAAATATATGAGAAACGCAGCCTACTATCTGAACCCCTTTGAGATGGAGGCCTATGAGCACATGTACGAGAAGGACTATCTGGAAAAGTGCAAGGACGGAGCCAACGGCTGGCGCGTCTATGCAAAAATGAAGCCAAAGGAGCGGAGGGCGTTAACAAAAAGATGACGAAAATCAATTAAATATTACAAAAAGACACTTTTTTTGAAAAAAAACGGATAAATTGTTGTGTATTTCTATTTTTTGCTTTACCTTTGCACCCACATTCAAATTTTAACAAACAATTTTCTTTCAAAGTTCAAATTTAAAGTAAAAAGATTATGAATGCTCAACAAGTAGTAGAAATGCTCAAGCAGCGTTTTCCCAACGAGCCGGAGTACATCCAGGCCGTGAGTCAGGTTCTTCCCACCATCGAGGAGGAGTACAACAAGCACCCTGAGTTCGAGAAGTCGAACCTCATCGAGCGTCTGTGCATCCCCGACAGAGTGTGTGAGTTCCGCATCACTTGGGTTGACGATCAGGGCAAGGTTCAGACCAACATGGGTTACCGTATCCAGCACAACAACGCTATTGGCCCGTACAAAGGCGGCCTGCGTTATCACAAGAGCGTGAACCTGGGTATCCTGAAGTTCCTGGCCTTCGAGCAGACCTTCAAGAACTCTCTGACCACGCTGCCCATGGGCGGTGCCAAGGGTGGCTCTGACTTCTCGCCCCGCGGCAAGAGCGACGCTGAGGTGATGCGTTTCTGCCAGGCATTCATGAACGAGCTCTATCGTGTGATCGGTCCCGATGAGGACGTGCCCGCTGGTGACATCGGCGTTGGCGGTCGTGAGGTAGGCTACCTGTTCGGACAGTACAAGAAGCTCACCCACCAGTTCCAGGGTGTGCTGACCGGCAAGGGCATTCCCTTCGGCGGCTCGCTGATCCGTCCTGAGGCTACGGGCTACGGCACCGTATACTTCCTCTGCTCTATGCTGGCTACTCGCAACATCGACATCAAGGGCAAGAAGGTGCTGATCTCTGGCGCTGGCAACGTGGCTCAGTATGCTGCTGAGAAGTGCATCCAGCTGGGTGCCATTCCTATGACGATGAGTGACTCCGACGGCTACATCTATGATCCCGATGGCATCGACCGTGCTAAGCTCGACTACATCATGGAGCTGAAGAATGTGGAGCGCGGACGTATCAAGGAGTATGTCGAGGAATATCCCACAGCCAAGTACTACGAGGGCAAGCGTCCTTGGTACGAGAAGGCCGACATCGCCCTGCCTTGCGCTACGCAGAACGAGATCAACGGCGAGGAGGCTCAGGCTCTGGTGAACAATGGTATCATCGCCGTGGCCGAGGGTGCCAACATGCCTTCGCTGCCTGAGGCAATCAAGATCTTCCAGGATGCCAAGCTGCTCTACTCACCGGGTAAGGCCAGCAACGCAGGTGGTGTGTCAGTATCTGGTCTCGAGATGTCGCAGAACTCAGAGCGTCTGTCATGGACGGCTGAGGAGGTGGACAACTACCTGAAGCGCATCATGAACGACATTCACGAGAACTGCGTGAAGTACGGTACTGAGAAGGACGGCTACATCAACTACGTGAAGGGTGCCAACGTGGCAGGCTTCATGAAGGTTGCCAAGGCCATGATGGCTCAGGGCATTGTGTAAAAAAAACAAATGGGGAGCAAGGTTTTATCCTTGCTTCCTTTGCCCCTATAAAGCAAGACCCCCCGGAACTGAGTTCCGAGGGGTTTGTTGTTTGTTTGGAATAAGTTGTTTTTTTGTAAGTTTGGCGAGTGTTATGCCTCAGCTTCTGGAATTACTGAAACGACGCTCTTGTTGTGATAGCCGCGGTGGAAATTCACCGTGCCGTCGATGAGGGCGAACAATGTGTCGTCCTTGCCGATGGCTACGCCATTGCCCGGGTTGTGGTGGGTACCACGCTGACGGACGATGATGTTGCCGGCCTTCACCTTCTGGCCTCCCCAGATTTTCACGCCAAGTCGCTGGGCTGCACTCTCGCGGCCGTTCTTAGAACTACCTACACCTTTTTTATGTGCCATAATCCTGTCCTCCTTTAAGCGATTACTTGTTTAACTTCTACCTGGGTGAACTGCTCACGATGGCCATTGCGCTTGCGCGAGTCCTTGCGACGCTTCATCTTGAAGACAATCACCTTGTCGCCCTTGACCAGCGGGTTCACCACTTCAACTACTACCTTTGCGCCCTCTACGGTGGGTGCGCCAACCTTGACGGCGCCGTCTGCATCTACGAGCAGCACCTTGTCAAATTCAACAGTCTTGCCTGCCTCCACGTCCTTGATGTGGTGCACGAAGAGCTTCTTGCCCTCCTCAGCCTTGAACTGCTGACCCTGGATTTCTACAATTGCGTACATTGCTTTTGTTTATTTGTATTTTAGGGGTTTTTCCGCGAGGCGGCGCACGTCCGTGCACACTTCACCCAGCCTCTACGGACTCAATTCGGGCTGCAAAGGTACACATTTTCATAGAGAAACGCGTAGCGTGCACAGTTTTCAGCCAATCATTTATAATTATTTAACTTTTCCAATCTTCAAGTGTTGGCACGTTGTCACAGATGAAAAAACTAATCTGACATTTTTCACAAATATATTTGGTGTTTTGCCCACTTATTTGTAATTTTGCATCGTAAAAAATGACTAATACAATAGTAAGATGGAAATAAAGACCATTGGGCTGGCCAGCGACCACGCAGGCTTTGCCCTGAAACAGTTTGTGAAAAAGTACCTCGACGAGAAGGGCTGGGCCTACAAGGACTACGGCACCTACACTGAGGATTCGTGTGACTACAGCGACTTCGGCCACGCTCTGGCTCGCGGCATCGAAGAGGGTGAGGTGTTCCCCGGCATCGCCATCTGCGGCAGCGGCGAGGGCATCAACATGACGCTGAACAAGCACCAGTCGATTCGCGCCGGTCTCTGCTGGATTCCCGAGATTGCCCACCTCATCCGCCAGCACAACAATGCCAACGTGCTGGTGATGCCCGGACGATTCATCGACGAGGACATGGCCCGCAAGATCATGGACGAATACTTCGCCACCGAGTTCGAAGGCGGACGCCACCAGAAGAGAATAGATAAAATACCCGTCTAACGATTAACGGTCATAGGTTATTGGCTAATGGTTAACGGTTATTGGTTAACGGTTAACGGTTATTGATTAACGATTATTGAAAATGTCACAAGCAATACAAAAGACTTTACGTGATTCCGCCGCCATGCGGTGGACAGCCCTGCTGCTGCTGGCCCTGGCCATGTTCTGCAGCTATATCTTCATGGACATCCTCTCGCCCATCAAGGACCTGATGCTCTCTGAGCGCGGATGGGACAGCACCGCCTTCGGCACGATGCAGGGCTCAGAGGTATTCCTCAACGTATTTGCCTTCTTCCTCATCTTCGCCGGCATCATCCTCGACAAGATGGGTGTGCGCTTCACCGCCATTCTCTCAGCCGTAGTGATGCTGGTAGGCGCCATCATCAAATGGTATGCCGTGAGCGACGGTTTTCAGGGCAGCGGCCTGGAGGCGTGGTTTACCAACAACCTGAACTATATCCCCCTATTCGACGAGCTGGGTGTCTCGCCCTTCTATGAAGGGATGCCTGCATCAGCCAAGTTTGCCGCCTGCGGCTTCATGATCTTCGGCTGTGGCTGCGAGATGGCCGGTATCACCGTTTCACGCGGTATCGTGAAGTGGTTCAAGGGCCGCGAGATGGCGCTGGCAATGGGTTCTGAGATGGCTTTGGCCCGCCTGGGCGTTGCCACGTGCATGATTTTCTCGCCATACTTCGCACGCTTGGGCGATCAGGTCAGCGTCAGCCGTTCCGTCGCCTTCGGCGTGGTGCTGCTGTGCATCGCCTTGATCATGACCATCGTCTATTTCGTGATGGACAAGAAGCTCGATGCACAGACGGGCGAGGCTGAGGAGAAAGACGATCCGTTCCGCATCAAGGATCTGGGACAGATTCTCACCTCAAGCGGTTTCTGGCTCGTGGCTCTGCTCTGCGTGCTCTACTACTCAGCTATCTTCCCCTTCCAGAAGTATGCTGTGAACATGCTGCAATGCAACCTCGACCTCACAGCCCCAGCAAAGAACACCTTCTGGGGAGGCAATTCGGTAGCAATCGTGCAGTATCTCATCATGCTCGTGGTGGCAGCCGCTGGTTTCGCCAGCAACTTCCAGAAGCAGAAGAGCCGCAAGTACACGCTGCTGGGTATCTCGATTGTTGCGCTGATTACCTACTGCTTCATGGGCTACATGCGTCAGTCGGCCGAGGCTATCTTTGCCGTATTCCCACTGCTGGCTGTGCTCATCACGCCTATCCTTGGCGGCTATGTCGACCATAAGGGCAAGGCCGCTTCGATGCTCATCCTGGGCTCGCTGCTTCTGATTGGCTGTCACCTCACATTTGCCTTCATCCTGCCCATGTTCAAGGGCTCGGCAGTAGGCGGTGTCATCATAGCTTACATCACCATCCTGGTGCTTGGAGCCTCGTTCTCGCTGGTTCCTGCTTCACTATGGCCAAGCGTACCTAAGTTGGTGGAACAGAAGATAATAGGCTCTGCCTACGCGCTTATCTTCTGGATACAGAATATCGGATTGTGGCTCTTCCCCTTGCTCATCGGCAAGGTACTCGACAGCACCAATCCTGAGCTGGTGGCTCAGTTGGATGCCGCCAAGGCTGCTGCCAAGCAGGCCGTTGACAGCGGCGCTATGACGCTGCAGGAGTCGCAGAAGCAGATTTCCGAAATCTCTGAGCAGATAGCCGTGCAGTACAACTACACCGCTCCGTTGGTCATGCTGGCCTGTCTGGGCGTTGCCGCCTTTATGCTGGGGCTTGCCCTGAAGGTGGTTGACCGCAAGAAGAACCTCGGATTGGAACAGCCGAACATCAAAGAGTAAAATATTGAAAGATTGAAAAATTGAAAGTTAAATATTAACCCTCAAAAACAAAAACAAGCGCTATGAAAAAACTATTGGTTATTGCAGCTATGGCTGCCCTCTCCCTGGGCGCACAGGCACAGGAGAAGCTCTATCTGAGCACATATAACGGCACGAATCTGGCCAAGTACGACGGCAAGGTGTGCAACGTCACCGTCAACCGCTACACCTTCACCGGCTGGAACACTATTGCCCTACCCTTCTCGATGAGCGAGCAGGAGTTGAACGACGTCTTCGGCAGCGACTGTCGCCTGGAGCGTCTCTTCAGCGCAGAGGACAACAACATGAACGGCGTCACGCTGAACTTCATCGACTGCAAGCAGAACGGTCTCGAGGCCAACACTCCCTATATGCTCTACTACACCGGCGAGGCTGGCAACAAGAAGATTGTGAAGCAGGCCGAGGTGGCTCAGGGACAGGCCACGCTGACCTTTACCACGCAGAGCGGCGAGAAGGTGACAATGGAAGGCGCTCAGACACAGACCGACGGTCAAGGCCTTTATGGCGTGCTGGCTCGTGACAACAGCGAGGTGCGCTTCGTCTCTGTCGGCGAGGAGAACACTACTGGATTCTATGCCACACGCTGCTATATCCGTCTGACTTCTGGCACCAGCAAGCTGCTCACCGCTAATCACTTAGGCTATGGTGAGGCAACCAGCATCAACGCCATCGCCCGTCAGGATGAACTCGTCGATGTCTACAACACCGCAGGCACCAAGGTGGCTTCGCAGATTCGTCCTGCCGACGTGAACAATCTGCGTCCCGCCATCTACATCGTCAAGGGACAGAAGATTCTGGTGAAGTAGGCGGACTTCGTCCTAAATTAAAAAATGATAAATGATAAATGATAAACTTGCCGGTATGAGTTCCAAGAAATTTACATTATATGGTATTGGTAGGCTGCTGAGTTTATCATTTATCATTTTTCATTTATCATTTTGCCCTGCAAGGGCGCAGAAGATTGGCCTAGTGCTGGGCGGCGGCGGTGCCAAGGGGGGCGCTGAGGTAGGAGTGCTCAAAGTGCTCGAAGAGGCAGGCATCCGTCCCGACTTTATCGTAGGCACCAGCATCGGCTCCATCGTCGGCGGTCTCTATGCTGCAGGCTATACTGCCTCCGAGCTGGAGGAGATGTTCAGCCAGCAGGAATGGCTCTCGCTGCTCACCGACCGCCGTGCCGACTTGAGTGGCGAGCCCTTTAAAGTGCTGAAGGGTGTCACCTACATCTTCGGATTCCCAGTTATCGACAAGAACAACACGGCCTTTGGCGTATTGGGTGGAGGTCGTGTGGAACAGGTCATCGACTCTATGCTGTCTGCCAAGGGCTGCGTGGAGTTCGACTGCCTGCCCATCCCTTTCCGTTGCGTGGCCGCCTCGATGAGGAATGCCGAGGAAGTAGTGCTCAGCAGAGGCACGCTGCCCAAGGCTATCCGCGCCTCGATGGCCATCCCCGGTATCTTCAAGCCTGTGGAGATTGACGGCGAGAAGCTCGTCGACGGCGGCATGATGAACAACCTGCCTGTGGACGTGTGCCGCGAGATGGGTGCAGACATTATCATCGCTGTCGACCTGCAACAGGAAAAGCCTCAGAACCGCAAGTCGCAGGAGGGCAACTTCATCACCTCGTTGGCCGACATAGTAGGCCTTGGCCCCATCGCCAACTGGGTGCTCACGCGGCCCGACATCACGAAATATAATGAGAACCGCCAGCGCTGCGACATCTATATCAACCCTCCCCTGCCCGACTATGATGCCTCCAGCTTCGGCAACGAGAGCATGGTGCGCATGATTGCCGTTGGCGAACAGAGTGCCCGCAGCCAATTGCCCGACCTGCGGAAATTGCCACTCAACACTCAACAATAGGACACTAAACAACAAACGCTTAACATTGAAGAAGATTGTAACCTTTGGCGAGCTGCTGCTCCGCCTTTCCAAAAACGATCATCAGCGTCTTTCGCAGGGTGATTATTTTACCTGCAAATACGGCGGTAGCGAGGCCAACGTGGCCGTTTCGCTCGCCACGTTGGGAGATCAGGTGGAATATGTAACCCGCCTGCCAGATACTCCTGTGGGTCATGCTGGACTGATGCGCCTGCAGGAATTAGGCGTCGACTGCCGTCATGTATTGTGGGGTGGCCAGCGCATCGGCACATATTACTTCGAGCCCGCTGCAGGAATGCGCTCCGCCAAGGTGGTCTACGACCGCGCGAATTCCGCCAGCTCTGAGCTGAAGCCTGGCATGATGCCTTGGGAAGAGATTCTGAAGGATGCCGCCGTGCTACATGTCACAGGCATCACCGCCGCCATCTCACGCAGCTCATTAGACGCTACCCTCGAGGCCCTCGACGTTGCCGACCGCCTCGGCGTGCTCGTGTCCTACGACATCAACTACCGTAAGAACCTCTGGCAATATGAGGGTGCTGACCCGCGTGCCACCCTCGGTCTGCTGCTCTCGCGCTGTGATCTGATGTTTGGCGACGCCATCGAGTTTGAATACCTTTGCCAGAGAAAGCAGCCGCCCTATACCGCCACCGATACGAAATTTCAGATGCAGATGGACGAATACCGCGAGTGGTTCGAAGACCTCCACCGCCAGTATCCTCGCTGCCGCAAGTGGCTCATGGGCATGCGCAACATGGTGGCCAGCAGCCGACACCTACTCACCGCCCTACTCTATTCCAGCGACGACGGCGGAAAGAGCTATCAGCTGTTTAAGGCACCCATACACGACATCAACGGCGTGGTAGACCCCTCGGGTGTGGGCGATGCCTTCATGGCCGGTCTGATCCACACCGTGCACGCCTTCCCCAATAATCCGCAGCTGCAGGTTAATTACTCGCTTGCTGCCTCAGCTTTGAAGAACACCATCCCTGGCGACTTCAACCTCGCCACCGACGAAGAAATAACCGAACTATTAGCAAATTATTAAAAACATATTCCATTAAAACAAACAAAAAATCATGAAAGCTTTCAACGACAAGAACTTTGTCTTAGAGACCGAGATTGCACAGGACCTCTACCACAACCATGCAGCCAAGATGCCCATCATCGACTACCACTGCCACCTCATCCCTGAGATGGTGGCCAACGACCACCGCTTCAAGAGCATTACCGAGCTGTGGCTGGGCGGTGACCACTACAAGTGGCGTGCTATGCGTACCAACGGCATCGATGAGCGCTTCTGCACGGGTAAGGACACCACCGACTGGGAGAAATTCGAGAAATGGGCCGAGACTGTGCCTTACACCCTGCGCAACCCCCTCTACCACTGGACGCACCTGGAGCTGAAGACCGCCTTCGGCATCGAGAAACTCCTTTCGCCCAAGACCGCCCGTGAGATTTTCGATGAGTGCAACGAGAAGCTGAAGCAGCCCGAGTTCTCTGCCCGTGGCCTGATGAAGCACTATCACGTGGAGTGCGTTTGCACAACAGATGATCCCGTCGATGACCTGCACAACCACATCGAATATGCCAAGCACAAGGCCGCCGACGACCCCATGATGATTCCTGCTTGGCGTCCTGACAAGGCCATGAACATCGAGAAGACCGACTTCGCTGCCTATGTCGAGCAGTTGGCCAAAGTCAGCGGTGTCAACATCGTGAAGTTCGCTGATATGGTCGACGCCCTGCAGAAGCGTCACGACTTCTTTGCCGCCAACGGCTGTAAGCTGAGCGACCACGGCATCGAGGAGTTCTACGACGAGGAGTACACCGACTCACAGATTGAGGTCATCTTCGAGAAGGCTATGCGTGGCCAGCGCCTCTCCAACCAGGAGGTGCGCCAGTATAAGAACTGCTTCCTCACCGTGATGGCCGAGATGGACGCCGACAGCGACTGGACACAGCAGTTCCACTATGGTGCCATCCGCGACAACAACACCGTGATGTACAACCAGTTGGGCCCTGACACAGGCTTCGACAGCATCGGCGAGTTCAACACCGCCAAGGCTATGTCGAAATTCCTCAACAAGCTGAACATGAAGGGCAAGCTCACCCGCACCATCCTCTACACGCTGAATCCTTGCGCCAACGAGGTCATCGCCACGATGCTGGGTAATTTCCAGGGTGGCGAGCCTGGCAAGATACAGTTCGGCTCGGGCTGGTGGTTCAACGACCAGATGGATGGTATGATCAAGCAGATGAACGCCCTCTCGGTGCTCGGCCTGCTGAGCCGCTTCGTGGGCATGCTCACCGACAGCCGTTCATTCCTCAGCTATCCGCGCCACGAGTATTTCCGCCGCATCCTCTGCAACCTGCTCGGCAACGACGTAGAGAAAGGCTTGCTGCCCGACGACCGCGAGCTGCTCGCCCGTATGGTGGAGGACATCAGCTACAACAATGCCCGCCGATATTTCAAGTTCTACTAAAGGTGCAAGGTGGTCACTGTCAGTTGCGTAACCTGCCCCTTCACATGATCAAATATGAATAGAGAAGAAGAAAACGATCCCCAACCGCTCAGAATCATTGGCAATCCCAAGTATGAAAACGGCAGATTCGTGTTTGCCGATGACATCTTTGCCATTCTGAACAGAGAGTGTGGATGGATTTGTCCGCGTTGTTTCAACGAGGTTCGCATCTGTCCTACAACGGCCGGCGAACAGACCTTTAAATGCACGAACAAGCATTGTAGCGCCACCTTCGTTGTGCGGGTAGATGCAGAAGCAGTCACCTTCATGCCGGCTAAAAAGAAGAAGAGTCCTGCAAGTGCAAGTGCTGCCATTGACTCTGCTGGTGCCATCGGCGTAGCTGCCGCTGGTGCCGCCGCAGCCGTAGCAGCCCATCAAGAGGTACAGAAGCCGGCAAGAGGTATGCTGCTGATGCCTGTAGACGACGACACGCCCAAGAAACCCGACACGCCAGCCATCAAGCCTAAGCCAAAAAAGCCTGTCGTGGAGAAGCCCGTCGTCGAAGACGATGACGACAACGAGACGGTGATTGTGCAACAGCCGAAAAATACTCCTGCCTCCACCGCATCGCAGCAGGAGTCCAGCGGCTCGCTGCAATGGGGCGGTTTCTTCAGCCGCAAGCACTATAAGCTGCTTGTAGGCGCTAATGTCATCGGACGCAAGGATAAGAAAACACCTTCTGATCTAGAGTTCGACGACCCTGAGATGAGTCGCCGCTCGGTGAAGATTGACGCCATCCCTGACGGACAGGGCGACTATTCATTCACGCTCACCGTGATGAAAGCGCTCAATCCCGTCAAGGTAAACAATCAGCAGGTCATCCAAGGCACCAGCACCACGCTGAAGCATAATGACACCATCACTATGGGCAAGACCACGCTTGTCTTCAAATGTTCGTAATCAAACCAATTATCTAACCCTATAGAATAAAGAGCTATGTTACACAGTTTCACTAAGAATTACGACGACCTGTCAACCGAAGCTGGCTTCCAGTACGAATTTCATTGCGACAACTGCGGAAATGGTTTCAAATCCACTTTCAAGGAATCTACTACCTACAAATCACGTAAGCGTACAGAAAGATTCGGCAACAATGCCGGCTTCGTTGGCCGACTGTTTGGCGGAGTCCTGGGAAATCTTGGATCTGCCATTGAGAGCGGAGCCGACATGGTACGTAACCGCATGGAAGACCGCAGTCCACAGTGGCGGCGTGAACAAGAGGAGAGCTTCGACGCCGCTCAGGAGGAAGTGAAAGGACAATTCACCAAGTGCCCATCGTGCAACAACTGGGTCTGCTCTGACTGTTGGAACGAAGAGGAAGGCTTGTGTATCGCCTGTGCACCACGCGAAAGCACCTATGTGGCCAAAGCCCGCAATGAGGCCATGCGTCGCAACATTGACGAACAGGCAGAGACTGCCACCGTTTGGCACGGCAAGATTGAAAGCCGCACCACCATTTGCCCACACTGCGGAAAGCCGGCAGGACAAGGAAAATTCTGCAACAACTGCGGACAACCGTTGAGCCTGCTCAAATGTCCCCAATGCGGAGCACAGTTACAACAAGGAACCAAGTTCTGCAGCGAGTGCGGGCATCCCGTGGGAGGAGGACAGGCCGTGTGTCCTAAATGTGGAAAAGAGAACGAGCCTGGCACGAAGTTTTGCGGCGAATGCGGCACCAAACTTTAGTCATGAAAGAGTTTGGTACCTATCAATGCCTGCTGACGAAAGACCAGCTGACAGGGCAGGTTACCTGTAGCATTGGCCACGACTCCCTGGAGTTCAACAATGATCAAGGTCGGATAATACTCGACTTTGCAGACCTGATTGACTTTCGGCTACCGGGCTACCGCATCCTATTAACAACCACGTCGGGAGAGGTCGTGCTTTCACAGCTAGGCCATGACACCGAGGCTTTCTTCGAACAGCTTTGGAGTGCCTACATGAAACGGAGTATGGAGTCCCTGTTTGCGTCAGGGGAGTCACTCTATTCAGGCGAGGGCGACTATGATTTCAGCGAACAAGGTGACGTGCAGCATGGCATTGCCAAGGTGGAGCTGCTCGATGATGCCTTGATCCTATGTCCTCACGACCATCTTGGGCGGCGCATTCCCCTATGCTTCATACAAGACATCGTGGAAGAGAATTATTCCATCACGCTGATCCTCGACACAGGCGACAAATACTCCCTGCGCCGGATAGGACGTGATGCTATGACTGTCTGTGAAAAGATTCGTAAGCTTCGCGAACGCATCTTAAAGCAATGGCAGCAGGCACACCGGGAGCTAAACAGCCATCTGGAAGAGCGACTCGGCGAGAAGGCCTTTTCCTATCGCCACATGCTCGACTGCGGTTGCAACATATCTGCCGGTCTTTACCGCCTTGATGGCGATGGATTCTGGTTTGCCGGATTCAAAAACGGGAAAGCCGCCGTGGAGCTTGTCACACAAGAACAAACTGCTACGTACTTGTACACCTACGACATGGCCTCCCATCATGCTTTCGAGTATTCTTTGCGGCATGCTATGGAAAGCGTGGGACTGCACAGAGAAGTCATCTTCATCGAGCTTGCCGACAAGCCACTCTACCGCATGACCGTTGATCGCAGCTACCACCTACGGTTTCTGCGTGAGCATAACCAAGGCCGAATCGTGCACAACGCAGCATGGGAAAAGAACATTTCTTCCTTCTTCGGATGCTGAAATAGATACTGGTACTTTAGCACGACAATAGACATAATTATAAAATAGAGCAAAACGCATGAACAAAATTGTAAAAAAGGAGCAGTTCTCTGAGAAGGTCTTCCTCTTCGAGATTGAGGCTCCGCTGATTGCCAAGAGTCGCAAGGCGGGCAACTTCGTTATCGTTCGCGTCGACCAGAAGGGCGAGCGCATGCCGCTTACCATCGCGGGCGCCGACATCGACAAAGGCACCATCACGCTGGTGGTGCAGATGGTGGGTCTCTCCAGTAAGAAACTATGCGCCCTGAATGAAGGCGAATTCATAGCCGATGTGGTAGGTCCGCTGGGTAATCCCACGCACATCGAGAACTTCGGCACCGTTGTCTGCGCAGGTGGCGGTCTTGGCGTGGCACCCATGTTGCCCATCATCCAAGCCCTGAAAAAGGCAGGCAACCGTGTGCTCTCAGTAATGGCTGGCCGCTCGAAAGACCTCATCATCTTGGAGGACAAGGTGCGTGAGAGCTCTGACGAGGTCATCATCATGACCGACGACGGCAGCTACGGCGAAAAAGGCGTGGTGACCGTCGGCATCGAGAAGTTCATCGAGCAGGAGCACGTCGACAAGGTGTTTGCCATCGGTCCTCCCATCATGATGAAGTTCTCAAACCTCACCGCTCAGAAACACAACATCCCCTGCGAAGTGTCGCTCAATACCATTATGGTGGACGGTACAGGCATGTGCGGTGCCTGCCGACTGACCATTGGCGGCAAGACGAAGTTCGTCTGTATCGATGGTCCTGAGTTTGATGGAGCCCTCGTCGACTGGGACGAGATGTTCAAGCGCATGGGTACTTTCAAACGAGCTGAGCAGGAGGAACTCGAACACTATGAAGAGCATATAAGCCCCAAGGCCCCGCTGTCGTTCACTGAGGGAGACACAGTCATCATGGCTAAAAAGAAGAAAACTTCCTCAGAGACCGTAAATGAGGCCTCGACTGACGACTCTTGGCGCAAGGAGCTACGTGCATCCATGAAGCCCAAGGAGCGTTTGGCCATCGAGCGTATCATCATGCCAGAGCTCGACCCTGTCTACCGTGCCACTACCCGTACTGAGGAAGTGAATATCGGCCTGACGAAGGAGATGGCCATGCAGGAGGCCAAGCGTTGCCTGGACTGTGGAAAGCCCAGCTGCGTGGAAGGCTGCCCTGTGAATATCGACATCCCAGGCTTTGTGAAGAACATCGAGCGTGGTGATATCCTCGCTGCTGCCCGTGTGCTGAAGAAGACCTCTGCCCTACCCGCAGTTTGTGGTCGTGTATGTCCGCAGGAGAAGCAGTGCGAGAGCAAGTGTATCCACCTGAAGATGAACTCAAAGCCTGTGGCCATCGGCTATCTGGAGCGTTTCGCTGCCGACTACGAGCGTGAGAGCGGCAACATCTCGCTGCCCGAGATTGCTCCATCCAACGGCATCAAGATCGCCGTTGTTGGCTCTGGCCCTGCCGGACTCAGCTTTGCAGGCGATATGGTGAAGAAAGGCTACGACGTCTATGTCTTCGAAGCCCTGCACGAGATTGGTGGTGTGCTGAAGTACGGCATCCCTGAGTTCCGTCTGCCCAACAAGATTGTCGATGTTGAAATCGAGAATCTGGCCAAGATGGGCGTCCATTTCCAGACCGACGTCATCGTAGGCAAGACCATCAGCGTGGAGCAGCTCGAAGAGGCAGGCTTCAAAGGCATCTTCGTAGGCTCTGGTGCCGGTCTGCCCAACTTCATGAACATCCCTGGCGAGAACAGCATCAACATCATGTCGTCGAATGAATATCTGACACGTGTGAACCTGATGGATGCTGCCAATCCCACCACCGATACGCCTATCAACTTCGGCAAGAACGTGCTCGTCGTTGGTGGCGGCAACACCGCTATGGACTCCTGTCGCACAGCGAAGCGCTTAGGTGGCAATGTCACGCTGGTCTATCGTCGCTCTGAGCAGGAGATGCCGGCCCGTCTGGAGGAGGTGAAGCACGCCAAGGAGGAGGGCATCAACTTCCTCACGCTGCACAACCCCATCGAGTACAAGGCCGATGAGACAGGTGCTGTCTGTCAGGCCATCCTCCAAGTAATGGAGCTTGGAGAGCCTGATGCCAGTGGACGCCGCTCTCCCGTTCCCGTGGAGGGCAAGACGGTAACACTTGATGTCGACCAGGTCATCGTGGCTGTAGGTGTATCGCCCAACCCGTTGGTGCCGAAGAGCATTGAGGGTCTGGAGCTGGGTCGCAAGAACACCATCGTCGTGAACGAGGGTATGCAGTCGGCACGCAGCGAGATCTTCGCTGGCGGTGATATCGTGCGTGGTGGCGCCACCGTCATCCTCGCTATGGGTGATGGCCGCCGTGCTGCCCAGCACATGGATGAATACCTGCAAAACAAGTAGTCCCGTATGTTGCGATACATCGCAACAAACAAAACAACTATGAACGGACTTTATACCATTATCTTGCTCATACTAAGCAACATCTTCATGACGCTTGCTTGGTATGGGCATTTGAAATTGTCAGAGACAGGCGTCAGCAAGACATGGCCGCTCATCGGTGTCATCGTCTTCTCCTGGGGCATCGCCTTCTTTGAATACTGCTGCCAAGTACCCGCCAACAGGCTGGGATTCGTAGGCAACGGCGGTCCTTTCTCGCTGGTTCAGCTGAAGGTGGTGCAGGAGTGTATCTCGCTCTTCGTCTTCGCCGTCATTGCCAACATCATGTTCCAAGGGCAGCAGCTGCATTGGAACCATGTACTGGCCTTTGTACTCATCGTACTGGCCGTCTACCTCGTTTTTATGAAATAGCCCCGTCCTATTCTATCTATGAAAAAGACCAAGCCCATAAATCAGACACAGAAAACCATAGCGAAGCCGAAGGACCAGACCAAGCTGGCAAAGCCGACGATACATACAAAGCCGGCGAAGCCAAGAGGGTTATTCGGTGTCAACCTGAAATACCACCTGTTTGCTCCTGTTTTCTGCCTCCTTGCATTGGTGCTCGCTGCAGTATGCCTGCTGAGCTATGAGAGTGAGTTCCTATGGAAGGCTCAGGAGCTGAACCTTCACCTCGACACGCCGCTGTTCTATGAGCAGCAGATGATCGTGCCTGGGGGCTGGCTCACATGGATTGGAACCTACTTCACGGAGTTCTTCTATCATCCCGTGTTGGGTGTGGTCATCCTCTGCCTATGGTGGATGGTGCTAATGCTGCTGGCTGCCAAGGCCTTCCGCATACCGATGAAGTGGTGGACGATCCTGCTGGTGCCAGTAGCCATGCTACTGCTCACCTGTGTCGACCTGGGCTACTTGGTCTATTACCTGAAGCTGCGCGGACATTTCTTCTTGGGTACCATCGCCCTCAGCATTGTCTGTGCATTGGTGTGGTTCTTCAGGAGTCTGCCCGAGAAATACTACCTGCGACAGGCGCTCATCCTGCTCTGCACCCCGCTGTTCTATCCGCTGCTGGGAGCCTACGCCCTGTTAGCAACCATCGTGATGGCTATAATGCAATGGCGGCTGGAGGATTGGAAGCTGGTGCCTAACATCATCGGCAGCGTTGTGGCGGTGGCCTGTGTCATCGTCGTACCCATCATCTACTACTGGAATGTGTATTATCAGACGAACCTCGACAACATCTACTGGGCAGCTTTACCCTGCTATGAGATGCCTCGTTTGCTGACTCCCGATAGTAGTGAAGACGACTCTTCCATCATCGTTCTCTTCAACTATTACCTCCCCTACATCCTGACGGCAGCATTCTTTATCGTGATGGCTGCCACCTATCGTCTGCTGCCCAGCGGCAAGGTGAAGCATCCCCTGACGTGGGGCATCATCAACGTGGTGCTGATTGCGGTGCTGATTGTTGGCGTGAAGCAATTCTGGTACGACGACTACAACTTCCACAAGGAACTGCGTATGCAGCGCTGCATGGAGCAGGAGGACTGGCAAGGTATTCTGGATGAGGCTGCCGACCTGCAGGACGAGCCCACCCGTGCCATTGTGATGATGAAGAACCTGGCACTCTTCCGTCAAGGCCGACAGGGCGATGTGATGTACCACTACCTTACTGGCGCCAAGCCCTGCAACGCTCCCTTCCGTGTCAATATGACTCAGGTGATAGGCCGCTCCACCTATTTCTTCTACGGCCTGCCCAACTACTGCTACCGCTGGTGTATGGAGGACGGCGTGGAACAAGGCTGGCGAGTTGAATACCTGAAATACATGACACGCTGTGCCCTGCTCAACGGCGAATACCGCGTGGCCCGCAAATACATCGACCTGCTGAAGCACACCCGCTATTACCGCGAGTGGGCCGAGGGTCAGGAGCGCTTCCTTGCTGGTGAAGAGGCCTTGAAGAGCGACAAGAATTATGCTACTATCCTCCAGCTGATGAACTTCGAGGACAGGCTCAGTAGCGACCAGGCCATCATCGAGCAATTCCTGATGAACCATTTCATCTACGACGAGAGCGACGAGCCCCTCTTCCAGGAACAGGCTGCCTACGCCGGGCTGTGGAGCAAGGACATCAAGACCTTCTGGCGACTCTTCTTCAAATACGCCAACTCACACCCCAACCAGCACATGCCAACCCATCTGCAGGAGGCGGCCTATCTCTACGGACATCTGGAAAACAATGTCGACATCAGTGGCATGCCCTTCGACGAAAACGTCAAGAAGACCTACGACCAGTTCATGGCCGCTGCCCAGCGCTATGCCTCCATGGGTGAGGAGAAGATGAAGGAGCTGCTCTTCCAGCAGTTCGGCCATACCTTCTACTACGAATATTACCTTGTTCGCAACCAAAAGTTGTACTGAGCCACTGACTATTACTGACTGTCACGAAAAAAACGAATGTTATGACGACTTACAGACCGACACGCATAGTTTTTTATTCTTTTATTCTTTCATTCTTTTATTCTTTCCTTGTCTCCTGTGGCGTCAGCGTGCCTGACAGCTATACCCAGAAAGACGAGCTGCCAGCCATCTATCCCGACTATGCCGACGTCACCATCCCCGTGAATATCGCCCCGCTATCGTTCCAGATAGAGGAGCAGGCCGAGGATGCCGTGGTACGCTTCAGCTACAACGGCGATGAGATTCTGTGCGATGGTCTGAAGGCCCAGCCCGACATCGCCGACTGGCACGAGCTCACCGCCAAGGCCAAGGGCAACGACATCACCGTAGAGGTGTTTACGAAAAACGACGGGCAGTGGACGCGCTTCAAGCCCTTCGTCTACCACGTCTCTCCCGACAGCATCGACCCCTACATCAGCTATCGCCTCATCTCTCCTTCCTACGTTGCCTATGAGGATCTCACGCTCAACCAACGCTGCCTCGAGAACTACGATGAGCAGGTGATGGTCGACAACATGCTGTGCAGCACCGAGGAGAGCGGCCAGTGTGTCAACTGCCACAACTACCAGCAGTACAACCCCGAGAGGATGCAGTTTCATGCCCGTCAGAATCATGGCGGCACCATCATCGTCTACGACGGCGAGATCAAGAAGGTGAACATGAAGAACGACTCCACCATCTCTTCCGGCGTCTATCCCACCTGGCACCCTACCCTGCCCCTCATCGTCTATTCCACTAACAACACGAGCCAGAGCTTCCACACCCGCCATTTGAACAAGATTGAGGTGAGCGATGCTGCCAGCGATCTTATCCTCTATGATATCAAGAACAACACGGTGGCCAACGTTGCCAACGACCCCGACGAGTTTGAGTGCTTCCCCTTCTGGGCTCCCGACGGCCGTATGCTCTACTATGTCAGCGCCCATTTTGAATACCGCGACACTGCTTTCTCCAACACAGGAGAGCTGTACATGCGTGCCCAGGAAATCAAATACAACATCTACCGCAAGAGCTTCGACCCGGCCACCCGTCGCTTCGGTCCTCGCGAAACCGTGTTCCAGGCCGACAGTCTGAGAGCTAGCTACATCGGCCAGCCCGACTCTATTGCCAACGACACACTGGGATTGAGTGCCACCTTCCCCCGCATCTCTCCCGACGGCCGTTTCCTGATGTTCACCCTTGGCCGCTACGGCGTGTTCCACATCTGGCACCACGAGGCCGACCTCTACCTCATGGACCTCTCCGACGGCAGCGTCCGTGCTATGGACGAAATCAACTCCCCCGACACCGAGAGCTATCACTCATGGTCGAGCAACGGCCGATGGGTCATCTTCAGCAGCCGACGCACCGACGGCAACTTCACCCGTCTCTTCATAGCACACATCAATAAGGACGGCCTGGGCAGCAAACCGTTTGAACTGCCACAGGCCGACCCTGGATATCATCAGGAATTCTTGAAGAGCTACAATATTCCTGAGTTTATGCGAGGCCCTGTCACCATCACTCCGCAGCAGTTTGCCGACATCTTGATGAGCAATGACAAGGTGACCCCCGCTCGCTGGGAATAGGATTCCCTACTTTTTATAGCACTCGAACATACGGGCGACAATGTCGCGCGGCATCTTCGGTGTGAGCAGACTGACGAGCCACACCACGGGGAAGCCGCCCAGCATGGCGATGGCACCGCAGTTGATGGGATTGATGGGATTGCCAGCCACCATGTTCACCACCGTCAGGCCGACGCCCCAGATGAAGCAGGCCCAGACGCTGGCCGTCGTCACGCCACGCCAGTAGAGACCCAGCATGAACGGAGCAAGGAAGGCACCGGCCAAAGCACCCCACGAGATGCCCATCAGCTGAGCAATGAACGTTGGCGGATTGAGGGCTATCAACAGCGAGATGGCTATGAAGAACATGATCAGCACACGCATCACCACCACCTTACGGCGCTCAATCTTCTCGGCCACGATATCGTCGATGGTGCCGTCCTCTACCTCGCCGGGCAGGGATTTCTTGTCACGATAGATGAGGTCGAGCGTCATCGTCGAGGATGAGGTCAGCACCAGCGAGGCCAGCGTCGACATCGATGCACTCAGCACCAGCAGCACCACGAGGGCGATCAATGCCGGCGACAGCTTCACCAGCATGGCGGGCACAATCGAGTCGAAGGCGATCTTGCCGTCGGCCAGCATCTGCGGCTCATAGAGGCGTCCGAAGCCACCGAGGAAATAGCAGCCGCCAGCCACGATGAAGGCGAAGATGGTCGAGATGATGGTGCCGCGCTTGATGGCGCTCTCATCGGTGATCGAGTAGAATTTGCCCACCATCTGCGGCAGGCCCATCGTACCCAAGGAGGTCAGGATGACCACGCCCAGCAGACCCCACGGATCGGGGCCGAAGAGCGAGGCAAAAACGCCTGTGCCCTGCTCAGGATTGTCGGCGGGCAGCGCAGCCAACTTGTTGACGGCCTCCGTCAGACCGCCCTGAGAAGCCAGCACGGCAGCAATCACGGCCACGATGCCGAAGAGCATGATGATGCCCTGTATGAAGTCGTTCATAGCCGTAGCCTTATAGCCGCCCAGGATGACATAGACGGCCGTCAATGCCGCCATGATGATGACACAATATTCATAGGGGATGCCGAAGCCCATCTCAAACAGCGTGGAGATGCCCTTGTAGACGCCTGCCGTATAAGGGATGAGGAACACGAAGGCAATGACCGAGGCCGTCACACGCAAGCCCTGGTCCTGGAAGCGAGTGCCGAAGAAATCGGGCATTGTGCGGCTCTCGATATGCTGCGTCATCAGCTTCGTACGCCGTCCTAGGAGAATCCAAGCCAGGAGTGAGCCGATGACGGCGTTGCCGATGCCTATCCATGCGCTGGAGAGTCCATACTTCCAGCCAAACTGTCCGGCGTAGCCCACAAAGACCACCGCCGAGAAATAACTGGTGCCAAAGGCAAAGGCCGTCAGCCAAGGACCCACGGCACGTCCGCCCAACACAAATCCGTCCACGCTGCTGGCCTGCTTGCGGGTATAAAGACCCACGCCAATCATCACGGCCAGGAAGATGATGGTAAGAAGAACTTTGATAATCATAAAGCCTACCCCCGACCCCTCCCAAAAGGAGGGGAGTCTTTTCAGTTACTTAAGGGGGCTCCTTTTTTAGTATTAAACAATTTTCAAATAATAAATCACTATCCCACCTGGTATCTTTTAATCTCCCCTCCCTTAGGGAGGGGCTGGGGTGGGCTTTTAAAAAGCCACCTGCACCTGTGCCTGCAGCCAGTTGTAGTCCTTGCCCAGCATGTCGCCGCATAGGCAGCGGGTGTACTGAAGCTGCAGACGACATTTCTTATAATACCAGTATTGCACACCGAGCGTGAGGTTCGTCTGGTCCCAGCCGTCCACCGAGGTGTTGCGGTCGAAGGTCTCGCCGCTGGCCACGATGTCAAGGGCATCCACCACGGGGATGCACACCGTGGCATAGCCGCCGCGCGAGCCCACCTCGCCGTCCTTGCCGCCCAGCCACTCCGCACGGATGCTGGCGGGACGTGCCTCTTTATACTGTCCGGGCGAATAGGCCAGCGTCTTGTATTCCAGGCCCACGCTGTAGCGGTTGCGTGTGTAGTTGTCACCCACCTTGATCTCAGGATTCCAGGCTGCCGTGCCCATTGCGTTGCCAGTGCCCAGATAGCTGGACGCCACGAGGCGCAGGCCGTCGATAGGCTTCACCTCCAGCTTGGCGAGAAAGTCCTTCTGGTTGTTGCGGTCGGAACGGTTGATGCCCTGTCCGCTCATCAGCGCCAGCTCATAGTGCAGGTGATTGTTGGCCAGGTCGCCGAAGACCATCAGTCCCTGGTCACGGCCATAGTTCACGCCGTTCAGCGGGTCGGGGCCCTCGCCTGCCAGGTAGAGCACAGCCTGCGAATAGACGTCGATGAGCTCGAGCATCGTCGGCGACAACGGGTTCTCCATCGTGTACGAGTGCTTGAACTGTCCGAAGCGCACCGTCATGGCGTTGTCCTTCGTCACGCGGTAGTCGGTATAGAACTCCTGCACCACGCTGTTGAAGTCGTGCATGAAGAGGAACGACCATCGGTCGGTGATCTTCGCCTTGGCCCACAGCAGGGTGCGCTTCAGGTTGTAGCTGTTGCTCTTCACGCCGTTGGCATCGTTGAAGCTCCAGCCCGCCTGTGCATAACCGTTGAGAGTGATACGTTTCGTTAAGTCATTCATCCATGTGTCAGACGACTGTTGGCCCATGGCGGCCACACTGCCGAACACCGCCATTACCGCTGCCAGTGTCCGCACTTTGCAAGATTTAAAAGTCATTTTGTCATTGTTTTGAAAGATTTTTCGTTCTTGCGGCGGCAAAATTACAAAAAACAAAGCAAAGTGGCAAGAAAAATTCCGAAAATTTGTCACTCTCAAACAAAAGAGTCTTCGAGCGCAGGTTCAGAGGTACGAAAAATGTAGCTAAAAATGGCGCTTAACGTGGATTCGTGGATTCGTGGATTCGTGGAATTCGCCGTTATGCCTACAAAAAAAGAAGCCTACCTTCACAGGCGGGCTTCTTCTTTTTAGAGCGGGCCGTAGCCCATGCAGCTGGTGGTGGTCAGGGCGGTGATG
>CAMVJU010000017.1 GCA_947167935.1 uncultured Prevotellaceae bacterium | reverse complement strand
TTTATCCAGTTAATAAAATATTTACTGCCGAAATGACTTTCATAGTTGTTTTGCGAAAATTTAGAAAAACTCCGTCGATTTGCAGAAAACTTACATTTAGGCGAGTTCTCTTTCTATACCACAGAAGTTAACTCAAAATGAAATGTTTTTCATGAAAACGTTTTTCAGTCAAAAGGAAAGTGGAATGAGAAGGGGAAAGTATAAATTGGTTTATCTTCAGCAAAAAGAAAAATGTGATTTTTGGGAAACATCAAGTTGTCTCATTCTGTAAAGTTTAGGTTTACTCATGTATAAATACATGCACTTCTAAAAACTTAAAGATTAAACCTTCAATCTTTTGATTTTGGTTTACAATACCTTATTATATATATAAGAACATCTAAACTTAAACCTAAACTTATGGCATTGAATTCCATCCATTTTTCTTTTAATCGAAACAAAAATTTGGTAGCAGAATGTCGTTTCCACCTTAATATATATTAAAATCATACACGTTCTGCAAGAAAAACGTGCAGAATGAACGTAAAGTCAGAATAAATCATTAACTTTGCAAACAAAGTTTGCAGAATGTGCTTTTGGGATTATCTCCCATCTAAAGTATGTGATGCGTCTATAGTAAAAATGGTCAGTCAAGATGTTGACCAGATTGTTGACCAAATAGAAAAGTAACTCTAAAGATTAAGATTGGATTAGATGAAGACAGAATTAATTACGTAAGTGACAATTTTTGCAGAAGAATACGAGTCAGAAACGTGCAGAACGTGCAGAACGTGTATGATTTGCATTCGGAATGTTGACCAGTCCTTTCGTAAGTCATTGATAATCAGTATTCGTTAGCCGCCGCCCAGGCTGCTGTGGAGGAATAATCACAGAAGCCTGAATACCAAAGAATTGGGTGTAACTTCCTTTAAATAAAAGGGGTTGCACCCAATTTCCTTTATATGTCCATTGGATACCATCACTGCAGGCACACTCTCTTAATTACTTTTTTCGTTAGCATAAGCCCTAATCGTTTTTGTGTTGGGTAAAATAATCGGCGTAATGCCTTAATTCACTATTTTAATTTGCAAATATAGAAAAATATGCCAAATTATGTAATTTGGCATCGACTTTTATGATAGTTTATGAATCAACGGGAATTCAGAGCAATGATACGAAAGCGCAATAGCTCTTAGGCGAAGATGGTATTGGCATATAGCCTAAAAGATAGCCCAATATGTTTTTCATTCTACTTCTTTTCCTTGGCCTGTCTTGCAAACTCAAATAGTGACACTGGCAGATGGCAGTAACCGTCAGGATTCTTGTCGAGATAGTCCTGATGATATTCTTCTGCCGTATAGTAGTTCTCCAGAGGAAGTTTTTCTACTACCAGAGGCTGCTGATAGTTCTTCTGTTCCTCGGCAAACACTTTTTCGATAACAGGCAAATCCTCAGAATCGGTATAGTAGATGCCCGTGCGATAACGGGTCCCCTCGTCATGTCCCTGTTTGTTGAGACTTGTCGGGTCGATGGCCTTGAAGAACATCTGCAACAGGAATTCGAGACTCACCATATCAGGATTGTACTTCACGTGCACCGTCTCTGCATATCCCGTTGTGTCGGTATATACCTCCTTATACGTTGGGTTCGCTGTATATCCGTTGGCAAATCCCACTGACGTTTCCACAACGCCATCAATCTGTTTGAAATAGTGCTCCGTTCCCCAAAAGCACCCTCCGGCAAGATAGATGTCCTTACCGCTCTTGATCTCCAAAACACCATCCACCTCGTGCTCAACGAATGGTCCTGCCTTACATTCCAATAATACGGCGGGTGTCACGCACTCTAAGCCATGCCACACGTTCTTGGGTATATCGACACCGTAAATGCCGCTCTCATGACTGATGACGCAAGTTGCCAGAACCTCGTCATTATCATTGTAAGTTGTCACTCTGACCTTGCCTTTCAGGATGACAAAGGTCTCGTCCTTATCGGGATGGTGGTGCACAGGAATAAAAGTACCCGGCTCCAAGGCATTGATGAAGCGGTGGCATTTGTCCTGGAGGCTCTGATGGAAGTTGTAGTTCTTTCTCAGTCGTGGTGACTTCTTGGCTTCTTCCACCACACCACTAATCAGTTGCTCGTCTATTATTTTCATATCAATTCAGCCGCAAAAATCACTTTATCCTGCTGTGGATGTAGTCGTAGTAGTCCTTGGAATCAATGTCTTCGGGGAATATATGACCAAGGGCGCTCTTGCACTCCTGTGGGTTGCGGCGGCAAGCTTCCTTGAGGTAGCTGAGGAACTCGTCGTAGTGCTTCAGGTCGTAACAGCAGAGGGCCATGTAGGCATAGCCGTTAGGATAGTCCTTGTCGACTATGCGGAAATATTTCTTGAAGATGCTGTAGGCGGCGTCAAGGTAGTGGTTGTCGTAGACGGAGACGATGATACGCAGAAACGTCATATTGGGATCGTCGCTCATCACCATCGCCTGACGGAAAAAGCGTTGCGCCTCCTTTACGTTGCCAGCAGACAGCATGATATGACCACGCACTACTAAGGTCTGCACTTTGTCGCTGTCGTATAGGTCGGCCATATCGAGCATTTCCAGAGCTTTTTTCTCATCGTTCTTCTCGCCATAGGCAAAGGCCAGCTCCTGAAAGATGTCGCTGAGATAGACAGAGTCGTGGGGCGCAGTATCGGCAGCCTTGTGCAAGATGAGAATGGCCTCGTCAATACGTTCCAGATTGATGAGACACGTTCCCTGGTTCATCAGGCCGAACTCATCGTCAGGCTCTCGCTCAGAGTAGCGCTGGAAATAGTCGAGTGCCTCCTCATAGTTGCCTAAGCGGTAGAGGCCGTTGGCCTTCGACAGCAAGCCTTCGGGATCGTCGGGATCGATGGCGATGGCATACTCGCTGCTCTCCACGGAGCCGCTGTAGTTCTCGCTCATAAACTGCGTGTTGGCCAGCGCATTCCAATAGTGCTTCGAGAAGGGATCGGCGTCGATGAGCTCGCCCCATAGCTTCTCGCTGTCCTTATACTTGCCCAGACCGAAGAGGGTACGTGCCATCAGTTCCTTAAACTCGGGCGAGTCCTCCTGACGGGCACGCGCCATCCATTGCATCGCTTTCTCGGGATAGTTGTAGTCGGCGTAGATGTTGGCCACGTCTACGACATAGTCCTGATACTCATCGGGCGGCACCTTCTTGAACTCCTTGCGCAGGTATTGGTCGGCCTCTTCAACGCGTTCCTCGGCCAGCATGATCTCGGCTTTGTCATAGACGTAGTCGGGCTCGTCGGTCTCGGTTATCTGGTCGAAAAATTCGTGTGCCGCCTTTGTGTCGCCCTTCCAGAGGGCTTCGTGAATCTTGTATGTCAACGGGGCGATGGCGCCTGGCGAGAGGCTGAGTGCGAGGTTGATGACTTCATCGGCTTCGTCGAAGCGCTCCGTCATCTGGTAATAGTCGGCAATCTCCGACAGCTCATCGGCGTCCATGAACACGGGCATTCCCATGTTCACGGCGTCTTCGTATTCCGCAAGCAACTCGCGGAATTCCTCGCTGTCGAAATATTCATCGCCCGTCTTCTTCAAAATGAAAAAAGTTGATGGTTATTTGTTCTTCGTGTCTCTCAGGCCGACAGTCTTATTGAAGACAGGCTTTTCCGGCTTTGAGTCGGGATCGACGTTGAAGTAGCCGATGCGCTGGAACTGCAGATAGCTCAGGGCGGGCAGCGTGGCAGCGAAAGGCTCCACGTAGCAGTCGGTCAATATGTGCAGGTTGTCGGGATTCATCATCACACGCATGGCGTCGATACCCTTCAAGCCTTCCTCCTCTTCGATACGCTTCAGTTCGTCGCGGGGGTTCTCCACCTTCCACAGACGGTCGTAGAGACGCACCTCGGCCTTCACGGCGTTGTGGCAGGAAACCCAATGCAGCGTCTTACCCTTAATCTTGCGGTCGGCACCAGGCAGTCCGCTGCGTGTCTCGGGGTCGTAGGTACAATAGATGGTGGTAACGCGGCCCTCGGCATCCTTGTCGCAGGGATGCTCCTCGTCACACTTGATGATGTAGGCGTTCTTCAGGCGCACCTCCTTGCCGGGAGCCAATCGCATAAATTTCTTGTCGGCCTCCTCCATGAAGTCATCGCGCTCAATCCATATCTCGCGGCTGAACTCCACCTCATGCGTGCCATCGGCCTCGTTCTCAGGATTGTTAATGGCGGTGAGCATCTCAGTCTTGTCCTCGGGATAGTTGGTGATGACCACCTTCACAGGGTCGAGCACAGCGCTGACACGCAGGGCACGGGTATTCAGGTCTTCGCGCAGAGCACTCTCAAAGAGTCCCATGTGATTGAGGGCATCCATCTTGGTGTAGCCTATTTTCTCAATGAAGTTCCTGATTCCCTCCGGCGAATAGCCACGACGACGGAAACCACAAATAGTCGGCATACGGGGATCATCCCATCCGCTGACCACACCCTCGCTGACTAGCGTGCGCAGGTTGCGCTTCGAGAGAAGGGTATAGTTCAGGTTGAGCTTGTTGAACTCAGTCTGACGCGGACGGTTGTCTTCAATATTGTCGGTCTCACCCTTCCATTCCTTCATCCACGTGACGAAGAGGTCGTAAAGAGGACGATGCTCCACAAACTCCAGCGTGCACCATGAGTGGGTGACACCTTCCAGGTAGTCGCTCTGCCCGTGGGCAAAGTCGTACATCGGATAGGCATTCCACTTATCGCCCGTTTTCACGTGGGGCATGTTCAGCACTCGATAGATGAGTGGGTCGCGGAAGAGCATGTTGGGATGGGCCATGTCTATCTTGGCGCGCAGGGTGAGCGTGCCCGGCTCGCACTTTCCGCTATTCATATATTCGAAGAGCTTGAGGCTTTCCTCTACGGGGCGGTCGCGGAAGGGCGAGTTGGTGCCAGGAGAGGTGGTAGTACCCTTCTGCTGGGCAATCACCTCGGCACTCTGCTCATCCACGTAGGCACGGCCCTGCTTGATGAGCCACACGGCAAAGTCCCACAACGGTTGGAAATAGTCGCTGGCATAATAGACATGTGCCCACTTGAAACCCAGCCACTTGATATCATGTTCGATGCTCTCAATATATTCGGTGTCCTCCTTCTGCGGATTGGTGTCGTCGAAACGCAGGTTACACTCGCCGCCATATTTCTCAGCAAGTCCGAAGTCGATGGCGATGGCCTTGGCATGACCGATGTGTAGGTAGCCGTTGGGTTCCGGCGGGAAACGCGTTTGGAGGCGTCCGCCATTCTTGCCTGCTGCCAGGTCGTCAATCACCTTCTGTTCTACGAAGCTCACGCTTTTTCTTTCTTCGCTCTCATTCGATACATTCTCTGTCATGTTGATGCAATTTTTTGAAATTTGGGTGCAAAGGTACGAATAAGCGAGCGAAAAGCAAAAGAAAAATAGTTTTTTCTTTCTTTTCCGAGCGAAAGTATCTTCGGCACATGCCAAAGGTACGAATAAGCGAGCGAAAAGCAAAAGAAAAGCAAAGAAAAAAATCTGTTTTTCTTTTGGCGTTTCATTTTTTATTGTTACTTTTGTAGGCTTAAATTGCCTTTATAGGCTTTTTTCGCATGGAAAAGAAGTAAAAAACAAACAACATAATGAACTCTAAATGGAACTATCAACCACCCTCACCCGAGCGACAGCAGCAGGCTAAGGAGTTAGCCGAAAAGCTGAACACCAGCCCTGTGATGGCCGGCCTGCTCATTGAGCGAGGCATACGCACAGAGTCGGCGGCGAAACGTTTCCTGCGTCCATTGTTGAGCGAGCTCATCGACCCATTCCTGATGAACGACATGGACATTGCCGTAGACCGTCTGAACGATGCCATGGGCCGCAAGGAGCGTATCATGGTATACGGCGACTACGACGTCGACGGGTGTACGGCTGTAGCATTGGTCTTCCGATTCCTGCAGCAGTTCTACTCGAACATCGAGTATTACATCCCCTCACGCTACGAGGAGGGCTACGGCATTAGCCAGAAAGGACTGGAACACGCTCAGGAGGCAGGCGTGAAACTTATCATTGTACTCGACTGCGGCATCAAGGCCATCAACGAGATACGCCAGGCCAAGGAGATGGGCATCGATTTCATCATCTGCGACCACCACGTGCCCGATGACGAACTGCCCTGCGCCGTTGCCATTCTCAATCCCAAGCGGCAGGACTCCACCTATCCTTTCAAGGATCTCTGCGGATGTGGCGTCGGCTTCAAGTTTATGCAAGCCTTTGCCAAGAACAACGGCATCCCCTTCTCTCAGCTCATCCCCCTGCTCGACTTCTGTGCAGTCAGCATCGCCGCCGACATGGTGTCGGTGATGGGTGAGAACCGCATCCTCGCCTTTCACGGATTGAAGCAGCTAAATCAAAGCCCCTCCATTGGTCTGAAGGCAATCATCGAGATTAGCGGATTGGCCGGTCGCGACATCACTATGAGTGACATCGTGTTCAAGATTGGTCCGCGAATCAATGCCAGCGGACGTGTGATGAACGGAACGGAGACCGTGGACTTGTTGGTGGAGCGCGACTACAAGAAAGCCCTGCAGGAGGCAATGCACATCAACGAATATAACGAGCAGCGCAAAGACATCGATAAGCAGATGAGCGAAGAGGCCAACCTGATTGTGGAACGTTTGGAGAGTCAGGAACATCAGCCTGCCATCGTGCTCTATAGTGAAGGATGGAAAAAAGGTGTCGTAGGCATCGTGGCCTCGCGTCTTACTGAAATTTATTACCGCCCCACCGTTGTCCTATCTTGTCAGGACGGCGTAGCTACAGGTTCTGCACGTTCCGTGGCGGGCTACGACATCTATAGTGCCATCAAGAGCTGCCGCGACCTTTTGGAGAATTTCGGCGGACACACCTATGCCGTGGGCCTGACGCTGAAAACAGAGAACATCCCTGAGTTCCGCCGCCGTTTCCAAGAGTATGTCAGCAACCATATCATGCCCGAACAGACGGAGGCTGCTATGGAGATAGAGGCGCAGGTAGACTTCAAGGACATCACAAAGAAACTGCACAACGACATGAAGAAGCTGGCTCCTCACGGGCCCGACAATCCAAAGCCTCTCTTCTGTACACGTAATGTCTATGACTATGGTACATCAAAGGTTGTAGGCCGTCAGCAGGAGCACATCAAGCTGGAGCTGGTCGACTCACGTTCCAGCAATGTGATGAACGGTATCGCCTTCGGACAGAGCGCAGCCGCCCGCTACATCAAGTCAAAGCGTTCCTTCGATATTATCTACACCATCGAGGAAAACATCTACAAGCGTAGTGAAGTGCAGCTGCAGATTGAGGATATCAAGCCTTCGGATGAAGCCTGAATATAGTAGTAAGCGCTTTATTGTTAAGTGACCTATGACCGCAGACTATATATTGAGCATCGTGGTGGCTGCCCTGCTGGGTGGCGCCATCGGATTGGAACGCGAATACCGCTCGAAGGAGGCAGGCTTTCGCACTCATTTCCTCGTAGGACTGGGCAGCGGATTGCTGATGGTACTGTCGATGCATGGCTTTGACGATTTCCTGGGTATACAGGGTATCCAGCGCGATCCCAGCCGTATGGCGGCACAAGTAGTGAGCGGCATGGGTTTCATTGGTGCCGGATGTATCATTTTCCAGAAAAACGCAGTAAAGGGGCTTACCACGGCAGCTGGCCTGTGGGTGACATCTGCCATCGGTATGACGGCAGGTGCGGGAATGTATCTCTTGGCTTTGGTGGCTACAGCACTGGTGCTGATGTGCTTGGAAGGTTCAGACTTTATCCACCACAAAATCTTCCACGAAGAGTCAGCCAAAGACGAAGCGAAGGGCACCAAAGAGCTGCATGGCAAGGACGTAGAGCAGCAATAAGGGTGCAGCACTAATGATGCCTTGTATGAGCGATTGGCACACGTCAGCTATTGATAGGAAACGGCGCGTCAGCAATCCGTAGGTTACGGACAACATCAAAACACCGAAAGTAATCATCGGAACCAAAGCATGACTGAATGGCGACGGCCACAGCTGGCCTGTTGCTGAAAGGAGAACGGCTTGCGGTGATATGGTCAGCAAGAGCACAACTCCTACATACACCACCAGCATAACTAAAAGGAGAAAGATACCCTTACGGTTCCCGAGGTAGCTTTTATAGTTTTGTTGGCTGGAGTCGTTGTGTTTCTTTTGAGAGATAAATGGGAGGCTTTGAAGCAGTCCGCTCTGACGCAGACAGCCCCACGCCATCGACAGCAACAGCAGCCATACCATAAGTGGTTTTAGCAACATATCTGTAAAGCCGCCAAAGAAGAAACGGATTCCCTCGGACGACAGCAGCGAGCGCACACCTTCGCCCTTTGTCGCCGACAACAACCACGACACCAACACCAGCACTACAAGTGCCAGCAGAAGCGCAACAGCCAAATATCCTACAATTTTCTTATTCCTCATCCGGTTCAAGGTTGTCGAGATCGAGGATATGCAGCTCTAAAGCACGCACCACCAGACGTGTAGCATTAACGCTGCGACCGTCAGGGAAGAGTTTCTGCACCAGTTCGTTCTGACGTTTTTCCAGACTCTTCACGCCGAAAGGCATCCCACGCAGCTGCGTAATCTGATCCTTCGTATAGCCCAAGGCCAGATGGCGCAGGAAACGCTCGTCGTATTCGTCAATCTCATAGTTCACCAGCGCCTCCTGCTTAGCCAGTTGTGAACCGACGCTGCGCTTGAACGTGTCGACGATCTTCTTCAGAATGGGCTCATTGAAAACCAGCTGCTTGCCCGACATTACGGCCAGCACATCACCACGAGTGAGGAGCTCGCCCGTCTTCAGAATGATACCATCGGCACCTGCATCGAGCACATCCACCCACAGTTTCTCGTTTAGTATCTCGCCTGTAAAAATAAGTACGCGCACCAGCGGGTACATTTCCTTAGTCTGGCGACAAATCTCCACGCCAACAGTAGTTGATCCGCCCAGACCAAGGTCAAGTAGAAGCAAGTCGGGTTGCTGCTGCTTAATAAGACGCCAGTAGGCTGTTTCGTTGTCGGCGGTACCGATGACTTCTGCCTCTGGAATGTCGTTACGTATGATGCCTTGCGTGCCCTTCAACTCCAGGGGCACATCCTCTACGATGATAATTTTAAACTTATCCATATCTTGTCGTTTATTTGTTGTTTATAGGTTATTGTTTAAAGGGAAGGGTAACAACAATATTGGTACTGTTTTCAAATACTTCTGCCCTGATAGCACAACCACGACGGTTGGTGGCCTCGCCATGATCGCGTACGATTTGCCGACAGAGCAGATAAGGAATGTTTTCCACTGCCGAGGCCGTGAAAAGTGAAGCGGCCTGATGCTCGTTCAGGTGCAGCGATGGCATGGGCACAATACAGTCTATGTACTTGCCGTCGGATCGTGGAGTATAGGTCACTTCCAACTTCTTCTGTCCTGACTGCTTGCGCAACAGCTCGAAGAGATAGTCCACCAATACTGCATCGCCCAGAATATCATGCGGCAGGCGACGCAGGTGAAGACGTGCATGTTCCGTCTGCCTTGTTGCCTGCAGGCTGAGCAGCCCATAAAGTTCGCGGTAATAGGCCACCACCTCGGGCAGTGCCTCCGTATCGTTGCTGTCGATAAGTTGTCGGATGCGGCTGGGATAGTACATTGTCTCGTGCTTCAACGCTGAGAGGCAATTGTCGAGCACGGCATTGCTCACGTGCAACGCCGCTTCCTCCTGCTCCGTGCGGGCTATCTCATCGCTCGTCATCTCCATCAGTTCCTGCTGTTCCTGCTGGCGCCGTGCTGCTTTTCCTAGCGCTACCATCACCTGCCATGCTACAGCCATGAGAATAATAAGGAACAGCAAGACTAGCAGGATGATGGCCACTTGCTTGTTGGCTTGCGACTGTTGCATCTTACGGCAGTAGTCATCAAGGGAGGCGTCGGATGAAAGCTCCTTGAACAGTAGCGTATAGATGCGGTTGTTATAATGGTAAAGCTGCCATTGGTGCAAGGCCAGCGCCGCTACGGCATTCTCATTGCGGATGGTCAGCAGGATGTCGTAGTTCAACTGCAAACCATTATGCAGCCAGATAATCTCTGGAGGCGTCAGCGATGCATCACCCAACAGACAGAGCGTATCGGTACCATTAGGATGCAGCTGGCAATAATAGGCATTGAGCTGTTGTCTGCAAGAATCGGCAAAGCAGATGGTACGCCAATAAGTACCGTTGACGTTGGAGTAATAGGCAGAGTCAGCATAGGCGCTGGCAGCAGAAAGATAAGGAGATACATCCGTAGCTGCATGTGTCTTAGCGTGCAGGCCCGTCATCATCAGAAGTAGGACGATGATCCTGGCCACGCCCTTCGGCAGACGGAAGAAGAAACGGCTACCCTCTCCCAGCTTACTCTCGGCCGACAGCTGGCAGACGCTGAATATCTGGCTCATCTTGCGATATTTCTCGATGATGCCCTTGCAGTTGAGCAGGCCAAAGCCATGTGAGGATTCTTGCGTCCCATTGCTAGCAAGCGTCTTTCGGTCCAGCGGAGATTGAATACTGGAAATCGGAGATTTGTCTTCCACAATACTTTTGTGGTCAAAGACATGTGCCAGCTGCTCCTCGCTCATACCAATGCCTGTATCTTTGACGGAGAGCTCAACGTAATCGTCACCCTCGGTAGCACTGATGCTGACATTGCCCCCTTGCTGTGTGAACTTACGGGCATTGTCGGCAAGTGTGTTCAGCATAAACAGCGTGAGCACCTTGTCTGCTTTCACCTTGGCCGTAGTGGGTTCCACTTGCAGGTCGATGCCTTTCATGCCGAAGCTGCGACGTCCCATCGCTACAATGTCGAAGAGCGGCTGCAGGGCGAAGGTCTCAATGTGCAGACTCAGTTCACCCTGGCGCAGCTGAATCCAGTGGGTAAGCACCTGCGTCTGCTCATTGATATTGTCGGTGAGCTCTGAGATATAGTCCAGTCGTTCTTGCGTGGGATCTTGTTCGAGGCGGCTCACTTCATGGATGATGCGGTCGATAAGTGGTGTGATACCATTCACCAATGACACGCGTGCCCGCTGCTCCAATGCCAGACGCTCGCCCTTCTCCACACGCAGACGGGCCATAGCCAACTGTTCGTTCAGCTCGTCCTCCTGTTGTTGCATTTCCAAGTCTTCCTTGTGTGTCTTGCGATGACGATGACGCAGGAAGAACAATGCCAGCAGCAATACCAAGAAAACAATGACAGCCACTACAGCCCAGGTAAGCACGGTAAGCTGCTTTGAAGCTTGCTCCAATTGGCCGGCACGGGCTTCCAACGAACGGTCCTGACGTGTCTGTTCCTGTAAATCGAGGTAGATATTGCGGTGCAAATCGCTGTTTGACTTGTCGTCGATGGCAGCATAGGCCACGCTGAGCTGCTCGTGGATACTGGCCACAAGGTCAGGAGCCTGGTTAATGATGGTGTCGCTCAGGGCAAGGTGGAGCTCCTCCAGCGCATGTCCGTAGTCGTTGCGTGCCAGGTAGCAAGAGGCCAAAGTACGATGGGCACCTGCTATCTGGTAGACATCGCCATAGTCAGTAAAGATGTCAAGCGAGGCCTGGGCAAGTTGAAGAGCCAGCGAGTCGTATGGCACGTTGTCAGGGTTGATAAACTTCATCGCCGGCAGATTTTCGGCCACAATCTGTTCGCGGAACTCGTCTACGATAAGGTGTTCGGCCAGCGCCTCCAGAGAGTTTGCCTCGAAATAACTGACACCGTTCTGCTGCGACAACAGGAAACAGCGCATCAGGTAGTCGAACTCGGTTTGGTTGATGTTCTCCTGTGTGCCCTGTGTGATAATGCCGCCAGCACCCACGTTATAAAGATAGTTGAGGAACTGTGCCGTGTCACGCTCCAGCTCTGCGGGCATGTTCTCTAAAGCCTGCGACGCCTGACGCTCCAAGCCCACATAATAATAATAGGTAGAGGTGACAATGGCCATCTCGCTCTCTGCGTAGACAATGCGGGCCAATTGACGGTCGTCGAGTGTAGAGCGTTCCTCATTGATGCGCCGTAAGGCATTGTTGGCCAACTCACGGTAATCATAGAAGTCGCGATTGTGTGACCTGCGCTGACAAAGACGCATCTGCTGGATGTAGCTCACCAGCAGCTCTATCTGATTATTAGTGATGTCGGGAATTTGGTTCAGTAGCTGCTCTGCCTCCTCGTAGCGCATCTGTGCAATGCGCACAAAAGCCAGATTGTTGAGGGCTTCGGCTTTTCCATCGGCACATTTGGCCGACATGCGCAATGCCTGCTGCGCATAGTGCTCTGTAGAGTCGAGCGAGCAATAATGATAGGCGTATGAAAGAGAATTCAGCTTGTCCGCCGCTTGCCTATCTGTCGGCGAACAAGAGTAGAAAATGAAGAATGAAAAATGAAGAATGAAGAATAGGACTATCGCCTTGTATAGCCTCTCACCATTCGCGGAAGCAGATTCTTCATTCTTCATTCTTCATTCTTCATTTACGAACGAGCCTTAGCCACATAGCCAAGCGCCTCCTTGCACTTGTCGGTGACATACTGCCAGTCGCCGGCCTTCACCTTGTCGCTGGGGAAGAGCTTTGAGCCCATACCAACGCAGAAGACGCCGGCCTTGAACCACTTCGTGAGATTCTCCTCCTCGGGAGCCACGCCGCCTGTCACCATGATCTTCGACCACGGCATCGGAGCTTTCAGACCCTTCACCATGTTGGGACCAACAACATCGCCGGGGAACACCTTCGTCAGGTCGCAGCCCAACTCCTGTGCCTTGCCTATCTCGCTGACAGTCATGCAGCCAGGGCAATAGGGAATGAGACGACGGTTGCAGACGGGAGCGATGTCGGGATTGAACAGCGGACCCACCACGAAGCAGGCACCGAGCTGGATATAGAGCGAAGCAGTAGGAGCGTCGACAACGCTACCCACGCCAAGTGCCAGCTCAGGACACTCCTTGTCGGCCCACTTCACCAGCTCGCCGAAAATCTCATGGGCAAAGTCACCGCGATTAGTAAACTCGAAGGCACGCACGCCACCTTCGTAGCAGGCCTTCACCACATTCTTACAGGTCTCCAAATCCTTGTGATAGAAGACGGGCACCATGCCTGTGTCGCCTATCTTGGCCATCACGGCCAGCTTATCGAATTTTGCCATTTCTTTGCGATATTACGAACGTTATAACGGTATTACGGAATGAATTATCTTTGCACACGCCCATTGGCACTGCCGCCGGCAAGAGCCTCTACTTCCTCAACAGAGACGAGGTTAAAGTCGCCGTTGATGGTATGCTTCAAGGCGCTGGCTGCTACGGCAAACTCCAGGGCCTCGCCCTGAGTGGCCTTCGTCAGCAGACCGTGGATAAGGCCGCCCGAGAAGGAGTCGCCACCACCTACGCGGTCGATAATGGGATTGATTTCGTAGCGCTTACTCTGGTAGAACTCCTTGCCATCGTAGATCAAAGCCTTCCAGCCGTTAAACGTGGCGCTATAGCTCTCACGAAGCGTACTGACGACATATTTGAATCCGAACTCTGCCATCATCTGCTTGAAGATGCCCTCATAGCCGCTGGCATCGGTCTGCCCGCCTTCAACGTCGGCATCGGGCTTGAAGCCGAGGCACAGCTCAGCATCCTCCTCATTGCCGATGCACACGTCGACATACTTCATCAGCGGACGCATGATACTGATAGCCTTCTCGCTAGTCCACAGCTTCTTACGGAAGTTCAGGTCAACTGATACTGTAACGCCGTGACGCTTGGCAGCCTCACAGGCCAGACGTGTCAGCTCAGCAGCTTTGTCGCTGATGGCGGGGGTGATGCCGCTCCAGTGGAACCACTGTGCGCCCTCCATGACCTTATCGAAATCGAAGTCCTCGGGATTAGCCTCGGCGATGCTACTGTGGGCACGGTCGTAGATGACCTTTGAGGGACGCATCGAGGCGCCTGTCTCAGCATAGTAGAGACCGATGCGGTCGCCGCCACGGGCCACAAACTCGGTGTTCACACCATAGCGGCGCAGAGCGTTGACGGCTATCTGGCCAATCTCGTGCTTAGGCAGCTTTGATACGAAGTAGGCCTCATGGCCATAGTTGGCGACAGAGATGGCGACGTTAGCCTCGCCGCCTCCGGGGATGATGCGGAATGATTCACTCTGAATGAAACGGTCGTTGCCCTGAGGCGACAGGCGGAGCATGATCTCGCCCAGTGTTACAATTTTTGCCATTGTTACTTTTTTGTTTGTTTTTATAGATTATAAATGATGTGTACTCTATTTAGGCTGCAAAAATAGGAATAATTTCCGAATTCAGCAAATATATTCGTAGATTTTCCCCTATTTTGGAATCCAACATTGTTTTTTCATATCATGGCAAGAGGTCGCTGATGAACAAGCGGAGGTCATCGCCACGAAGTCCTTTTTTCAGTATGGTGCCGACGCTGTCGACCACCACCATATATGGAATGGTGGAGACACGGAAAGCACGGGCAGCAGCGTTATCCCTACCCTTCAGGTCGGAGAGCTGCGTCCACTCCATCTTCAGATCGATGATGGCCTGACGCCAGTCCTCAGCCTTGTCATCGAGCGAGATACTCACGATGCCAAGCCCTTTCTCCTTGAAGTCGGTATAGAGCTGGCGCATCGCCGGCATCTCGGCACGGCAGGGATTGCACCATGAGGCCCAGAAATCAATGATGGTGAATTGATGCTGCTTCACCTCGCCCATTACGGACAATTGCGTGCTGTCAGGAGTAAGGAGAGTGAAATCGGGAATCACCTGTCCCTCATCTGTATTGATTCTGCTGTTGAGTATGGCTTGCAGCTTGACCACAGGCCTGCGATGTCGGAAGTTTTCGGGCATTTTCGCAATGAGTTTCTCAAGCAGCTCGGCATCTGCCTGCTCGTCAATGAAACGTACCGCAAGCATATAGCCCAGCTCATTAGTGATGTTCGGCTCAGCTGCCGCTCTCATCTTACGCTCAATTTCGTTGTACAGCTGCATATAGCGTTCGGCGAGAGCCCAGTCGCTTCCAGGACTGAGCGTCGTATCGTTGCTGATAAGTTCCTCTAACTCGTTGATTTTCTCGTAGTAAGGTGCCGTCTCTTGCATTAAAAGCTGAAGTGCGTCGTTAGCTGTTGTACCCCCCACAGTACTCTCTGTAGATGAGGTCGACAACTTCATCTGTACGGTGCCTGGCTCGGTAAAGAAGTTCACATTGTTCGCAGGATTGTTCATCACGAAGATGGTGTAGAAACTCACGGTGTCAACCTTTGCCGAATAGCTGAACTTGCCTTGAGCCACTGTTAGTGTGTCAACCGGAAAGCCATCGCCATCGGTCACCAACAATTGCTCACCATCGGGCAGTCCCTCGACAGTACCCTCCAAATGGAAATTCTTCCCATCGTCCACCTTGGGCTTCTCAGAGCACGAAAACGCAAGCAGCAATACTGCTGCAAAAAGGAAATGCTTCAATTTCAACGTTTGCTTTTTCAATCCTTCAATTTTTCAATTTCACACAATGTACAAGTCGCTGATACTCTTGTTGTCGATGACGCGGCGGATAGCCTCGGCAAACATGTCGGCAACGGAGAGCTGTTTCACCTTTGCACAGCGCTGGGTGTAGGGAATACTGTCGGTGAAGACAATCTCGGTGAGGGCCGATTCCTGCACACGCTCGCTGGCCGGGCCACTCATCACGCAATGACTGGCACAGGCACGCACGCTCTTGGCGCCTGACTCCATCATCAGATCGGCAGCTTTGGTAATGGTGCCGGCTGTATCGACCATATCGTCGACAATGACCACGTTCTTGCCCTCTACCTCGCCGATGATCTGCATGGTGGCCACCACATTGGCACGGGCACGGGTCTTGTTGCAGAGCACCAGCGGGCAGCCCAGATACTTGGCGTAGGTATTGGCACGCTTCGAGCCGCCTACATCGGGCGATGCAATCACTAGCTCGTCGAGGTGCAGGTTCTTCAGATAGGGCATGATGACACCCGAGGCATAAAGATGGTCGACAGGCACGTCGAAGAATCCCTGTATCTGGTCGGCATGCAAGTCCATCGTGATGACACGGTTCACGCCAGCCACACTCAGCAGGTCAGCCACCAGCTTGGCGCCGATGCTCACACGGGGCTTGTCCTTACGGTCCTGGCGGGCCCAGCCGAAATAAGGGATGACGGCGTTGATGGTACGGGCCGAAGCACGCTTGGCGGCGTCAATCATCAGCAATAGCTCCATCAGGTTGTCGCTGTTCGGGAAAGTACTTTGCACGAGGAAAATGTCGCGGCCGCGGATGCTCTCTTCATAGCTTACGGCAAACTCTCCGTCAGAGAACTTTGTGATTTGCAACTTGCCCAGCGGACAGCCCAGGCTTTGGCAGATTCTTTCGGCCAGATATCTCGTGGCAGTACCCGAGAAGACCATATAACTTTGTGTGTTCATCATTTATAGTAGTTGTTTGTAAATTCAATTTCCTAATTTCACACCTCTCACTTCTCACCTCTAACATCTCACTTCTAACATCTCTCACCACCCCACCGCTCTCTGCAGCTTCTTGAAATGGGCAATGAGCTCCTTGAAGTCCTGCCCCTGATGAATGTTGAAACGATTCCACAGATCGCCGCACACCACCACGCCGCCAAAACCCAGGTCGGCTATTTGGCGGATGTTTTCAAGACAGATGCCGCCAAGGGCATAGACATGGCGGTCGATCAGTCCTCGCCGCGAGGCCTCTTTCAGCTCCTCATCGGTAAACGTCCGTCTGTCATCAGGATTCGTATGGCTGTCAAAAAGAGACTTCAGGAATACATACTTGCTGTTTTTCTTTGCTTCACGCAACTGGGAAATCGCCGTGCATGTGCGGCTTACATGTCCACGATAGCCGTAGGGTAAGCTGTCGTCTGGATTCTCCAGATGGATGCCCTTGAGATCGTACTCCTCACGTAAATAGAAATGTTCGTGAACGGTGATGCGCTTATAGTAGTCTTCGGAAAGCAGCGTAAGCAGTCGCTCAGAATAGACAGGCTCCGACGAGGGCTTGTAAAGGTGCAGGTTGTCCATGCCTTCCTCGAAGAGGGCGGTCAGGATTTTGTCTTCTTCCACAAAGAACGTGGAACGTGTCATAATGATGAGTTTCATCCTTACGTCGCTGTTTGCGGTGCAAAGTTACGAAAAGTCGGGAGCAAAACAAAAGAATTTCCACAAAAAATCTGCTAAACTTTATGTTTTATGACAAATGTTTAGATTAAAATTGCTTAAAACGGCACGAGTTTAAATAAAAAACACTACCTTTGCAGTCGCAACGAAAAAAGGACAAAATGCGCCTACGGCAATTTAAATGCCCTCTACGGCGATTTCGACCTCTAAGCAGACACATTAAAACAACATAGAAAAGAATGGACCAAACGTTTGACAACGACAGAATTCTGAAGATTAACATCGAAGAGGAGATGAAGAGCTCCTACATCGACTATTCCATGTCGGTGATTGTGGCTCGTGCCCTACCCGATGTGCGTGACGGATTCAAGCCTGTGCACCGTCGTATCCTCTATGGTATGATGGGCATCAACAATGTAAGTACACAACCTTATAAAAAATGCGCGCGCGTGGTGGGCGAAGTGCTGGGTAAGTACCATCCCCACGGCGACAGCTCCGTCTACGGCGCACTCGTCCGCATGGGACAGGCATGGAACATGCGCTATATGCTGGTCGACGGACAGGGAAACTTCGGCTCGGTCGACGGCGACTCTCCCGCTGCCATGCGATACACCGAGTGCCGTCTTTCGAAGATGGGCGAGCACATCATGGACGACCTGGAGAAGGACACCGTCGACATGGAGCCCAACTTCGACGACTCTCTGAAGGAGCCCAGCGTGATGCCTACGAAGGTGCCCAACCTGCTGGTGAACGGCGGCAACGGTATTGCTGTGGGTATGGCCACGAACATGCCGACGCACAATCTGGGCGAGGTCATCGACGGCTGCTGCGCCTACATCGACAATCCCGACATCGACACCGAGGGCCTGATGCAATACATCCCCGGCCCCGATTTCCCCACCGGAGCCTACATCTATGGCTTGCAGGGTGTGCGCGATGCCTATGAGACAGGACGCGGACGAATCGTGATGCGGGCCAAGGCCGAGATTGAGGCTGGCGAGCAGCACGACAAGATTGTGGTGACAGAGCTGCCCTACGGCGTGAACAAGGCCGAGCTGGTGACCTACATCGCCGAGCTGGCCAACCAGCACAAGGTGGAAGGCATTGCCAACGTGAACGATGAGTCAGGCCGTCAGGGTATGCGTATCGTTGTCGACTGCAAGCGCGACGCCAACGCCAATGTCATCCTGAACAAACTCTTCAAGATGACGGCCCTACAGAGCTCATTCTCAGTAAATAGCATCGCCTTGGTGCCCATCCCTGGAACGCATGGCAAGCTGCGCCCGAAGCTCCTGACGCTGAAGGAGTGCATCCGCTACTTCATCGACCACCGTCATGAGGTGACCATTCGTCGCACGCAGTTCGACCTGAAGAAGGCACAGGAGCGTGCCCACATCCTCGAGGGCTTGATCATTGCCGTCAACAACATCGACGAGGTGGTGCACATCATCCGCCAGTCGGCTACGCCCACCGATGCCCAGCGCAACCTCGAGAAGCGCTTCGAGCTGGACGAGCTGCAGTCGAAGGCCATCGTCGACATGCGCCTGAGCCAGCTCACCGGCCTGCGTGTCGACCAGCTGCACCAGGAGTACGACGACCTGATGAAGCTCATCGCCGACCTGCAGGAGATTCTCAACAACCCCGAGCGCTGCAAGCAGGTGATGAAGGAAGACCTCCTGGAGGTGAAGGAAAAGTACGGCGACGAGCGTCGCACCGAGATCATCCCCTTCGACCATGAGTTCAACGCCGAGGACTTCTATCCCGACGATCCCGTGGTCATCACCATCAGCCACATGGGCTATATCAAGCGCACACCGCTCAACGACTTCCACGCCCAGGGACGCGGCGGCATGGGTGCCAAGGGTGCACGCCATCGCGACAACGACTTCACCGAGTATATCTATCCCGCCACGATGCACAACACCCTGCTCTTCTTCACCCAGAAGGGACGCTGCTACTGGCAGAAGTGCTACGAGATACCCGAGGGCGACAAGAACTCGAAGGGACGCGCCATTCAGAACATGCTCAACATCGAGCCCGACGACGCCATCAACGCCGTGCTGCGCATCAAGAACTTCAACGACGAGGAGTTCCTCAAGTCCCACTACGTGGTCTTTGCCACCAAGCAGGGCATCGTCAAGAAGACCTGCCTCGACGCCTACAAGAATGTACGTGCCGCAGGTGTGCGTGCGCTGAATATCAATGAGGGCGACGAGGTGGTGGCCGTACGTCTGACCAACGGACGCAACGAAATCATCCTTGCCAACCGCAACGGACGTGCCGTGCGCTTCAACGAAGACGAGGTACGCACCATGGGACGTGTCTCGACAGGTGTCATCGGCATGCGCCTCGACGGCGGCGACGACGAGGTGGTAGGCATGGTCTGCGTCAACGACCCGCTGACCGAGACCATCATGGTGGTCTCCGAGAACGGCTACGGCAAGCGCACCGACATCGAGGACTATCGCAAGACCGCCCGTGGCGCCAAGGGTGTGAAGACCCTCGCCATCACCGAGAAGACCGGCCGACTGGTAGCCATCAAGGTGGTGACCGACGAGAACGACCTGATGATCATCAACAAGAGCGGCATCCTCATTCGCCTCAACGTCTCCGAGGTTCGAGTCATGGGCCGTGCCACACAGGGCGTGCGCCTCATCAACCTCACAAAGAAGAACGACGTCATCGCCTCCGTCTGCAAGGTGCAGAAAGCCACCGAGGAGGAGCTGGCCGAGGAAGCCGCCGAGGCTGAAGAGTTGGCAGACAACCCAGAGGTCTCAGAGGCCCCAATAGCCCCGGAAGAATAATTCATAATTCGTAATTAATTAACCCATTTAATACCTTTACAACATGAAAAAGATTCTGATGATGGCCATGATGGCAGCAGCTGCCACCACAGCCTTTGCCCAGGACGCCCTGGTGAAAGAAGCAAAGAAGCTGTACTCGTCCGGTAATCTGGCCGAGGCCGCCGAAAAGCTTAAGCCTGCTCTCACGTCAGCTGAGACTGCCGACAAGGCAGCCGCATGGAACCTGATGAACGACATCCAATACAAGATCTACACCGACGAGTATCAGAAACTGTTGCTCCATCAGCCTACCGACACGATGAAAGCCGTCAAGGGCTACCTCGAAGGCTTCAAGGCAGCCAACGAGTGCGACAAGTATGCCCAGCAGCCCAACGAGAAAGGCAAGGTGAAGAATCCCTACCGCAAGGGCAACGCCAACCGCTACCTCAACGAGCGACACATCATGCACAACATGGGAGCCATGTGCTACCAGAACCACGACATGAAGGGCGCCATCAAGGCATGGGAGGCCTACATCGAGACCGGAGCCTCACCTCTCTACGAGGAAACCAAGATGGCTCCCGACACCCTCATTGCCGACGTAGCCTACAACACGGCCTACCTGAGCTATCTGGAGAAAGACTACGCCACAGCCCTCGAATACGCTGAGAAGGCCTACGATTTCCCCGACAGCAAGAAAGAGAACTGCCTCGACCTCATCCTCTATGCCATGAAGGACAAGAGCGCCAACCACGCCGACTCGCTGGTCTACCTGGCACGCCTGAAGGAGGCTCACAAGGCCCTCCCCGAGCGCGAGCTCTATTTCAACCTGCTGCAGGACTACTATGTACGCGCCAACGACACCGAGGCCCTGATGGCATGGGCCAAGGAGGAGGCACAGATGAACCCCAACAACAAGATGGCATGGGCCCTGCTGGGCGAGGCCGAGATGAACGGCGAGAATTGGGACGCAGCCATCGAGCACTTCAAGAAGGCCGCCGATATCGACCCCAGCTGGGTACCCGTGGTGTTCAACATCGGCATCTGCTACAACTCGAAGGCCATCGTGCTCAACGACCAGCTCACCGACAAGAAGACCATGCGCATCAGCAACGAGAATGCCGAGAAGGTGAAGGACGTGCTCCGCGATGCCCAGAAGTATCTGGAGAAGACCAAGGAGCTCGACCCCAAGTTCGAGCAGGCTCGCTGGCCCTATCCCCTCTACCGCATCTACTACACCCTCGGCATGAAGGACAAGATGACCGAGCTTGAGGCCATCGACCCCTCACTGAAGGACATCTAAAGAAACTATTTAGTTTATGATGAAAAAGAGCCTCCGAAATCGTTTCGGGGGCTCTTTTAGTTTCAGGTATAGAGAAAATACCGAGAAATTGGGGGCTTTTCGTGTATTTAAAGAAAAAGAAAAATTAGATTTTGTTATTTTTTGATAATTATTTTTTGACAATTCAAACAAAAGCGTTATCTTTGCAGGAAAAAGTGGGAAGAAATGATTGACAATCCATTTGTGACCAATGGCTATGCGGGGCCGGAATATTTCTGCGACCGTGTGGACGAGACGGCTATGCTCACCAACCTACTGACCAACGGCAATAATGTGGCGCTGATGTCACCACGCCGTGTGGGAAAGACGGACTTGATACGGCATAGTTTCCAACAAGAGCATATCAAAGAGGATTATTACTGTTTCCTCGTCGACATCTATGCCACCAACTCGTTGCATGACTTTGTCAGCGTATTCGGCAAGTCCATTCTTGATGCTCTGAAGCCTAAAGGCCGCAAGGTCTGGGAGGGTTTTCTGAATGCGCTGTTGTCGGTACGTTCAGAAATTTCCTTCGACATCAACGGCAATCCTGTATGGGGCCTGGGTGTTGGAGCGATGGTCCCTCCGCAGGTAACACTCGACGAGATCTTCGCCTATCTGGCTGCGGCAGAGAAACACTGTCTGGTAGCCATCGACGAGTTTCAGCAGATTCTCTATTATAATGATCATCAGAACGTGGAGGCTGCCTTGCGTACGCAGATTCAAAAGTGTTCGAATGCTAACTTCATCTTTGCAGGATCGCAGCGACACATGATGAGTGAAATGTTTCTTTCTCCCTCACGTCCTTTCTACCAGTCGGTGATGCCCATGAGTCTTGAGAATATTCCGCTTGACCGCTACTGGGCATTCGCAGAGCCTCAGTTTGCCAAGAATGGTGACCGTCGAATCTCCTACGAGGTGGTAGCATCTGTCTATCAGCGGTTTGAAGGCATCACGGCCAATGTGCAACGTATCATGAACATGCTCTACATGTTGACATCAAAGGGTGAAACCTGTGGAATGGAAATGATTGACAAGGCCATTGATACTTATCTGCAACTGTCGTCGGCCTACTATAGTGAGCTGCTGCGTCAGATGCCAGAGAAGCAGCGCAATGTCTTTCTGGCCATTGCTGCTGAGGGAAAGGTAAAAAGCATTTCGGGTGGCAAATTCGTTCACAAATACCGTCTTCCATCCACCAGCTCTGTGGTCTCTGCCGTCAAAGGACTGTTGGAAAAGGACTTTATTACTCAGAACGACAATGTTTACAGCGTCTACGACCGCTTCTTCCAACTCTGGATAGAGAAAATGTGATATGGATAATCATTTTGACTTACATCATAGATTGTGGAACATGGGGAAATGGCTGCTGGCCATCATACTCCTGCTGAATACCTGCCCCACGACGGCTCAGAAGGCGAAGGAGAAGAACGTCCGTCAAGACCTTTCGCAGGCAAGGAATTACCTGAAGCAACGCAACAAGAACTTCTCACAGGCCGAGCAGCTGATGACAAAGCTGCTCAAGGACTCTGCCAACCGCGACGATGTGCGCATCCATGCCGTGCTGCTCGACGCCGTGAAGGGACAGTATGACCAGGCCAACGAACGACTGTACTTGAAGCAGAATCAGGACACCACCGCCTTCTTCAACCTCACACGCCGGATGTTCACCATTGCCGAGACGCTCGACAGCCTCGACATGCTCCCCGACAAGAAAGGGCGCGTCATAGCTGAGCACAGGCAGAAGAACGCCGCCATGCTCCATAACTACAGACCCAACCTCTACAACGCCGGCACTTTCTTCATCCGCAAGGGCAAATATGAAGACGCCTACACTCACCTCAGCACCTACCTGGACTGTGGCCATCAGCCGCTCTTCTCCTCCTATCATTATACTGAGACCGACCCGCGAATGCCCGAGGCTGCCTATTGGGCCACTTATTGCGGCTACAGGCTGAACGATGCGGACAAGGCCCTGCATTATCAGACAATAGCCAGGAGAGACACGGTTTACACCCAATACTTCCTGCAGTTCATCGCCGAGGCATATCGCTGGCAAAACAACGACAGCGCCTATATCGCCACTCTTGAAGAGGGATTCCAGAGGTTTCCCCTCGTCACCTATTTCTTCCCCCGCCTCATCGATGCCTACACGGCCAAGGAGCAATATGACAAAGCCCTCACGCTGGCCGACAGCGCCCTGGCCCTCTGCGACACGTGCGAGATCTTCCTCTTTGCCAAGTCGTCTGTCCTGCTGAGGATGGAGCGGTGGCAGGAGAGCGTCGTCTACAGCGAGCGCCTCATCCACAAGAACGACAGCCTTGCCGAGCCCTACTTCAATGCCGGCACCGCCTTTGTCAATATGGCCGAGAGCATGGAGGCAGCAAGGGACAAGAAGCTGCAGCGTACCTATTATCAGAAGGCCCGCACATATATGGAATACTACCGTCTGCTGATGCCCGACGAGAAGAAGAAATGGGCACCCGTGCTCTACCGCATCTACCTCAACCTCAACCTCGGTCGCCAGTTCGACGAGATAGACAAGCTGCTCAATTCATAAATTCACCTCCACTCTCCACCATCAACCATCAACCATCAACAATCCACCATCAACCCTATGAAAAAAATCACCATCGTGGCAGGCGCACGCCCCAACTTCGTCAAGGTAGCCCCGCTTATCCGCGCCATTGAGAAAGCCGACGGCGCATCCTATCTGTTAGTCTATGCAGGACGTGAGGACGACCCCACGCTCGAAGCCTCTATCTTCGACGACCTGCAGATGCCCCGTCCCACGGTGTATCTCGGGGTAGACAGCATCAGTCTCAACGAGATCACCAGCCGCGTGATGGCTGAGTTCGATGCCTTGCTCGACCGCCAGCCCACAGATGTGGTCATCGTTGTCGACGACCTTGCCTCTACGATGGCTGCCGCCATCGTCACTAAGAAACGCGGATTGAAGCTGGCTCACCTCGTGGCAGGCACCCGCTCCTTCGACATGAACATGCCCAAGGAGGTGAACCGCCTCGTCATCGATGCCCTCAGCGACTACCTCTTCACGGCTGGCGTCAAGAGCAACAGTGTGGCCACCCGTGAGCAGGCCAGCCTGGTGGAAGGTGGAAGGTTGATGGTTGAAGGTGGCACCTATATGGTGGGCAACATCCTCATGGATACCCTGCGCTTCAACCACCAACGCCTCACTCCTCCCTCCACCATCAACCTTACACCCTCCACTTACCTTGTCTTCACCCTCAACCGCAAGGCCCTGCTGGCCGATGAAGCCAAGCTGCAGCAATTGCTCGAAGCCATGATTCAGGCTGCCGACGGCACTCCCATCATCGCTCCCCTGCGCGGCCTGGCTGCAGAAAAAGTAGCCTCCCTCAACCTTCCACCTTCATCCTTCCACCAAATCACTCCTCTCCCTTACCTCGAATTCGGCTGGCTCACCGCCAATGCCAAGGGCATCATCACCGACAGCGGCAATGTGGCTGAGGAAGCTACCTTCAATGGCGTGCCCTGCATCACGCTGAACAGCTACACCGAGCATCAGGAGACCGTCAGCGTGGGCTCCAATGTCCTGGTGGGCGAAGACCCGCAGCGTCTTGCCGAAGAGGTGTTGCGAATGGTTCGAGGCGAATGGAAGCACTCTGCCCTACCCGACCGCTGGGATGGCCGCACGGCTGAGCGCATCGTTCAGATACTAATGCAATAAGATAAAAAAACGGGAGCGATTGACTCCCGTTTTTAGTTTCTCCTTCATTCCCTGAAATATGGATTCATGCACACCTCGTCGCCGATGGTGGTGGCGGGGCCGTGACCGGTGAAGACCTTCACGTCGGCAGGCAGCGGAGCCAGCACATGGTGCAGGCTGTGCAAGAGCTGCTGCCAAGAGCCGCCTTCAAGGTCGGTGCGGCCAACGCTCATACGAAAGAGGGTGTCGCCGGCAAAGAGAATTTTCTCGCTTTCACAATAGAAAACCACGCAGCCCGGCGAATGGCCCGGCGTGTGCAGCACCTTCAGCTGGGTGTTGCCCAGAGTGATGAGCTCCCCGTCGCTAAGGTCATCGCCCAACGGCGGCATCGTCTTGTCGTAGCTGGCGCCGAAGAAAGCATGCACCTGCTGCTTCATGCCATCGTAGAGCCGATGGTCGGCAGCATGCAGTCGAGGTCGGATGCCGAACTCCTCGAAGAGCGTGTCAACGCCGAAGATATGGTCGAAGTGGCCATGCGTACAGAGCACATGGCGCAGCGTCAGGCCGTTCTCTTCGATATAGTTCACAACGGCCTTGCGCTCCTCTTCGAACAACGCGCCGCAGTCGATGACTGCCGCCTCCTTTGTCTCGTCACTCACCACATAGCAGTTTTCCTGCACGGGGTTTACCTCAAATTTCTTAATATCCATGAAGACCAATAACCGTTAAACAATAACCATCCACCATCAACAATCAACAATCCACCATCAACCATCCACCCTCCACCATCAACAATCCACCATCCACCATCAACAATCCACCATCCACCATCAACAATCAACCAATAGGCAGATAGATGCAATATTTCTCCTTAAACCATTCCTCGCTGAACCAGGTGCTGAGCGCTGTGGTCTGCACAATGCGTTTGAAGGGCTTTGTCTCCTCCTGCAAATCGCCGCCCTTGAGGCAGATGATGCCGTTGGGCAGGGCGTTGTGCTGCTCCTTGCTGATATTTTTCTTTACCAGACGCACCAAATCGGGCAAAGGCATCACGGCACGGCTCACCACGAAGTCGTACTTGCCCTTCTCTTCCTCGGCACGCAGCTGTACGGGTGTACAATTCTTTAATCCGATAGCCTGACACACCTCCTGCGCCACACGGATTTTCTTCCCCGTGCCGTCGATGAGCATAAACTGACACTCAGGAAACAGGATGGCGAGGGGCACACCCGGGAAGCCGCCGCCGGTACCCACGTCGAGTATCTGTGTGCCCGGTTTGAAACGCAGCAATTTGCCGATGGCCATCGAGTGCAGCACATGATGCAGGTAGAGGTTGTCGATGTCCTTACGCGAGACGACGTTGATCTTCTCGTTCCACTCACGATAGAGGTCGTCAAGGGCCGTCAGCTGCCGCCTTTGCTCCTCTGTCAGCTCAGGAAAATACTTTTCTATCAGTTTCATGTGGCAAAAATAGTGATTTTCTTTCGCTGAGGCAAGTTTTTGCCTCTCTTTTTTTGTGAATTCCATAAATTATGCTAACTTTGCCACCATCAACCTGCAACCCTCCACCATCAACCTTCAACCCTCCACCATCCACCAATATGCCAAAGTCCCAGCCAGCCCTTGACTTGATGGAATTCATCGAGACACAGATTCTGCCCCAGTATGCCAAGTTCGACAAGGCCCACAACATGGAACACGTCACTCGTGTCATCCGCCGTTCGCTGGAGCTGGCCAATCGCACGGGTGCCGACACGAACATGGTGTACACCATAGCCGCCTATCACGACATCGGCATGTCGGGGCCTCGCGCCATCCATCACATCACGGGCGGAAAAATCCTGATGCAGGATGCCCGCCTGAAGCGCTGGTTCTCGGCTGAGCAGATCAAGATGATGAAGGAGGCCATCGAGGATCACCGCGCCTCTGCCTCGCGTGCGCCGCGCAGCCTCTACGGCAAGATTGTGGCCGAGGCCGACCGCGACATCGTGCCCGAGCAAGTGTTCCGTCGCACGGTGCAGTATGGATTGAGCAACTATCCCGAGCTGGACAAGGAGCACCAGTGGCTGCGTTTCCGCGAGCACATGGAGCAGAAATATTCCATTCACGGCTACATCCGCCTCTGGATTCCCGGCTCGCCCAACGAGGAAAAGCTGAACGAGCTTCGCAACGTCATCGCCAACGAGAAGGCGCTGCGTGAGCAGTTCGAGCGATTCTTTTCAGAAGAGACAACAATTTCCTAAAAAACAACACATTATATGAAAAAAGCATTCCTTACAACAATCATCGCATTGGCTGTCGCAACAAGTGTTTCTGCAGCAGAGAACATCAAGGCAACGGTTCACGCCGACCAGGCAGGAGCCAAGATCAACCGCGAGATCTACGGACAGTTCTCCGAGCACCTCGGCACCTGTATCTACGGCGGTCTCTGGGTGGGCGAGAACTCGCCGATTCCCAACATCAACGGCTACCGCAAGGACGTGTTCGAGGCCCTGAAGGAGCTGAAGGTGCCCGTGCTGCGCTGGCCGGGCGGCTGCTTCGCCGACGACTACCACTGGATGGACGGCATCGGCCCGAAGGACCAGCGTCCCTCGCTGCGCAACAACAACTGGGGCGGCACCATCGAAGACAACTCCTTCGGCACCCACGAGTTCCTCAACCTCTGCGAGATGCTCGGCTGCGAGCCCTACATCAGCGGCAACGTAGGCTCGGGCACCGTCAAGGAGATGGCCCAGTGGGTGGAGTACATGACCAGCGACGGCGATACGCCGATGGCCCGCCTGCGCCGTCAGAACGGCCGTGAGAAAGCCTGGCACGTGAAGTATTTCGGCATTGGCAACGAGGCCTGGGGCTGCGGCGGCAATATGACACCCGAATACTACTCGGATGAGTTCCGCAAGTTCAACACCTACCTGCGCGACTACACCGGCAACAAGCTCTATCGCATCGGCAGTGGCGCCTCGGACTATGACTACAAGTGGACGGAGGTGCTGATGGACAAGATCGGCAACCGCATGCAGGGCGTCTCCCTACATTATTATACATGCTCGGGCTGGAGCGGTCCGAAGGGCTCGGCTACGAACTTCGACAACGACCAGTATTACTGGGCGCTGGGCAAGTGTCTGGAGATTGAGGAGGTGATCAAGAAGCACAAGGCCATTATGGACGAGAAAGACCCGAAGAACCAGGTAGGTCTGCTCGTCGACGAGTGGGGCACGTGGTGGGACGAGGAGCCTGGCACCATCGCCGGCCACCTGTATCAGCAGAACGCTCTGCGCGATGCCTTCGTAGCTTCGCTCTCGCTGAACGTCTTCCACAAGTACACCGACCGTGTAAAAATGGCTAACATCGCCCAGATTGTCAACGTGCTGCAGTCGATGATCCTCACCGACCAGGAGGGCACGGGCCACATGGTGCTCACCCCCACCTATCACGTCTTCAAGATGTACACCCCGTTCCAGGAGGCCACCTACCTGCCCGTCGACCTGCCTACAGAGACCATTCAGGTGAGCAAGGCCTACTTCAAGGAGAAGGAGGGCGCCCGCGATGCCGGCTACCGTCCCTGCCCCATGCTCTCAGCCTCAGCCGCCAAGACCGTTGATGGCAGTCTTGTGCTGGCCATCACCAACGTCAGCCTCGACAAGGCACAGACCATCGACTTCGACATTGCCGGCTATCAGGCCAAGACCGTCAGCGGCGAGATCCTTACCTCGAAGAAGGTCGACGACTTCAACGACTTCCAGCATCCCGACGTCGTGGCTCCCAAGCCCTTCACCGATGCCAAGCTGAAGAAAGGCGTCCTCACCGTCAAGGTGCCCGCCAAGTCCATCATCGTGCTGAACATCAAGTAGAACTCATCCTCGCGCAGAGCCGCAGAGGATTAACTTGATAAGCGAGACGCTCGTCACCACTAGCAAGGTAGATGAGGCCGCAATAAGTGAAGCCGTGCTTCTCGCGGCTTGTTACTTGTTGATAATCTCTATCTGCTGGCGGACACTCTCCTCGTGGATGCTCTCGAAGACATGAGCCACGAACTCAGGTCCCATGCCGCAGAGGGCTCCCTGGGCACCACGCTTGCTGAGAATCTCGTTGTAGCGAGAGGCCTGCAGGACGGTCATGTTGTGCTCGCGCTTGTACTGACCAATCTCGCGGCATACCTTCATGCGCTTGGCAAGGAGGTCCATGAGCTGGTTGTCGAGCTCGTCAATTTGCTTGCGCAGCTGCTGGATGCCCTCGGTGGTGGTGTGCTCGTCACGGATGACGAGGAGCGAGAGGATATAGTCAAGCACATCGGGAGTGACCTGCTGGCTGGCATCGCTCCAGGCCTTGTCAGGATCGCAATGGCTCTCAACAATCAGACCGTCGAAGCCCAGGTCCATCGCCTGCTGGCAGAGGGGTGCGATGAGCTCGCGGCGTCCACCGATATGGCTGGGGTCACTGATGATGGGCAGATCAGGGATGCGGCGACGTAACTCAATGGGAATCTGCCACATAGGCATGTTGCGGTAAATCTTTTTATCATACGACGAGAAGCCACGATGGATGGCTCCCAAGCGCTTCACACCAGCCTGGTTCAGGCGCTCCATTGCACCAATCCACAGCTCGAGGTCAGGGTTGACAGGGTTCTTCACGAAGACGGGCACATCAACACCTTGCAATGCATCGGCAAGTGCCTGCATGGCGAAGGGGTTGGCAGAGGTGCGGGCTCCAATCCAGAGGATGTCGATGTCGTACTTCAGGGCCAGCTCGACATGCTCAGGCGTGGCCACCTCGGTAGAGACGAGCATCTTCGTCTCTTTCTTCACCTGCTGCATCCAGGGCAGGGCCTTCTCGCCATTACCCTCGAAGCCACCAGGCTTGGTGCGCGGCTTCCACACACCGGCACGGAAGTTGTGGCAGCCCTTCATAGCCAGTTGGCGGGCTGTTGTCATCACTTGCTCCTCAGTCTCTGCGGAGCACGGGCCTGCAATCACGAACGGGCGCTCATTGTCGCTCGGCAGGTTCAGTTTTTCTAATTCCAGTTCCATATCTAATGTTTCTATTGAGTTTTTTCTTTTTATATTTTTCTAAGGAGTTAAGGAGAATAGGAGTTTTCATAGACGCATTTCAAAACATTATAAGTATATTTGCGATCCATCTTTACAAAACTCCTTTACTCCTTATCTCCTTAGACAAAAACTTCGCGGGTCCTCAGAAGGGCAGCCTGTATTTTCTCCTCCTTAGCACAGAGGGAGATGCGGATGTAGCGCTCACCATTGGAGCCGAAGATGAAGCCGGGAGTGATGAAGACACGAGCCTCGTGCAGGACGCGCTCGGTGAGGTCTTCCACATTATTATATTTGTCGGGGATGCGGCCCCAGAGGAACATGCCCACCTGCTGCTTGTCGTAGACGCAACCCAGCACGTCCATAATCTGCTCGGCATACTGTCGGCGACGGGCGTAGGTCTCGATATTGGCCATGCGATGCCACTCGTCGCTGTTGTTGTAGGCCTCGGCGGCAGCCAGTTGGATACCGCGGAAGGTACCACTCTCAATGTTCGACTGCACCTTCAGAATCCATGTGATGAACTGGGCATTGGCGGCACAGAGGCCCACACGCCAGCCAGGCATGTTGTGGCTCTTCGACATCGAGTTAAACTCGATGCAGCATTCCTTGGCACCTGGCACCTGCAGGAGCGAGAGGGGCTTGTCGTTGAGGATGAAGCTATAGGGATTGTCGTTTACGACGACGATGTTGTGCTCTTGTGCAAAACGCACCAAACGCTCGTAGGTCTCCATGCGGGCAGGAGCACCTGTGGGCATGTTGGGATAGTTGGTCCACATCAGCTTTACACGCGTAAGGTCCATCTTCTCTAACTCGTCGAAGTCGGGCTGCCAGCCGTTCTCAGGACGCAGGTTGTAGTTCACAATCTTCGCGCCAAGAATCTTGCTGAGCGAGGTATAGGTGGGATAGCCGGGATTGGGCACAAGCACCTCGTCGCCAGGATTGACGAAGGCCAGCGTGACATGCAGGATGCCCTCCTTCGAACCGATGAGCGGCAGCACCTCCTTCGCGGGGTCGAGGTCAACGTCGTAGAAACGCTTGTAGAAGCCTGCCATCGCCTGACGCAGCTCCGGCGTGCCCATCGTGGGCTGATAGCCGTGGGCATTGGGCTGACGGGCCACCTCACACAGCTTCTCTATGGTCTGCTCCGACGGCGGCATGTCGGGACTGCCGATAGCCAGGCTGATGATATCCTTGCCCTCGGCGTTAAGCTGTGCCACCTCCTTCAGCTTGCGGCTGAAGTAATATTCTTGTACTAAACTAAGTCTTTCTGCTGGTTGTATCATACGCTTTTATATTCTCCTAAAATCTTTAAGTCACGGGTTAAGGGGATGATGGCATCGATGGCCTGACGATAGCGGGTCAGGTCGCTGTAGGTCACATCCACATAGAAGAGGTATTCCCACTCGCGGCCGATTATGGGCAGCGACTGGATCTTCGTCAGGTTGATCTTGTAAAACGACAGGATGGCAAGCACGGCCGAGAGCGATCCCTCCTCATGGGGCAGGGCGAAGACGATGCTCGATTTGTTCGTCTCAATGAGCGGGCGCAGCAGGTCGGCCTTCTGCGGTTTGCAGCAAACGAGGAAACGAGTGAAGTTGTGCTTGTTGTCCTCAATGCCGTCCTCCAGCACTTTCAACCCATAGAGGCGTGCTGCATCGGCATGACAGATGGCTGCCCAACCCTTGTGCTGACCTTCGGCAATCATCTTGGCAGCGCCTGCCGTATCGTCGGCCTCCACCACACGCAGCTGCGGATGCTGGGCCAGATAATGGCGTGTCTGCATCAGGGCCACAGGATGGGAGTGTACCTCGGTGATGGTCTCCCAAGAATCCTCAGGCAGACAGCAGATGCAATGGGTGATGTGCAGTTTGTGCTCGCCTACGACGGTGGTGCCGGAGTCGCGCAGCAACTCATAGTTGTGGAGCAACGAGCCGGCAATGGTGTTCTCGATGGCAGCCATACCGATAATGGTAGGGTCCTGGCTGATGCTCTCATACACCTGCTCGAAGGTCTGGCAGCAGATGAGCTGCAGCTGCTCGCCTGCGAAATACTGATGGGCTGCAATGTCGTGAAACGACCCTGTCTCGCCCTGTATGGCTATTCTCTTCATCTTCTTAATAAAAAGGCCCCACTTTCACCTTTCAGTGAAGCGGGGCTGTATTTCAATTCTCAATTTTTCAATTCTTTCATCTTACATACGAACTACCGCTTCACAATTGCTTGTAAAGTAAAAATAGTAGTAGAAATATGCATTGAATTTGTTCATTTAGCTTTCTATTTGTCGTTACAGCGTGCAAAATTATAACATTTTTATCAACTACGCAAATATTTCGTCACTTTTTTCTCAAAAAATCAGCTGCCGATATAGAGGCAGAGCATACCCAAGAGGACGAGGGCCAGGTCGACGGCTTTGGCACGCAAGTTCTTTTCATGGAAGAAGAGGGCACCACAGATGAAGCTGACAACGACGGAGCCTCGGCGAATCATCGACACGATGCTGATCATAGCCGTAGGCAGCGACAAGGAGTAGAAATAGAGGAAGTCGGCGGTGGAAAGGAAGAGGCTGATGCCGATGATGGCCCAATCCCATCGGAAAGGCGTGGTGTGCTTTCGCTTCGGCCACCAGAGCAGCAGGAGCATGGCCAGCATCATAAAACATTGGTAGATATTGTACCACGACTGCACCATCATACGGTCGAGCCCCACCCCACCCTCGCTCTGCGGCGCCATGAGATATTTGTCGTAAAGACCGCTCAACGCACCCAGCATCGCCGCACCCACAATCATATAGATCCAGCGGTCGTGCTTGAAGTCGATGCCCTCCTTGCGACCGCTACGGCTCAGCAGGAAGAACGAGGCCACGGCCAACAGCACACCTGCCCATTGCCAGAGGTTGAGACGCTCGCCAAAGAGCAGCAGGGCACCGATGAGCACCATCACAGGACGCGTGGCGTTGATAGGGCCGACGATGGTAAGCGGCAGGTGCTTCATGCCGAAATAGCCCAGCACCCAGCTGGAGAGGACGATGAGCGCCTTGCCTACGATATAGCGGTGTTCCTCCCAAGTTCCCTGTGCCACATGAAAGATGGAGCCGTCGGACAGCAGGCCGCTTTGGCTCATGATGATGAACGGCAGGAAGATAAGCGACGAGAAAAGTGTATTGAGAAAGAGCACGGGCAGGACGGCATTGTCCTTGAGTGACTTCTTTTTCAGCGAGTCATAAACACCCAGAAAGGCTGCGGAGAGGAACGCGAGGATTAACCACATAAGACCCCCCTTTCGTCCCCCGAGGGGGACACATCACTTTCTCCCAGCATTGCTATAGAAGCCCCCTCGGGGGCAGTAAGGGGGACTTTGTACTCTATTCTTTCTAGGAACAAAGCTTTGGCCGGCATCGACTCACCAGCCTCGGTACGACGTTTGCGCTCAATGACACGACGGAATTCGTCGAGTGTCAGGCGATGACGGCCTACTTCTATCAGCGTGCCGACTACGGCTCGCACCATATTGCGGAGGAAGCGGTTGGCCTTGATTTCGAAGCGCCACTGGCCAGGCTCTGTCTCTGTCCATTCGGCTTTCATCACGTGGCAGAGCGTAGTCTTCACATCGGCATGACTCTTGCAGAAGGCGCCAAAGTCTCCATATTCCAGCAGGATGGCAGCCGCCTGATTCATCAGCGTAAAGTCGAGATTGTAGTGCAGCTCGCAGGAGTAATGACGCAGGAAAGGCGATTTGAAGGTATGCACATAATAATAATATGTACGCGCGATGGCCGAGAAGCGTGCATGCATATCATCGGCCACAGGCTCCACACGCTGCACGGCAATGTCCTGCGGAAGGATTCTGTTCAGCTTGTAGGCCAACTGCTGGCAGTCAATCTCTCCATTCCTCTCTCCACTTTCCTCATTCCACTTTCCACAAAAATCAAAATGCGCCACCATCATCCTGGCATGAACGCCTGTGTCGGTTCGTCCGGCACCCGTCACGGTGATGTCCTGGCGAAGCAGCAATGAGAGTGCCCGTTGCAGTTCTTCCTGCACCGAGATGCCGTTGGGTTGCACCTGCCATCCGTGGAAGCGCGTCCCGTCGTAGCTCAACGTCACAAAAAATCTCATAGCTGGCTGCAAAGGTACAAAAAACGACTCCCTTTTTGAAAAAAGTGAACGAGTTTTTGAAAAAAGTGAACGAGTTTTTGAAAAAAGTCAATGGGTTTTTGAAAAAAGTCATTCAATTATTTTGCCGACTGCTGAAAAGTTTGTAATTTTGGGCGTTAAACTATTACCTACAAAATAATCACCATTAAAAACAAATAATAACCTATAAATCTATAAAAGCTTCATGAGTTATTTGCGATTTGAGAAAGCCGTGATGACGAACCTTGAAGAGAGCCTTCGCCGCGAGCTGCTCCGCACAAACCGCAGTGGTGCCTACAGCGCGTCGACTGTTGTCGATTGTAACACGCGTAAGTACCACGGATTGCTGGTTGTACCCGTTCCAGAGATTGACGACGAGAACCACGTTCTGCTGTCGTCGCTCGACTGTACGGTCATCCAGCACGGAGCTGAGTTCAACCTGGGCCTCCACAAGTATCAGGGCAACAATTTCAGTCCTAAGGGACACAAGTACATCCGTGAGTTCGACGCCTCGAAGGTGCCCACGACCATCTATCGCGTGGGCGGCGTGGTGCTGAAGAAAGAGGTAGTGTTCCAGCACTACGAAGACCGCATCCTCATCCGCTACACGCTGGAGGATGCCCACTCAGCCACTACGCTGCGTTTCCGTCCGTTCCTGGCCTTCCGTTCCGTGCGTCAGTTCACACATGAGAACATGGTGGCCAGCCGTGAGTACACACCCATCGACGGCGGCATCAAGACGTGCATGTATCAGGGCTATCCCGACCTCTTCATGCAGTTCTCGAAGAAAAACGAGTTCGTGTTCCAGCCCGATTGGTATCGAGGCATCGAATATCCGAAGGAGCAGGAGCGCGGCTACGCCAGCAACGAGGACCTCTACGTGCCCGGCTATTTTGAGATGAGCATCAAGAAGGGTGAGAGCATCGTGTTCAGCGGCTCCACGTCGCAGATTAAGACAAGCACGTTGAAGAAGCTCTTCCAGGAAGAGGTGGAGGAGCGCGTACCGCGCGACAACTTCTACCACTGCCTCGTCACCGCCGCTCACCAGTTCCACAAGCGCATGCCTAACGACGACCGCTACCTGCTAGCCGGCTATCCTTGGTTCAAGTGCCGTGCACGCGACACGTTCATCTCGCTGCCTGGCCTGACGCTGGCCATCGAGGAGCAGGACTACTTTGAGCTGGTGATGAAGACTGCCGAGCGTGGCCTGCGCGAGTTTATGAACGGCGATCCGCTGACGGTACAAATCTACGAGATTGAACAGCCCGACGTGATGCTCTGGGCCGTATGGGCCATCCAGCAGTATGCCAAGTATGCCGGCCGCGAAAAATGCTTTGAGATGTACGGCGACCTGCTCATCCACATGATGACCTTCATCACCGCAGGTAAGCATCCCAACCTGAGACTCGACGACAACGGCCTGCTCTACGCCAACGGCCGCGACCACGCCGTGACGTGGATGAACTCAACAGCCAACGGCAGGCCCGTGGTGCCCCGCTCAGGCTATATCGTAGAGTTCAACGCCCTGTGGTACAACGCCCTCAAGTTCTGCGCCTCGCTGGCTGCCGACCGTAACGACCAGGAGTCTGTGGACGAGCTGGAGCAGCGTGCTGCCTTGACCAAGCAGTCATTCGTCGACACCTTCGTCAATGAGTACGGCTACCTGCTCGACTATGTGGACGGCAATATGATGGACTGGAGCGTGCGTCCGAACATGATCTTCGCCGTAGCTCTTGACTACTCGCCCTTGTCGCAACAGCAGATGAAGAGCGTAGTAGATATATGTACGCGCGAGCTGCTCACGCCAAAGGGCCTGCGCTCACTATCGCCTAAGAGCGGCGGCTACAACCCCATGTACGTCGGCCCGCAGACACAACGTGACTACGCCTACCATCAGGGAACGGCCTGGCCTTGGCTCGGCGGATTCTACATGGAGGCCTGCCTGAAGCTCTACAAGCGCTCACGCCTCTCGTTCATCGAGCGGCAGATGGTGGGCTATGAGGACGAGATTGACTATCATGCCCTCGGCACCATCTCTGAGCTCTTCGACGGCAACCCGCCCTTCCACGGACGCGGCGCTATGTCGTTTGCCATGAACGTGGCTGAGATTCTGCGCACCATGCGCTTGCTGGAGAAATATTCGTATCAGAAATAAATAAGGAGGAACGACTATGAAAGTATTAATGTTTGGATGGGAGTATCCTCCTCATGTGTTCGGTGGACTCGCCACCGCGAACTACGGAATATCCGAAGGTCTGAAGGCACAGGGCGACATCGAGACGGTGCTCTGCCTGCCCCACCCCTTCGGCGATGAGAGCCAGCACGCCTGCCGCATCGTGGCCATGAATGCCGTGCCCATTGCCTGGCGCGACGTCAGCTACGACTACGTGAAGCAGCGCGTCGGCAACATCATGGATCCTGACTACTACTACAAACTGCGCGATCATATCTACGCTGACTTCAACTACATGAATGTCAACGACCTTGGCGCTATGGAGTTTGCAGGCGGCTATCCCGGCAACCTGCACGAGGAAATCAACAACTACTCGATCATCGCCGGACAGGTAGCCCGCACAGAAGAATTCGACATCATTCACGCCCACGACTGGCTGACCTTCCCCGCTGGCATACACGCCAAGCAGGTCTCTGGCAAGCCACTGTGCATACACGTGCACGCCACCGACTTCGACCGCTCGCGCGGCAAGGTCAATCCCACCGTCTACTCGATTGAGAAGAACGGTATGGACTGGGCCGACTGCATTATGTGCGTATCTGAGTTGACACGTCAGACGGTCATCAACCAGTATCATCAGGATCCGCGCAAGTGCTTCACCGTGCACAACGCCGTTTATCCGCTGCCTGCGGAATACGATGCCATCCCTCGTCCTGACCATACAGGAAAAGACAAGGTTGTCACGTTCCTCGGACGTATCACCATGCAGAAAGGCCCCGAATACTTCGTCGAGGCTGCCAACATGGTGCTGCACCGCACCCGCAACGTGCGCTTCTGCATGGCTGGCTCAGGCGATATGATGGACGCGATGATTTACCTCGCCGCCGAGCGCGGCATTGCCGACCGCTTCCACTTCCCAGGATTTATGCGCGGCAAGCAAGTGTACGAGTGCCTGAAGGACAGCGACGTCTACGTCATGCCGTCCGTATCCGAGCCTTTCGGCATCTCGCCGCTGGAGGCCATGCAATGTGGCACACCCTCGATTATCTCCAAGCAGTCAGGCTGTGCCGAGATTCTCGACAACTGCATCAAGGTGGACTACTGGGATATCCACGCCCTCGCCGACGCCATCTACAGCATCTGCACCAACGACTCGCTCTTCCACTACCTACAGGATGAGGGCAAGAAGGAGGTCGATCAGATTACCTGGGAGAAGGTGGGCACCTGGATTCGCACACTCTATCGCCGCACACTCGGCTGGGAACAATGACAATTAAGAGTTAAGAATTAAGAGTTATCGCTTCGCGATTATCAATTAAGAATTAAGTAAGAATTATGAAAACGATTTGTTTATATTTCGAAATACATCAGATTATCCATCTGAAGCGCTACCGTTTCTTCGACATCGGTACCGACC
>CAMVJU010000016.1 GCA_947167935.1 uncultured Prevotellaceae bacterium | reverse complement strand
AACAACGGCATGATGACGATGCCCGCTATGGCCCTCATCCTCGTTGGAATCGTTATCTGGGTACATCGTGCATACTTTTATAAGGAGAAGTAAGTTATGGAACACGCAATAAGTCTTTTCTTCAGGTCGATTTTCGTCGACAACATGATATTTGCCTTCTTCCTCGGCATGTGCTCCTATCTGGCCGTGTCGAAGACTGTGAAGACATCGTTGGGACTGGGCCTCGCCGTCACCTTCGTGCTGCTGGTCACCGTGCCCGTCAACTATCTGCTGCAGACCAAGGTGCTCAGCGCCGACGGCATCTTCGGCATGGACCTGAGCTATCTCAGCTTCATCCTCTTCATCGCCGTCATCGCAGGCATTGTGCAGCTGGTGGAGATGGTGGTCGAGAAATACAGCCCCTCACTCTATGCAGCCCTGGGCATCTTCCTCCCCCTCATCGCCGTCAACTGTGCCATCATGGGAGCCTCGCTCTTCATGCAGCAGCGCATCCTCATGGAGCCCACCAACACGCAGGCCATCACCAACATCTTCGATGCAATGGTCTATGCCGTCGGCTCGGGCATCGGCTGGACGCTGGCCATTGTCTCCTTGGGTGCCATCCGCGAGAAGATGCAGTATTGCGACGTGCCCAAGCCGCTGCAGGGACTGGGTATTACATTCATCACCGTAGGACTCATGGCCATGGCTATGATGTGCTTCTCAGGACTAAATATTTAAGACCCACCCCCCAGCCCCTCCCGAGCGGGAGGGGAGTCTGAATAGACATATGGTGGAGAATTACAGAATGAATTATAAAATGTATAACACTTAATAAAAAGGAGACCCCCTAAGTAACTAAACGCCCCTCCCGTTCGGGAGGGGATGGGGGTGGGTAAATATGGCACAGTTTATATTATACAGCATACTGGTTTTCCTGGTGACGATCATTGCCATCGTCATCATCCTGCTCGTGGCAAAGAACTATCTCTCGCCATCGGGCAATGTGAACATCGAGATCAACGGCGACCGCACTATCAACGTGCCGCAGGGCAACAACCTTATGGCCACGCTCAACCAGAACGGCATCTTCCTGCCCTCAGCCTGTGGCGGCAAGGCCTCCTGCGGACAATGCAAGGTACAGGTGCTTGAGGGTGGGGGAGAGATCCTCGACAGCGAAAAACCCCACTTCACCCGTAAGGAGATTAAGAACCATTGGCGCCTCGGCTGTCAGTGCAAGGTGAAGGGCGACCTGAAGATACACGTCGACGAGTCGATCCTCGGCGTGAAGGAATACGAGTGCACCGTCATCTCCAACAAGAACGTCGCCACGTTCATCAAGGAGTTCAAGGTGCAGCTGCCTCCGGGCGAGCACATGGACTTCCTGCCCGGCTCTTACGCCCAGATCAAGATCCCGGCTTTCGACTGCATCGACTACGACAAGGACTTCGACAAGTCGCTCATCGGCGACGAGTACCTGCCCAGCTGGGAGAAGTTCGGTCTGTTCCCGCTCAAGTGTAAGAACCCCGAGCCCACCATCCGTGCCTACTCGATGGCGAACTATCCGGCTGAGGGCGACGTGTTCATGCTCACCGTGCGTATCGCCACGCCGCCGTTCAAGGCCGACAAGAGCGGCTTCATGGAGGTCAATCCCGGTATCGCCTCCAGCTACATCTTCTCGCTGAAGCCCGGCGACAAGGTCATCATGTCAGGTCCCTTCGGTGACTTCCATCCGCACTTCGACTCAAAGAAGGAGATGATTTGGGTAGGCGGTGGCGCCGGTATGGCTCCGCTGCGTGCACAGATTATGCACATGACGAAGACGCTGCACACCACCGACCGTGAGATGCACTACTTCTATGGCGCCCGTGCCCTGAACGAGGTGTTCTATCTCGACGACTTCCTCGGCTTGGAGAAGGAATATCCCAACTTCCACTTCCACCTGGCCCTCGACCGTCCCGACCCCGCTGCCGATGCAGCTGGCGTGAAGTACACCCCGGGCTTCGTCCATCAGGTCATGTTCAACACCTACCTGAAGGACCACGAGGCTCCCGAGGACATCGAATACTACATGTGCGGCCCCGGCCCCATGTCGAAGGCCGTTGTCGATATGCTCGACTCCCTCGGCGTAGAGTCAGAAAGCATCATGTACGATAACTTCGGAGGATAAACAGAAGATAATTTTCCCACATAAAGCGACGGCTCCTTGATTGTATTGAATCAGGGAGCCGCTATCGCCAGGATTCAAATAAAAATATGAAAAAAATCCTAATGATGCTCGCAGCCACCTTTTGCTGCGCAATGACAACAACAGTGGTGAACGCTCAGACAGCAGAGAACGAGAGCAGTATGGACAAGTATCTGCGCCTGTCGAAGGAGGCCGACGAGAACCCCACCAACTGGCAGGCCCAACTGGAGGTGGGCCACATGCTGCTTGACAAAGAGAGCGGAGTCTATAACTTGTCGCGAGCCGCCAGATACTATGAGCGCATCTACCAGCAGGCCGCTGGCTTCAACAAGGAAGTACCCGACTCCGTCTTCTTTGAGTCGGCTGTCATGCTGATGACCGCAGCTTCAGAAAAGCAGGACGTGAAGAAGGTCTTGTTCTACATTGACGAGCTGATGCGTGCTGAGAAGATGGGTGTGGATGTCGACAGGGACTATGTTATCAGCTGCGGCTGGATGGGCGTTGCGTTCAACCTGATGAACGGCGATGCTGCGAAGGCATTGTGGCACATGCTGGAAATGCGCAAGTTTGCCACTGCCGAAAAGAAAGCGGGCATTGACTATTCTGACGCGATGACCGTCATGCTGTACGAGAATCTGTTGTCGGAATACAATAAGACGTTTGCCGACAGGCTGCCCGAATTTACCTTGGACGGCAAGAAGTATATCGTCATTGCCATGAAACAGTGGAATGTGGAGATGCCGCTGATGGGCTGGATGGGCGGCCTTGACGACGATGGCGATGACGAGAGAGACAACGGGCTGAAGTTGTTATACGGTGAAGACGGCAAGGTCTATGACGACATGCATGGCGAGATGAACTACAGTTTCAATTTCACCAAGGATGGTTTCGTGCCCCAGGAGGGCTTCAATGTCCGCATGATTACCGTCACGCCCGAGCAGCGCCAGAAGATGGTGGACGCCTACCACAGCTACATGAAGCAGCACAAGAAGGAGACGAAAAAGTAATACGATAACTTCGGAGGATAAACAGAAGAAAATCTTCCCAAATAAAGCAACGGCTCCTTGATTGTAGAGAATCAGGGAGCCGTTTCTGGTGTTTTAGACGACAGTCAGATACCACGTCTTTTTATAACTGTCATCTGTCATCAAGAATTTTTCCTGATTTCTTTGTTTTTTCAAAAATAATCTCTATCTTTGCGGCAGATATATCATCAACAAGTATATTTATGAGCACAGCAACAGTTCCACAAGCCCAATTCGCCACGCTGGCCATTGGAGCCACGGCGCAGCGCATGGGCATTACTGCCACCGAGCTGCATAACCGTCTGAAGCGGCATGGTTTGGTACGTCGTCTGTTGTTCGACTGCTACGACACGTTACATACCGAAAGCATTGATGGCGTGGTGTGGAACGTACAGGAAGCTCTGAAGAACTGGGAGCTGAAAGAAGCCGATGAGAAAGGAGGAATGCAATGATGACCCTCTATCATGGTTCTTATGTCAGCGTACCTGCTCCGCTAACCGGCGTTGGCCGTCGTGAGCTCGACTTTGGCCCCGGCTTCTACATTACCAATCTGCGCGAGCAAGCTGAGCGCTGGGCCCGCCGTGTCTGTGTCGTCCGTGCTGCCAACACCCCTCTGCTCTCCACCTATGAGTTCGATGAGTCAAAGTTGCCTATTGGCGTGCGCCGTCTTCTTCTGGAACATTATGACAAGGAATGGCTCGACTTCATCGTCAGCAGCCGTCGAGGCGAGGAGCCCTGGAAAGACTATGACATCATTGAGGGAGGTGTGGCCAATGATCAGGTCATTGATACTGTTGAAGACTACTATGCAGGCCGCATTACTGCCGAGCAAGCCATCGGCCAGTTGCGCTTCGCCAAGCCCACCCACCAGATGTGCATCAGCCGTCAGGCCATTGTAGACCGTTGCCTGCGCTTCATCAGCAGCGAGCCTGTCTTGGAGAAAGGAGGCCAAGGATGAGAGACCAGGTACTTTGGCGCAAGGAAGGCCGCATCGTAGCCCTGTTGGCTAAGCATCTTGACATTGATGCTGAGCGTGCTCTCGACATCCTATACAATTCGCATACCTATGCCCTGCTTACCAATCCCGATAGTGGCCTGCAACTACAGAGCGACAATTACATCCTCAACGACCTGCTGCGGGAGTTGGAAGTGTAGTATCAATTATAAAAATGTATAACCCTTAAAACCGGAAATGCCTATGGGCTGAGAGAAACTTTAAGACATATACGTTGAAGCGTCCGCTTTGATTCTTGTTCTTTGAAAGTTTAACGATTCGCCAACTTTCCCCCACATATAGCGACGGCTCCTTGATTGCGATGAATCAGGGAGCCGCTGCCGTTTTTTGATTTCAGAATATCGTTACTCGTTATTCCCAAGGAAAGAGATGCGCTTCAACGGCAGCATGTTCTTGTCGTCATCGGTCATCTTGTCGTAGAACTCCAGCCACATGTCAATGAACTCATCACCATCTATCAGGCGGATGAACTCACGCGAACTGGTACATGTGGCCTTAGCATCGGGCGAGAATGTGCCACTGGTGACGAACAGCGCAATGTCGCCAGCACGGAGCACACCTAGCAGGGCGCGAATGTCCGAGGCACCGATGGCCGTTTCTGGCTTATGCTTCACCTGTACTTTGATACGTGGAGTCTGAGCACCCAAAGGATCTAAGTAAGCTGTGATGTCGATACCGCCGTCTTTGCCCTTGGGAGCGATGAAAGGCGTATGATAGCCCATAGCCCGCAACAACGCTGCCACCATGTCCTGAAATTCGTAAGGACTCTTGGCTATGATGAATTTCCTGATTCCTTCACGGGCATCAGATTCCAGCATATTCAGCTCCTCAGCCCTGTCTCGCTCGGCGTTGTCATCCGTTGGCTCTTCGTCGTGCTTGTCTTCCCTCGGGTTTAACTTTCGCCATTCTCGGTAAGCTATCTCGCCCTTTTCCATCACCTCTTCAGGCGATAGTTTGAGGGCGGCCTCACCTTCAGGCGTGAGATACCACATACCGTTCTTCTTGACTATAAGCCCCGCCTTGGCGTAGTTGATGGAGTAAAATTGGAAGCTGTTCGTCCATCGGATATACTTGTTCTTGCCGGCCGGTTCTTTCTCCCAATCAGTGAGACTTACATTGGCTTCCACAAACGGATACAAGTCTTTGGCGGGCATGCTGCCACCGCGACGGCTTATCTCCTTCATTACTGCATACAGCGTCTTCGTAGCTGTAGCCTTTGTTCTGCCTACATGTTCCTTTGCCATAACTATATTATTTTGCTCCTTTTCTTCTGTTGCATTCCCTGCACAGCATCTGACAGTTCTCAGCCGTGGTCACGCCGCCATCCTTCCATGGTGTGATATGGTCGCCCTCCATTTCTTCCAACTCAAAGTGCTTGCCGCAGATGGGACAGATACCTTGCTGACGTTCGTAGGCTTCTCGCTTCTGTTTCTTGTCGAAGGTACGGAAACTGAGGTCACACAGGTCACCACTTAGCACATAACTATAGATGCCCGACTTCTTCATAATCTCGTCATCTTCCATCAATTCATGGATTTGTTTCTCCAGCGTGTTAGTGTCGTAGATGTTTTCGTGATAAGTGTCATAGAGGAAGCCCCAGTCTAAACCCTTCATTTCCTTTCGATACTTAATGAAAGTGGAGCGCACCCAAGTTACGATAGACGAGAAATAAGCCCATAATTGGTTTGCATTTGCATCGTCCTTGTGCTTAGACATATATTCGCTTACGTCCTTGATGCCTTCCTTTCGTGCTACCCAAGCCAAAACGGTTGCCAAATAGCTCTGCTCACGGGCTACGCCATTCAACAGGTCGGATGCAATCTTGTATGCGGGACATCCGTCCTTAGAGAAGTACTTTCGGGCATCGGTCACGAACGGACCAGTATAGATGGCGTTCAGTAACTCCTGGTCAAACAGCCTTTCGCCAGCAATGTTGATGACGCGGAACCAGTCCAGCTTCTCCTTGTCCGTTCCCTTGCAGAAATAGACCGTCAGCTCGTAGTCCATAAACCGCTTCTTGTCCTCGTCGGTAAGGCTGTTGAAGAAGCGCGTATGTCCTTGTTCATCCTTGATGTTGAAATCATGTTGCACGAATTCACAGATGCTCAAAGTGCGCTGCTGGCCATCAATCATTTCAAAATTGCCGTTGTCCTCAAAACTCCAATACATTATGTTGAGAGGAAAACCTTTCAGGATGGTATGCACTACTGCCTCCTTCTGTTTGTCATCGTAGCGGAACTCGCGCTGATAGGGCGGACGGACGTCCAAGCGGCCATTGTAGGCACGGACACCTGTGTCTGGGTCGTTTTCGTAGCCTGCGATAAGGTCGCAAACTTTGATTTTCTTCTCTTCTATATCCATGATTGCAAGGTTTTTAGGAGTTCTTCTTGGGATTCTTATTACGTATGAGGATGCGGGCGTAGGCTTGAATATACATTTTGTCGTCAACCTTATAGTAGGTCTTATCAATGGGAGCCTTGTTAACTTCGAGCACTGGACCATCATTAAGTTTCGTCACCTTCGACTCCTTACCGTTCTTGTCGACTTGGATTTGGTCTGGGTATTTTTTGGAGGCCAACCCAAACCATGTTTTGGTGATGCCCAATATCTCAAACTGCTCAGGGTTGTACTTATCAAGGAAGGTCAAAGGAACGCCCATCATGCCGTCATAGTCATCGGGGATGTCCTCGGTCTTGCTTACCTCAATGGCTTTGAAGTTGTCATACGTTTGATACATGTCAGGTGAGTAGTGTCGGTATAAAGGAAGGTCATCATGACGCTCCTTAAAGTCGAGATTTGTAAACCATCGTACACCTTTGACGCGGATAAACTTCTTGCCGTTTTCATCGATGCCGCAACCAGCTGCATTCAGCTCGTAGTCATCAGGAACGAGAAACTTTCTGTCACCGCTCTTGATGCTCTGCCCCATCCATAGTTTGTTGTCCTTTATGAGCGGGAAGATTTCTTTGTATGAAACAGCATTCACGTTTCCGATAATGATAAACTTCTTCTCATATTCCATCAGTTGAGCCACGTATTCGCGGAACAAGGAGAAAGGCGGGTTCGTTACCACAATGTCGGCTTCCTTCAATAGTTCTATACATTCCTTTGAACGGAAGTCACCATCGCCCATCAATGGATGGATGCCAATCTCTTCAGGGTCGGGTATGTGGTTGCCATTCTTATCGCCGTCGTAAATCAAGTAGATTGCCTGTTCGCTCTTGTGCTGACTAAACAGGTCGGCGTCCTGATTCTTGTAGCACGTGGTGATAAGACGCTTCAAGCCGAGGAACTCAAAGTTATATGCAAAATACGTAAAGAAGTTCGAGATACGTGGGTCATCGCAGTTGCACAGTATCGTCTTTCCGCGGAAGTGTTCACGGTAGTACTTCAGTTCCTTGTTGATGTCCTCCAACTGCGTGTAGAACTCGTCCTTCTTGGCTTCTTTAGCAGCGCTTAGATTTTTGTTTGCCATAGATTGACAGTCTTAAGTTCATGCGCATTGACTATCAATCACGCTAAGACGCAAAAAGTGTGATGCACCTTTTTGCGTTCAGCTTGGAGGTAGCGTAGGAAGGGAACCCCCGCAGTCTTACAAAGTATGCACCACACCGAAGTGATAGTGCATTCGTTATATAAGACTGCGCAAGATGTCCCACTACGGCCATCTCGTCACGTATTATCTCGTTGCGTTTTTATTCCCAATAAGTTTCCTACGCTTTTGGCTGAACGCGAAATAATAGCGAATGCTTTTTATTAGTCCGGATTTCTCCCCGAACCGACGGCAAAGATACGAAGATTTTTCAAATCCACAACGGTTTCAATGAAAAAAGTTGTGGAAAAAGTTGGAATATTCAGGAAAAGTGCTTATCTTTGCAGCACGAAAGGAAACGATTTCCTCCCGCTGAAATGAAAGAGTAGCACCGTAATCGGGTTAGCAAATCAGTTCAGCGGTTTTTTTTATTTTCTTAGGTTTTGTATCTCGGCATCGAACATGGCCTGATCGATGATGGCGTATGGCTTGAACAATCCTGTGTTCTTGATTTTACGAATACAGAGATATGCCTTAGCACCAAGTTCCCGGCTGAAATAGGCGAAATATGCCGTCTCTGGGTGCTTGCCAGGAATAACCTCTCGCCACCCTTCGTACTGGGCTTTCTCTATAAAGCCTCGAATATCTTGTGCAACTTTATTTTTGAATGCGTTGAAGCGGTTGTCCTGAGTATTCTTGCTGACAATGGTCTTGAGGTCTGACTTGGTCACTTCAACATCCATCGTGATGCCGTTGGTGATGGTAAAGCGCAGAGGATTGTCGCGCAGAGCGTCGGCCATTTGCATCGTCTCAACTCGCAGTCTCCGGCTCTCGTTGTAATATTCCTCTTCTGTCCGTTGTTTCTTTGTCATCATCAATTTATTAAGCAGCTGCAAAGATACGAAGAATAAATGAAAGAAGGAACAGAATGATGGACTTTTTTTGTGGCACAGGGGGTAATGTGCGAACATGTATAGTAGTAAAAAGACTAAGAGTTTTCCGTTTTGGACAACTTTTTGGATTGCGAAATTACAAAAATAGTTTGAAAAGGAACATTTTTTTTGAAAGCAATTTGGTTTTGTTGCGAAAAAGCAGTAATTTTGCGAGTTGTTATTTGGGACAACAAAACAAGATATGTTTAACATAGAGAATCTGAAGTATTTCAACAATCCCCAGGAGGCCGACAATTGGATTTGGCGGATAGAGAATTGCGTAGGTGATTGGGTATCGAAGAAAGGTAAAAGCTACTGGTATCTGGTAGAATGGGAGAGCAAGCGGCAAGGTACTTTGAGGGATGATATTGGCCATGACGACTTTGCACGCTTGCTGGTCGAAGAGTGCAAGGACGCGCTTCTTGAAAAAGACACTCAATCTAAAATTTTCCACAATATTCAGAGCTTTAAGTTCAAGGATGAATTACGTAAGTATCTTGATGACACCCTTCTTTCCGGTCATGTGCTTCGCAAAGACATTAAAGAACTATCAGACTTGTTGACCAAAGATGTTCCCCCGCCATCACCTACAGTTGAGTACACGCTGGAAAAGAGAATGAAGGAGTTCTTGGACGAAAAAGCTATGAAGGCTGACTATGCCAAGGTGTGCGTACGTCCTGTGTATAATGGCAAAACGGCTACGTTGTCGTTGGAGCGGTATATGTCACAACGGTTTATGGATGCGCAGACACCTTCGCAGACGATGATTTTTGAATGTGTGGAAGAAGGATTGACGGAAGATATTGTGGAAATGCTTAGCGGCAGGTTTTGCCAGCTTAAAAACACGAAGCTGTTTATTGCTTCGACCCACACATTTTCTGCCGAAGTAAAGCGTGAGGCCACCCGTCAAGATGTCGGGTTGGTTTTTGTGAATCCGCAGTATAGGGTGAATGAGCATAATTTTGAACTGCCGCGTGCCCGTTGGGAACAACTGTCAGATGAGCTTATGTGGCAAAAGATGCTCGTTGGGAAAGCTGAAATGTCGGAGCCAATACTTGTCTTTGACCAGGGCAGGATAGACGACTCGCTGTCTTTCGTTCTCTATAAGTATGCCTCGTTCGACAAAAAAGATCTTTTCGTGACCGTACCTGTACTGTCCGATGCTGAAATAGAGAAAACTGCTTTACAGTTGGTCAAGCCACAGGTGGACTTCTATGTTTCCCTGCTTAGTCAGTGCCGACCCTCCGATAAGGTGCCTCCCTGTGTAATAGACCCATACCTGTTAGCCGAAGATATGGGATTGACGGTGAGAAGGGGGAAGACTGGCAGCGACCTGGGGCGTATTGCAATAGGTCAGAAGAGCGTAACTCTCACCAACCGTCTGGAGTATGATGACCCAGTCGATCGTTTCTCTATGTCGCATGAGATAGGCCACAATATTTTCCATCAGGATGCAATTGAGAAAGCAGAAGACGGCAACCGGACGATTGTGTCAAGAAACAGGAAATGGATGGAACACCATGCCGACTATTTTGCCTCATGTCTGCTGATGCCCGCTTCGGTGATTTGGATGCTTTACGATATCTATTGGAAGAAATGGTTCAAGCGTGAAACGGTTTCTCCCTTGACAGTTAAGAAGAGATACCATTATGACAAAAACTTCCAAAATGTAGTAGGCCCTATTTCTAACAAAATGAATGTGTCGCTAACAGCTGCATATATCCGTCTGAAGAAACTTGGGCTTATCATCGATGAAGCATAATAGCCACGTTTAACTGTTAACAAATCCAGACCATTTTCCTGCGTTCCTTTCCTTTTTGGGGGAAGGAACGCTTTTTCTTTTCCTGCTTGCCATAAGAGTTATTTCCCTTCTCAGTAAAAGGCCGTACCTTTGTGTCAGAATTCAGTACCTCCGGTGAAAACTGAGCACGGTTCGGGGGGAACGGCGGGTAAGGCGAAAATTCTCTATACCGAAGCCCGACTGGTGCAAGAGAGTAAACCTCAAATACAAATATTGACGTATTGTATGGAAGGTATTACACAAAACAAAACCGCTGGGGATTGGAATCCCGCAGAGGTGAGGATGAGCTTCTTTCGGAAGCCCATCACGAACAAAGTGCCAGAGAGCAAGCCCGTGTCGCTGTTCTGGGTATATCAGTATGTACGCGGGCGTTGGGCTATGCCTGAGACAGAGCAGCTGCGCATAATCGCCGACAAGGACGAGGCGCGGAAGTTTAAAGGTAGCAACTTCGACTACATTACGCCGTCGGGGCTGTTCAGCTACTGCTCCGACCAGTGCCTCATGAAACACTCCGGGCTTATAACAATGGATCTTGACGAGTTGAATGAACGCACGGAAGAGATGTTCGAAAAGTTGATAGACGACCCAGCGTTCGACACGCTGCTGCTGTTCCGCTCGCCACGCGGCAATGGCTTGAAGTGGTTCATCCACATCGACCTAAGTCGTTGCGACCACCGCACATGGTTTGTAGCAATCAGAAATTATCTCATGGTAACCTATCAACTGACTGAAAAACAGGTAGATGCACAATGTATCAACGTTTCGCGCGCCTGTTTCCTCTGTCACGATGAGAACGCCTATCTGAAAACTGAACTGATTGAGTATTTCTAAAAAAAGTAGTAAAACTATGGACAATATGAATTTTGACCCTCTGGCATGGGCCGCCGTTGGTAACATGAACTTAGGCCATGCCGTCAAGAAAGAAGATGCTCCCTTGACGACAAGGGAGCTGGTAGCTAACCCCATCGCTGACGATGAGTTGGCCAAGGCTCGTGCCGTTACTGACGAGCTGCTGCGAATGGGTGCCAACATTGCTGAGTCGTATGAAGACTTTTTGCATCTGGGATTTGCCCTGGCTGATGGGCTGGGACCGGATGGTCGCGACCTCTACCATCGTCTTTGCAGCCAGAGCACGAAATATCGTGAAGCTGACTGCGAAAAGAAGTGGCAGGAGTGCCTCTCGAAGCGAGATGGCCGCGTGACCATCAAGACTTTTTACAAGATGGCACAGGATTCTGGTGTGGATCTCTCATCCATTGGACGCCGTTTTCCGTCAACTCCGCCACTCCGCCACGGCTCTGTAAAGGATAGTGCGGTTAACTCAGAAAGTGTATGTGGCAATACGCAAATGATTGAAAACAACCATATTGGAGCTAACGGAATGTCTGACTGCCAATCATCCGCAACAGCCATGCAAAGCGGTGGCGGAGTGGCGGAAATGGCGGAATTCCCCTCTCTGGAAGACGAGCAGACGCTTGATGCATCAGCGATTGTCAATCCCACTTTCTCTGACAAGCTGGATATCAACGACCTGCCGCCCATCATTCGCGATGCTGCCCAGAAGCAAGAAACGCCCGAGGGAAAAGACAAGGTTATACTAGGTATGATCAATCTGGCTTCAGGTTTTACAAAGAACGTTTGCGGCATCTATGACCGCAGGCAGGTTTTCTCTCCTATCTACACGTTCATCGTGGCTTCGTCAGCAGCCGACAAGGGTATCATTCCGGCTTGTCTCGCACTCACAGATCCTACCGTACGCGAGATTCGTAGCACCTATGAGCACGCACATCGTGAGTATCTGAAACAGAAGGCGGCCTATGATGCGCTGAATAAAAAAGAGAAAGTCAACGCCACTGAGCCCGAAGAACCGCCCTACCGATCGCCTCTCATCTCGGTAAATGCCTCAGCCACGGCTTTCTATCAGGACTTGGCAGCCAATGAGGGCTGGGGAGCCATTTTTGAGACTGAGGCGGATACGCTGACACAGGCCGTCAAGCAGGACTATGGCGACTACTCGTCGGGACTGCGCAAGGCCTTCCACCACGAGACCATCGACTACAGCCGTCGAAAGGACAATGAGCACGTCTATATCGCAAAGCCCAAGTTGTCCATCTTGCTTACGTGTACTCCTGGTCAGGTGCCTCTGTTGCTGTCGCCCCAGAATACTGAGAACGGCCTGGCAAACCGTTTTGTGTTCTACTTGCTACGCAAAAGTCGTGGATGGCGCAACGTGTTTGAAGACTGCGGAGAAACTCTCTACGAGCAACTGGCTCCGCTTGGCCTGCGCTTCAAGGCCATCTATGACGACCTGAAGGCATATAGTAAAGAGCCATTGAAGTTCACACTCAACGAAGAGCAGAAGACACGCTTCAACCAGTTCTTCGAGCCTCTCTATAACGAGCAAATAGGGCTCCATGGCGATGAACTCGAAGCCTTCATCTTCCGTCTGGGTCTCACCACCTATCGCATAGCTATGGTGCTTACCGTGCTGCGTCATGAGGAGAAAAAGCCAAGGTTTGGAGAAAAGGGTGAGCCACTGGTATGCACGGAGACCGACTTCCAAACAGCCATCACCATCGCATCGTGTCTCATCAACCATACGGTCTATGTCTACAAACGACTGTTGCCTCACGTTGAGACACCTCTCAGTACTTCGGGTAAGCCGATGTCTGCTCAGGAACTTGCCTTATATAATGCCTTGCAACAGGAGTTTACAACAAAGGATTTCCTGCAGTTAGCTCGTCAACTACATATTCCTGGGCGCACGGCAGAGCGTTATATTGGCGCTTTTATTAGCGACTACAATGTGGTTGAACGTGTAAGTACCGGTCATTATCGCAAGCTCAGATAACAACAATCCAATGCATTGAAAGCCCTGATGAGCAATCATTGGGGCTTTATTTCTTTCAATTTAATTATTAACATATTTTCTTGAAAATAAATGCGTTATTATTTGGTGGTTCAAGAAAAAATTTGTATCTTTGTAGTGTTAAAGTTCATATTATTATTCACCCTTTAAACAATGTAAAGTTATGATTAGATTGAATCTCTACAAGAACAAGATCCAGGGCCACAAGAACTTCGGTAAGGTCTATGGACGCGCCGAGTCGAACAAGATGATCGGCATTCCCGAGCTGGCCGCTCACATCGCTGAGCACGGCACGCTCTACACCAAGGACGTGATTCAGGGCGTTCTGTCGAAGATCGCTGCCTGCATCAAGGAGCTCACCCAGGGCGGCACGCCGGTGAAGATCGACGACCTGTGCATCTTCCGCGCCTCCGTCACCGCCAAGCCTGCCAACGACGTGGAGCACTTCGAGGTGGGCGAGAACATCAAGTCGGTGCGCCTGCAGTGCACTCCCACCGGAGCCTGCGCCAAGGCCAACTACACCGCCTCTGCCAGCCTCGGCTACAGCTCGCTGGCACAGCGCGTGAAGAGCGGCGAGATTGAGCTCTCCTCGGTCAAGGGCGAGTACATTGCCGGCAGTGGCAGCAACTCTGGTGGCAGCGGATGGGGCGACGAGCCGGTGGTGAATCCGTAAGAAACCTAACACCCACCCCCAACCCCTCCCGTGCGGGAGGGGCTTTTTTATGCCGCGAAAAAAAGATACTCAGCGTTACCTCAGCGTACTCAGCGGCTCTGCGCGAGAATTTATGACAACACTCAGCAGCGGGAGTAACGGCACTCAGCTGCGGGAGTAACGGCACTCAGCTGCGGGAGTAACGGTATTCAGAAACGGGAGTAACGGTATTCAGAAACGGGAGTAACGGTATTCAGAAACGTGAGTAGCGCTATTTCGCAACGGGAATAACGCTATTCAGGAAAATCCTTTCCCTTCAGCAAGTCAGGACGGAGGCGGCGGGTGCGTTCCAGTGCCTGCTCCAGCTCCCAGTTGCGAATCTTGGCCTCGTTGCCGCTGAGCAGGATGTCGGGCACCTTCCAGCCTTTGTAGTCGGCAGGACGGGTGTAGATGGGCGCTGCCAGGAGGTCGTCCTGGAAACAGTCGCTGAGGGCGCTCTGCTCGTCGCCGATGACGCCGGGCACCACACGCACGATGGCGTCGGCCATGATGGCTGCTGCCAGCTCGCCGCCGGTGAGTACATAGTCGCCGATGCTGATCTCGCGGGTGATGAGATGGTCGCGCACGCGCTGGTCGATGCCCTTGTAGTGTCCGCAGAGGATGATGATGTTCTGCAGCAGCGACAGCTCGTTGGCCACGTGCTGGTTGAACTGCTCGCCGTCGGGCGAGGTGAAGATGACCTCGTCGTAGTGGCGTTCTGCCTTCAGCGCGGTGATACAGCGGTCAATGGGCTCGCATTGCATCACCATGCCGGCACTTCCGCCATAGGGATAATCATCTACGCGACGCCACTTGTCTAAAGTGTAGTCGCGTAGATTATGCAAACGTATCTCTGCCAGTCCTTTCTTCTCGGCACGGGCCAGGATGCTCTCGTGCACGAAGCCCTCAATCATTTCGGGCAGGACGGTGATGATGTCGATTCTCAATTGTCGAGAGGTGTGAGGTGAGAGGTGTGATACTTCTTCAACGGGCGAAGCGTTTCGTTTTCGTTTTCGTAGCGAAGCGTTTCGTTTTCGTTTTCGTTATCCCAGGTACTTCATGAGGATTTTGGCGTTACCCGACTCGCGCAGCTTGGTGATGCTCTTCTCGCGAATCTGGCGCACGCGCTCACGGGTGAGACCCAGCTGGTCGCCAATCTCTTCGAGGCCCTTCTCGTGGCAGCCGATGCCGAAGCACTCGCGGATGATGGTAATCTCGCGCTCCTTCAGCACACGGTTGAGCACGGCGTTCAGTTCCTGTGCCATCGACTCGTGGTCTACCTGACGGTCGGTGCGGGAGTCGTCGCCCGAAGCCATCACGTCGAGCATGCAGTTGTCTTCGCCGTCCTGGAAGGGAGCGTCGATGCTGACGTGGTGTCCGTCGGCCATCATCGACTGTCCGATCTTCTCCTCGTCCATGTCGGTGGCTTCAGCCAGCTCGCTCACGGAGGGGTGGCGCTGGTTCTCCTGCTCGAACTTGTTGATCTCGTGGCTGATCTTATTGAGTGATCCAACCTGATTCAGCGGCAGGCGCACGATGCGGCTCTGCTCGGCAATGGCCTGCAGAATGCTCTGGCGAATCCACCACACGGCGTAGCTGATGAATTTGAATCCGCGTGTCTCGTCGAACTTCTGTGCTGCCTTGATAAGGCCGATGTTGCCTTCGTCGATAAGGTCGGTCAAGGTGAGTCCCTGATGCTGGTACTGCTTGGCCACTGAGACGACGAAGCGCAGGTTTGCCGTCACCAACTTGTCCTTAGCACGCTCACCCTCTGGGCCTCCTTTACGGATTTTCTGCGCCAGCTCAATCTCCTCATCAATGCTGATGAGAGGAGCACGGCCAATTTCCACAAGGTACTTGTCAAGAGCTTCGCTTGAACGGTTGGTGATACTCTTCTGAATCTTTAGCTGTCTCATTCTTTCTTCTTCTTTTACTACTTAACTGTCTGAATTTTAGCACTATACATTGTATAGTGGCTGTAAAGCGATGCAAAATTACAAAAAAATATTGTACGCGTATGTTAAATGATGGTTAAAAAATCAAAAACAATGCCTATATTTTTACCTATTTTATTTGCCTGAAAATGGAAATTAGTACCTTTGCAGGATGCAAGTTGTTACAGAAGACGGAGTGATTAAGAAAGACTCCCTGAAAGCTTGGGTGCTGGCTGCCCGGCCGAAGACGCTGAGCGGCGCTGCCGTGCCTGTGATGATAGGCCTGTCGCTGGCCTGGACCGATGCGCAGGCTTATTACGTGCCGGACACCTTCAACTGGGTGGCAGCGGTACTCTGCATATTGTTCGCGTTTATCATGCAGATAGACGCCAATTTCATCAACGACTTTGTGGACTATGCCAAGGGCACCGACGACCGCGCCACACGCCTCGGCCCTGAGCGTGCCTGTGCGCAAGGGTGGGTGAGCACCGAGAAGATGAAGCGCGTCATTGCCGCCACCACCTGCCTGGCCTGCCTCGTGGGCCTGCCGCTGGTGTGGTATGGCGGGCTTGAGATGATTGTCATCGGCATACTCTGTGTGGTGTTCTGTTTCCTCTACACCACCCATCTGTCCTACATGGGACTGGGCGATGTGCTGGTGCTGGTGTTCTTCGGACTGATACCGGTATGTATCACCTACTACTTGCAGCTGCACACCGTGACGCTCGAGGTCCTTCTGGCATCGATAGCCTGCGGGCTGGTCATAGATGCGCTGCTGATTGTGAACAACTTCCGCGACCGCGACACCGACCGCCTGGCGGGTAAGCGCACCATAGCGGTTCGCCTTGGCCCGCAACGCACCCTGCAGCTCTACCTGGCCGTGGGCATCATTGCCTGTCTCTTGGGGGGCGTATTCCTTTTCAATGACCGCTGGATGGTCTTTGTGTTGCCTCTACTATATCTTCTGCTTCATTACTTTACTTTCTTGAAGATGAAGAAGATATGGGAGGGACGTCCGCTTAACAATTGCTTGGGAGCAACGGCACGGAATATTTTCATCTACGGTCTGTTGGTTTCTGCCGCATTGCTCCTTTCGCAGTTGTCTTTTTAATTTGTTGATAGCTTCAGCTCGACTGGTTTCATACCAGGAGCAGAGGCGCTGAGGCTTACGGTGCCAGCCTGACGTGTGGAGCGCAGGATGACAGTGCAGTTGCCGTTGAAGAGACGGCGTGTGCCAACTATGCCTGTGCCTTGAGTAGATATGGTCAGCTCGTCGGAATTGATGTCGCCGTTGATGACACCTACAATCTGTGCCTCACCCTTTATGGTGAAGATTACCTCCTCGTTGGCGGTCTGCACGATGCGGCCTTTCTTGTCTACGGCTGTGATGGTGACATGCTGCAAATCCATTCCGTCGGCTTTCCATGCATCGTTGTCGGCATTGGCTTTCAGCTTTACGGCTTCAGTGGTGGTCTCTATCTGATGGCGCGCTACCTCTCGGCCGTTGGTGCGGGCGATAGCAACGAGACGGCCGGGCTGGTATTCCACGTTGTTCCAGCGCAGTTGGTTGCGGCTCTTCGGGTCATTGACAGGATTCTGCTTCGTGCCAAGACTCTTGCCATTCAGCAAAAGTTCCACCTCGTCGGCATTAGTGAAGACCACGATAGTACGTTTGTCGCCCACCTCTCTGTTCCAATGGTCGCTCATACCTTCGTTGCCCGTTTGTATGCCGTTCCACATGATGTCACCCTGACGGTCAACGATGCCGATGTGCACTACGGGCTCGTCGGGTTTGAAGAAGCTGCGCATGTAGTAGGCCTTGGGCTTGGGATTGAGGGCGATGTCAAATACGCCCTGGCTCCAGCCTTTTGCGGGCCAGCCCTGACTCTCGCCCAAGTAGTCGATGGCACCCCAATAGGCGAGGCCCATCACTTTGTCACGATTCATCTCGAAGAAGTTCGCCCCCATCGCGGCTATCGAGGCCTCGCTCTGGTAGAAGGTCATCCAGGGGAAGCGGCGCCCATCGCCAGGGAAGTACATGTAGCGGTAGTTGTAGGCCTGGAAATCGGTAACCTTCGCCAGCTCGCAGGGTAGGGAATCCGTCTCCCAGTTGCGATAGCGCGGATGCATGGCCACAGTCACCAGTCGCGTAGAATCATAGCGCTGTATCAAGGGGCGCATCAGCCGGTACATCGTTACGCCATAATCGTTATAGGGCATGTTAGGGTCTTGCTGCAGCTCGTTGCCCAGACTCCAGGCGATGACGGAGGGAGAGTTGCGGTCGCGCTTCACCCATTCAGGTATATCATTCTGCCAAAGGTTTTCGAAGGCCACACGACCGCCCGTGTGCTGGCGAGTCCATTTGTCGTAGAGCTCGTCGACAACGAGGATGCCGTACTGGTCGCAAAGCTCGATGAACTCGCGGCTGTAGGGGTTGTGGCTGGTGCGGATGTGATTGATGCCGAAGTCCTTCATCAGCTGGATGCGCTTCTCGATGGCTCGCGGATAGGCAGCAGCACCGAGAGCACCCAGCGAGTGGTGGTTGGCGTAGCCCTGCAGCAGCACCTTTCTACCGTTGAGTTTCAGACCGAAGTCGGGGCCAATCTCTACGGTGCGCAGGCCGAAGTGCTCCTTTACATCGTCTGTTGCCTCGCCTTTCTCGTTGTAGAGCGTGGCTTCAACAGTATAGAGGTTGGGCGTGTCGATGTCCCATATCTGCGGATTGCTGATTTCTATCTCCGCCAGCTGCTGCTCGACGAATCGGGTAGGGGTGGAGCGCAGCACCTCGTGCCTGCCCTCGTACACCACGCTGCCGTCGGGAGCGATGATGCGCAATGCAACGGGCATCCGCTTGTCGCGTCCCTTTGTCACCACCTCTGCCGAGACAGTGACGTAACGGTTCTCGCGCGTAGTAATATAGAGCGGATGGCGGGCGAAATAGACGTTGCGGTCGGTTGCCACGAGCTTGACGCTGCGGAAGAGTCCGCCACCGGTGTACCAGCGGGAGTTGTTGGGCTCACGGGTATCGGCCATCACGGCGAGGACGTTGTCCTGTCCGAACTTCAGCTTGTTGCTGACATCCACCTCGAAGCCCACGTAGCCGTAGTCGGTCTTTCCCACCAGCTCGCCGTTCAGATAGACGTCGCCCACATACATGATGCCTCCGAAGTCAATCAGCAGGCGCTTGCCCTTCAGGCTGTCGGCAGGCGTGAAGTGCAGCCGGTACCAGCCGCGCCCCATTTCCTTGAACGCCCGACTACTGAGACGGCTCTTGATGTTGGCGGCAGGGTCGTCGTTGTCGGCCTTCTCATCGGCGGCAGGTGCCACCCACGGCTGCTCTATCTGGAAGTCGTGGGGCAAGTTGACGGTGCGCCAATGACTGTCCTGATAGGATGTTGCGGCAGCTCCCTCCACATCGCCGAGGTGGAATCTCCATCCGAAGTCAAGGCTTTGCACGGTGCGCACCTGTGCCATAGCCTGAAGGGTGAAGAGGCTGAGTGCGAAAAGAAGTAGATTAGTTTTAAGTAGTTTCATTTTTGAAGTAGTTTTTTATTTGGCCTTGAACGCCTCGGTCTGCTGACGGATGAGCTCGGTGTCGCTGAAATAGTCGATGCGCATGGCGTGGCGTACCTCAGCCATTGTCTGGGCTGCCACCTCGCGAGCCTGCTCCGTGCCCTTCATCAGGATGTTGTAGATCTCGGGAATGTCCTGTTCCAGCTCGTGACGGCGCTGACGCATGGGCTCCAGGAACTGGTTGAGCACCTGGTTGAGGAATTTCTTGCATTTCATATCGCCCAGACCGCCGCGGGTGTAGTGCTCCTTCAGCTCGTCCAGGTTCTGGTACTCAGGCCAGAAATTTGCAAAGTCGGCATCGGTGCTGAAGGCGTCGAGATAAGTGAACACGGCGTTGCCCTCGACGTGGCCGGGGTCGCTGATATTCAGGTGTGTGGGGTCGGTGTACATCGAGCGCACCTTCTGCCATACCTCATCGGCCGAGTCACTCAGGTAGATGCAGTTGCCGAGGCTCTTCGACATCTTCTCCTTGCCATCGGTGCCTGGCAGGCGGCGTGCCGTTGCATTCTCAGGCAACATGATGTTGGGCTCGGGGAACACCTCGTCGTAGATCTGGTTGAAACGACGGGCAATCTCGCGTGTCACCTCCAGCATCGGCTCCTGGTCTTCACCCACAGGAACGGTGGTTGACTTGAAGAGCAGGATATCGGCGGCCTGCGACACGGGGTAGCAGAAGAACCCCAGAGGGATGTTGGCCTCGAAGTTGCGCATCTTGATCTCAGTCTTCACCGTGGGGTTGCGCTGTACGCGGCTCACCGTGATGAGGTTCATCAGGTAGGTGGTCAGCTCTGCCAACTCGGGTATGTAGCTTTGTATGAAGAGTGTACACTTCGATGGGTCAAGTCCTGCTGAGAGCCAGTCGAGGGCTACGTTGATGATACTCTGACGCAGCTTCTCGGGGTTGTCGGCATTGTCGGTCAGAGCCTGCACGTCAGCCATAAACACAAACATTTGATCATAGCCGCCAGCGTTCTGTAATTCCACGCGACGGCGTAGTGAGCCCACATAGTGGCCCAAGTGGAGTTTGCCCGTGGGGCGGTCTCCGGTTAAGATTACTTTTCCCATTGTTTTAATTATTTGTTTTTATCTTCTTATGTCAAAATAATTCGTTCTAATGTCTTTATGTCGAAAAATAGATTCTGTCATTCTGTCTCCAACTTCTCCACTCGCTTCTCCATGTCGCGGTAGGCTTGGTTGAGGTCGCCCTGTGTGATGTCGATGTCGCGGTTTACAGGACGGTCGGGGTCGCGTAGCGAGTGTGAGAAGAGCCATTCGTAGGTTTTGTAGGTGTAGAAATAGCGGGCCAATGCTCCGTGTGAGGCGCCGGGCAGCCAGTCGAAACGCAGACGGTCGGTAATGCCAGCCTGCTTCATGCGGTTGACAACGGTCTGCGACTCACGCACGCTGACGGCCTTGTCGGCTGTGCCGTGGATGATCCATAGCGGGAGCTCGCCCATGCGGCTCTGGTCTTTCAGCGTACAGCCGCCACAGAGGGCCATCGCGGCTGCCACCTTCTCAGGATAGGTACCCACGAAGTCGAGGGTGCCATAGCCGCCGAGACTCATGCCTAGGACATAGACACGGGCGTGGTCGTAGGCATAGTCGTTGTTGTCCAGCCACTCCAGGATGTCGTTCAGCTTCTTCGGATTCCAAGGGCCACCCGGGTTCTGCGGTGTGATGACCAATGCAGGCACCTGACGTCCCATCTTGATGGCAGCCACCGTGCCGTAGCGCAGGGCACGGTTGAGGTCGTGTCCGCAGAGACTGGCACCATGCAGGAAGAGCACCAGGGGAGTGGACTCCTGCGTATAGTAATAGTCCTCGGGGGTGTAGATCCAGAAGTTGTAACCTCCAGGGATGACGTTTTTCTTAGCCGAGAGCAGGTCGGTGCCTTGCGCGGCTAATGTCAACGAAGTTAAATGACAAATGATAAATGATAAACCTATCAGTCGGAGCAGTCTCATAACTCTTATTTCTAAATTCATACTCGGCAAAGCCGATACATCTTAACTCTTAATTCTAAATTTGTAAATCTTGGTTCCGCGACAGCCCACAACGAGACTGTTGCCCACTACGCAGGGCGACGACTCGAAGTTGGCGCCCATCTCTTTCTTGCAAAGCACCTCGCCGTTCTTACCCCTGATGACATACACCACACCGTTGGCATCGGCGGCGAAGACGAAGAACTCGTCGTTCTCGTTGGTGAATCCCACTGGCGACGACCAACAGAAATTGCCGTAGCCCACAGTGTAGAGCACATGGCCGTCGGCTGTGCTGAGGGCTGTGAACTGTCCGCGATCGGGATGTGCGCTGTTGCGGCAGACATTGGCGAAGAGGATGCCCTCGCAGTCGCCCTGTCCCAGGAGCGGTGTGGCATACATGCCGCCGTCGAGGACCTTCTCGCCCAGGTCGATGCGATTGCAGTCGATAAGGCTCTCCCAGACAATCTCGCCAGTCAGGGCATTCAGCTTCAGGAATCGGCAGTGGCCGTGTGAGCCCTGCTTGTCCACCTCGCACGCGGTATATAAGTAAGGTGTGCCGTCCTCCACGCGGCCGACGATAGTTCCGTCGCTGTCGTCGAGGTTCTTCACATACCACACGGGATGCATCGTATTCAGGTTGACACCTACGATATTGCCGTGATTATCAGAGAAGAAGCCGTAGTTGCGATAGACGCAGAGGCTTGACTCAATGCCAGGCGCAGCACCGTTCACCCTGTAGCGCAGGGTGCTGACACGTTTCAGCACGCCACCGGCTTGCCTTTCAAACTTGAAGAGGCTGCCGTTCTCGCCTGTCCAGAAGAGATAGCCGCCAGCCACGATGGGCGACGAGTCGAAGGCTTGCCAGCCGCGCCAGGCTCGTGGGTCGCTGAAGAAGGTGCCGCGTTGGTGTGTGGTCAGGGAAAAAGCCTGACAGCCCAGCGGCTCACCCTTCGGCACACCCTGTCCTACGTAAAGGTTCATCAGCTCAGGGTCTATCGACATGGTGCCTTTCACCACATTGTGCAGGTCGAGGGGAGTTCTTGACGGGCGTCCTGTCTCAAAGTTCAGGAAGAAAGCCTCACCGCAGAGTGAACCCACCATGATTTCCTCAGGGCCGAAGTCGGCGGTGAGCGGTGCGCCGCCCTTCCGCAGGCTGTCTATCTCGGCATCGCTCCAATGGACGTAAAGCGGCTGCCCTGTCCATCCTGTGCCACCGCCCCACTGGCCGAACTTTGTATCGGCATGTCCGTAGGGCGTGTCATAGCTCCACACCACCTCAATCTCCTTGGGCGTGCCCTCCACGTGCCCCTCAAAGGAGGCGTCGCGCAGCAGGTTGCGGCGGAAAGTCATCACGCGGTCGGTACGATCGTAGAGGTCGTCGTAGTATTTCAGGGGGCGAGGCAGAGAGTCGATGTCTTCAACGATGTAGTTCATAGCAGAGACAGAAGTGTATGCAGTATCGGGAAGCGTCAGCTCCTCAAATGTGGGCTCGGCTTCCACAGCCGTACTGTCAGCCGCCGCCACAGGCTCTGCATCGGTCTTCTTCTGCTGACCAGAGCAGGCCACCAGCAACATGAACAATGAACAACAAGCAATGGATGGATGCTTCATTTTTTCAATTCATATATCTCTCACAGAATTTCTCTCCTTCACGGTAGCCCTCTTCGTAGAGACGCTCCAGCTTCTCAGGGTCGCGGCAGATGCGGTCTACCTCCATAGGACGCTGCGGACGGATGACCACCACCTCGCCCCAGTCTTCCATGCGCTCCACCAACTCCAGCTGACGGTTGTAGACTTCCACCCGTCGGCTCAGCGCCACTCGCAAACGTGGATAATCGCCATAGATGAAGCGCGGAATCTTATGGTCCACCTCCTTGGAACGATAGCCGCGATTGCGTGTCATCACCACCACGTTGAAGGGATGACCTGCCGTGATGGCGTGTTCCACAGGGATGGAGTCGACAATGCCTCCGTCGAGCATCGGCTTGCCGTCGACATCGGTGATCTGCGCCACGTAGGGTAGGGAGCTGCTGGCCTTGACGATGGCCATCATGCGGCGACGGTCGGTGTTCTCGCTCAAGTATTCGGCCAGACCTGTCTGACAGTTAGTGCATACCATCTCGAAGACGGAGGGATTCTTTGCGTAGGCCTCGTAGTCGAAAGGCAGGATGTCGTTGGGGAAACGCTCATAGAGCAGGTTCGGGTCGAAGATACTGCCCTTCAAAATCAGGTTTTTCAGCGAGATGTAGCCGTATTTGCGCAGCATGTCGATGTTGGAATAGCGGGCACGTCGTGGCTGCCGGCTCATATAGCTCATGCCGTTGCAAGCCCCTGCCGACACAGCCACCACGTAGGGAAAGTACACCTCATGCTTCATAAAGGCATCGAGCACACCACAAGTGAAGACGCCGCGCATACCGCCGCCTTCCAGCACCAGTCCTGTGTTCCTTTCCAGCTTTTCCATGCTTTCAGGCTGCAAAATTACGAAAAAATGAAGTAAAAGCAAAAGAATCAAGAAAAAAAGTGTACCTTTGCAACCAAAATGAAACGCCTCCCTCATCCGCTTATAGCCGTTATCCCGTTGGCGGTACTCATTTGCCTGCTGGCCGTTGTCATCACATTGTTTGGCAGCGATTCGCTCAGCGGCGGCAGTCAGGTAGCCTTGCTCATGGGACTGGCCGTGTGCGTGTTTATTTCGATGGTCTTCTATCATGTGCCCTGGAAGGCCTTTGAGCAGCAGATGACAAAGACGCTGGGCGGCGTGGCCGTCACCGTGCTCATCCTGCTGGCAGTAGGCATGTTGTCAGGATCATGGATGGTGAGCGGCGTGGTGCCCACGCTCATCTATTATGGCGTACAGCTGCTGTCGCCTCAGTTCTTCCTTGTCAGCGCCTGCGTCATCTGTGCGCTGGTGTCGTTGCTGTCGGGCAGCTCATGGACCACCATCGCCACTATCGGCGTGGCGCTCTTGGGTATCAGTCATGCGTTGGGCATCAGCGAGGCGGTGGCGGCAGGTGCCATCATCTCGGGAGCCTACTTCGGCGATAAGATGTCGCCGCTGAGCGATACCACTATCCTCGCCTCCTCGGCCACTGGTGTCGACCTCTTCACGCATATCCGCTACATGATGCTGACAACGATGCCCGCTTTCGTCCTCACCTTGATTATCTTTGCCGTGATAGGCCTGGGAATGGGTGGCGACAGCGTCGTGCATGTGAACCAGTACACCGAGGGGCTTTCCAAGACGTTCAACATCTCCTTATGGACGCTCCTAGTGCCTGTGCTGACGGCTATCCTCATCGCCCGTCGGCTGCCCTCGCTCATCGTCCTCTTTCTCTCGGCATTGATGGCAGGCGTCACGGCACTCGTACTGCAGCCACATATTCTGACACAGATAGCTGCCGACCCTTCGCTCGGTTCAGCGGCTGCCTTGACAAAAGGATTAGCCGTCACCTACTATGGGGCGACGGCTATAGAGACGGGTTCCGCCGAGCTGAACGAGCTAGTGTCGACGGGCGGCATGACGGGCATGCTCAACACCATCTGGCTCATCATCTGCGCCATGTGCTTCGGTGCCGTGATGGTGGCCAGTGGAATGATCGAGAGCATCACACGCGTGGTCATCAGTTGGGTAAGGAGTAGGGTAGGACTCGTGGCTTCTACGGCCAGCACGGGACTATTCCTCAACGTCACCACAGGCGACCAGTTCATCAGCATCGTGCTGACAGCCAATATGTTTCAGAACGTCTATGAGAAGCAGGGCTATGAGCCGCGACTGCTGAGCCGTACGGCTGAGGACTCCGCCACCGTCACCAGCGTCCTCGTTCCCTGGAACACCTGCGGCATGACGCAGAGCACCGTCCTCGGCGTTCCCACCATTGCCTATCTGCCCTATTGTTTCTTCAACATCCTCAGTCCGCTGATGACCATTCTCATCGCGGCCCTGGGATGGAAAATCAAACGCCGCAAATAATCATCGAAGCCCCCATTATAGGAGGCTTTTTCATGAATACAAAAAAGCATATCACCGATGAGGATGATATGCTTTTCAATGGGTATTAACTGATGAACGCCTACTTAGAAGGGCAGATCGTCAGTAGCGCCCTCACCGGCAGACTCCTGGACGGGAGGGAAGGGAGCTGCATCGGCAGCGGGCTGCTGCGGCGGGAAGGGACTGGCGGCGGCAGGAGCGGCGCCGGCAATGGTGGTGGCGGCAGGCACGCTCTGAGCTACCTGGCCGCGGATGATGTTGAAGGCGCGGATATCGTTGAACCAACGGCCCTGATACTCATGGGCATCGATATCGAACTGCACGGTGACATCCTCACCTGCCTGAATATTAAACTGCTTGATGCGGTCTTCGCCGAAAACGCGGAAGACCATGCGGCGCGGATACTGGCCGGGCACCTCGATGACGTAGTCCTGGCTCATCCATGTGTTGCCTGTGCGGCTGGAGGTGCCGCTGCTTGCCGGAAGAATGGCAATGATTTTTCCTGATAAATCCATTGTGTCTGTTGTATTAAAAGATTTGTTTTTCAAAATTCGCTTGCGAAATTACTAAAAATAGTTGAAACGAGCAATTTTTTTCTGAATATTTTTGTTTTGACTGAGAAATTTTGTATTTTTGTAGTCCGAAATGAATGAACACAATTAAAATGAGAAAATAATTATGAGATTCACCGTATCAAGCACTGCCCTGGCCGCACGTTTGTCGGCACTGGGAAGAGTTATCAACAGTAAGAATTCGCTGCCCATCCTGGGCGATTTCCTCTTTGAGGTGGTTGAGGGAAAGCTGCGTCTGACAGCCAGCGACAGCGAAGTGGTGATGCAGACAACGATGGAGCTGAACGACACCGACGGCGACGGACGCTTCTGCGTAGGCAACCACGACTTGCTCGAGGCCGTGAAGGGCATCAGCGAGCAGCCTATCACCTTCGACGTTGACCAGCAGGCCAACATCGCGAAGATCAGCTATCAGAACGGTATGTTCTCGCTGCCCGTCGAAAATGCCGACGAATTCCCGCAGCCCCAGCAAATTGGCGACGGAGCCACTACCATCAGCATTCCTACGCAGGTGATGGCCGACAATATCAACCGCTCGCTCTTCGCCACGGCTCAGGATGAGCTGCGCCCCGTGATGAACGGAATCTATTTTGACCTCACTCCTGACTGCCTTGCTGTGGTGGCCAGCGACGGACACAAGCTCGTGCGCAACAAGATACTGAACATCAAGAGCGAGCAGCCCGCTTCGTTCATCCTGCCCAAGAAACCTGCCTCGCTGCTGAAGGGCGTGCTGGGCAAGCAGGGGGGCGACGTGGTGATTCGCTTCGACGACCGCAATGCCGAAATCAGCTTCGAGGAGGGCGTCATTGTTTGCCGTCTCATCGAGGGTCGCTATCCCAACTACAACAGTGTCATTCCGCAGAGCAATCCTAACCAGCTCACCGTCGACCGCATCGGCCTGCTCTCAGCCCTACGCCGCGTGCAGCCATTCAGCAACGACAGCAGCAACCTCATCCGCTTCCATGTGGAGAACGGTATCCTGCAGCTCGACGCCGAGGACTACGACTTCTCGAAGACGGCTACGGAGAAGATGTCGTGCGATTACAACGGTATGCCTATGAGCATCGGCTTCAAGGGCTCCTCATTCATCGAGATTCTCAGCAACTTCGAGTGCCAGGAGGTGGTCATCCAGCTGGCCGACCCCAGCCGCGCCGGATTGGTGCTGCCGTCGGAGCAGCCTGCCAATCAGGATGTGCTCATGCTGATGATGCCCATGCTTATCAACGATTGATTTTAGAATTGATAATTGACAATTAAGAATTCATGAAACTGAATCTTACAAAGCCGCTGGTCGTCTTCGATTTGGAGACGACCGGCCTTGATTTGGTAAAGGACCGAATCATACAGATTTCCTATATCAAAGTGTTTCCTAACGGTGAGGAGGAGCGACGCAACTACCTCATCAATCCTGAGTGCTACATTCTGCCGATCATCACTCAGCTGACAGGCATTACGAATGAGGACGTCAAGGATCAGCCCACCTTCAAGCAGCTGGCTTCGCAACTCAACGACACCTTCAAGGGCTGCGACTTTGCCGGCTATAACTCCAATCATTTCGACATTCCCCTGCTGGCAGAGGAGTTCCTGCGTGCCGGCATCGACTTCGATTTCTCCAAGTGCCGTCTTATTGATGCGATGACCATCTTCCGCAAGATGGAACGCCGCAACCTGGCCGCCGCCTACAAGTTCTACTGCGGCCGCAGGATGGAAGACGACTTCGTTGCCCACCGTGCCGACGAGGATACAGAGGCCACATGGCGTGTATTGCAGGCCGAGCTCGACTACTACACAGAGGATCATCAGCGCTCATTGGGCGAAGATCCTGAGGGACGTACCTTGCAGAATGATGTGCAGATGCTGAGCGACTTCTCGCGCGATAGTAATAATGTGGACTTCGCCGGCCGCATTGTCTGGGGCGAGGCCAAGGACGCCAAGGGCCAAACCGTTGTTGACAAGGACGGTAAGCCCGTCATGACTGAATACTTCAACTTCGGCAAGTACAAGGGTAAGACCGTGGCCGAGGTGCTGCACACCGATCCGGGCTACTACTCGTGGATCATGGGTGGCGACTTCACCTACAACACCAAGCAGGTGCTCACCCGCATCCGCCTGCGTGAGGCGCAGAAATAACAAGACAGTCCCTTCAGGGCTTGCTATACACTCCTGATGAACAGGAGACATTGAAAATAATAATCCCCAGGATGCCGAGGCGTCCTGGGGATTATTGTTATTATAATGCTTAGAGAGGAGTTATTTATTCTTTACAATCTGTGCGGTGAAGGTGGCCTCGCTGACGACATGATCGCCTACGAAGACATAGCCATGCATCGTTGAGATGCCGTGACGTATGGGAGCTAGCATCTCGACCTTAAACAGCAATGTGTCACCAGGCACAACCTTCTGGCGGAACTTCACGCCGTCAATCTTCATGAAGTAAGTACTCCAGCGCTCGGGCTCTTCTACGCTGTTCAACACCAGCAGACCACCTACCTGTGCCATAGCTTCTACCTGCAGGACGCCAGGCATAACGGGTTCCTGAGGGAAGTGGCCGGTGAAGAAAGGCTCGTTTGCTGTGATGTTCTTCACACCGACAATGCTATTGGGGCCAATCTCGATGACCTTGTCGACGAGCTGCATGGGATAGCGGTGGGGTAGGAGCTCGCGGATGCGGTTGACGTCCATCACGGGTGTGTCATTAGGATCATAGAAGGGAGCCTGTATCTCGTGCTTGCGGATCTCCTTGCGCATCTCACGCGCGAACCTATTATTGATAGTGTGGCCTGGACGTGTGGCAACGATGCGTCCCTTGATGGGTCGGCCGATGAGGGCCATGTCTCCGATGACGTCGAGCAGCTTGTGGCGGGTGCACTCGTTCTCCCACACCAGCGGCTTGTGCTGCACATAGCCCAGGTCGGTAGCGTTGCGGTGCTCAACATGCAGCATGTCGGCCAGCATGTCGAGACGCTCCTGTGTGGTCTGACGCTCGTAAATGACGATGGCGTTGTCGAGATCGCCGCCCTTGATGAGGTTGGCCTGCAGCAGCGGCTCGAGGTCGCGCACGAAGACAAAGGTACGTGCAGGAGCTATCTCCTCAGCATACTTGTGGATATCGTCGAGGGTGGCAAACTGGCTGTTGATGAACTTCGACTCGAAGCTGCACATCGTGGTGAGCGAGAACTCGTCGTCGGGCAGGATGGTGATGCACGAGCCGTTCTCCTCGTCCTTCACCTCTATCTTCTTGCGTATAACGTACCAGTCCTTAGGGGCGTTCTGCTCTTCGATGCCTACCTCCTGAATCTTCTGCACAAACTGAATAGCAGAGCCGTCGAGGATGGGGAACTCAGGGCCGCTGACCTGTATGAGGCAGTTGTCGATGCCCAGAGCGTAGAGGGCGCTGAGACCGTGCTCCACGGTGCTGATACGTACGTCGCCCTTGCCGAGGACGGTGCCGCGCTGTGTGTCGACCACATTCTCGGCTACAGCGTCGATGGTAGGCATCCCTTCGAGGTCGATGCGCTGAATCTTATAACCATGATTCTCAGGAGCAGGATTGAAAGTAACAGTGAGGCTCAATCCGGTATGAAGGCCTTTTCCGCAAAGGGTGAAGCTGCCTTTCAGAGTTTTCTGTTTCATATTGATTTGAGAAATGTGATATGAGATTTGAGAATTCTTCTCAAGTTGGCTGCAAAGGTACATAAATAAAATTTAAATAGCGAAAAAAAAAGAATCTTTCTTTGTCTATCGGCAAAAAATCATTATCTTTGCATCGTTAAATACACCTGAAACAATGAACAAGAGCGACAGCATTGTTATCATCCCTACTTACAATGAGAAGGAGAACATCGAGAAGATCATCCGGGCCGTCTTCGGTTTGGAGAAGTGTTTCCATATTCTGATTATCGACGACGGCTCGCCCGACGGTACCGCACAGATAGTAAAAGGCCTGATGGCTGAGGAGTTTGCCGACCGCCTTTTCCTCGTGGAACGCAGTGGAAAGCTAGGCTTGGGCACGGCCTATATCGCTGGTTTCAAATGGTCGTTGGAACACGATTACGACTATATATTTGAGATGGACGCCGACTTCAGCCATGATCCTAATGACTTGCCGCGCCTCTATGCCGCCTGTCACGACGAGGGAAACGACGTGTCTGTAGGTTCGCGCTATGTCAGCGGCGTCAACGTGGTGAACTGGCCGATGGGACGAGTGTTGATGAGCTATTTCGCCTCGAAGTATGTGCGCATCATCACAGGCATCAAGGTGCGTGACACCACGGCGGGCTTCGTCTGCTACAAGCGCCGTGTGCTGAAGACAATCGAATTAGACAAAATCCGCTTTAAGGGCTATGCCTTCCAGATAGAGATGAAGTACACCGCCTATAAGATTGGATTCAAAGTGTTTGAGGTGCCTGTCATCTTCGTCAACCGCCGTGAGGGAACGAGCAAGATGTCGGGCGGCATCTTTTCAGAGGCACTTTTCGGCGTGATGCGCCTGCGCTGGGACGGATGGTTCAGGAAATACCCGAAAATCGAAGAAGAGTGAAGTGATAGTTATAAGTGAAAAGGTTAAAAGTTAAAAGGTTATGCGATATTCTTTCTTGTTATTGGCTGTTGGATTTTGGTTAACGGTTTGCAACGTGACTGCACAGAATGAGCCTACCGTAGTGACTGACAGCCGCTATGCCCGTGGTGCCACGATGGCTTTTGGTCGTATCAAGAGTGCCAAGTCCAACAATGATGTGGCGATTCAGTCGCGTGGCTTTTGCTGTGCCACCAATGCTAATCCCACCTACGACGACATCCGCAGTTCGAAGACTCTTAGCAATAACGGCACCATCTACTGCCTACAGGACCTAGAGCCTGCCACATTGTATTATATGCGGGCTTACGCGGTGGCCAAGGACGGTTGCATCGGCTATGGCGACGTTATCAAGTTCTATACCCTTCCTAAGGGTGAGGTGACCTATTGGTACAACAACGGCGGTGACCAGGCAGCCAACAATCGCATCAACAATGCAGCCACACAGGCCTGCCAGATTTTCAGCGACCTGACCAGTATCAAGAAGAAATTCGACATCGACTATAGCGCTGGTACGCCGACAGCCGACTGCTCCTACCAAGACCAGCCTTGGATCAACATGGGTGCCAGCAGCAGCTATCAGCGTACTGGCACGCTGATGCATGAGATGCAGCATGGCCTGGGTGTCATCAACTATTCCACCCAGTGGTGTGGCGATATCATGCGTTCAGGCTCCGGAAGAGGTGACTGGTTGGGTGAGCGTGTGTCGGCATTCCTCGACTTCTGGGACAACACTACCGACTCCTATCTGCATGGCGATGACATCCACATGTGGCCCTATGGCGTCAACGGCGCTCACGAAGACGACGGCAGGCTGGAGACCTACTATGCCAACGCGATGATTGGGCAGGCATTGGGCGAGGACGGCTTGCAGCACCGTTCCAACACCTTCGCCGAGCCGTGCTATGTCTTCAATCAGGAGGACACCATCAAATACTATATCAAGAACGAGGATACCGACCGCGGTCTCTATTCCGCCTTCCTCATCGCTATTCCATCGGGCAGCCTGAGATGGAAGGAGATGACAACTGAGCAGGCCGTGCAAAACGATAGCGCCGCCTGGTACATCACCTTCACGCCCAACAACCAGTATTATCAGCTGCGCAACGCCGCCACCGGCCAGTATATGACCTTTGAGAGCGGCTTCAAGACAAAGGCCCGCACCACGCTGACTGCCAACGACAACTTCCACCTGATGAAGGGACGCGTCGGTGTGGGCAGCGGCACGAGTGTACAGCGTGGCTACTGGCTCATCCATCCCTCGGGTGACTGGAGTCCCAAGTGCCTGGCTGCTAACGTCAACGGCGCAACGGCCCAGCAGACCTTCGACCTGAGCAACAACGCCACGAAACAGCGCTGGCTCATCCTCACCTCCGACGAGATCAAGACGTTTGAGGATGATGCCGTGGTGCAGTTGAAGGCTGAGGTAAACAACACCCTGGCACCCATCAAGGCGCTGGCCGACGTGCCTCATACTTGCACGCCCTCAGAGGCAGACCAGACATTCGCCAATGCTATCAGCAGCATCGAGCAGACCTTGGCAGCAGCTACCTCTCCGTCGGAGCTGACACCACTCTCCAATGAGGCATGGCTGGCTGCACAGGCTTTCCTCAACGCTGCCACTCCCACCAATGCAGAGAAACCTTTCGACCTCACTTTCCTCATCAAGAACGCCGGCATGGATGCTGCCGACGGATGGTCAGTGGCTCCCGCCATCAGCTATTCCTGCGGCGAGTTCTATGAGAAGACGTTCAACATGAAGCAGACTTTCTCACAGATGCCCTTGGGCACCTATCGGCTGAAGATGCAGGGCTTCCAGCGGCCGGGCTCCTATACCGATGCCTACAATGACTGGGCTGCTGGCAACAACAAAGTGAACGCCCAGCTCTATATCGGTACCAAGACCGTTAAGATTGCCCATATTGCCGACTGTGCCCAGACAAAGAGACTGGGAGGCACCGAGCAGCAGGTGGGCGGCAGATACTATGTGCCTGACAACATGGAGGCTGCCAGCAAGTATTTCGCCAAAGGCCTCTATGAGAACAGCCTCTATGCCACCGTTTCTTCCCCGTCCATCTCCATTGGCCTGCGTTCTACCTCGATGCCTTCCCGCTACTGGTGCATCTTCGACAATTTCCGCCTGCAATTCTTCGGCACGATGACAGAGCAGGAGATAACCGGTATTGACAATGTTGGGGTGAACGAAAACCAAAACCAAAACGAAAACCAAAACGTTTACGACCTTCAGGGATGTCGTGTCCTCACCCCTCACACCTCTTCTTCCTCATTCCTGAAGAAAGGCTTGTATATCATCAATGGCAAGAAGACCGTGATTCGTTAAATTCGTAACAATCGTAGCTAAAAAAATGCTAGTGCTATTGAAGATATTGTTCTGGGCATGCCTCGCGCTGGTGGTCTACACCTATGTGGGCTATGGCGTGGTGCTGTGGCTGATGGTCAGGCTGAAGCGTCTCTTCATGAAGAAAGAGACGTTGCCCGAGCTGCCTGCCGACGACGAGCTGCCCACCGTGACGCTGATGATCTGCGCTTACAACGAGCGTGACATCATCGAGGAGAAAATGGAGAACATCCGCCAGCTGCGCTATCCACGTGAGCGTTTCTGCATTATGTGGGTGACCGACGGCAGCAGCGACGACAGCAACGAGCTGCTTGCAGCCTATCCGGAGGTGACACTCGTCTTCAGCCCTGAGCGCAAGGGCAAGGCCGCCGCCATGCAGCATGGCTTGCGTGAGAACAAGGCGGAGATAGTGGTATTCACAGATGCCAATACGATGCTCAACGCTGATGCCATCAACGAGATTGTACGTCAAATGATGCGTTCCAACGTCAGCTGTGTGTCCGGCGAGAAACGTGTGGCAGCAAGGCAAGACGGTCAGGCAGCAGCAGAGGGCGAGGGACTCTACTGGAAATATGAGAGCACCCTGAAGCGCTGGGACAGCGAGCTCTACTCTGCGATGGGTGCTGCAGGCGAGCTCTTTGCCGTACGAATGGAGCACTACCGCGAGGCCCCGTCTAACGCCCTGCTCGACGATTTTATGATGTCGATGCTTATCCTCAAGGACGGCCATCGCATTGCCTATACCAGCGATGCCTATGCTATGGAATATGGCTCGGCCGACATGCAGGAGGAGTCGAAGCGCAAGCGTCGCATCGCCGCAGGAGGCCTGCAGAGTATCTGGTGGCTGCGCTCGCTGATGAATCCCTTCACCCATCCCAAGGTGTTCTTCCAGTTTATCTCGCACCGAGTGCTGCGTTGGAGCATCACGCCGGTAGCCCTTATGGCGCTCATCCCGCTGAATGTTGCATTGGTGTTGATGAAGGGTGGCACGGTCTACACCGTCATCTGGATTCTGCAGATTCTCTTCTATGCCGCTGCTTTTGCCGGCTATGTGCTGGCCTCGAAGGGTAAGAAGAGCAAGCTGCTCTACGTGCCCTACTATTTCCTCTTTATGAATATCAACGTCTTCCTCGGCGTGCGCTATCTGATGACACACAGCACCAGCGGCACCTGGGAGAAAGCGAAGAGGGCATAACGAAAAAAGAGACCAGCTACGGTCTCTTTTTTCTTGTCCCATTGGAAGGATTACTGTGCCACTACTTCCACGTCGCCCTTGCGGATGAAGAGGTAGTCGTGACCTGTTTTCAGCACGTAGTAGCCCTCAATCTCGTCATATTGGTCGGCAATGAGTGTGCCTTTCTTCACGGTAGTAAAGAGGGGATAGTCGCCCTCGCCAACATAGTTCTCGCCGTAGATGGGTGTCTGCTCGCGCTTGGCAATCAGCTTGGTACGGCCCGTGCCGTCGTACCAGTTTTGTGTGCCCAGATAGCCGTTGTAAACCCAGCCGGTGACATCGTCGACGCTCACCTTGCTCCATCTGTCGCCTTTCTCCCTGAGCACGCCGTGGCCAAGGCCATGCATCTGTGTCCATAGCTTGCCTATGATGGCGCCGGTGTTCGAGGGCTGCGAACGGACGTTGAGGAAACCGTCGTCGCTGGTGGCATACACCACGGTGAATACCTCAGGCTGGACCTGTGCGGGCTTGCCGTTGATGGTGAAGGCGAAGAGGTTGTCTTTGTAGTCGACAACGTAGAGATATTCCTTGCCGTTCTTCACCTGTTTCTCCATGTAATGTACCTTGGAGGTCATAGGCACCTTGCTGTATTGTTTGCCCGTGCGCTTGTCGAGCATGTAGAGATAGTCCTTCTCGTTGGTGAAGCCATAGGCGCAGTACACAAAGTCGCGGTCGAGGATGAAGATGTCGTTGCTTACTAGATAGCCGGTCTCCCACACCATGCTGCGCTGTGCCACGTCGTAGCAGTAGAGCTTGCTGCCCCTGCCGTTGATCTCGGAGGCATAGCTGGGGCAGGCCATATTGAACAGCAGGTGATGTGTATCAGTATCCCATCTGACGTCCTGCACTTCGCAGTAGCGATTGTTGCTGATGTCGCAGAGGTTGACGGTGGCCGTGGGTTGCTTGCTGTGGTCATAGAGCACCACGACGAAGTTATAGTCACGCGCACCCATCGGTTTCCTGTAGAGGGCAAGCCATCCCATGTCTGTAGGCTCTGAAATAAACAGCTCCAGACCCTGTGCCTCAGGCACAACGGGCAGGTCGGTGCATTGTTTGTCTACACGCAGACGGTAGATAATGCCATTGGGTTTGTTCACCATAGAGACGTTCTCCTGTCCCCAGTTCTTGCCGTAAGCCTTGTAAGTTACCAGGCTTTGTGCCTTGGCGGTGCAGACCATCATCAGCATCACCACCAGGCTAATCATGCTCTTTTTCATCATTCGGTGTTTTTTGTTTTTATGGTTAATCGTTATTTTGGCCGCAAATTTACACATTTTTTCGTGAACGGCATCGGGGAAGGGAATTTTTTTGTGGTGAGAGGTGTGAGGTGAGAGGAGAGAGGAAAGAGGAGGGAGGAGAGAGGAAAGAAAAAGGACCCCCGCGAAACTGCAAGCGTTCACGGGAGTCCGGCATATAGAAAAAGTAGTTCGTTTGTTTGCTATAGGATGGTCTTCACAGCCTCCAACATGCCGCGATCCTGGATGAGGTCGAGGTATTGCTTGACGAGGGCATTGAGGCCTGCCACCTTGTTGAGGTCTTCCTGCCAGATGAAGTCGGCAGCGAGGACACCGTCGGCCACCTTCTGCGTGTCGCCGATAGCCCACAGCTTCTGCAGCAGCTCAATGATCTTGGCATCGTCGTTGGGCGTGATCTCTGCACCGTCGGCACGCTTGCCGCCCTTGTAGTAGGTGATGATGGCGGCGAGGCCGAAGACGAGGCCCTTGGGCAGCTCGCCTTTGCGCTCCAGATAAGTCTTCACGCCGGGCAGGTCGCGAGCCTGGAATTTCGGGAATGAGTTCAGCATGATGCTGGTCACCTGATGGTCGACGAAGGGGTTGTCGAAGCGCTCCAGCACGTCGCCGGCGAACTTCTCCAGCTCTTCCATCGGCAGGTCGAGTGTCTGCATCAGCTCGTCGAACTGCACCTTGTGGATATATTTCGAGATGACCTCATGGTTGCAGGCATCGCGAACAATGTTGACGCCGCTGAGGTATGCCACGGGGCTGAGCACGGTGTGCGGGCCGTTGAGCAGGGTGACCTTGCGCTTGTGGTAGGGTTCCTCGGAGGGCACGAAGAGCACGTGCAGCCCGGCCTTGTCGGCGGGGAACTCGTTGGCTACTTCCTTCGGTGCCTCGATTACCCAGAGGTGGAAGTTCTCGGCCTGAACGACGAGGTTGTCGCGATAGCCCACCTTCTCCTGAATCTGTGCAATCTCCTTGCGGGGGAAGCCCGGCACGATGCGGTCGACCAGTGTGGCATATACGCCGCAGCAGTTCTCAAACCACTGGCGGAAGCCCTCGGGCAACTCCCACAGGTCGATGTACTTGCAGATGCAGTCCTTCAGCACATGGCCGTTGAGGAAGATAAGTTCGCAGGGGAAAATGATGAGACCCTTGGTGGGGTCGCCGTTGAATGTCTGATAGCGGCGGTAGAGCAGCTGCACGAGCTTGCCGGGATAGCTGCTGGCGGGTTTGTCGTCGAGTTTGCACTCGGGGTCGAAGGCGATGCCTGCCTCAGTAGTGTTGGAGATGACGAAGCGAATCTCGGGCTGGTCGGCGAGTGCCATGAAGGCCTCGTTCTGTGAATAAGGATTGAGGGCACGGCTGATGACGTCGATGCGCTCCAGCGTATTGACGGCCTTGCCATTCTCGCGGCCCTGCAAGTTGACGTGGTAGAGGCAGTCCTGGCCGTTGAGCCAGTCGACCATGCCTTTCTCAATAGGCTGCACGACGACGACGGAACCGTTGAAGTTGGTCTTCTGATCCATGTTCCAGATAATCCAATCCACGAAAGCACGGAGGAAGTTTCCTTCACCAAACTGGATGACCTTTTCAGGCATCACGCTCTTCGGAGCGAAGTGTTTGTTTAATGGTTTCAGCATTTTTTTTGCGATTAAGGTGTACTGTGTTTTCTAAGTTGTGGCAAAGGTACACACTTTTTCACATCCTGCCTAATTTCCGTCGTTTTTTTTCTTGAAAATCTCCGTAAAGGTTTGCGGGAATTTTATACCAGCTCAACGTGGCTGATGTCCTGCTCGCGCTCACAATAATGGCAGGTGAGGATGTTGTTCTCCACATGGAAGTGGGTGGCCATCGGCTCGTTGTTGGTGATGCACTTGGGGTTGTTGCACTTCACGATGCCGTGTATCTCGCTGGGTGTCTCGACGGCCTTCTTCTCCACCACCTCATAGTCGCGGATGATGCTGAGGATGACATTGGGGGCGACGACGGAGAGGCGTGAGATCTCGTCGTCGGTGAAGAACTTGTCGCTGACCTTGATGATGCCTTTGTTGCCCACTTTCTGCGAGGGGTAGTTGATGCCGATGGTGACGGGCGTCTTCAGGTCGAAGAGTCCGAGCAGGCTGGCCACCTGATAGGTCTTGGCAGCGGGGATATGGTCGATGACGGTGCCGTGCTCAATGGCGGCAACGAGGCGTTCTTTCTTGTTCATGGGGGTTCTGGGATTAATGAGGCCAAAGAATTATGAAATGATGGTAGTGTCGGCCTTCACCTGTTCGAGGGTGATGCCGAGCACATCGGCAAAGATGGCCTCACGTGCAAAGAGTCCATTGGCGGCCTGCTGGATGTAGTAGGCGTGGGGATTGTCGTCCACGTCCTGGGCTATCTCGTTGACGCGGGGTAGGGGATGCAGGATCTTCATGTTGGGCTTGCAGAGGCGCAGCATGTCGTTGTTGAGGATGTATACGTTCTTCACCCGCTCATATTCCATGAGGTCGGAGAAACGCTCCTTCTGCACACGTGTCATATAGACAATGTCGGCATCCTGAATCACCTTCTCGTTGAACGCCGTATGCTCCTGATACTTGATGCCGTGCTCGTCGCAGTAGAGCTTGTACTCCTTGGGCATGGCCAGCTCCTTCGGTGCCACGAAGTGGAAGGTGGGGTTGAAGTGGCGCATGGCCATGATGAGCGAGTGGACGGTGCGTCCGTATTTCAGGTCGCCTACCAGGTAGATGTTGAGGTTCTCCAGCGTGCCCTGCGTCTTGTAGATGCTGTAGAGGTCGAGCATGCATT
>CAMVJU010000015.1 GCA_947167935.1 uncultured Prevotellaceae bacterium | reverse complement strand
AGACGATGGAGAAGCTGCGGATACTCGCAGAGTCGGCGAAGTACGACGTGTCGTGTTCGTCGAGCGGCACTGTGCGCAAAGGGAAGGAAGGCATGGTGGGCTCGACAGTCGGCGGCGTGGGCATCTGCCACTCGTTTGCCGATGACGGCCGCTGCATCTCGCTGCTGAAGGTAATGCTGACCAACTACTGCATGTACGACTGCGCCTACTGCATCAACCGCCGCACAAACGACATTAAGCGGGCCACGCTTTCCGTCTCTGAATTAGAAGAGATTACGATGGAGTTCTATCGTCGCAACTACATCGAGGGCCTATTTCTGTCGAGTGGCGTGGTGCGCAATCCCGACTACACGATGGAGCGGCTGACGGCCATTGTGCGCGACCTGCGCACAGTGCATCGTTTCAATGGCTATATCCATCTGAAGACTATCCCCGGCGCCTCGCAAGAGTTGCTGCAGGAGGCCGGCCGCTATGCCGACCGCATGAGCGTCAACATCGAGATTCCCAAGGAGGAGTCGCTAAAGGCACTGGCGCCAGAGAAGGACCACAAGAGCATTTTCCTGCCCATGAAGCAGATTCAGCAGGGTGTACTGGAGAACAAGGAGGACAGGAAGAAGTACCGCTATGCACCTCGCTTCGTACCAGCCGGCCAGTCGACGCAGATGATTGTCGGCGCCACCAAGGAGAGCGACCTTGATATCCTGAAGATGTCGAACGCCATGTACCAACAGCCCACCATGCGACGCGTCTACTACAGTGGCTACGTTAGCGTGAACACCTACGACCCGCGTCTGCCCGTCCTGAAACAGCCGCCGCTGGTGCGTGAGAACCGTCTCTATCAGGCCGACTGGCTCATGCGTTTCTACCATTTCAAGGTCGATGAGATTGTCGACGACAAGCACGCCCACCTCGACCTCGACGTCGACCCCAAGCTCGGCTGGGCCTTGCGCCATCCTGAGTTTTTCCCTGTCGACATCAACAAAGCATCCTACGAAGAGATCCTCCGTGTGCCAGGCATCGGCGTGAAGAGTGCCGTGCTCATCGTCAGCTCGCGCCGCTTCAACCGCATCACTTCTTATCACCTGAAGAAGATGGGCGTGGTGATGAAGAAGGCGAAGTATTTCATCACCTGCGGCGAGCTCACCAGCGCCTTCTCGCAGCCCATCGTTGGCATCAACGAGCTGCATCCAGAGCGCCTGCGCCCCCTGCTGCTCTCCAAGGCCCAGCAGAAACGTGCAGCCGCAGAGCAACAGCTCATGCTCGACTTCCAGGACGAATGATAGTCTACGTATTCGATAACACCCTCGACGGCCTGTTGACAGCCGTGTTCGACAGCTTCTTCCTCCACCAGCAGCCCGAGTTTCTGTTGGCCGAGGGCGAGCAGCTGCCGCTGTTTGCCGACCAGCCGCATGTGGTGGCGACGGATGGCGAGAAGGCCGAGCGCGTATGGAAGGGATTGGAGAAGCGACTCTCGGCCGCAGGTTTGCGGATGATTGCCATCAGCTGGCTCTCCGAGGAACGTGCACTCAACCAGCCGCTCTTCAATTTCATCTGCAAGGTCTTCCGTCAGCCAGCAGGAGTGCCTAGCATTGAAAACAACGCGAGCGATGCCGATGTGTTGGCCGTGCGCAACACCTGTCGCCGCGTGCTCCACGAGCAGCTGCGCATGAAGCAGTTCATCCGTTTCCAAAAGGCCAAGGATGGTACCTACCTCGCCGTCGTCTCACCCGACAATGATGTGCTGCCCCTCATCACCGACCATTTTCAGGACCGCTTCAACGACCAGCCCTGGCTCATTTACGATGCTAAGCGGCACTATGGGTATTATTATAGCCCCTCGCCGATTGGAGAGGGGAGTGGTTACAAAGTTATTCGCGTCACCTTCGAAAACGAGGCTGCAGTGCCCTTCGATTTGTCGAATGGTAAGCTTGATGCCGACATCCTCAGCGAAAACGACAAACTGTTCCAAGATCTCTGGCGCACCTATTTCAAGGCCATTTGCATCAAGGAACGCATGAACCCCCGCAAGCAGCTCAGCGACATGCCCCGCCGCTACTGGAAATACATGACGGAGAAAAACGGACAGCTTAGCGCCGACTAATGGACGATGTATTTCGAAAGCAGCTGCTCACCCTCGGCAATGGTGATGCCGCGACGACGGCAGTAGTCAGCCAGCTGGTCGCGGTCGATGCGGCCAACGGGGAAATAGCGGGCCTCAGGATGACAGATAAAGAGGCCGCAGATGGATGTCGAGGGCTGTATCGAGTAATGGTCGGTGAGGGTGATGCCCAGCTGTCGCTCCGCGTCCAGACGGTCGATGACGATACGCTTCAGCGAATGGTCAGGACAGGTGGCATAGCCGAAGGCAACTCTTAACATTGAACATTGACCATTGAACATTGAACATTGACCATTGACCATTGAACATTGAAGCCATTCGGCGGCAGCTTCGGCCAGACGGGCGCAGAGGGCGTGGTTCATCAGACGCTCGGCATCGTCGGCAGGCTCGATGGTGGGACGGGCCACGACGGTGAAGAGACCGATGGGCGACGGCTGCTGCTCGTCGTAATAGTCGGAGAGGCAGAGGTAGTGTCCTGCTGCACTCTGGCTGCGCAGCATGGGCAGGATGGTGCCGTCGGAGAGCACGATGTCGTTGCCACGACGTGTAGCCTGCTCGAATTGGAGCAGCGTCTGCACTTGAATACGGTCGTTGGCGATGGCATCCTGCAGGTATTGCTTGCCCTCGGCAAGGGTGCGCTCGGCCTCAGGATTGACCAGCAATTGTGGCAGCGTCTCGCCCTTGAAGCCCCAGAAAAGGAGGAACATGCGCCAGTCGATGAGGGGGAGGAGACACCCACCCCCGACCCCTCCCGTGCGGGAGGGAAGGTTGAATACCTCAAGCCCGTCTGTTCCCTCATTTTTGCCAGCAGGGTAATCTTGTTCCCCTCCCGTTCGGGAGGGGTTGGGGGCGGGTATCATGGGCTTTCTCTTGTTAGCTTCTTCATAGGGCGTGAGGGGAGCGTGGTGCTCCTCGTAGGCATTGCGCATCTCCTCCTGCTCAGCCTTGATCTGGGCAATGGTGGTGGCGGCATCCATCTGCAGGCGCTTGGCGATGAGCGAGGTTTGCGAGGCATCGCCGCCGAAGATGACGCAGCCATCATAGAGCGGAGCCAGCTTGACGGCAGTATGCAGGGCCGAGGTGGTGGCGCCTCCCACGACGATGGGTGTATGCAATCCTTCGCGCTGGAAGAGCTGGCAGAGCTTCTCCATCTCCTTTAATGAAGGCGTGATGAGACCGCTGATGCCCACAAGGCAGGGCTTTCTCCTGATCGTCTCTTCGAGGATGGTCTCGCCAGGCACCATCACGCCGAGGTCGACAACATCGAAACCGTTGCAGCCCAGCACGATGCCGACGATGTTCTTGCCGATGTCGTGCACGTCGCCGTTGGCGGTGGCGAGGATGACGCAGGGATGTATGCTTTCCTCTTTCCTCTCTCCACTTTCCTCTTCTTTGATAAGCAATGCCACAGCGTCTTTCATCACCTGCGCCGACTTCACCACTTGCGGCAGGAACATTTTACCCTCGCCGAAGAGCTGGCCGATGTGCTCCATTGCCTGCATCAGCGGCTTTTCTATCACGTCGATGGGGCGGCCGTATTTCTGCAGCGCCTCAGGCACGTCGTCGGCCAAGTGGCTGCTGTCGCCCTTGGTCAGGGCGTAGGCGAGGCGGTCCTCGATGGATAATGAAGAATGAGGGATGAAGAATGAAGAATTTGCTGCCGCTATTCCTTCACCAGATGGGACGGCGGTAGCAAATTCTTCATTCTTCATCCTTAATTCTTCATTTAACAGTCGTTCAGTGGCACCGTCGTCGGTATTGAGGATGACATCTTCGACAGCCTTGAGCAAGATGGGGTCGATGTTGTCGTAGACCTGCAGCATCGAGGGGTTGACAATGGCCATGTCGAGGCCGGCACGTACAGCGTGGTAGAGAAAGACCGAGTGCATCGCCTCGCGTACCTTATTATTACCGCGGAAGGCGAAGGACAGGTTGCTGACACCGCCGCTGGTCTTCGCCAGGGGCAGATTCTCCTTGATCCACTTGACGGCACGGATGAAGTCGACGGCGTAGGCCTGATGCTCCTTGATGCCGGTGGCGACGGATAGGATGTTGACGTCGAAGATGATGTCCTGCGGCGGGAAGCCTATGGCAGTCAACAGCTTATAGGCACGCTGGGCGATGGCCGTCTTGCGCTCGAAGGTGGTGGCCTGGCCTTCCTCGTCGAAAGCCATCACCACAACGGCGGCACCCAGTCGGCGCAGCTCGCGGGCCTTGCTGAGAAAGTCCTCCTCGCCGTTCTTCAGACTGATTGAGTTGACGATGCACTTGCCCTGTGCATTCTTCAAGCCTGCCACGACGGTAGGCCAGTCGCTGGAGTCAATCATCAGCACAGCGCGTCCCACGGCCGGGTCGTTGCTGATGTGGCGGCAAAAGGTCTGCATCTCCTGACGGCTGTCGAGCATGGCATCGTCCATATTGATGTCGATGATGCTGGCGCCGCCCTCTATCTGCTGGCGTGCCACGCTGAGGGCCTCGTCGTATTTCTTCTCAGCAATGAGGCGGGCGAACTTGCGTGAACCGGCTACGTTGGTGCGCTCGCCGATATTCGTCAGCATAGGCTGAGGGAGGGTGAGCGGCTCTAAGCCCGATAGATTAAGGGTGGAGGGTGGAAGGTTGATGGTGGAGGGAGACGTGTCTGAGCTTGAGGTATTCTCCTTCCACCTTCCACCATCCACCTTCCACCCTTTTCTTGGAGGAATGCCTTTCAGGGCTTGGCTGATGGCACGGATGTGCTGCTCGTTGGTGCCGCAGCAGCCGCCGGCTATATTCAGCAGGCCAGCCTCTGCCATCTGTCGCAGGTGGGCGGCAGTAAACTCGGGCAGTTCGTCGTATTCGCCCATCTCATTGGGCAGGCCGGCATTGGGGTGCAAAGACAAATAGACGGGAATCCGCGTGGCCAGCTGCTCGACGAAGGGCCGTAGCTCGCTCACTCCGAAGGAGCAGTTGAGGCCGAAGCTGAGCAGGTGAGGATAGTGGCTGATGCTGACGAAGAATGCCTCGAGCGTCTGGCCAGTCAAAGTGCGTCCGCTGCGGTCGTTGATAGTAGCCGACACCATCACCTGGATGGGCTTTTCGCACTGCTCGTTCAGTTGTTGAATGGCATAGAGCGCCGCCTTGGTGTTCAGCGCATCGTAGCAGGTTTCCAGCAGCAGCAAGTCGGCGCCTCCTTCCATCAGCGCCTCGGCCTGTTCATAGTAGGCCGCTGCCATCTCATCGAAGTCCACCGTTCGCAGGGCAGGATTGTTCATGTCGGAGGCCAAGGATAAGGACTTCGACGTAGGGCCCATTGAGCCGGCAACCCAGATTTTTTTAGAGGTGAGAGGTGAGAGGTGTGAGGTGAGAGACTCATCTGCTACGCGACGGGCAATGCGTGCACCCTCGAGAGCCATCTGACGAGCAGTATCCTGACAGCCGTATTCCTGCTGGCTGATGCGGTTGGCAGAGAAAGTATTGGTGGAGATAATGTCGGCACCAGCCTCGATATACTGGCGATGGATATTGGCGATGATGTCAGGGTGTGTCAGACACAGCGCGTCGTTGTTGCCTGTCAGGCCCAAGGACTGAATCTTGGTGCCCATAGCACCGTCGAGAATCAGTATCCGCTGGCTTAATTGCTCCTCAATGCTCATTATTGTCTAGCTTTTGAGGTGCAAAGGTACGAATTACTGAGAAAAAAGCAAAAGAAAAAATTGTTTTTCTATCACTTCGGCACGGAAATTGCTGCTCTTCCAATAAAAAAGAAAGGAGACATTGATATGGCATTTATTGATTATTACAAGATTCTTGGTGTTCCCAAGGACATAGCGCAGAAGGACGTGAAGAAGGCGTACCTGAAACGTGCCAAGCAGTTCCATCCCGACCTGCACCCTGATGATCCGAAGGCAAAGGCGAAGTTTCAGGCGCTGAACGAGGCTTACGACGTCATTGGCGATCCTGAGAAGCGTCGCAAGTACGACCAGTATGGGGAGCAATGGCGCGAGGCAGAACAGTTCGGACAGGGTGGGGGAGGATTCCACAGCTCTGGCGGCGGCTCGCCCTTCGATGGCTTCGACTTCAGTAACTTCCAGGGCGGCAGCGGCTTCAGCTCGTTCTTCGAGAATTTGTTTGGCGGACGTGGCGGCTCAGCTCACTTTGGCAGCAACTTCGGCGGTTTCGGACGTCAGCAGGCACAGCCTCGCGAGACGCAAGCCAGCATCAACATCGACATGTACACCGCCTTGCTGGGCGGCGAGGTGATGGTGGGACTGAGCGACGGACAGAAGTTGAAGCTGAAAGTGAAACCTGGCACTCAACCTGGCACTAAAGCTCGTCTGCGTGGAAAAGGGCAGAATGGCACAGACCTCATCCTGACCTACAACGTCACACTGCCCTCACAGCTTAGTGAACGTCAGAAACAATTGTTAGAGGAAATGCGCCGCGCGTAAGAGATCTTCAGGTGTGTCGATGCCGACGGTCTCTACATCGGTGAGGCCCACCTTGATGCGATAGCCATTCTGCAACCAACGCAGCTGTTCCAGACTCTCTGCTTTTTCCAGGGAACTTTGGGGCAGCTTTGTTATTTGTGCCAATACCTCGCGACGATAGGCATAGAGTCCCAAGTGCTTGAGGAAGGGGAAATGCGTGAGCCACTCACTTGGCTCCTTGCCACGTATGAAGGGGATGACCGAGCGGCTGAAGTAGAGGGCATAGCCTCGCACGTCGCATACAATCTTCGGCGAGTTGGGATTCTGCACGGCCTCTATCGTGTCGAAAGGCTTTCCGATGGTGCCTATCTGCGTCTCGGCATCGTCGAAGAGGTGCATCAGCGTCTCTATCTGCGAGGGCTGGATGAACGGCTCGTCGCCCTGTACATTGATAATAACGTCGGCATCGGTGCCAATCTTCTCTGCCGCTTCTTGGATGCGGTCGGTGCCGCTCTGGTGGTCGCTGCGTGTCATCACCGCCTTGCCGCCAAAGCTCTCCACAGCGTTGAAGATACGCTCATCGTCAGTAGCTACGTAGACAGGTGAGGGGTGAGAGGTAAGGGGTGAGAGGTGTGAGTTGAGCGTCTTGTCAACCTGTTCATAAACTCTCTGTATAACGTTCTTGCCACCCAACATAGCGAGCGGCTTGCCTGGGAAGCGCGTCGATGCAAAACGCGCGGGGATGATGCCAATGAATTTCATAATTGTGTTGAGATTTGACGGCAAAGTTACAAATATTTCTTAATTCTTTTGCCGAAAATCTTAAATTCTTTGCCTGCATACGTTTTTTTTCCTATCTTTGTGGTTTGAAAACGCGAATACACATGAAACTGACAAAGATATTTCTCATTTTTAGTATAGCTTTCTTGCCTGTTGCGGCTTCTGCACAGAGCATCACTCAAGGTTCGTGTACCACTAAAGACGGTGGCGAATACATTGGCGAAATGTCACAAGGCAAGCCCAACGGCAAGGGAAAGACCGTATGGAAAAACGGCAACTGGTATGATGGCCAATATGTGAAAGGCAAGCGCCAGGGTGATGGCACCTATGTCTTCAGCGACGGCGAGCGATATGAAGGCCAGTGGCTCAACGATCATCAGCACGGTAAGGGCACCTATTGGTTCCTGAACAACAATCGCTACGAGGGCTTGTGGTACATTGACTATCAGCAAGGCCAGGGCGTGATGTATTATTATAACGGCGATGTCTATGATGGCATGTGGCATCAGGATATGCGTCATGGAGAGGGTCGCTACACCTTTGCCAGCGGATCATTCTACCAAGGCGAGTGGAAGGACGACATGAAGAACGGTAAGGGTCTGTTCAGCTGGAGCGACGGCTCATCCTACGACGGTGATTGGCTGAACAATAAGAAACACGGAAAAGGCACCTACAAGTATGCCAGCGGCGATGTCTATCTAGGCGACTGGGCCGATGACCTGCAGGACGGTCGTGGCGTTTATCGTTTCCAAAACGGCGACACCTACGAGGGTGACTATCGGAAAGGTGAGCGCACAGGCAGCGGCATCATCACCTATGCCAACGGCGACAAGTACACGGGCCAGTTTCTCAATGGCGAGAAGAGTGGCGAGGGTACTGTGGTATGGGCCAACGGCAATACTTACGTAGGCCAGTGGAAGGCCGATGCTCCTAATGGCAAAGGCAAGCTGACCAACAAACAGGGCGACATACTGGAGGGTATCTTCAAGGATGGTCTGCCCAATGGCGAGTGCATCGGCCACAAGACTGACGGCTCGAAATTCAAGGCAGAGTTCAAGGACGGCAAGCGCAATGGCAAGGCCATCGAGGAAAATAAAGATGGTGTGCGCTTCGAGGGCAACTACGTCAACGGTCGTCGTGACGGAGCCTTCCTGGAGAAAGACCGCAACGGCAATGTCACAGCCCAAGGCACCTACGTCAATGGCCGCCGACAGTTATCCCAGTAATCCCAATGGCCTCCAGGCCTCATTAGCCTCATAAAACCTAAAAATACAAAGCTATGATTATCGACACATTAGACAACCTCGCCAGGTACGAGGCCGTGAACCCACTCTTCAAGGATGTGGTGGAGTTCATCAAGAAGAACAATCTCAGCAAGTTCGAAGTGGGCAAGTATCCCATCAAGGACAAAGACCTCTTTGTCAATATCGCCGTCGCCAAGGGCAAGGCTCCTGACGAGGCCGTTATCGAGACGCACCGCAAGATGATTGACATACAGATTCCCCTTGACGTGCCCGAGACTTACGGCTATACGCCGTTGTGCGACCTGCCCGAGGCTGAGTACAACGCCGAGAAAGACATCACCAAGTATCCCGACCTGATGGCTGAGAGTTTCGTCGACTGCCAGCCAGGTATGTTCGCCATCTTCTTCCCGCAGGACGGCCACGCTCCCTGTATCTCTATGGCACCCGAAATCAAGAAAGCAATATTCAAGGTAAAAGTTTAACCCACAGGTCTCATTGGCCCCATTGGTCCCATTAGACCCATCGGCCCCATTGACCCCATAATAAACAAAACAATGGCAAGAACAAAGAAACAGACAATAGTTGAGGCCCCCAAGCATATTGGCCTCGTACAGAACGATGGATGGCTGGAACCCTACGAGGATGCTATCCGCGGACGCCACGACCACGCCGTGTGGAAGATCAACCAGTTGACGCAAAACGGAAAGAAGACGCTGAGCGACTTTGCCACCGGCCACCTCTATTTCGGCCTGCACAAGCTGACACGCGGCTGGGTATTCCGTGAGTGGGCTCCCAACGCCACCGACATTTATCTCATCGGCGACTTCAACGATTGGAAAGAGAATGAGAAGTATCGTATGAAGCGAGTTGCCGGCACAGGCAACTGGGAGCTGAAGCTGAAGGAGAAAGACCTGCAGCACGGTCAGCTCTACAAGATGAAGGTGAAGTGGAACGGCGGCGAGGGTGAGCGTATTCCTGCCTGGACACGCCGAGTGGTGCAGGACGACCAGACGAAGATTTTCTCTGCTCAGGTGTGGAATCCTGCTGTGCCCTACGTCTGGAAGAAGGCCGGCTTCAAGCCTAAGAAGAACCCGCTGCTCATCTACGAGTGCCACGTGGGTATGGGCCAGGACGCCGAGAAGGTGGGTACTTACACGGAGTTCAAGGACAATGTGCTGCCGCGTGTGGCCAAGGACGGCTACAACTGCATCCAGGTGATGGCCATTCAGGAGCATCCCTATTACGGAAGCTTTGGCTACCACGTGTCTTCGTTCTTCGCTCCGTCTTCACGTTTCGGCACGCCTGAAGAGCTGAAGGCACTCATCGACGAGGCTCACAAGCTGGGTATCGCCGTCATCATGGACATCGTGCACTCGCACGCCGTGAAGAACGAGGTGGAGGGCCTGGGCAACCTCTGCGGCGACCCCAACCAGTTCTTCTATCCCGGCGACCGCCACGAGCATCCGGCTTGGGACTCGCTCTGCTTCGACTATGGCAAGGACGATGTCATCCATTTCCTGCTCTCCAACTGTAAATACTGGTTGGAGGAGTTCCGCTTCGACGGATTCCGTTTCGACGGCGTCACCTCGATGCTTTACTACTCACACGGACTTGGTGAGGCCTTCGGCGGATACGGCGACTACTTCAACGGACATGAGGATGACAACGCCATCTGCTATCTCACGCTGGCCAATCAGCTCATCCACGAGGTCAATCCCGATGCCATCACCATTGCTGAGGAGGTTTCAGGTATGCCTGGATTGGCAGCCAAGTTCGAGGATGGCGGCTTTGGCTTCGACTACCGCATGGCCATGAACATTCCCGACTACTGGATCAAGACCATCAAGGAGCAGGCCGACGAGAACTGGAAGCCCAGCTCGATATTCTGGGAGGTAAAGAACCGCCGTCCCGACGAGAAGACCATCAGCTATTGCGAAAGCCACGACCAGGCACTCGTGGGCGATAAGACCATCATCTTCCGTCTTATCGATGCCGATATGTACTGGCACTTCGCCAAGAAGGACATCAACGGCGTGGCTGAGCGCGGCATCGCCCTGCACAAGATGATACGTCTTGTTACCGCTGCAGCCATCAACGGTGGCTACCTCAACTTCATGGGCAACGAGTTCGGTCATCCCGAGTGGATTGACTTCCCCCGTGAGGGCAATGGATGGAGCTACAAGTATGCACGCCGCCAATGGAACCTTGTTGACAACAAGGACCTGTGCTACCATTGGCTGGGCGACTTCGACCGCGAGATGCTGAAGGTGATCAAGAGCGTGCGCAATTTCCAGCAGAAACCCGTTGTGGAAATCTGGCATAACGACGGCGACCAGGTACTTGCCTTTATGCGTGGCGACCTGCTCTTCGTGTTCAACTTCTCGCCTACGCAGTCGTTTACCGACTACGGATTCCTGGTGCCTACAGGCTCGTATGATGTGGTGCTGAACACCGACTCGAAGGACTTTGGCGGATTTGGCTTCGCCGATGACTCCATCACCCACTTCACCAACTACGATCCTCTCTACGTGAAGGACCATAAGGAGTGGCTGAAACTCTACATCCCTGCCCGTAGTGCCGTGGTACTGAAGAAAAATTGATTTAGTCAAATGACTAATCAACCAAACGACAAGAATGAGATATCGCGATAAACATAGGAACGAGGGTGCCGTCATCTTGAGAGTGGTGTGCGCCCTCGCCTTCTTGTCGTTTACGTTCTGCTGGCTCTATTCCTTCCAGGGCGATATGCTAGCCGTTGCCCAGCATGGCTTGAGTGGCGGAAAGACGCACTATAACTGTACCGTCGGTGCCATCATCTGCACATCAGTACTCTTCGGTCTGCACCTGCTGGTATTCGCCATGACACGGCTGACACGGCGTACCCATGCCTTGACCTATTTCCCATCGATGCTGTTGCTGGCCTTCCTGTCGTATGTCAGCTCGCCCTTCCGCTGGGGTGCCTGGCTCTGGGCAGGACCATTGGTGTTGGTGCTGTGGGGTGGGGCAGTATGGCTGTCTAAGCAGACGTTATCTGTCGGTGACGAGGGTCGCAAACCCGTAGCACTCTTTTCGCGTGTGACATGGATCAACCTCTTGCAATTGGCCTTGATGATGATTGGCGTGGCGCTGGTGAGCAATACCAATGCTGTGCAGCACTTCAAGGCTCATGCTGAGGCGGCGCTGATGGAAGGCGATATTGACGAAGTTCTGAGTGTGGGAGAGCGATCGTTGGAGACTGACGAGAGCTTGACCATGTTGCGCATCTTCGCCCTGTCGCAGAAAGGACAGTTGGCCGACCACCTCTTTGAATATGCTGTCAGCGGTACCAGTGCCGACATGCTACCTATGCAGGGCAGCAAGAGTACGCTGCTGCTGATGCCCGACACGCTGCTGTGGAGACACTTTGGCATCAGTCCTGACGACATCGTGGCCCGTAACGACTCTACTTGGCAGCCCGATAGTGTGGCTGGCCGTGTCTATACAGGCCGTAGTGCCTTCGCCGACCGTTTTACCGTGAGTCAGTATCTGGATACCCTCGAGCGTGATACCCTGGCCACACAGGCCTGGCGCGACTATCGGCTGATGGGACAGCTCATCGACCGCCACATCGACACCTTTGTCGTCTGTCTGCCGCAGTATTACAAGATGGAAGCCGACTCGCTGCCTCGCCACTACCGCGAGGCCCTGATACTTTATCAGCAGGCCGTCGACACATTATTTATATATAGCGACTCGCTGATGCTGAATCGTTGGCAGGAATTTCATGCCACTGACTCCATCTATCCCAAACAGTCGGAAAGAAAAATACGTACCGAGGAACAGTTCCGCGGCACGTATTGGTATTACTATTTCTTCCAGTAAGTCAGTCTGCCTGCTTCGGTATCCTCTCACCACTCACCACTCACCTCTCACCTCTATTATTTCAATGGGGCAGGGCCGTCCTGCGTAGGCGTGACGGGAACGATGTGTCCTTTTTTGTCGAAGGTCAGACGGTCGATGCATACCTCGCGGTGGATGCCGGGCGCAAAGTGGCGGTCGATGTAGTTCTTGTTGATGCGGTGGTAGACGATGTACCACTCGTCCTTGCCGGGAATTTGCAGGATGCTGTTGTGTGCCGTGCCGTAGATGCCGTCCTCGGGCTTCTGCTTGATGACGAGGTAGTTCTCCTCGTCAATGGTGATAGGACCGAGGGGTGATTTCGCTGTGCCGTAGCAGACGTGGTAGTTGGGCGAGCCCGTGTCGTCGACACTCCAGAGGAAATAGTACGTGCCCTTGCGATAGAATACGTAGGCTCCCTCGCGGAAGGCCCAAGTCTGCAACGTGCCGCCCTGTGGAGTCATGTGGGTAATGGTCTCCTTCTTCACCGAGAGCATGTCGTCGTTCAGCTCTGCACCTGCCATGAAGCCATTGCCCCAGTAGAGATAGTATTTGCCTGATTTCGGGTCTTTGAACACGTCGACATCGATAGCCTGTCCGCCGCGTGCCTCTGAAGGACGGTCGGCATCGGTGATGATGGGAGCACCGCTATCGACGAAGGGCCCTGTAGGACTGTCGCTGACGGCTACGCCGATCTCCTTACGATTCGACTGCGGGTTATGGGCCGAGAAGTAGAAGTAGTATTTGTACTCCCCTCCCGCACGGGAGGGGTTGGGGGTGGGTCTTTCTATGATGCACGGAGCCCAGGCATTGCCCGTGGCCCACTTCACCTGGTCGCCCTTCACGTCGAGCATTTTTCCTTCATCCGTCCAGTCCTTGAGGTTGGTGCTGGAAAAGACGCTGAAGTCGTGGCCGCCCCAACCAGGTGTGCCGTCGGTGGTGCTGTAGATGTAGTATTTCTTTGTCTGATTCGAGTAGAGCACCTCAGGGTCGGCATGGAAGCCGGGCAGGATAGGCTGTGCAAAGTTGCCGAACTCATGCAGCAGGCGCTCCTTCTCGGCGCGTGTGATGGGGATGATGGTGCCGTGACGTGGTGTGAACTTGCCCTTCATCTCCGTGTTCTGCACAAACTGGAAAGTCTTCAGGTCTTCTGATTTGCAGAATTGATAGTGGCCGTTGCCGTAGCAGTCGTACATGATAATCCACGACTTGCCGTCGATGGCCTTGCACACGCCGACACCCTCCACGGCCTCGCGGGTCTGCTCCACGTTGCCGTCGAGCATCTTCCAGCGGTCGGTCAGGTTCTTCGCCACGGCCTGATAGATGCCACGGCCCGACTCCTGCTTGTAGAAGAGGTGGTAGAGTTGGTCGGCCTCGTTGTAGACGATGTCGCCGTCGATGGTGGCATTGCCCGCATCGAAGAGCCAGCGCGGCTCGCCCTCCAGGTCGGTGAAGTCCTCGTTGGCATACTGATAGTAGATTTTGTCGAAAGAGCCTGGGTCGCTGGTGCGCAAGGAATAAAAGACCATATACTTCTTGGCCTTGTGGTCGTAGATGGTCTCAGGCGCCCATACACGGATCACATTCTTCCACGACTTCGTGTATCGGGTGGGGAAGTTCACCGTCGAGTGCTGCCAGTGGATGAGGTCGGTTGATTTCAGCAGCACCATGCCGCGGTTGCTGCTCCAGCCGTGGGCAGAGCGCATGTCGGTAGCCACCATATAGAACGTCTTGCCGTCCTCACAGCGCAGGATGTGCGGGTCGCGCACGCATTGTGTCAGGGCGATGGTGTCGCTGGTGATGACGGGTGCACCATGGTTCAGCGGCGTGAAGTTGTAGCCGTCGTCGCTGATGGCGTAGCATATCTGCTCGTCCTCAGGGGCGTTGCTGTTGAAATAGGTGAAGAGGTAAGCCACCATCTCGTTAGGGTCTTGTGGCTCCTGCACTACGGTTTTCTTCTTTCCTGCCGTGGCTGTCAGGCATACGGCGCAGACAGCGAGCAGCGTGGCCAGTAGTTTTGTGCTTATATTCATAGTTGTTAAAGAAAATGATTATTTTTGCAAAGATACGAACTATTCTTGAGAACACCAAATAAAATACATATTTTGTTGCTATTCTGCAAATTGTCTTATACTGAAACAGGGGCTTTTCCCAGAAAATCCCAAGGCCTGGGACTTTTGTCCCAAGCGCTGGGACTTTTGTCCCAGGCGCTGGGATTTTTGTGGGAAAGCCTCATTGTAAATCGGGCGAACTAAAAAAGGCCGTGCAGTTCCTTGAAGGAGCTGACCACGGCCAAGTTGGGGGAAGCAGGAGGCTTATTCGATGACCACGAGGGCATCGTCTTCCATGACACTCTCGCCGATCTTCACGCAGACGGCGGTGACCTTACCGGCCTTCTCGGCCTGCAGGGCGTTGGCCATCTTCATAGCCTCGAGCACTATGACGGTGTCGCCAGCCTGCACCTCGTCGCCCACAGCTACCTTGATGTCGGTAATGACGCCGGGTAGCGGGGCCTTGATGGCGTTGTTCTTGTTGACGGCAGCCTTGTCTGCAACGGCAGCTCCCTCGCTCGCATTTTCAGCTGCAGCGGCGGGCTTGCCCAGCACGGGTTTCTTCTTCTCAGGCTCGGCGGCTTTCTCCATCTCCACCTTGTATTCTTCACCGTTGACGGTGACGGTCACGTTGCAGTCTTCGATGTCGCCGATGGCTACCTCGTACTTCGTGCCATTGATGGTATACTTATATTCTTTCATGTTCTCGTGATTTAAGGGTGTGCTGTCATGGTCTGAGCATAGCCGTTCCACTGTGTGGGATGCTCCTTGATGGTAATGAAACCGGGCTCCACATCGTGAACGTTGTTGCCGAAGTGCTCGTGCAGGGCAAGAGCGATGGCAGCATAAACTTCGTTTGTTTTCATAGTCTGTTACATTGGGATGTTACCATGCTTTTTGGCGGGCAGAGCATCGCGCTTGGTGGCGAGCTGAGCCAGACCGCGGCAGATGCGGAAGCGGGTGTTGCGCGGCTCGATGACGTCGTCGATGTAGCCGTACTTGGCAGCCTGATAAGGATTGGCGAAGAGCTCGTTGTATTCGTCCTCCTTCTCGGCGATGAAGGCCTTCACGTCCTCGCCGGCCTCCTTCTTGGCCTTAGCTTCCTTGGCATAGAGCACAGCAGCGGCACCGCTGGCACCCATCACGGCAATCTCTGCCGAGGGCCATGCGTAGTTGAGGTCGGTGTGCAGCTGCTTGGAGCCCATCACGATGTGCGAGCCACCATAGCTCTTGCGCAGAGTGACGGTAATCTTGGGAACAGTAGCCTCGCCGTAGGCATAGAGCAGCTGGGCGCCGTGCAGGATGACGGCATTGTACTCCTGGCCTGTGCCGGGCAGGAAGCCGGGCACGTCGACGAGCGATACGATGGGGATGTTGAAGGCGTCGCAGAAACGTACGAAGCGGGCACCCTTACGGCTGGCGTTCACGTCGAGCACACCAGCATAGCAGCTGGGCTGGTTGGCCACGATACCCACGCTCTGTCCGTTGAAGCGGGCAAAGCCCACTATGATGTTCTTGGCAAACTTAGGCTGAACCTCAAAGAACTCGCCATTGTCGACCACAGCGCCGATGACCTTGTACATGTCGTAGGCCTCGTTGGGGTTCTCGGGGATGATCTCGTTCAGGCTGTCCTCCATGCGGTTGATGGGATCGTCGCACTTGATGCGCGGAGCAATCTCCATGTTGTTCGAGGGAATATATGAGAGCAGCGTCTTCAGCATCTGGATACCCTCTTCCTCGGTCTTGGCCGTGAAGTGGGTCACACCGCTCTTCGTGGCGTGCACGCTGGCGCCGCCAAGATGCTCCTGGTCGATGTCCTCACCCGTGACGGTCTTCACCACCTTCGGGCCAGTGAGGAACATATAGCTCGTGCCCTCCATCATCAGGGTGAAGTCGGTCAAGGCAGGGCTGTAGACTGCACCACCGGCACAGGGGCCGAAGATGCCACTGATCTGCGGGATGACACCCGATGCGAGGATATTGCGCTCGAAAATCTCGGCATAGCCGGCTAGGGCGTTGATGCCTTCCTGAATACGTGCGCCGCCCGAGTCGTTGATGCCGATAACGGGAGCACCCATCTTCATGGCCATATCCATCACCTTGCAGATTTTCTGACTCATGGTTTCAGAGAGCGAACCGGCATGAACGGTGAAGTCCTGTGCGAAGACAAAGACCAGACGGCCGTCGATGGTGCCTGAACCAGCCACCACGCCGTCGCCAGGGAACTGCTTCTTCTCCATACCGAAGTTGTGACAGCGGTGCTCCTTGAACATGTCGTATTCTTCGAAAGAGCCTTCGTCAAGCAGCATATCAATACGCTCGCGGGCCGTGTACTTGCCACGCTCATGCTGCTTCTGAATGGCTTTCTCACCGCCGCCCAGACGGGCTTTCTCGCGGTTCTCAATCAGTTTTTTGATTTTCTCTAACTGTGTTGACATTGTTATGTTTCGTTATTTCGTTATTACGTTCTCGTTTTCGTTTTCGTTCTCGTTCTCGTTTTCGTTTTCGTTTTCGTTATCACGATGCTTACTCCGGGTGTTCGCAGAGCTCGGTGAGGACGCCACAGGTGTTCTTCGGGTGCAGGAAGGCAATGTTCAGACCCTCGGCACCCTTACGGGGCTGCTGGTCGATGAGGCGAACGCCCTTCTCGCTGACCTCAGCCAATGCGTTGGCTACGCCGTCCTCAATGCAGAAAGCTACATGGTGAACGCCCTTGTTGCCCTTGTCGAGCCACTTCTGGATAGTGCTTTCGGGTGATGTGGGCTCCAGCAGTTCCAGCTTCACCTCGCCGCAGCGCAGGAAAGCGGTCTTCACTTTCTGGTCCTCAACTACTTCTGTTGCATAACACTCCAAGCCCAGCACGTCAGTGAAAAAGGGCAGGCTCTCTTCAATGCTCTGGACAGCAATGCCCAGATGCTCAATGTGCGAAATTTTCATAATGTATTTAAAGTTTAAGCTTAAATTTTGTGCAAAGGTACAAAAGATATATGAATTAACATTCTTTTTTGGCTTAATTATTTATAAAAAAAGGATTGCAGCGCTATTCTGTGCTGCAATCCTTGTTGATGATATGGTAGGATTGTTTTCTACTTATTACTCAGAAGCTGATCAATAGGATAAAGATTATCAGCATTGCCATTGAGATACCAGTCGCCTGACTGGTTCATGTTCTGAACCCAATTCAGGAAAGTCGAATAGGCGCTTGAGATGCGATGTCCCTCCAATGGCCATTGGAAATTTTCGGGAATAATAATGGCGAAAGGTGCTTCTCCCTGTTTCGGCATACCTATCGTATTATTGGTAGTGGCATTATATGCCGTGATGCCTTTAAGGAAATCCACTATGCTCAAAGACTTGTCGACAGTAATGACTTCTGAATAGGGATTAACCCATTGTTTGCCTTTTTGTGTGTTGATGAAAGCCTCGCCGGCATCGATGCCAAAGTGTTGATGAATCTCTTTGGCTGCCATGCTGGAGTTACTGCCGAGTCCCTTTATCCAGAGTTCGTCGTTACCTCCGCAGGCCACGATAGACAGTTGAATCTTCGTGTCTTTGATGCGGATAGCCTGCAGCACGAGGTCATTCATGTCGTAGTCGGCTGTATTCGGTTCGTCCTCGAAGCACATGGTGTAGACCTTTGCCTCCGGCTGTGGTGTCTCCTCCACGATGTCCGTGCCGCTACCCACTTCAATGATCATGTCGCAGAAGTTGCAGTCTGCACCATCCTCGAAACACATGTATGTCTTGCCGTTGGCACTAAAGATGGCGATACGCGGATCTTCAAACTGCATACCCTCCTGCGTGGAGCCACCGATGCTCTTGTCCATGGCTGTGAGGTAGTGGCCCTTGATGTGGTTGACGTTGTAGTTCAGACGTCCGTCGCCATAGGTGCAACCATATTTGCAGTTATCAATGTTCCATTTGTTCTCTTCGTGCTTCATGTTCATGAAGCCCACCTTGTATCCTTTGGGGAAGATGGCGCTAGCGGTGTTTTCACCCTCGATGGGAGTACCGTCGCCGTAGAAGGGCAACAGGAATTCCTTGTTGCGGAAGAATGAACCTGCATTGCTGGCTGCAGTAGTGGAGGCGCGCTCTACCTGGATGGCCTTATACTTCGGCAGCTGCTTGATGTAGTCCACCTCGCTCATGCCAGCGGGAATGTTCTCCGGCTTAAAATAATAGTAGTAGATGTGGTTCCACTTGAACTCCGTGGTGTAAGTCTGAATGGGTATGAGCGTCACGGGATTTGCACCGTCGGTAATCAGGTAGTTGTTGTTGAGGGTGAAGTATGCACTCTCACGAATCAACCTGATATTGTTCTTCTTGCCGTTAACGGAGTACTGGTCGTTGGATTTCTTGTAGAGGAATGCCTCGGTAATGGCTTGGATGTTCTCCAACTCACCATCTTCAAATCCCTCGATGTCACGGTAGATGATGCCTCTGTTCTTCTCGGTGTCCATCTTCCAACCATTGTCGAAGGTGTTGCCGTCAGCAGGCTGCCACACCTGGTCGTTGGCCCAAGTGCCATCTGCCCATAAATTATAGGTGGTGCCGTTGATGACGCAAGTCGCTCCAGCCTCAGTTCGCAGGGCATTGAACGTCTTGTGGGGAGCTGACAACTTGATAGAGGTGATGTTGGGAGCCTCGCTGCCCGAAGCCCTGGTTACACGTGACTTGGCTTGGACGAAGTTCACCTCCGCATCGCCAGGTTTGAACACCTGGATATAGTAGGCTCCCTTGCTACTCACGCATGCAGCCACCAGCTGCGTGCTGGTCTTCGGGGCATCGTATTTGATGGTCACCTTGTCGCCCTTTTTCGCAGCAGCCTCGTTAAGCACTTTGGCATCTGAATTGAAGAATGGCGGCTCGGTCAGGATCTGCACCTTCACAATGTCGTCAAGCCCAGCATTGGCATTAACGGTAACGGTGCCCTGATAAATGGTGCTCCAGTCATGACGCGAATCGATGGGACCCAAAAGCTTCACGGCGTTAATCTTCGTCTGGGCTTCCTCATCATACAAATCCATGGGTTTGCTGCAGCCCGTCAACATGATTATGGCAGCAGTCAACAAGAGAAAAATGTTATTGTCCTTAAACTTTTTCATAGGTGTAGTTCGAATCTTTCAGATAGTTCAATGTGCAAAGATATGCATTAAATTTGTAATACAATAATTTGTGGAAAACTTTTTTGATGTGGTTAACATTTTTTTTTAAAAATTGTTGTTGATATCTTCTTTTGGATTCTTCTACAGGAAGGAAAGAAAAAAAGTAAGGAAAAAGCTTGGCGGAATGGGAAAGAATGCGTAAATTTGCCACGCAAAAGCATATAGTTTGTTGATGAACAAGACGAGGAATCTTCTGTTTTGTGTGCTGTGTGCCATTATTGGCGCATCGTTATGGTCGTGTGGCCACAACGAGGCTGCCCATGAGTTGCGTGCGGGCCATGCCGATAGCATCATCTTTGCAGCCGGTGCTAATAAGGATTATGAACGCATGAAGGTGCTGGCCGACAGTTTTGAGCAGGCAGGTGATATCTCCGCTTTGGAAGCCAACCGCTGGCGAGGCTCTGCCTCCTACCGTCAGGGCCAGTATCGTTCGGCAGAGTATTATTTCAAGAAGGCATTGGAATGTGAGGTGCAAAATGAGCAGGATCAGCTTAGCTACAATAAGTCTGCACGCCGACTTTCCGAGCTTCTTCTCATCAAGGGCGACTTCGAGGGATCTTTGGAGGTAGCCATGCCTGCCGTAGCAAAGATGAAGGAAACAAATACCGGCTCCGACATTGACTATGCAATCCTGCTGAACAACATTGGATGTTGTGAGCTTAATCTTGGCCGTGTACACGAGGCAAGTGTCAGTTTCTATCAGGCTCGCGAGCATTATCGTAATCGCTGGCAGAATGATACCGTGGGCCGTGGCTTGCAGGAGGCTGTCATCGGAACGGTTTACACTAGCCAGGCTTACATCAACACTCGCCGTTTCGAGGATGCACTCTACTGGATAGATCGCACGGAGATGCTGCTGGACCTTTACAAGGGGCAGAAAAAGGCCGTGACGGAGCTCTTCGACGAATATCAGGGACAGATAGAAATCATGCGAGCTGTGGCCAAATTGGGCATCGACAGCACAGAACAGGCTGCTGAAGCCTATGAGGCATTCCTGAAGACCGACTATTCGAAAACCAGTATGGGACGCATCAATGCTAACGATTACTTGGTGCGTGCCGGTCGATACATTGAAGCTGCAGATAATTACCGTTATCTGGATCAGATGCTCGTGGAGCGTGACATTGAGTTGACGCTCGATAATATTCAGCTCTATCTTTTGCCTAAGCTGCGTGCCAACGTAGGTGCCCAGCGGCGTGACACGGTGATGGAGACCTCTATGCAGCTCTGCGATGCCCTCGATAGTGCTATAGTCAAGAGTAAGAGTGACGATGCGGCCGAGCTGGCCACCATCTATAACACCTCGCAGAAAGAGGCTAAGATCAGCCAGCAGCAGGCTGATATGGACCGTCAGCGTTGGGTCAGCCTTACCGTAGCCCTCTCGCTGCTCATCCTTTTCTTCCTCATCTTTATCTACTTCCGCATCCGCTCTGCTAAGCGTCTTTCCCTTGCACACAAGCGATTGGAGGAGGCACACTCGAAGCTGAAGATTGCCTATGACCAGTTAGAGGAGACTACCGCCGTGAAGGAGCGTATTGAGAGTGAGCTGCGTATTGCACGCGACATACAGATGTCGATGGTGCCTGGTGTCTTCCCTGAGCGTGACGACCTCGACATCTACGCTTCGATGACACCCGCCAAGGAGGTGGGCGGCGACCTATACGGCTATCTGTTGATCTCCGATAAGCTCTATTTCTGCGTTGGCGATGTCTCAGGAAAGGGTGTCCCTGCCTCGCTCTTTATGGCACAGGCCACTAGGCTCTTCCGTACACTGGCCACGCAGGAGATGATGCCGGATGAGATTGCAACTCGTATGAATGCCGAGCTCTCTGGCGACAACGAGGCTGGCATGTTCGTCACGATGTTTATCGGATTGGTAGACCTTACTACTGGGCGTCTTGATTTTTGCAACTGCGGACATAATCCTCCTATTTTGCGCAATGGCGAACAGGGTGGCGAGTTCCTTGAGATGGAACCCAATGCGCCTATCGGCCTCTGGCCGGGGCTGGAGTTTATCGGCGAGCATATCGACAGTATCAAAAGCCATCCGCTCTTCGTCTACACGGATGGCCTGAACGAAGCCGAGAACCGTCAGCAGGAGCAGTTCGGTGACGATCGCTTACTCAATATCCTCCGCACGGCGCATTTCGAGAATGCCCGTCAGGTGGTGGAGTATCTGAAGGCCGAGGTGGAGAAACACCGCGATGGCGCTGAGCCCAACGACGATCTCACGCTACTCTGTCTGAAGGTAAGGTAGTTTTTTCTGAGTTACGTTACAATAATCAGAACTCAACGATGACTTTGCCGTTGATTTGGCGGCCTGTCAGGTAGTTGGGCACGGCCCATTGACGGTTGGTGACGTCGGTAACCCAGTAATAGCTATTGACGTTGCTGATACCGAAGAGATTCAGACAGTCCAATCCTAACCAAATTCGCTTTACCCCCCATTTTTCATTTCTTGTTTCATTCTTGGCATTTCCTAATGCGAGGTAGCTCATACCGATGTCGGCGCGTTTGTAGGCAGGAGCACGGAAGCTCTGTGCCTCGATGCCGCGGTGGGGGGCTCCGAAGGGCAGGCCGTCGGCGTATGCCAGGCGTAGCGTCATCTTCCAGCGGTCGGTACCCGGGAAATAGTCGGTGAAGTGCAGGTTCAGGGCGTAGCGCTGGTCGGTGGGCAAAGGTACCCATTGGCCTTGGTATTTCTGCTGGGTACGCATTAGCGAGAAACTGACCCACGAGTCGGTGCCGGGTACGAACTCACCATATAGCTTCATGTCGAGACCAAGGGCATAGCCAGAGGTAAGGTTCTCGCCATAGTAGGTTACCTTCACGTTCTGTACGTTGTAGGGGATGAGGTTCGATAGCGCCTTGTAGTAGGCCTCGGCGGTGAACTTGTACTTGCGGTCGTTCATCTTGAAGCGGTAGTCGAAGGCTGCGAGTACCTGCCACGACTGCTGGCTCTTGATGTTGCGGTTGAGCGTGACAGCGGTGACGCCGCTGCTGGTCAATGTGGTGTCGCGCAGCTCCTTGTAGAACGGAGCCTGATAGTAGAGGCCTGTAGCGAAGCGGTAGGTGATATCGGGGTTGCTGGCAGGTACGATAGCTAAGGAGGCGCGTGGCGAGAGCAATGTCTCGCGGTTGAATGTCCAATGGGCGAAACGAAGACCATAAGTAAGGGTGAAGAAGGTGTGGCGGGGCTCATCTGTCTCCTCCGACTGGGAATTAGTGTGCCAGCGGAAGACATCCTGCACATAGCCCTCAACACGACGTGACTTCATGTCCTGATTCGAGGCGAGGGTGTAGATGAGGTCAAGACGCTCGCCTGTGTGCGGCACGCTGTAGCCGCTCGAGTCACGCATCTCATATTCACGGCTTTGCTCCTTGATGTGCTCCCATTTGTAGGTCAGGCCAGCTTCTATGTCGTGTTTCCTAAGTTTTCTATTTAGCATCAGCTTCACGCTCTGCACACGGCCTGTCAGGTAGTTGCGGGCATGCTCGGCATAGGTGCCCACACCTAATTGCTCGGCACTGCCTGTGTCATCGAGCCAATATTGTCCCTGAATGTCATAGCGTTCCTGCTCTTTGGTGTAGAAGGCACTCCACAACAGTTTGACGCTTGTGCTATCGCCGATATGGCGTGTCAGTGAGGCCGTTCCGAAGAGGGTGCGGAAGATGTCCTTCTCCTGTCCGTCGAAATAGACGCGGAACGACTTTACATCTTCCATTGTGCCAAAGCTGGTTTCACGATCCTTAGGACGGAAGTTGTAGTGGTTTTCAGAGATGTTGCCAAGGAAATCGAGCGTCCAGCGGCGGTTGGGCTGCCAGGTCATGTAGGTCTGGTAGTCGAGCTGGTTTGGACGGTATTCACCTGTGGTCTGCAGTGAACCAAGGAGGTAGCGGTTAGTCTTGTACCTGATGCCATGACTCATGGAGAAATGGTTGTTGGCACCATAGCCAATGTAGGCCGAGCCACCGAGTAGGCTGGCTGAAGCTGTAGCCTCGAGCTTTTCTGGACGGCGGTAGGTGATGTCAAGGGCGCTAGACATTTTGTCGCCGTACTTAGCGGAGAATCCGCCCGACGAGAAGCCTACTTTTTCCACCATGTCGGCGTTGATGATGGAGAGGCCTTCCTGCTGTCCCGAGCGGATAAGCAGGGGGCGGTAGACCTCCACATTATTAATATAGACGGAGTTCTCGTCAAAGGAACCGCCGCGCACGTTGTACTGGCTCGACAACTCGTTATGGGTGGAAACACCTGCCTGCTGCTGGATGAGCTCTTCGATGGCGTTGCCCGTTACGCTAACGGCACCTGTGCGCAAGTCTTTAATGTCGAGCTGCTCCATTTGGTCGGTCTGGCGCCGTCTCTCAGTCACTATCACTTCACCGAGCTCCCCATCTGCACGCAGGAGGATGCGCAGGGTTTGTGTGCCCTGAGGCTTGTAGAGAGTCCTTGTGCGTGGCTTATAGCCCACCGATGAGAAGCTCACCTTCACCGAATCGGCTGTCTGCAGGGTCATATGGTATTCGCCCTTGATATTTGTGAAGGTTACCTTGCTCTGCTCACCACAGGCCACGGTGGCAAACTCAACGGGCTTGCCTTCGTCGTCGGTCACCAGTCCTTTCAGCGTAAACGTCTGTCCGACAGCTTGTAGGGTTGTCAGCAACAGCAATATCGTAATGGCAATGTGGCAGTACACATTGCCTTTGTATGAGTGTATCATCTCTTTAATAACGCTGATGCACTCCGTTTTATTGTATGAGAAGGGGTGTTAGTCGCGGTAAATCCACGAAAGGAGGGAGTTGATCCACTTGATGGAGCAACGGAACCAGCGGTAGGTGGTGACAGGCTTTCCACCGAAGCGAAGGATGAACTCGCGGAATTTGTTCTTGCGAAAGGGTAGGCCGACATCCATGAAGTAAATGTGCTCGTAGCCAAGGCTATGGGCATCCTTGATGGCGTGCCAGATGGTGAGCTCGCGGGGATGCACCCATGCGAAGGACTTGCGGCGGTAGGCGGCATACCAGAGGTAGGCTTGATGGTTGGAGTAGACCACGGCTGAACAGCCTACCACGCGATTATGATAGCGAGTGAGGTAGAGACGACCGTCATCGTGTAGCTCTATACCATCTTTGCCATCCTCCTTCGGCAGGCCGCTAAACGAGTGGAAGAACTCGTCGGCAGGGATATATCTTTTGGGTTTCAGCCAGTTGTGGTGGCGCAATAGTTTCATAAACTCCTTGAAGTCATCCTCGTTCTTCACCTCATCGGTGATGACACCACGCTCGTAGGCATTGTCGATGCGCTGCTGCAGGGCAGGCGTGATGCGCTCTTCCGGCGTGCGTGAGTGCAGTGAGTTGTGGATGCTCATCCACCGCACAGGGAAGTAGCGGGCAGCGCGTAGCTGGCGGTAGCCGAACATCTTGTGGCTGAGGTGGCTCACCTCCACATAGAGCATCCGTGGTCCTAATTTTGAGGTGAGCGCCTTCAGCATCTGGTCGAAAGCATCTCCGCTACTCTCCTTGTACACCCCTTCGCCCAGAATGCGGCAATGCATGTAATAGTAGGGCGGAAACCACGACGAACGATAGCGCACTACAGCCAGCATCTGCGCCAGCAGAGAACCGCTGTCATCAATCAGCGTCACCATATAGGGACGGTGGCGTGGCGTCTGCTGGCATAGGGCGAAGAACTGAGGACTGTGGAAGAAATTCTCTTCCATCAGACCCTCAGGCAGAGTATCGCCACTGGTGTAAATGCGGGTTTGGGGCATGGAGGAGTTTTATGGGGTTACAGGGTATGCTTGGCTTTCAAGGTATGGGTTGGGCTTGACCGGGACTCCTTTGATGATATAGGTTTGGCCAGGCTGTGTGTCGAGGTCGTATTCATGGACGAGCATATACCCTAGCATTTGGAAGTCTTTCAACTCAGGTGAGCGCAGCGGCTTCTTGATGTTGGCAGGCTGCAACAGTTCGTTGGGACAAGTGCCGGAAGCCTCGCGCAGGTTCTTACCCTTCAGCGGAATGTAGGAACGCAGGCGAAGTGTGCCGCCGATGGTGGAATGGATGGTCGCCTTGATGATGTTGCCGTCTTTCCATTGTTCGTCTACGATAAAACCGCCACGGGCACGCAGGCCCTTCACCTCGCCTTCGCTCCACGATGTGGGCAGGGCAGGCAACAGATGCACAGCACCGTCGTGACTCTGCAGCAGCATTTCGCAGATGCCGGCTGAGACGCCAAAGTTGCCATCAATCTGGAACGGCGGATGTGCGTCGAATAGGTTGGGATAGGTGCGGCCGTTGGGGAATTGGCGCATCTTGGAGTCGTCGGGCAGCAGGTGCAGCATATTCTTAATGATGGTGAAGGCATGGTCGCCGTCGAGCATACGTGCCCAGAAGTTTGTCTTCCAGCCGAGGCTCCAGCCCGTAGCCATATCGCCGCGCTGGTTCAGCGTGTTGGCAGCGGCAGTAAAGAGTGCATTATGTTTGAAAGGGGAGATTTGGTTCGAAGGGTACAAACCATAGAGGTGTGAGATGTGGCGATGCTCATCCTTCGGGTCGTCAGCATCGATAATCCATTCCTGCAGCTGCCCGTAGCGGCCAATCTGCATTGGAGGTAGTTTTGAGAGATGAGAGTCGAGAGTTGAAATATAAGAGCCGTCTTTCCCCAAAGCTTTGGCTGCCATGAGTGTCTGCGACAGCACATCAAAGGCAATCTGGTTATCCATTGTCGAGCCGGCGGTGACATTGGTGCCTTTGCCACGCGGTCCATGCTCGGGCGACACGGTAGGTACGGTCATCAGCCAGCCAGCTGCCTGCTTCACTTCGCCCGTATCAGGATATTCCTTCATATAGTCCATAAGGAAATCGGCAGCGCCCTTCATCACAGGATAGTATTCGGCCAAGAACTGCTTGTCGCCCGTGTAGAGATAATGCTGCCAAAGGTGCGTCGTCAGCCAGGCACCACCTGTTGGGAACATGCCCCAAGGTGTGCCGTCGACAGGGCCGGCAATGCGCCATAAATCGGTGTTGTGGTGGGCCACCCAGCCCTTGCAGCCGTACATCGTCTTGGCCGTTTCGGCACCCGTCTCGCTCAGGTCCTTGATCATTGAGAATAGCGGCTGCTGCGTCTCGGCGAGGTTGCCGACGAGTGCGGGCCAGTAGTTCATCTCAGCGTTGATGTTGATGGTGTACTTCGAATCCCACGGTGCATTCATCTTGTCGTTCCACACACCTTGCAAATTGGCGGGCTGTCCACCGGGCTGGCTCGACGAGATAAGCAGGTAGCGTCCGTATTGCATCATCAGTGCCACCATATCAAGATCGGTGGGGTTTTCGGCAAAGGCCTCTACACGTTTGTCAGTCTCCAAAGTTGAGGCATCCGTCTTGGGCAACGTCAGCGACACGCGGTTATACTGCTCCTGATATTTGGCGATATGACGCTTCAGAAGCTGCTTATACGACTTTCCGTGCGCCGTAAACAATCTCTCATTGGCCTTCTTCATGGCATTGCCGCTGACATCGTGGTAGTTCACGAAGTTGGTAGCTGCCGCAATGTGTAGGGTAGCCGTCGTGGCGTTTTCTACGGTTATCGTCTTATTGTCATTGCTATCCACTTGACCGTCTGTCTCCACATACACCGAGCAGGCCGCCTTCAGCCCTGGCTGAATGCCCTCATGCTCCACGCCATCGACAGTCATAAACATCTGCGCATCATGCAAGCCGTTCTGCGAGCCGGAGATTCTGCCAATCATCGGTTCATGATTCGTTTTCTGCAACGGAGAGGTGAGCTCCAAATTGAACGACAGGGCGCCTTTCTTGTCGGCCTTCAACTGAACGACAATCACACTATCGGCCTGCGAGGCAAATACGGTTCGTTCGTATTTCACCCCCTTATATATATAAGATGTGGTGGCGGTGGCATCGCCGAGGTTTAGCTTGCGGCGATAATCGGTCACGTCCTTGTGGCCCAGCGTCAGCTTCAGACTGCCCAGCGGTAGGAATCTCATGCCGTGGGGACCTTTGATGAAATGCTGGTCGATGAGCTTTGAAGCCTCGAACTCCTTCCCTTGGAAAATGAGGCGGCGCACCTCGTCCAAGGCGACGAGCGACTCCGTGGAGTTGTTGTTATGGGGCGATCCGCTCCAGAATGTCTCTTCGTTCAGCTGTATCTCCTCTGTGTCTGTGCCGCCATAGACCATTGCACCTAAATGGCTGTTGCCAATGGGTAGTGCCTCAAGCCAATGGGTTGCGGGCTGGCTATACCACAAAGTGTGCTGCTGTGCCATCGTAGTTATGGCAAGAAGTAAAAAGAGCGGGAAAAGATAGAATCGTTTCATGACGTTTTGCTTAGTTATTGTTGTTTTGTGTGCAAAGATAATCATTTTTAGTAGAAACTTTGGCTCTTTAACTCCCTTTAACGCCGATAAATCCTCCTTTTGCTTGCTAATTCGTACCTTTGCAGAAATTTCTAACGAAAAGACGCTTATGACAAACTTCAAAGATTTGGCGCAGTTGCGCCGTTCTCACAGAAAATTCACCGATGAGGAGATTGATGCTGAAGACGTTCGACTGATTATGCGTGCAGGCCTGATGGCTCCAACGAGCAAGGGTCAGCGGGCGTGGCAGTTCGTGGTAGTAGAAGACAAAATGGACTTGGAAAAACTCAGCGACGCCAAAGACTTGGGCGGACAACTCATTAAAGGTGCAGCTTTGGCTATCGTTGTGTTGGGCGACCCCATGCAGAACGACTGCTGGGTGGAGGATGGCTCCATAGCTGCCATTTCCATGCAGTATCAGGCCGAGGAGCTGGGCTTGGGTTCGTGCTGGGTGCAGATGCGTGGCCGTGGACTGAGCGATGGCACTTCGGCCGACACCGTTATCCGCGGCATCCTCGACATCCCTGAGAACTTCAGCGTGCTGTGTGTTATTGCTGTGGGGCACAAGGCCGACGAGCGCAAGCCGCAGAACGAGGATAAGCTGAAGTGGGAGAATGTACATGTCGGTAAGTTCTGACTTCAGATTTTGGACTTCAGACGATAGACTTTAGACAACAGTTTTATGCGGATCGTGTTTGTGGGTGCAGGCCGGTTGGCCACGCAGTTTGCCAAAGCGTTGTATGCTAAGGGCCACACCATTGAGGCGGTGTATAGCCGCACCATGGACAATGCTACAATATTGACCAGTGTGGTCGGTGGTTCCCCAACCGACACCATCGCCTCTCTTCCCCTTACTGCTGATGCCTATATTATTGCCGTGAAGGACGCTGTATTGCCTGCGGTCATTGCGCAGTTGAAAGAGGGTAGGGTGGAGTGTCCCATGTTTCATACGGCAGGTAGTGTGCCGATGTCGGTATTTGAAGGCCCACTTCACCACGGCGTCATCTATCCTATGCAGACTTTCTCGAAGGAGCGCGATGTCGACTTTACCCACCTCCCTTTCTTTATTGAGGCTAACGACGGTCTCTCGTTTCAAGTTGCCACAAAGCTTGCGACATCTGTTAGTGACAACGTGCGCGAGTTGAGTAGCACCGCCCGCCGCCATTTGCATCTCGCTGCTGTCTTTGCCTGCAATTTCAGTAATCATTGTTATAAGCTGGCAGCTGATATCTTAGAGCGTCAGGGTGTTTCTTTTGACGTGCTCTTGCCGCTCATCGACGAGACGGCGCAGAAAGTGCATAGCATGCATCCTCACGATGCCCAGACAGGCCCCGCCGTACGCTACGACGAAAATGTCATCAATGCTCAGTTGCAGCTGTTGGCTGATGAACCGCTCAAGCAGCAGGTCTATGAGATAATGAGTAAAAGCATTCATCATGATTAACTACGACCTCAGAAAAATCCGCGCCATCATCTTCGATGTCGATGGCGTTCTCTCATGTGAGACCATCCCTATGGGCCTTGACGGCATCCCTATGCGTACCGCCAACATCAAGGATGGCTATGCCCTGCAGCTGGCCGTGAAGCTAGGCCTGCGCATGGCCATTATGACGGGTGCCAACGTCGAGGCTGTGCGCCACCGCTATGAGACGCTGGGTCTTACCGATATCTTTATCGGCTGTTCGGTGAAGATGCGTACCTATGAGGCATTCCTTGAGCAGTATGGCTTAAAGGACGAAGAGGTGATGTACATGGGTGACGACATTCCCGACCTGGAGGTGATGCGCCGTGTGGGCTGCCCCGTCTGTCCCAAGGATGCCTGCCCTGAAGTGAAGGATGCCAGCCTTTACGTCAGCCACTGCCGTGGCGGCCAGGGCTGCGCCCGTGATGTCATTGAACAGACTTTGCGTGCTCAGGGCCTCTGGCAGATGAACGCCACTGCCTTCGGTTGGTAATTAAAGAACTAGTTGAACTAGCGATACTAGTTAAACTAGTTGAACTTGTTGATTTAGAAAAAACAAAAACATGCTTGAAAACCTCAGGAAATACCACATTATCTTGGCTAGTAACTCGCCGCGCCGCCGTGAATTGCTTGCCGGTCTCGGTATCGATTATGAAGTGCGCACTATTCAGGGCATAGACGAGAGCTATCCCGCCGAATTGCCTGTGGAGCAAATTGCGGAGTTTATTTCAGCGGAGAAAGCCGCTGCCTATCAAAAGCAATTGACTGATGATGAGCTGATTATTACTGCTGATACCATCGTCGTGGTTGATAGTGAAGTGTTGGGCAAACCTCACGATGAGGCAGATGCCCGCCGCATGTTGCATAAGTTGAGCAACCGCACGCATCAGGTCATTACCGGCGTTTGTCTCACGACGGCAGAAAAACAGCGCCGCTTTTCAGTCACTACTGACGTCACCTTCAAGGAACTAACCGACGAGGAGATTGACTACTACATCATGAATTACCGTCCCTTCGACAAGGCCGGTGCCTATGGCATACAGGAGTGGATAGGCTATATTGGCGTGACGGGCCTTCACGGCAGCTACTTTAATGTGATGGGGTTGCCCGTGCAGCGCATATACAATGAGCTGAGAGATTTTTAGAGCCTCCTCACGAAAATAACTAAGCGACTTTTGATTGAATTCTCTCGAGAATCTGACCAAAAGTCGCTTAGATAATTTTATAACTCGCTTCCTCAGGAGAAAAAGGAAGCTCCGTATTGTTTTTTACAGCTGATATTCAAGCATAACCATTGAGTAGGGCTGCAAATCGAGCGTAAACTTCTTCTTGGCCTTCAGTTGTTCGGTTTGTGGAACAATGGGCTGAGTTTCAAAGTTGTTCTCCTGGTCGGGGGAACCGGCCAGCACAGTCTTTGTAGCCATCTTCTTCAGACCGAAGCGGCTCAGGTTAATGTTGGCTTTCTTCGGCTGATCGCCAGCATTGACAAGCTTGACGAAGAGCTTGCGGGTCTTCACGTTCAGGATGACACTCTGTCCATAGTGGCTGTTCTCCACGGGCTGCACCACACCGGCATCATCTCCCTCAAATGAGACACAGTCGCCGTAGTAATACTGACCGCTTGACTGTCCGAACAGTTGCTGCACGTAGTAGCTACAGGTGAGGAACGGACGCTCGTTGTCGTAGTAGATGAGGTCGGGGTTCCATTGTGTGCCGTTCTTACGGGCGAAGAGGGGAGCGTAGCTGGTCATGCAGACTACGTCGGCGTTGCGTTCGACGTGGAGTAGATAGAGACCTTCAGCCAGGGCATCAATGAGCTTCTTGTCCTTGGCGGCATACTCGCCCAGATAGACCTTTGTCTTGCGGTCGCGGGGATAGTTGTCGTACTGGCGCTTGTTCAGGAAGTAGTTGTTCTGCTCATAGTAGTGCTCGTCGAGGATGGGCATGTCCAGCTCTTCAGCCAGCTTCCAGCCGGCTTCGAAGTCGGGATTGCCGGCGTGTGATCCAGGACCGGCGGTTCCTACGATGACGATTTCAGGATGAGCTTTCATCACGCGCTCATAGATGTACTTGAAGCGCTCGATGAACTCGGGCGAGATTTTCTCTTCGTTGCCCAGACCCAGATACTTCAGGTTGAAGGGTGCGGGATGACCGGCATCGGCACGCATCTTGGCCCACTTGTTCGTGGCGGGGTCGCCGTTGGCCCATTCGATGAGGTCGATGGCCTCGGCCACCCACTCGTCCATCTCGCTCATGGGTACTACGTCCTGAGCCTGAGTGGGCCACATGCTCCAGCCGCCGTTGGTACCCTGGCAGCTGACACCGCAGGGAAGGATGGGCACAGGCTCCATACCGAGGTCTTCGCAGAACTGGAAATACTCGAAGTAGCCGAGACCGCAGCTCTGGTGGTAGCCCCAGGTGTTCTTCAGCTGTCGGCGCTGCTCCTTTGGACCGATGGTGGTCTTCCAGCGATAGGTGTTCCAGAATCCGTCGCCACCGCCGTGCACCACGCATCCGCCGGGGAAGCGCATGAACTTCGGATGCAGGTCGGCCAATGCCTGTGCCAAGTCCTTGCGCAGGCCGTGTCCCTTGTAGGTGTCCTCGGGCATAAGCGACACCTGGTCAATGTCGATGTCACCCACGGTGAGGACGAGAATCTGCAGGTTGGCGTTCGTGCAGTCTTCAGCAGACGTCAGCACAGCCTCATATTTTTGCCACGAGGTGCTGCTCACGTCGAAGGTCGTCTCAGCCAATACTATCGGATTGGCTCCCCAGCCCTCTCCGGGCTTGGCCAGCACCACGCGCACCTGCTTGGCGCTGCCGATGTTGCGAAGGAAAACTGAGAAGTCGTACTTTGCGCCGGCCTTCACCGAGATGCCGTCAAAGCCATCATTCTGCAGACCGAAACCTTTCCATCCCTTGTAGTCATGGTACTCCTTCGTGCGCTCGGCATGCAGGCGAATGTAGGTAGCATTGTTGGGGTGGAGCGGATTATCCATGCGCACCTGCAGGGTGCCGAGGGAGTGGCCCGGACGTATCTGCTTCCAAGCTGTACCGGCCCCCCATCCGTCACGATCGGCGGGACTGTACTCGAAAGAGCCGTTCTGCACTAACTCGGCATAGAGGCCGCCATCGGCAGAGTTGTTGATGTCCTCGAAAAAGATGCCGATGAGTTCATCGCTGATAGCCTTTCCGCCCTTTGGAGCGCTCATCGGTCGCTGGGCATTGAGGCCTACGGTGGCCGCCATCATCAGGGCAGCCATTACTAAAGGTTTCTTCATTATAGTCTAATGTTTTTGATAATTATTTTTCAAACGTAACGAACAGACCAAAGTCTCCGAAGGACACGCTACAGTATATTTCAATGGGCTTGCCATTGTAGTCGTAGGCGTATTGAGCCTTGGCATACATGCCGTTTGCCTTGATGAACTTCACGTACTCGTCGTAGTCGGAGAATGTATCGTTGCCACGTGTGCCGTTCATGTTGATGCCGTAGATCTTGTTGCCGTCGGCCACCTTGGCAAAGGCGTTGAAATAGTCGCGCTGAATGGCTTCCCCATCAATGCCGTCGGCCACAGGTGAAGTCATATTATACTGTTTGCCAGACATCTCGCTCTCTGAGTACCATACCTTCACTTTGGTCATCTCGTCGGTGGTGAATGGCTCGACACCACATACCTCCTTCACCTGTGAGGCGAAAGTTGTCATGTCAAGTGTTCCATCGTTCTCATTTTCAGCAATGGCAGGTTCCTGCTCTTCAGTTACTTGCTCCTTTGCGGGTTCGTTTTCGGCAGGTGTGGCCTCGGCAACGCCTTTGTTGTCCTTACTGCCGCCACAGGCGGTTGTCAAAGTCAGACCAGCCATGCATATTAGTGCAAATACTATTTTTTTCATAATGTCTGAATGATTATTGGTAATAGCTTTCAAATAACATAGGAATTCCTTTTAGTGCTGGCGGAAATTCCACTTGGAGTTGTCGGTAGAGAAGTCGTACTCGGCGAGGCTGGGGGTGCTGTCGCCAGCGCTGTAGAGGCAATACTTCTGGTTTTTGCCCTCTTGTCCGGGGATGATGTAAGGCATGATGCGATAAGTGCCGTCGGTGAGCTGCTCGATGCGCCAGAGCTGCTCATCGAGGTCGGCTAGCTCCTTGGTGACTACCTCCAACTTATCGGTGGCGGTCAATGCACGGTTAGTACCCTCAATACGAATGACATAGAGCGGTCCGCAGATGGTGCCGCCACGCTGGGGAACGGGCACTACCTGCCACTTCTGCCAGGGACGGAACATATAGTCGCCACAGCGCACGGCAATTTCGCCCTCGGGCCATGAGCCCTGCACTTCTGCTAGTGTCTGGTTGGCCACAGGCTTGGGAGCCTCCTGCATCTGATCGCGATTGAACCAGCCCTGACGTGCCACCTGCATGCGCACGAAGTCGACGGCCAATTCCAGAGAGTAGCCGCGGCGTTCGCTCTCAATCTCGTAGACGCCATCCTTGATCTGCTCGCCAGCATAGGGCCAGTCGTTTTTCCAGAGCAACGGACGGATGGCTAATGTGGAGCGGCCACCCATATCGAAATCGGCCTCCCAGTGGAACGACATCAGCTCTACACCATCGTCAATGATGGTACGGCCGAAGTGTCCGGCACCTGTTTTGCGGTCGCCTGCAGCGATGACCATGCGGCCTCCGCCGTGATACATGTCGCGGCCTACATTATCTATATAGGGACCCTCAACGCTGCGCGAGCGGCCTACCACGATGTTATAGGTAGAGTTCACACCATCGCAGCAAGTGCCGTGAGTACCAAGGAGATAATACCAGCCGTTGCGGTAGATGAGATCGGTAGCCTCGCAGTCGATGGCGATGTCCTTCTCCTTGTTGCCGCTGACACGGAAACCAGTCTTCGGGTCAAGCTCAATGAGACGGATGGTGCCGAAGTAGGTACCGTAGCTCACCCACAGACGTCCCGTGGTGGGATCGAGCAGGATGCCGGGGTCGATGGCGTCCTGATCCTCCATGCCGTCGCTGCTGCACACCTCGACCGCCTCTGTCCACTTGAAGTCAGGCGACTTCGGGTCGAGTGTCTTGTTCCACATGGTGAGGATGCGGCCGCTGTGTCCGCCACCCAGGCCTCCGCCGGTAGCACCATAGATGCAGAGATAGCGGTCGCCTATCTTGATGATGTCGGGAGCAGCGCCGCCGCCAGGACGCTCAGCGCCACTGTTCCATGTCCACCCGTTCTCGCTGATGAGACCGCCGCCGCCCGTGCCAAAGGTGTAGTATTTGCCCTCGCATTCGGCAATGGTCGACGGGTCATGGATGTAGGGCGCGCCCACTTGCGCCCTTGCAGGGCTAAATGATAAAGAACAAATGATAAATGATAAACCTGTCAGATATTTCGTTTTCATAATCTATTGAATTCGTTATGTCGTTCTTTGTTTTGTCGTTATATCGTTGTGACGTTCTTCTTTTTGTCGTTATATCGTTATGACGTTACCACGTTATTTCGAAGAGAGCGTTATATTATAATTCTTTACGGGATTGCCCTTCTCGTCAAGGAAACGGACGCAGAAGTCGCTCATGCCCGGGCCGTTGATGATGGCTCCGCGCAGGATGTTGCGGCCTTTCTTCAGGGTGAGGCGCTGCGACATGGCATCGTCTTTCACCATGCGGCGGTCGCCGCTAAGCAGAAGGGCTTCCTCGCCGTTGAGCCACCACATGGAGGCAGAGTTGGAGCCGACGGCCAGGCGCACATTCTCGATATCCTCATCGCAGTCGATGATGGTGACGGCCCAGAAGAGCACACCATAGACCTTCTCACCGTATTTCTCAGCAAAGCGGAAGAGCTTCACGTTGAACATGTTGCTTTCCAGAGCGTGCCACGTCAGCGTCTGCTTGACGGTCTTTACCTGCGGGCCTTCAGGCATCTGCTGTGCACCACGGCCAAAGCCTGCGGGAGCCTGCTCCTGTTGGAACACGGCCGTCACCTTCTGGCCGTCCTTTGGCAGGATGGTCTGCTGCCCCTTGAAGTATTCGCGGTTGAAGTGCTCACGCAGATAGCTGTCGGTGAAGACGGTGTTGCCGCTATTGGGCTTGTCGATGGGCTCTAAGAGCATCCAACGGCGGATAAAACCTTCATCATCGGGCTTGGCTGCCGGAGCCTTGGCTGCAACGGGTGTGAAGTAGTCGGGACGGTTCTTGAACTGTACCCAGTCGACGCTGAGTGCACCGTTGCCCTCATTGGTGATGACAAGATTGGTGACTCCATTCGGCGTGTATTCTAGATTGACGGCCTGTGAGAGCCACTGGTTGGAGAGGTCACGACGGAAACGGGCCATCATGGGATTGTCGTTTGCAGACTGCTCGGGCTTCACCGTCAGCTTGACGCGGGCCAGCACTTTACCGGTGGCACTCTTCTCGCGGACACAGAACTCGGTGTTGTTGGCGGCCTTCACGTTGATAATCATATAGCCGTCCTTAATGCAGCTGAAGTCCACATCATCATATTTCAGCCAGCTGCCTTTGACAGGCAGGGTGGCCTGATAGCTGCGGAATGTGTTCACGGTGTCGATGAGCTCCTCGGTCACGTCGTTGCTGGCAGCGCTGAAGCGGTCGATCTCGATTTTCTCCGTAGCCTTGTTGATGCCTACACCACGAAGGGTCTGCTTTACCTCCTGGATGGTGCCGTCGGCATTGAAGAACAGTTTTTCGATACAGGCAGAACGGCGCTTGTCATCGTTGGGCGAGAGATAGTTGTGGTGATAGAACAGATACCACTGACCCTTGTAGTTGATGATGCTGTGGTGATTGGTCCAGCATCCGTTGGGCTGCTCGGCCATGATCAGTCCCTTGTATTCATAGGGACCCATCGGATTTTTACTCATGGCATAGCCGAGAACTTCCGTCTTTTCCCTCACATAAGGATAGGTGAGGTAGTAGTTTCCGTTGTATTCGAAGGCAAACGGGCCTTCAGCCTGACGGTTGGGCAGGTCCTTGAGGCAGTTGACGCCCATCATCTCAAACTCACGTTCACCAAACTTCACCTTCTCAGTTGGGGTGTCGTCGGCCAGTTCCTTCATGTTGGGTTTGAGTTTGGCGCAGCGTCCTGCACCCCAGAAGATGTAGGCGTTGCCATCGGATGCCTGAAGCACGCATGGGTCGATGCCGTTGATGCCCTTGATGGGTTCTGGCTCAGGAATGAACGGTCCCTCAGGTCTGTCGGCTATGGCTACGCCAACGCCGAAACCACGCATGGCCCCATTAGGAGCCGACGGGAAATAGAAATAATACTTACCGTTGCGCTCAACGCAGTCGGGTGCCCACATCGAATAGGAGTTCGGCCTCACCCAGGGCACTTTGTTCTGGGTGACAATCACGCCGTGGTCAGTCCAGTCGGTGAGGTTCTCCGACGAGAAGACATGGTAGTCCTCCATACAGAACCAGTCCTGACGCTGTCCTTCGGGCGGGAAGATGTCGTGAGAGGGATAGAGGTAGACGCGACCGTTGAAGACACGGGCCGTGGGGTCAGCCGAGAACTGGTCTCGGATGATGGGGTTTTGGGCCGCCACCATAAGCGGTGCTCCCAAGAGTAACAAACTGATGATTCTCTTCATTTTATTGTTGGTTGATTAGGTGTTTCTGTGTCTCATGCGATAATATGGTGCAAATTTACAATAAATAAATAGGATAGCGACTACTTGAATGTTTCATTTTATATATCTAAATGTCTCATAACGCAAAATAACCCATAAAATCGGCCTTTTTATAAAGAATAATGTGTAACTTTGCCACAAATAACCTTTTTTATCAACACCAAAAAACAAAACACATGAAAAAATTTTTCTTAGCCCTGGTGGCGCTGACAGCAATAGGTAGCGCCAGCACATGGGCACAGTTCCGTCAGGTCGACCCCAGAGCTAATGTCGGTCTGAAGGATGCTTACAAGGAGTATTTCACCATTGGCGTTGCCGTTAATCAGCGCAACGTGAGTGATGAGGCTCAGATAGCCCTCATCAAGAAAGAATTCAACAGCGTGACGGCTGAGAACGACTGGAAACCTGGTGAGATTCACCCGCAGGAGGGCGTATGGAATTTTGAGCGCGCCGACAAGATTGCCAACTTCTGCCGCCAGAACGGCATTAAGATGCGCGGCCACTGCCTCTGCTGGCATTCGCAGTTTGCCGACTGGATGTTCACCGACAAGAAGGGCAAGCCCGTCACGAAGGAAGTGTTCTATGAGCGTCTGCGTGAGCACATCCACACCGTGGTGAACCGCTACAAGGACGTGGTCTATGCCTGGGACGTGGTCAATGAGGCTATGGCCGACGACGGTGGTGGTCCCCGCTGGGGCCGTTTCGGTGGTCAGGAGCCGAGCCCTTATCGCCAGAGCCGTCACTTCCAGCTCTGCGGCGACGAGTTCATTGCCAAGGCATTCCAGTTTGCCCGCGAGGCCGACCCCAACGCCCTGCTGTTCTACAACGACTACAGCTGTGTGGATGAAGGCAAGCGTGAGCGCATCTATAATATGGTGAAGAAAATGCAGGATGCCGGCGTGCCCATCGACGGCATCGGCATGCAGGGTCACTACAACATCTACTTCCCCAGCGAGGAGCAACTTGAGAAGGCCATCGTGCGCTTCAAGGAACTGGTGAAGCACATCAACATCACCGAGCTCGACCTGCGCATGAACAATGAGAGCGGCGGCCAGCTGATGTTCTCTCGCGGTGAGGCAAAGCCCATGCCCGCCTACATGTCAACGCTGCAGACCGACCAGTATGCCCGCCTCTTCAAGGTGTTCCGCAAGCATGCCGACGTGATCGACAACGTCACCTTTTGGAACCTCGGCGACAAGGACTCTTGGCTGGGCGTTAACAACCATCCGCTGCCCTTCGACGAGAACTACCGTCCGAAGGCCTGCTACCGTGCCATCCGCGACTTCGACCCCGTGCTTGATGCCCGCGTGCCGAAGGAAGACTTTGTTAGCAATTTCTGGAATCAGCCTGGTCAGGAATGGCCGAAGGTGAACAGCGAGGGTTATGCCCGCTTCCGCATTGAGGCTCCCGATGCTAAGTCGGTCATCGTCAGCCTTGGTCTCGGTGGCCGTGGCGGCACCGTGCTGAAGAAGGATAAGGATGGTGTGTGGACAGGTACTACCGAAGGTCCTATGGATCCTGGCTTCCACTACTACCACCTCACCATCGACGGCGCTACCGTCAATGATCCCGGTACTGGCAACTACTTCGGCTCTTGCCGCTGGGAGAGCGGCATCGAGATTCCCGCTCCCGATCAGGACTTCTACCAGAACCGCTTTGACGTAGAGCATGGCAAGATGGTGCAGGTACAGTTCCCCTCACAGAGCACAGGTCTCGTGAAGGTTGCTAACGTCTACCTGCCCCCCACCTACGATAAGAATAAGAAGGAGCGCTTCCCCGTCCTCTACCTGCAGCATGGCTGGGGTGAGAACGAGACTAGCTGGCCTGTGCAGGGCTGCGCCAGACTCATCATGGACAACCTCATTGCCGAGGGACAGATCAAGCCCTTCATCGTTGTCATGACCTACGGAATGACCAACGACTTTAAGTTTGGCACCATCGGCCAGTTCACCGCTGAGGACTTCGAGAAAGTGCTCTGCGACGAGCTCATCCCCTATATCGACGCCAACTTTAAGACCAAGACCGACAAGTGGAATCGCGCTATGGCCGGCCTGTCGATGGGTGGCATGGAGACCAAGCTCATCACCCTGCGCCGTCCTGAGCTGTTCGGCTCATGGGGTCTGCTCAGCGGTGGCACCTACATGCCCGAAGACATCAAGGATCCCAAGCAGGTGAAGTACATCTTCGAGAGCTGCGGCTCTAAGGAGAATCCCGAAGGCATTCAGAAGTCTGTCGATGCCCTGAAGGCTGCCGGCTTCAATGCCGAAGGTCACGTCTCTGAGGGTACTGCCCATGAGTTCCTCACCTGGCGTCGCGCCCTCCGTCAGATGGCTCTGAGCCTGTTCAAGTAACAAGAGAATCACTCTTGCACATCATAAATCCTGAATCGCTTCGGCGGTTCAGGATTTTTTTTGTGTTTTATGTGAATGCTTTTATTTGGAGTCTATTATTTTTTTCGTAACTTTGCGCTCTACAAGCGCGAAGTTACTACGTTTCGGCAAAAAAAAATTTTTTTTCTTTGTTTTGCTCTCAACTTTTCGTAATTTTGCCAACGAAATACAAATAGAATTAGATTTTTACCGAAACCAACATCATATGAAA
>CAMVJU010000014.1 GCA_947167935.1 uncultured Prevotellaceae bacterium | reverse complement strand
TTATATATTAAAGATGTGTGCAGCCCTCTCTGCCGAGGTGCCGCCCGTCTTCGCATCTATCGACTGCAATGACGGTGCCAACCGAGCGCAGAGAGCTGGCTCTTTGCCGAGGTGCAGCCCGTCTTCGCACGCTTGTGCGTGCAATGACGGTGCCAACCGAGTGCAGAGAGCTCGTTCTTTGCCGAGGTGCAGCCCGTCTTCGCATCTATCGGATGCAAAGTTAGACATAAAAAATAAAACGGCAAAGAGTTTCTCAGTTTTTTTTCTTCTTAGACAAAAGAACATAGGAACAAAAATCTTCAAAAATCAACCCAAAATTGAACACTGGGACATAGTTATTGTTTTTGACAGAAGGACATAGGAACAAAAATCTTCAAAAATCAACCCAAAAATTGAAAATTGGGACATGATTTTCTTTGTCCTTATGTCCTTTTGTCCACAAATCAACAAAAATGCTTCGACATAAAATAGATTTTTGCCTGATTTTTGAAGATTTTTGTCCATAAAAGAGGATGACGTAGTTGTTACCTGCTATTGCCAACAGTTTTATGTCAGAAATCCTCTTAGACAGAAGGACATAGGAACAAAAATCTTCAAAAATCAACCCAAAAATTGAAAATTGGGACATGATTTTCTTTGTCCTTATGTCCTTTTGTCCACAAATCAACAAAAATGCTTCGACATAAAATAGATTTTTGCCTGATTTTTGAAGATTTTTGTCCATAAAAGAGGATGACGTAGTTGTTACCTGCTATTGCCAACAGTTTTATGTCAGAAATCCTCTTAGACAAAAGAACATAGGAACAAAATTATGTCCCTATGTCCTTCTGTCAGAAAAAATTATGTCTTTATGTCCCATTAACTCATACAGATATGCTGGGCTTTGCACGTATAACTCTCCCTCCTCGTCCTGGAGGGCATTCATCAGCGGTGAGTTATACACGCGCTCCATAGCCTTCTCGATGGAACAGCCCGTATCTTCCATCACATACTTTACCAACTCGCTCAGGGCGTAGTCGATGAGGTAAGTGGCTATTTGATGATGGGTGGGCTGGTTCATACGACTTCGACATTTGTTTTATGGAGGAAACGCAGGGCCTGCTCTGTTCCAAAATAATACTGCTGATCCAGATATCTGTCCTGAAGCTGTGCGGCGGCCTGCTCGGGTGTGTAGATTCCTTCGCGGAAGTTAGTGAGTTGGAGCACAACGCCGTCATCGGCTATCGGGCCAATGACGATATCATAATCGTGAATGGGTGTTACAGCTTTCCTGTCGCGATTGGCATCGACAAAGATGAGCCACTCCACACAGGCTTTCTCGGGAAAGATTTTCACTTTCAGCTCCGAATGTAGGGCCGCATCGTCCATCTCATAGGTAATTAGTGTCGCCGTGCCACCGAAGAGCCGTTCTTTCTTCTGTGCCATACGGATGGCTGTTGTTTTGTCGGGCGTCAGATAGAACCCCTTTCCGAAGTCCTTGTGTCGCAGGCCCCGGTTGAGGTCTATTGTCTCTATGTCTGCATTGGTGCCGTGATAGAGTGTCATGCCAGTGTCCCTCCATTCTTTTGGCAAACAATGAGCAAGTCGTCTATGGTCTCGTCCATTGACTGCAGGTGCTCCACATCGTAGAACTCGATCAAGAACGCAAGTCCTTTATGCTCATGCAGATAGCGGAATGCTGCCTGGCGTGTCATAGAGAAGCGCCGTCCAAACGCATGTATGCACGATGTGAGGAAAGGTATTTCGTATTTGCTCATTTGTTGGAAATAAATAATTGTCTTCGCAGCCATCTGGCGTGCAAAGATAGACATAAAAAATAAAACGGCAAAGAGTTTCTCAGTTTTTTTCTTCTTAGACAAAAGAACATAGGAACAAAATTATGTCCCTATGTCCTTATGTCGGAAAAAATATGTTCCTATGTCCTTCTGTCAGAAAAAGTGTTGTTACTTCCACCAGAATTCATCCTGGAATTCACCTTGGACGTAGTCGGTGAATCTCTGATGCTTGTCGGCAATGTTCTTTCTTTCAGCAACAGGCTTGAACGTATCGTCAACCAGGATCTTGCATGCTGCCTCGCCACGATTGGCGGGGAGGGGCATCCATACATGATTCTTCTCGACCTCGATGATGATGTTCTTGATCTGTTCAGGAGTGGTGTATTCGCCCTCAACGGTGAAGGTGGCCTCTGGCACAGAAGGACCGGCACCGGTGTTGAACATTTGATAGTTACCCTTTTCGTCGGGAGCTACCTGTCCAAACACGCTGTGAATCTCTACGCCATTAGCCTGGTTGGCTCCCCTCACTCTCAGAGGAAGCACACCACCTGCGCAGATCAGCTTCAGTGTAGTCTTGTTAGTAGCAGCATCATACTTCACAACATCGAAGACGACATCGTTAAAGTCGAAGTCACCAGCTTCTGAAGCCGACAGGTCTTCGGCAATCACACGATAGAGCGGGTTACCGCCGTTGAAGCCTGGGCTGCAAAGTGACTGAGGAATGGTGATATTGGGCTTGCCGGAGTTGAAGCCATCTGCATAGATATTGTCGGCTATTTCGAAACCGTCTTGCGCACAGATATACGGGTGGGAAGCCATGCCGTCGTTTCCTTGTGCAAAATGTTCTTCTGCAGAAACGTACAAATGGCCGCGATAGGTAACTGCTCCCCAAGTGCCTTCAAGACTGGAGTGTCTGACAATTTTCTTTGCCTGGAACACGGCATATCCTCCTTCTAAGGGACCATAGATTCCATATGCATAATCATCCCCGACGGAAAAGCGTCCACTCTCAAACTGGGCAGTTTCCGAAACGACAAATACAGCATTCGGATTCATCACGATTTTGAACGGACCTGAGATGGCACCTGTACTTGAATCCCTGCCTCCATAGAAATTCTTTGTCAATACACCACCACCGGTATCAATCCTGAATGCTCCTTGTACGGATGAAATGTTCATTTCAAAATCGTTAGTCACCTCAAGGAAACAATTGTTGATCACGTTCCAGCTACCGCCGATATAAGCATAATTTTTAGTTGTCCAGTGTCCGTTGTTTACCCAGCCGGAGTTGTTGGAATTGATATGGGTAGTGCCAGTAACGGTCCACTCGGCATTGTTCATCACAGCACCTGCATTCACTACAACAGTTGCAGAATTAATAGTGTTGTCGTTGACGATTCTGCTGTCGTTGCTTTCGGCATTCACGCTTTCTGCTTCCAGCGTGCCATCATTATGAAGGAAACTGGACGTGTTGACCTCAAAAGTGCCCGCTTTGATGGTTCCGCGATTGTAGATCTTCGTTTTATTGTTAGCCTTGAGGAAATCTGCCGTCTCCAATGTTGCTCCTTCTGCAATATAGATGGCTTCAACATTGAAATTGTAGGCACTGGCCTCGCCTAAGATTAACTTTGAGCCCTTCACCAGATAGATTGTCGAACGATAATCCGGAGCAAAGTTCCATGTCGTGGCTGTTTTGTCTCCATCGCCATCAGACAAATCAACGGTGCCCTTTACATAGATTGTGCTGGCGCCAGCCCATGTGGAAACGGATTCGGTTCCAGCATCAATGAAATATGAACCCGGTCCGGCACCATTTGTAGGCAGTTTGCCAACACCTTCTGGTACGGCATCCTGATAATAGCTGTCAGCACAGTCAACTGGGAAATTGATTTCAGGCTGTATGTTGCCTTTGGAATCATCATAATCACCTTTAGCACGTGTGATGGCTCGCGCATTGAAATGCTTGCTGCTGAAACCCCAATCCACCTCAGAGCCGACCTTGCCGAAAGTCTTCTCAAAAGAAGCGGCATATTGTTCATTTGCAAGCTGTTCCACCTTGTCCGTACTATAAAGATTGTCATCACTGCTGCATGATGAAAGGAGCATCCCACCCAACATGGTGGTTGCAATCCCTAAAATAGCGAAATAAGATTTGTTGTTCATGTTAGTTCTGTTTTTTAGTTAATCCTCTTGATAATTGTCAATACGATACATTTTGCTGCAAATATACGAAAAATTCTAAGATATGAGGAAGAATGCTAGTTAATAAAAGTTAACCGCCGATCTTTTTGCTCGTTTCTTTGTACCTTTGACTTCGTCGAAGGTACTTTCGCTCGGAATAGAAAAAGAAAAAGCCGTTTTCTTTTTGCTATTCTCTCGCTTATTCGTACCTTTGCAGCCGCAAAACAAGTATCAACGACACTATGAAGATATTAGTAATGGGTGCAGGCAAGATGGGAAGCTTCTTCATCGACCTGCTGAGTTTTGATCACGAGGTGGCCGTGTTTGAGCGTGACCCCATGCGCATGAGGTTTACCTACAACTGTCAGCGGTTTACATCCTACGAGGAGATTGAGGCGTTCAAGCCCGAGCTGCTGATCAACGCCGTCACGCTGAAATACACCATTCCTGTGTTCAAGGAGGTGATTCCCCACCTGCCGAAGGAGTGTATCATCAGCGACATCGCCTCAGTGAAGACCGACCTGAAGGACTTTTATGAACAGACGGGTATGCGCTATGTCTCTACGCACCCGATGTTCGGTCCTACCTTCGCCAACCTGCAGCAGCTCTCCGAGGAGAACGCCATCATCATCAGCGAGGGCGACTACATGGGCCGCATCTTCTTCAAGGACCTCTACCAGAAGCTGGGCCTGAACATCTATGAGTACACCTTCGAGGAGCATGACAAGACGGTGGCCTACTCGCTCAGTATCCCCTTCGTCTCAACCTTTGTCTTTGCTGCCGTGATGAAGCATCAGGATGCTCCTGGCACCACTTTCAAGCGTCACATGCGCATTGCCAAGGGCGTGCTGAATGAAGACGACTACCTGCTGCAGGAAATCCTCTTCAACCCCTACACCCACGATCAGGTCAGTCAGATTCGCACGGAGCTGAAGGAACTCCTGGAGATTATCGACACGAAGGATGGCGATGGCATGAAAAAATACTTGACCAAGATTCGTGACAATGTTCGTCGCGATATCGAGGTCAAGTAGGTGCTGGCTTTTGGCTGTTAGCTGTTAGCCAATAGCTAAAAGCTAAATATTCGGTTCATCCCAGATTTTCGTAGCTGTGCAATTGACAGGCAGCTGCAGACCTCCTGCACGCAGGACGAAGTCGCCCTCTTCCAATGTCCAGCGCCCGTCGGCACCCACGAAGGCCATACTCTTTGCAGGCAGCTTGAACGTGACGGTCTTCGTCTCGCCAGGCTGCAATTCTATTTTCTGGAAATCACGCAGACGTTTGTTGTCAGGCGTCAATGAAGCGATGAGGTCGGAGCTGTAGAGCAGTACAGCCTCCTTGCCCACTTTATTACCCGTGTTCTTGATATCGACTGAGACGGTCAGCACATCGTCGGCTGTGAAGCTGGACTTGTCTGCACGCAGGTTGCCGTATTCAAACGTGGTGTAGCTGAGGCCGTAGCCGAAGGGCCACAGCAGGCTGACCTTTGCATCGTAGTTGTAGGCGCCGGCCATCGTGCCCACCTCCTCAGACACCTTGTAGTCGTAGTTGGCCAGCGAGTTGATCTCACGCGGATAGGTGTAGGGCATCTTTGCCGAGAAGTTGGCATCGCCAGCCAGCAGATTGGCCAGCGCATCAGCTCCATAGTTGCCAGGCAGGAAGATGTGGACGATGGCCTTAGCCAACGGCTCGATGTCGGTCATGAGACGCGGACGGCCCTCGTTCAGCACGAGGATGAGGGGCTTGCCCGTCTTCGCCAGTTCCTTCACCAGGTTGCGCTGGTTCTCCGACATCCACAAGTCGGTGAGGTTGCCAGGCGTCTCGCAATAGCTGTTCTCGCCAATGCAGGCAATGATGACGTCGGCCTGGGCAGCGGCAGCCACAGCCTTCTCAATCTCAGGCTTGTTCTCCTGCCAGTAGGCGCCACGTTCGTTGTAGGTCACACCCTGCTCCAGGATGATGTGGTCCTTGCCGTACTTGTTGCAGAGGGCTTCGTAGATGGTGTTGTACTGCTCGGCTAAGTCCTCGGCGTTGCTTCCTTGCCAGGTGTAGCTCCATCCGCCGTTGAGGCAGCGCATCTGGTTGGCGTTGGGGCCGGTAAGGAGAATTTTAGAAGTGTGAGGTGAGAGGGGTGAGGTGAGAGGCAGGGTATTTCCTTCATTCTTCAGCAGAACGATTCCTTCCTCTGCGGCATGGAGGGCCTTCTCAGCGTGCTCCTGCGATCCGAACTTCTCATAGCCCTTGCCACCTGTGTTGGGTTGGTCGAACAGACCGAGACGGTACTTTACTCTGAGGATGCGGCGAACGGCATCATCGATGCGCTCCTGGCTCACCTTGCCTTCCTGTACCAGTTCCTTCAGCAGGATGCAGAAATCAACGCTGTAGGGGTCCATCGACATATCGACGCCTGCATTGATGGCGATGCGGATGGCATCTTTCTTGTCCTTGGCTACGCGCTCGCGTGTGAACAAATTATTAATGTCGGCCCAGTCGGTCACAATCATACCGTCCCATTGCAGGTCTTCCTTCAGCCATTTTGTCAGATATTCGTAGCTGGCGTGCACAGGCATTCCGTTGATGCTGCCTGAATTGACCATCAGCGTCAGCGCACCAGCCTGAATAGCTGCCTTGAAGGGCTCGAAATACTTTTCGCGAAGCATCTGCGGCGACACATAGGCCGGCGTGCGGTCCTTACCCGTGTGAGGAGCTCCGTAGGCGAAGTAGTGCTTGATGCAGGCAGCCACGTTGTATTTGCCCAAGTGGTTGGGATCATCGCCTTGATAGCCTTTGATCTCAGCCTCCGCCATACGTGCATTGACGATGGGATCTTCGCCGAAGCTCTCCCAGATACGGCTCCAGCGCGGGTCACGACACAGGTCGGTCACAGGGTTGTACACCCAGGGGCAGTTGCCGGCACGACTCTCGTAGGCGCAAATCTCAGCACCTGTGCGAGCCAGCTCCGTATTGAACGATGCGGCCAGGTTGATGGGCTGGGGGAAGAGCGTGCCCTTCTGCGTATAGGTAACGCCGTGATTATGGTCGAGGCCGTAGATGTCGGGGATGCCTAAGTATTTCATCGACTTCTCCTGAATCAGGCGAATCCACTCTTGCCATTGCTCCACAGTGGAGGCCCGTGTGCCAGGAGCGTTGAGGATGCTGCCCACCTTCCACTTCTGTATGCAGGTGTCGAGCATCGTCTCGTTCAGCGTCCAAACCCTGTTGGCATCATACGATCCCATGAGGTCGAAGTTCAGCTCCAGCATCTGGCCGACCTTCTCGTCGAGGGTCATCTTCGACAGTTTCTTCTCAATCTTTTTCTCGATGGCAGCGTCGCTGGGAATAGCGGGGCGCTGTGCCGTCATTGTCAGGGCCATTGAGGCCATCACGGCAATAGTCAGTAGTCTCTTCATGTTGATATGATTTCTGTTGTTGTTGATTCAGGATGCAAATTTACGCAATTATTCTGACATTTTTAAAAAGAAGCTGAGTTTTTTTTGCATCCTTTATAAGTGGCACGATATTTGCTTTGGATTTTTTCAGCGTAACAAAACGAAAACAAAATAAAAGACTATGCAAAAAGGTAACATCGGAGTGACAACCGAGAACATCTTCCCGGTTATCAAGAAATTCCTCTACAGTGATCACGAAATCTTCCTGCGTGAGATGGTGAGCAATGCCGTCGACGCTACGCAGAAGATAAAGACCCTGGCCGCACAGGGTGAGTTCAAGGGCGACTTAGGCGACCTGACCGTACACGTCAGCCTCGACACAGAGAAGGGCACCATCACCATTAGCGACCACGGCATCGGCATGACCGAGGAGGAGATTGACAAGTACATCAACCAGATTGCCTTCTCGGGCGTGAACGACTTCCTGGAGAAGTACAAGGATCAGGCCAACAACATCATCGGCCACTTTGGCTTGGGCTTCTACAGCTCGTTCATGGTGTCGAAGAAGGTGGAAATCGTCACCAAGAGCTACAAGGAAGGCGCCAAGGCCGTGAAGTGGAGCTGCGACGGCAGCCCTGCCTTCGAGATTGACGATGCGCCGGATTACAAATCCGTCGCAACAGGCGCGCCTTTGGAAAGGGGGACAGACATCATCCTCTACATCGACGACGACTGCAAGGAGTTCCTCGACAAGCAGAAGATTGAGGGCCTGCTGCAGAAATACTGCAAGTTCCTGCCCGTTTCCATCGCCTTCGGCAAGAAGCAGGAGTGGAGCAGCGACGAGAAGAAGATGGTGGACACCGCCGAGGACAACATTATTAATAATGTGGAGCCGCTGTGGACGAAGGCGCCGTCGACGCTGAAGGACGAGGACTACAAGTCGTTCTATCGTACACTCTATCCCATGCAGGACGAGCCGCTGTTCTGGATTCACCTCAACGTCGACTATCCCTTCAACCTGACGGGTATTCTTTACTTCCCCCGCATCAAGAACTCGCTGGAGCTGCAGAAGAACAAGATTCAGCTCTACTGCAACCAGGTGTTTGTGACGGATCAGGTGGAGGGCATCGTGCCTGAGTTCCTCACGCTGCTGCACGGCGTCATTGACTCGCCCGATATTCCTCTGAACGTCTCGCGTAGCTATCTGCAGAGCGACCGCGAGGTGAAGAAGATTTCCACCTACATCACGAAGAAGGTGAGCGACCGCCTGAAGGCCATCTTCAACGAGGACCGCAAGGCCTACGAGGAGAAGTGGGACGACCTGAAACTCTTCATCAACTACGGCATCCTGACCGAGGAGAATTTCTATGACCGTGCCAAGGAGTTCTCGCTGATGAAGGACACGGAGGGCAAGTATTTTACCTTCGACGAATACAAGACGCTCATCGAGGCTGGCCAGAAGGACAAGGACGGCAACCTCGTCTACCTCTACGCCACCGACAAGGACGAGCAGTACAGCTATATCAAGGCAGCCCAGGATAAGGGCTACTCTGTGCTCTTGCTCGACGGACAGCTCGACGTGCCCTGCATCCAGACGCTGGAGCAGAAGTTCGAGAAGAGCCGCTTCACTCGCGTGGATGCTGACACCATCGACCACCTCATTCAGAAGGAGGATGCTCCAAAGAGTAACCTGAGCGACAGCGAGCGTGACAATCTGTCAGCCGTCTTCACCTCTCAGCTGCCGAAGCTCGACAAGACTGAGTTCATTGTCGAGGTGAACGCCCTTGGTGAGGAGCAGCGTCCTGTGGTTATCACGCAGAACGAGTGGATGCGCCGTATGAAGGAGATGAGCCGCTATCAGAGTGGTATGGCCTTCTACGGTCAGATGCCCGACTCATTCAACCTCGTGCTGAACAGCGACCACCGCTTGGTGAAGGCAGTTCTCTCAACGCTCAACTCTGAACTCTCAACTCAGCTCCAGCCCATCGAGGCAGAGCTGAAGGGTCAGGAAGCCCGCTTGGCTGCCATCAATCAGAAGACAGACAAGAAGAAGCCGGAGGAGATTACTCAGGAAGAGAAGGACGAGAAGGCCAACACGCAGAAGGCCATCGACGAGCAGAAGGACAAGAAGCAGCAGCTCATCAGCGGTTTTGCTGCTCAGAACGACGTGATTCACCAGCTCATCGACCTCGCCCTCTTGCAGAACGGTATGCTGAAGGGTGCCGCCCTCGACGCTTTCCTCCGTCGCTCTGTCGACATGATAAAGTAGGGTTGCGCAACATAAAAAGAAAAAAGTGGATGAAAAGTTTGGCTTTTCATCCACTTTTGTTTATCTTTGCAAAAAATTAGGAATCACATACTGTAACTGACATGATAAAACTCTTTGTTCCTGGGCGTCTTTGCCTCTTTGGCGAACATACTGACTGGGCAGGTCACTATCGCACGATGAACGCCCAGATAACTCCTGGTGCTGCCATCGTAACGGGTATTGAGCAGGGCATCACAGCCGAGGTGGAACGCTCCAGCATCTTCGAGGTGCAAAGCATGGCTCCGCAGATTTCCTCAGAGTGGCACGACTTCGCCTGCCGCATGGACGAGCAGGAGTTGAAGCGCGTGGCCCGTTCAGGTTCGTTCTTCTGCTATTGCGCTGGTGTGGCCAGCTATATGCTTGAATGGTACAAGGTGGGTGGTGTGCGCATCCGCATCACCGATATGACGCTGCCCATGAAGAGCGGCCTGTCGTCGAGTGCTGCCATCTGCGTCCTCGTGGCACGCGCCTTCAACCAGATCTACAACCTCAATCTGAATACGCTGGGCGAGATGAACATCGCATACGTGGGTGAGCTGCGCACCAGCAGCCGTTGCGGCCGACTTGACCAGGCTTGTGCCTTTGGCGTGAAGCCCAACCTGATGACCTTCGACGGCGACGAGATTGAGGTGAGGGCCCTGAATGTGAAGCGCGAGCTGCACTGGGTGTTTGCTGACCTTGTAGGCGAGAAGGACACCATCAAGATTCTGGCCGACCTGAACAAGGCCTATCCCTTCCCCTCCAATGCTCAGGAGCAGGCTGAGCACGAGGCCTTGGGCGTGAAGAACCTGGACATCGTCGACCGTGCCATCCAGTATATGGCCAATGGCGAAGCGGAGGCCCTGGGCAAGCTGATGACCGAGGCTGAGGAGCTCTTCGACAAGGCCGTGATGCCGATGTGTCCTGAGGAGCTCGCGGCTCCCAAGCTGCACGCCGTGCTGGCCGACGAATACATCAAGAGCCTCTCCTACGGCGGCAAGGGTGTAGGCAGTCACGGCGACGGCTCCGTGCAGTTCCTTGCCCGCGATGAGGAGTGCCAGCAGAAGATTGTCGACTACCTCATCTCGAAGGGGATGCCTGCCTACAAGTTCACGCTGCATCCCGTCCACACCGTGCGCAAGGCCATCATCCCTGTGGCCGGCTTTGGCACGAGGCTCTATCCTGCCACACGCTGCATGAAGAAGGACTTCTTCCCCATTCCCTGCAGCGACGGTATGGTACGCCCCGTCATCCTCATCCTCTTGGAGGAGCTGGTGAAGAGCGGCATCGAGGAAATCTGTCTTGTCCTGGGTAGCGAGGAAGAGCGCAAGATGTACAGCGACTTCTTCGAGCGTCCACTGGCCGACGACCATCTGCACAAGCTTAACGCCGAGTGCCAGGAATACGAGAACCGCATCATCGACATCGGCAAGCGTCTGCACTATGTCTACCAGCGCGAGAAGCGAGGCTTTGGCCACGCCGTCTATCAGGCAGCGCAGTTCACCCACGGCGAGCCCGTGCTGCTGATGCTGGGCGACACGCTTTATCGCTCCACGACGAACAAGCCCTGCGCCCTGCAGCTTATCGAGGCCTACGAGCGCACCAACACCCTCACCCTCGGCCTCTATCCCGTCGATGTGAGCACGGTGAGTCATTTCGGCATTATGAGCGGCGTGTGGGAGGACAAGAAGTGTCAGGTCCTACGCGTAAATACGCTGGTAGAGAAGCCCAAGGCGAGCTATGCTGAGGAGTTCCTGGGCGTGCGCAATGCCGATGGTCAGAAGGAATACTGCTCCGTCTTCGGCCAGTATATCCTCACGCCCGATGTCTTCGCACAGCTGGAGGCCGATATCAAGGTAGCCGACGAGAATCCCGACATGAAGGGCGAGATTGAATTGACCTCAGCTCTCGACAAGGTGCGCCAGCGCTCAGGTATGTACGGTGTGCGTCTGCGTGGCGAGCGCTTCGACATGGGCAATCCGCAGGCCCTCGTCAACACCGTTGCCACCTTCGCCACGATGGATTATGAAGAATGAAAAACGTTTGTCTAAAAAACAAGTCTTGTCTATATTTAAGACAACCTGAACAACTTGGACAACTTTTTTGCCTACGGCATCCCTGTGCGCAGCCAAAGTTGTCTCAGTTGTTTAAGTTGTCTTCAAAAAATAAATTGTTTTATTATTAACTAAACACTAAAAAAACTATGAAGAAAAAGTTTATCTGCGCCGTTTGTGGATATATCTACGAAGGCGATGCTGCTCCTGAGAAGTGCCCTATCTGTAAGGCTCCTGCCTCGAAGTTCTCTGAACTGAAGGACGATGCCGACATGACCTATGCCACCGTTCACAAGATTGGCGACGGCAAGCCCGAAGGTGTTTCACAGGAGATGATTGACGACCTGCGCAACCATTTCAACGGCGAGTGCAGCGAGGTGGGCATGTATCTGGCTATGGCCCGTCAGGCTGACCGCGAGGGCTATCCCGAGATTGCCGAGGCCTTCAAGCGCTATGCTTTCGAGGAGGCCGACCACGCCAGCCGTTTTGCTGAGCTGCTGGGCGAGTGCGTATGGGACACGAAGACCAACCTCGAGAAGCGTGCTGCTGCTGAGGCAGGTGCCTGCGAGGACAAGTTCCGCATTGCCAAGAACGCCAAGGCTGCCGGCTTCGATGCCATCCACGACACCGTCCACGAGATGGCCAAGGACGAGGCCCGTCACGGTGCCGGCTTCGCTGGATTGCTGAAGCGCTATTTCGGCAAGTAAATAAGCCTTCCAACGCAAAAAAATAGAGCCTGCAGAATCTTTTTTGCAGGCTCCATTTTCATTTTTACAGTTCGCTTTTTTGTACTTGGCTTTGCCTTTAGCCGTAGGTGTGGTTCACAAGGAAAGACAAATACATGTTGCAGTTGTTGCAGTGTTGCAGTTCTCTAAAGGGTGTTCTCATACCCCAAAAATACTGCTATATTTATATATATAATATATATATATTATATATATAAATATAGAGTAGATTATTTACTTTCATTGAATCTATTTTGGAACTGCAACACTGCAACACTGCAACAGCGAAATAACTTTTTTTCCGACGTTAGACAATTTCTTCCGTCATTTAGCGCTGCATTTTTTTGCTGAATGAAAAAAAAACCGTACCTTTGCAGCTCGAAAATTGATTAGCATAAGAAATATGGCAAAGAGATTCGCCGAGCACAACGGCTTGAACCTGACACAGGTGAACAACGAGATGTTGGAAAAGTGGATGAAAGAGGACATCTTCCACCGCTCGATTGATGAGCGCGAGGGCTGTCCGCAGTTCGTGTTCTTCGAGGGTCCTCCCTCGGCCAACGGTCATCCGGGCATCCATCACGTATTGGGCCGTGCTCTGAAGGATACTTTCAACAGATACCGCACGATGCAGGGCTTCCAGGTGAAGCGCAAGGCTGGCTGGGACACCCACGGCCTGCCTGTGGAGCTGAGTGTGGAGAAGGCTTTGGGCATCACCAAGGCCGACATCGACAACCCTGAGTCGCCCCGTTACATCTCGACGGAGGACTACAACCTGAAGTGCCGCGAGAACGTGATGACCTACACGAAGGAATGGCGCGACCTGACGGAGAAGATGGGTTACTTCGTGGACTTGGATCATCCCTACATTACTTATGACAACAAGTACATCGAGACGCTGTGGTGGCTGCTGAAGCAGTTTTATCAGAAGGGGCTGCTCTATAAGGGCTACACCATCCAGCCGTATTCGCCAGCTGCCGGCACGGGCCTTTCGAGTCATGAGCTGAACCAGCCGGGTTGCTATCGTGACGTGAAGGACACGACGTGCACGGCTCTCTTCAAGATGAAGAACCCGAAGCCGGAAATGACAGGGTGGGGGACCGCCTACTTCCTTGCTTGGACGACAACGCCTTGGACGCTGGCTGCTAACAGCGCACTCTGCGTAGGCCCGAAGATTGACTACGTGGCCGTGGAGACATACAACCCCTATACCGCCAAGCCCATTACGATTGTCCTGGCCGAGGCTCGTCTGAACGCCTACCTCGCTCCTGAAGGAAACATCACCGACGGTGGCGAGATGCCTGAATACAAGAAGGGCGAGAAGTTCATGCCCTACCGCATCGTAGGACGCTACAAGGGTACCGACCTCGTGGGGATGGAATATGAGCAGTTGATGCCCGCCATCAAGCCGATGGGCGAGGCCTTCCGCGTCATCCCTGGCGACTACGTGACGACTGAGGACGGTGCCGGTATCGTACACATCGCACCGAATTTCGGTGCCGACGACGCCTTCGTGGCCAAGCAGGCAGGTATCTGCCCCATCGTGCTTATCGACAAGAAGGGCAACGAGCGTCCTGTGGTCGACCTGCAGGGCAAATACTACGTCATCGACGACCTTGATCCTGACTTCGTCAAGAACTACGTGAATGTGGAGGAATGGAACAAGTTTGCAGGCCGCTACGTGAAGAACGCCTACGACGAGACGCTGACCGACAAGGACGAGACGCTGGACATCAGCATCTGCATGGACTTGAAGGCACAGGACAAGGCATATAAGATTGAGAAGCACGTACACAACTATCCGCATTGCTGGCGTACCGACAAGCCCGTGCTCTACTATCCCCTTGATTCTTGGTTCATTAAGAGCTCTTCGATGAAGGAACGCATGAGCGAGCTGAACAAGACCATCGGCTGGCATCCTGAGTCGACGGGCAGCGGTCGTTTCGGCAACTGGCTCGACAACCTGAACGACTGGAACCTCTCACGCTCGCGCTTCTGGGGCACACCGCTGCCTATCTGGCGCAGCGAGGACGGCGAGGAGATCTGCATCGGCTCGCTGGAGGAACTCTATAACGAGATTGAAAAAGCTGTGGCCGCCGGCGTGATGGAGAAGAATCCGCTGAAGGAGAAAGGCTTCGTGCCTGGCGACATGAGTCAGGAGAATTACGACCGCATCGACGTGCACCGTCCCTATGTGGACTATATCAAGCTGGTGAGCCCCAGCGGCAAGCCGATGAAGCGCGAGAGCGACCTCATCGACGTGTGGTTCGACAGCGGCTCGATGCCCTACGCCCAGCTGCACTATCCGTTTGAGAACAAGGAGCTCATCGACGAGCGCAAGTTCTATCCCGCCGACTATATCAACGAGGGTGTCGACCAGACACGCGGCTGGTTCTTCACCCTGCACGCCATCGCCACGATGATCTTCGACTCGGTGGCCTTCAAGAACGTTGTCTCTACGGGCTTGGTGCTCGATGCCAAGGGTAACAAGATGTCGAAGCACGTGGGCAATGTGGTGAATCCCTTCGAGATGATTGAGAAATACGGCTCTGACGCCGTGCGCTTCTATATGATGACGAACAGCGAGCCTTGGGACAACCTGAAGTTCGACCCAGAAGGCGTGGACGAGGTGCGCCGCAAGTTCTTCGGCACCCTCTACAACACCTACTCGTTCTTCGCCCTCTATGCCAATGTGGATGGCTATGAGCCCAATGGGACTAATGGGGCCAATGAGGCTTATGAGAAACCCGAGATTGACCGCTGGATTCTCTCTTGCCTGAACACTCTCATCAAGAAGGTGAAGGTTGAGATGGATAACTTTGATCCCACACGTGCCGGCCGCTTCATCGACGCCTTCGTCAACGACGACCTCTCGAACTGGTATGTGCGCCTGAACCGCAAGCGTTTCTGGGGTAAGGAGATGGATGCCGACAAGCGCTCGGCCTACGATACGCTCTACACCTGTCTGATGACGGTGGCCAAGCTTATCGCCCCCTTCGCTCCCTTCTATGCCGACCAGCTCTACCGCGACCTCGGCGGTGTGAAGGACAGCGTGCATTTGGACGACTTCCCCGTGGCTGATGAATCACTCATCGACACCGATCTGGAGGCCCGCATGGAGATGGCGCAGAAGATCACGTCGATGGTGCTGGCCCTGCGTCGCAAGGTGAACATCAAGGTGCGCCAGCCGCTGCAGAGCATTATGGTGCCTGCCACCGACGAACAGAAGAAACACATCGAGGCTGTGAAGCAGCTCATTATGAGTGAGGTGAACGTGAAGGAACTGAAATTCGTTGAGGGTCAGGGAATCCTGGTAAAGAAGGTAAAGTGCAACTTCCGCACGATGGGCAAGAAGTTCGGCAAGCTGATGAAGGGCGTTGCCGCTGCTATGGATGCCCTGTCGCAGGAGCAGATTGCCGAGCTGGAACAGCAGGGTACCATCGCCATCAGCGTCGAGGGACAGAACCTGACCGTAGAGGCTGTCGACGTCGACATCATCAGCGAGGACATCCCCGGCTGGCTTGTTGCCAACGAGGGCGCGCTGACCGTCGCACTCGAGGTGGAGCTGACCGATGAGCTGAAGAACGAGGGTATGGCCCGCGAGCTCATCAACCGCATACAGAACATCCGTAAGGAGAGCGGATTGGAAATAACCGACCGCATCATTGTAACCCTCTCACCCAACGACGACGTGGAGAAGGCTGTCAATGCCTTTGGCGAATACGTGAAGACGCAGGTGCTGGCCGACAGCATCGTCATCGCTGCGAACGATGGGCAGGAGGTGGACTTCGACGACTTTAAACTGAATATCAACATCACTAAATCCTAATGATTTATGGCTGAAAAGACACGCTACACTGACGAGGAGCTCGAGGAGTTCCGTCAGATTATTCTTGAGAAACTTGCACTGGCCAAGCGCGACTATGACCAGATGATGGATAGCTTGACCAACCGTGATTCTAACGATGTGGATGACACGTCGCCCACCTACAAAGCCTTGGAGGAGGGTAGTGAGACGCAGTCGAAGGAAGACCTGATGAAGTTTGCCGCCCGTCAGCAGAAGTTCATCCAGGGACTGAGGGCTGCTTTGGTGCGTATCGACAACAAGACCTACGGCATCGACCGTATCACGGGAAAACTGATTCCAGCCGAGCGCCTGCGCGCCGTTCCTCATGCTACGCTGAGTGTGGAGTCGAAGGAGCTGGAGAAACAAAGGAAATAAAACTTGTCAATGGTTAACGGAAAACCCATTATGACACGGGGAAGGATGGCGGTGCTGTTAGTCATCGCCATCTTGCTCATTGACCAGATTATCAAGATCTGGGTAAAGACCAGCATGGAGCTGCACGAGAGCATCCGTGTCACGGGCTGGTTCTATATCTCGTTTATTGAGAACAACGGTATGGCGTGGGGAATGCAGCTCGGCCCGAAGCTGTTGCTGTCGCTCTTCCGCGTCGTGGCCATCGCTGTCCTCGGCTATTACATCTGGCTGCAGGCGCTGAAGAAGGCCCGCTGGGGATATATGGTGTGTCTGGCAATGGTGTTGGCAGGTGCTGCAGGCAACCTCATCGACTGCATGTTCTACGGTTTGGGCTTCGAAGCCTCCACGCCGTTCAGCGTCAGTCAATGGGTGGGGCTGGGCAACGGCTATGCGCCCTTCCTGATGGGAAAAGTGGTAGACATGTTCTATTTCCCCATCATCGAGACTACTTGGCCCGACTGGATGCCGTTCTGGGGTGGCGAGGATTTTGTCTTCTTTAGTCCCGTCTTCAATTTTGCCGATGCCAGTATCTCCGTAGGCGTTGTCATCCTGTTGCTCTTCTACCGAAAGGAACTTGTAAAGATCTCACTGAAGCGTGAATAGAGTATGCGCTATTGTCCTCGCAGGTTTGATAATGCTTTTCATAGCCTGCAAACCTGGAACGCCGAGCCAATACATACAGCCCGACGAGATGGAGGATATTCTGGTCGACTACTATATGGCGCAGGCGATGGCGCAGCAGGCGAACACCTCGCAGGGAGAAAGGGAATACAACACGGCGATGTATATCGAGGCTGTGTTGAAAAAACACGGTGTGACGAAGGCTGAGTTCGACTCGTCGCTGGTGTACTACTATACAAGGGCTGACCGATTCGATGCCATCTGTAAGCGCGTGTCGGAAAGACTTGACGAGCAGGCTCTGACGCAGGGCGCCTCAGAAGGCGAGATTGGCAAGTATGCCCAGTATAATGCTACTGGTGATACGGCTAATGTCTGGGCTGACCGCACTACGGCGCTCCTGATGCCGATGCCGCCCTACAACAGATGGGACTTCGCTATTGAGGCCGATTCTACCTATCGTCGCGGCGATGCGCTGATGATGATGTTTATGAGCGACTTCATGTATCAGACGGGTTCAAAGAACGGCCTTGTATATATGGCGGTGGAATACGACGATACTGTGGTGAGCCGCAACCTGCGATTCTCGGTGACGGGCTTGGCGCAGCTGCGAGTGCCTGAGGACACGACGAGAAGGATGCGTGCCGTGAAGGGTTTCTTCTATCTGGATGGTGCCAACGAGAATACAACGTCGACGCGCCTGCTCTTCCTGAACAATGTACAACTGATCAGATTCCATACCATTGATGACGACACAAAATATCCGACGGATAGCATCCCACGAGGTGGTGATGCCGGACGGCTCGCGCCAGACTCTGTCAGTAGTGGAGATTCAATCAGGGGTGGTGACGAAGTGCTTCCCCTTGACACAGGAATTACCGTTCACTGAGTGGATGACAGGAGAGATTGTGCTAAGGCGTGATGAGCAAGGCCTCACGCGCGCGTATTATAATAATGTAATTATCAACTAAAAACTATAGAATTATGAACTTGAAAGTACGCTTGTCTATTATGAACTTCCTGGAGTTTGCAGTCTGGGGAGCGTATCTTACATGTATGGGAAACTACCTCGGAAAGGCAGGACTCGGTGAGCAGATAGCCTGGTTCTATGCCATTCAGGGTATCGTGTCAATCTTTATGCCTACGCTGATGGGCATCGTAGCTGACAAGTGGATACAGCCGCAGCGTCTGCTCGGCCTCTGCCATCTGGTGGCTGGTGCCGCCATGCTGGGATGCTGGTGGATGGGTATGGATGCCGGCTTCGGCAATGAGCTGCCCAACAAGGGCGCCTTCATCGCTATGTACACATTGAGTGTGGCGTTCTTCATGCCTACTATTGCGTTGGCTAACACAACGGCATTCACCATTCTGAAGGAGAATGGCTTCGACACGGTGAAAGACTTCCCGCCTATCCGTGTGTTAGGTACTGTAGGATTCATTATGACCATGTGGTTTGTCAACTGTGCCGTGTGGGAGGATGGAAGTTTTACGTTCACCTTCGCAGAGAATAGCCACAAGTTCCAATACACCTATATGCAGTTCTTTGTATCCGGCCTGCTCAGTTTGGTCCTCTTTGCCTATTGCTTCTCATTGCCTGAGTGCAAATTGACGAAGAAGGAAAAGGCTGCCTCGCTGGCTGAGACACTGGGGCTGAGTGCTTTCAAGCTGTTCAAGACCAAGAAGATGGCGCTGTTCTTCATCTTCTCTGCATTATTGGGTATGTGCCTGCAGGTGACCAATGGCTATGCAGGACCGTTTATCACCAGCTTCAAGGGTGACCCTGCTTTCGCCGACACCTTCGCTGCCAATAATGCCACGCTGCTGACGTCCATCTCACAAATCAGCGAGGCCCTGTGCATCCTGATGATCCCATTCTTCCTAAAGCGTTTCGGTATCAAGGTGGTCATGCTGATGTCAATGTTTGCGTGGGTGTTCCGCTTCGGCTTCTTCGGTCTCGGTAATCCTGCTATGCCTGGAGTGATGCTCTTTATCCTCTCGTGCATCGTCTATGGTGTGGCCTTTGACTTCTTCAATGTCTCTGGTGGCATCTTCGTCGACCAGGAGTGTGATCCTTCTATCAAGGCATCGGCACAGGGACTCTTCATGATGATGACAAATGGTATTGGTGCCACCGTCGGTACGTTGGCCGCAGGTGAGATCGTGAATCACTATTGCTCGTGGCAGGGCGATTATCTGCTGGGTAGCTGGCAGACCTGCTGGTTCATCTTCGCTAGCTTTGCATTGGTGGTGGGTGTCAGCTTCGCCCTGTTGTTCAAGCCGGAGAAGAAATAGTACACGATGAAGGAAGAACGCTACTTCTATGTTCCTGGGGCATCAACCCTGAGTGAGCTTCCTGAGGAGGAGGCTACGCATGCCCTGCGCGTCCTTCGCCTGAAAGAAGGCGACGAGATGATTCTGATGGACGGTGAGGGAACGTTCTTCCATGCGTCTGTCTCGATGACCAGCGGAAAGCATTGTTTTTACCAGATTCTTGAGACGTTGCCGCAGCAGCGCACCTGGCAGGGACATCTGCATTTAGCCATCGCTCCGACGAAGATGATGGAGCGCATAGAGTGGCTGGCAGAGAAAGCCACCGAGGTGGGCTTCGACGAGCTGTCGCTGCTCGACTGCCGTTTCTCAGAGCGCCATGTGGTGAAGACGCCCCGCTTGGAGAAGATCGTTATCTCAGCCATGAAACAGAGTCGCAAGGCCTGGAAGCCTGTCGTCAATGAGATGCAGGACTTCAAGAGTTTCCTTGCTCAGCACACAGAAGGCCGGCGCTTCATCGCTCATTGCTATGAGGAGATAGAGAGGGTAAATCTGTTTCAGACTCTCCCCCAGCCCCTCCCTATAAGGGAGGGGAGGAAATACTCTCAAGACGAAGAAAAAGTCAAGAAATTAGTGGAAGAAGTATCTTCTCCCCTCCCTTATAGGGAGGGGCAGGGGGAGAGTCTTCTCGTCCTCATCGGCCCAGAGGGTGACTTCTCTATCGATGAGGTGCGGATGGCTGTCAAGGCGGGTTTTGTCTCTGTTGATTTAGGAAAGAGCCGTCTGCGTACAGAGACGGCAGGCTTGGCCGCAGTAATGATGATGCAACTATCGCAACAATGAACAAGATACAATTCAACAACGTTCTGCCGCAAGTCTTTGCCAACGCTTCTTCAGCCAATGACGGAGTGGGGCAGGGAACTTTTGTTTCGGACATCTGGCAGAAGAATGTGTGCTTTGAGCGAGGCCATCATTATTTGATAGAGGCCGACAGCGGAAAGGGCAAGAGCACGTTCTGCAGCTACATTCTGGGCTATCGTCACGACTATAGCGGCCAGGTGCTTTTCGACGACCGTAATGCCCGCAGCTATGGCATTAGTGAATGGAGCGAGTTGCGTCAGCGTCATGTCAGCTGCCTCTTTCAGGAGCTACGACTCTTCCCAGAACTGACTGCCTTTGAGAATGTGGAAATCAAGAACAAGCTGACGCATCATAAGAATCGCCAGCAGATAGAGCAGTGGTTTGAGCGCTTGGGCATAGCCGACAAACTGACAGCCAAGGTAGGGCGAATGTCCTTTGGTCAGCAGCAGCGTGTAGCCTTGATGCGCTGTTTGGTGCAGCCCTTCGACTTCCTGTTGGCCGATGAGCCCATCAGTCATCTGGATGACCGCAATGCCGAGACGATGGCTGCGCTCGTCCAAGAGGAAGCTGACTGTCAGGGCGCCTCCATTATTGTGACGAGTATTGGCAAGCGTCTGCCATTGGATTACGAATTTACATTGCAATTATGAAGAAAGTTCTCTTAGTTTTATTCACGCTATGCTTTGCGCTGGGTAGTCATGCGCAGGAAAAGACGATGTCTGAGCTTTTCAAGGCGATGCCTGACTCGCTGCTTCCTTATCTGACAACGAATAACCGCCTGGACATGCTTGACTTCATGGAGGCCAAGATGAAGGCAGAGGTGACTAACTTGCTTGATGGAAAGAGCGAGATGACCGCTTTGACGCACGACAGCCTCTCCATCCGTATGAATGGTGTCTTACGCATCGATATGAAGATCGTCCGTGTTGCCGAGCCTGTAGACAGCAGTACGCAGGTCATCCGTGTGGTGCGTACCTATACGCTCAATGAAAACCAGACAGAGCGTATAGCTGATGTCTATAGCTCTGTCTGGCGTAAGCTTTCTTCTGCTGTGGAGCAGTCGTCGTTACTGAAGCGTGACGATGAACTGCTTTCGAAACCTCACCTTTGAGGCATTCCTTGCTGTGGCTGCTGCGGACGCGGACCGCGACCCCAGCTTCTCATCATGTTGCGATGGAATTTCTCTTCAGCGCGCAGGATGTCATACACCTTTGAGGCGGACAGCGTCTCGAGGAAACGCAGGTGATAGGTCTGCTGGATGCGCTTGAGCTCCAGGTCAATCTCGTCCTGCTCCTTGATGGCTTTCAGGCAGCCTTGCTCGTCGGCAGGCTTTACACGGGCCACATTGCGCTGGCGCATGAAAACGGCACGCTGTTTCTCGGCCATCTCTTTGTAGATGGGGAAGAAGGCGGCGGCTTCCTGAGCAGTGAGGTTGGCTTCCTTGGTAATGAATTCCTCAAGCTGTGCCTGGAATCTCTCTGGTGAGAAGCGTTGACCCTGGCCCTGCCCTTGACCTTGCCCTTGTCCGAATCCTTGTCCGAATCCCTGACCAAACCCTTGTGCGTTTACACTCAGGGTCAGCATCAGTGCCATGCAGAAAAAGAATAGTTTCTTCATCTCTCTAACTCTTAACTCCTAACTTTTAACTCCAAAATTCTTAGTAGTACATGTCAGCCATCAGGCAGGCATAAATCTCCTGATTGTCAATCATAGCGTAGTCTGCCTCCTCGTCAATATACGAGTCGCTGTAGTAATTGTAGTCTGTCGGCTCGTTGACTGCAATCTGCTGCGATGCGGGTTGCGGCGTAGCTACCTCGCTTCTGTTGTTGAAGGCGATGGCAGCAATGAACACACCCACGCAGATGCATGCTGCTGCGTAGAGCCAGGGGCGTAGACGCTTCATCACCGCTATCTTGGCAGGCTTCCGTACGGGCTTCATCTCTGTGGTGACAGCCTGCGGAATCTTGTTCATGACCTGCTGTGTGAGCTGCTCGAAGTAGCCCTCAGGCACGGTGAAGGGATTGCGCTTTCCCATTTTGCTGTTCAGAAAATCTTCTTCGTTGATCATAGTTTTTGTCCTTTCTGCATCTTAGACGGGTTAGTAGGAGTAGGGTTTAATCGTGTCGGTGAAAAAATTCTGTAATTTTTTTCACAGCGATATGGTAGGAGGCTTTCAGTCCGCCCTCGCTCGTTCCCAATACCTCACTGATGTCGCTGTATTTCATTTCGTCGTAGTAACGCATCTGGAACACAGTACGTTGCACCTCAGGCAGGCTGGCGATGGCTTCCTGTAGCTGAGCCTCTGTCTCGTCGCCGTCGAAATACTTGTCGGCCATCAGCTTGTTGGCCAGTCCCAGAGTGGTATCGTCGGCGCTAAGTGTCTGGCGTTTCTTCTGGCGGCGTGTGAAGTCGAGAGCCTCGTTGATGGCAATACGCGTAAGCCACGTGATGAGCTTGGAGTCGCCCTTGAAGGTGGAGAGTGAACTCCATGCCTTCAGCAGCGCGTTCTGTAGCACGTCGTCGGCATCCTCATGCACCAGCACGATGCGGCGTACCTGCCAGTAGAGCTGTTCGCTATACTGACGCACCATTGCCTCAAAGCCCTTTCGCTGTGTGGCAGGGCTTTTTAGCAAGTCTTTCAGTTGCTGGTCGTCGTAGGATTCCATAAAGTAAACGATAACGATAACGAAAACGATAACGAAAACGATAACGAAAACGAAGACGAAAATCGAAAACGCTAACGCTAACTAATTGACGTTGTTACTCGATGTAAGGTTTAATGGCTTTCAGCAGCGTCTTGTCGTAGCTGTAGGGATCGCCCCACACATCCATCTCTCCTGTCTGCGGATTGGGATATTCCGTGAAGTAGTTGATATTGACAGGCACAGGAGGATTAACCTCTGCGTTGTTGACCAGGCGGATGGCACCTGAGTGCGTGCGTCTGTACTCGCGTCCCTGATCTGTTTGCGGTTGCTGGTCCATCGAGAGACGGATCTTGTCGAGGAACCACGGGTCGGCATCATGCAGCACGAAGCAGGCGATGTCCATAGGCCGCTGTAGACGGATGCAGCCGTGTGATACGGTGCGCACATCGCGGCTAAAGGCGCTGGGCGATGAGGTGTCGTGCAGGTAGACAGAGAAGCGGTTGGGGAAACGGAAGATGATGCGTCCCAAGGAGTTGCCGGCACCGCTGCGCTGACGCACGGCATAGCGTCCGCTGGCCAATTCGGCACGAGTCAGGTTGGCAGGATTGACGCGTCCACCAGGACCTACCACATAGTAGTTGCGGCGTGCAAAGTAGGCTGAGTCACCTGCGTGTCCACTCACCTCGCCACGGATGATGCTCTGTGGGATGCCCCATTCGGGGTTCACCTCCACGCGCTGTATCTCGCTGGTCAGCAGTGGCGACTTCGTGGAAGCCTTGCCGCAGCAGATGCGCATATTGATGACGCTGTCAGGACCGATGGCCCAAACCTGCTGTGCAGCTACATTGACGAAGATGCGGCGGCTGGCCTGCTCGGGGTGCTTCTTGTCGCGCCAGCGCAGACGCTCCATGTTACATTGTGTGCGCTGCTTGGCTTCGATGGTGCTGTCGATGGCGAGCTGCTGCTTCAGCCGCTCATAGGCGGGGTCTTGCGGCTCGATGGAGTCGAGGAAGTTGAGCATCGTCTGCTTGTCGCTGAGCTGGCTCAAGGCATAGTGTACGAAAGCACTGTCGGGCTGCTCGATGTCAATGTCGTAGTTATTCGCTCCAAAGAGTTTCTTGGGGGAAGTGAAGCCGAAGCGCTGGCCGATGGCATAGCGCAGATAGGCCTTTGTGAGGTTGTATTCGGCCTGCGCCATTGCCTGTGGAGCGTTCTGTGCCGAGTCGGGCTGGTGCATGACAGCCAGCGCCGAGTCGATGTCAGATAACAGGAAGATTTCTTCCTTGAAACCCATAGCCTGTGCCTGGCTGTGCATCAGGCTGTCCAAGGCGTCGGCCATCGGCATGTCGGACGGCGAGCCCATCCAGAACCATTGGGTGTTGTCACTGGCATCAGTATAATACTGAGCACTCATGCGGTCAGCGAAGCCAGAGTCGTTGCTTACCGACACAAAAGCAGCCAGCTGCCTGTGAGCCTCTTCGCGATGCTGCTGGTAGAACTGCTCCAGCTTCTGCGCGGCTTCTTCGGCGGCTGTCTGTTGTGCGGACTTTCCCTGACAGGCTGAAATGTTAAGGGCAATAGCGATGCCCACGGCGATGGCTAACGCACGGTAACCTTGCGCGCCACTTTGCCTACTTTCAGAATGTAGCACCCTTTGGGAAGATTAAGTTCGATACGCTGTGCAGGACCTTCTATTTTGTAGGTAGCCACGGCGCGTCCTGTCAGCGACACCACTTCGAGTGTCAGTCCTGTGGCTCCCTGCACGTTGACGGTGTTTCCGTCGACGCTGAGCTGCGGCACCTGCTCGTCAATCTGCTCTGCTACGCCAAGCTCCATTACCATAGTGGATGCCTTCGCTGGCACAGCCAAAGTAAGCATAGATGCACACGCAAATATGAGTAAATTCTTTCTATTCATGCATGAAAAGGTTGTAATTACAGCGCAAAAATAGCAAAAATATTCTTTCCTGCCAAATAAATTCGCATAAAAATGCGTTTTAGACGTCGATTACGTCCATTTCGTTGGTCAAAAAGGTGTTGGGGAACACGTTTTTGGCCTCATTCAGCAGTATCGTCTCATCGGCGTAGCGGGCGCTGTAGTGCCCTAGGAGCAGCTTGCCCACATGAGCATCGCGGGCCACCATTGCGGCCTGCTCGGCGGTGGAGTGGAAGTATTTCTCTGCACCGTCTTTCTTATCGTTGGCGTAGGTGCTCTCGTGGTAGAGGGTGTCGACGCCCTTCACCATCTGATGCAGCTTGGGCATATAGCGCGTGTCCGAGCAGTAGGCGTAGCTGCGAGGCTTGTCGGGCGGCGTCACCAGCTTCTCGTGCGGGATGACGGTGCCGTCGGGTAGGGTGTAGCCTTGGCCGGCCTTGATGTTGTTGATTTGCGACGTGGGGATGCCGTACATGTCAATCATGTCGCGGCGAATATGCGGCAGCGTGGGCTTCTCGCGGAAGAGGTATCCGGCGCAGGGCATGCGGTGGTCCAGGGGGATGGTCTCTATCGTGAGCGAGTGATCCTCATACACCACCTGCTGCTTCTTCGTGTCGATGGCATGGAACTCTACACTGTAGCCGATGTCGTAGTTGAAGAACAGGTCCAGTTGTGCCTTTAGCATGGGCTCCAGCTCGGCAGGTGCATGTACGTGCAAGGTGGCTACGCGTCCCAGCAGTCCGAAGGTGCTGATGATGCCGATAAGGCCGAAGCAGTGGTCGCCGTGAATGTGTGAAATGAAGATGTGGCCTATCTTCTCGAATGACAGCGATGAACGCCTGATCTGCACCTGTGCGCCCTCGCCGCAGTCAATCATGAAGAACTTGCCACGACACTCCACCACCTGCATCGATGAGAAATGCTTGGTGGTGGGCAGTGCGCTGCCACATCCCAGAATGTGTATGCGGAAAGGTTCCATTCCTTGCTTCTACCAGTTGATGACGTAGTTGTCGGGATCATCGTCCTCGAAGTTGATTCCCAAGTCAACCTCGGGCTCAGGCACGAAGCGACCGTATTCGAAGGTCTCGTCTTCGCTCACATTCGACAGGTAGAGTGAGTCGCGTGTCATTCGGGTGATGTCGTAGGTGAGTGTGTAGTACAGGTCGGTGTCGTCGCCACGTGTCTCTACAATCTGCAGCTGACCGTTGAAGATGCGCCATGCCTTGTATTCGATGTCGCCCTGCTGCTCGAAGCTCTCCGCATCGCCATTGTCCTTGATGATGATGCCTGAAGGCGAGCTGCCGTCATAGGGACTGGGAATCACCCATTCGCCCAGCAGCATATCCTTATTGATCACCTTCAGCGCGACGGTGCCGGTGGTGTCGGCTATGACACACAGGTTCTCACCTCTGTTGTAGCTGGGCAGGATCATGCCGTTCTTTCTGGCTTCAGTCACGTCGAAGTAGAGCGTGTCCTCATTGTCGGTGATAATCTGCAGTCTGCTGTTTGTCGAGCCAGAGCCGCAGATGCCATAGATAGTACTGTCGCCAACTTGTACGTTGACCGTTACTTCTTCATACGGGTAATGCTGGGGTTTCTTGAGGTTACAGCTCCCCAGCGTGGCTGCAATAATCACAGCCAGAAACGTCATCATGGTGTAATGTCTCATAGTCATGGTGATATTTTAGTTTTCAATGTTCAATATTCTTCGCCTCGTTCCAGAGCTTGTCCATCTCCTCCAGCGTCATCTCTGTCAGGGGCCGTCCGGCGCGGATGCTGTGCTCTTCGATATAGTTGAAACGGCGGATGAACTTCGCGTTGGTGCGCTCCAAGGCGTTGTCGGGGTTGAGCTTGTAGAGCCTGGCGGCATTGATTACCGAGAAGAGGAAGTCGCCCAACTCGTCGGTGCTCTTCTCCTTGTCCTCGCGCTTCAGCTCAGCCTCCAGCTCGGCCAGCTCCTCATGCACCTTGTCCCACACATCTTCTTTCTTCTGCCAGTCGAAGCCCACGTTGCGGGCCTTGTCCTGTATGCGGTAGGCCTTGATGAGCGAGGGCAGTGATGCCGGCACGCCGCTCAGCACGGTCTTGTTACCATCCTTCTCTTTCAGTTTGATCTGCTCCCAGTTCTGCAGCACCTCCTCCGAGGTCTTTGCATTTGAGAACTGCGACGTCTCCGTTGCCTCCGAGTCAGGCTGATAAGGGAGGGGACGTGGATGAGGTGCTCCCACCTGACTGGGATGATAGACGTGCGGATGGCGGAAGAGAAGCTTGTCGGTCTCCGTATTCAGCACGTCGGCAATGTCGTATCGGCCCTCCTCGCGAGCAATCATCGCATAGAAGCAAACGTGCATCAGCACGTCGCCCAGCTCCTTCATCATGTCGTGATGATCGTTGCGCATGATGGCATCGCAGAGCTCGAAGGTCTCTTCTATCGTGTTAGGACGCAGGCTTTCATTTGTTTGCTTGTGGTCCCAGGGGCATTTCTCGCGCAACTGGTCCAGCACATCGAGCAGTCGCCCGAAAGCCTCCATCTGTTCCTCTCTCGTGTGCATTCTTTCCTATTTTTCGGCAAAGGTAGGGAAAAAAAACGAAACGGCCAAACCTTTCGGGCATAAAAAATCCCGTACCTGACATCAAGAAAAAAATATGGGTAGAATCTTTGCTGTTAATGGAAAACGTTGTAACTTTGCAGGCAAGTTCTCGACATAAAGACAGAAGGACTTTGTTTGACAGAAGAACAAAAAGACATAATAAACTAAAAACATTCAACATGAAAAAGGAAAACAAGACAATTATGGCGCGGGCAGCCATGCTGCTGCTCGTGGCGGTGCTCACCTCCTTTGCCTGCCCAAATCAGGCAAGGGCTTGGGAGTATGTGAACATTTCCGGTACGGCAGGGAACAGTTATAAAACTGAGGATGTAGATGGTAACCCAATCATAGTCACTGAATCTTGCGAAAATCTATTCGACCGCAATCCTGATACCAAATGGTGCGTTGTCGGTGTACCGTCATCCATTTGGGTCGAGTTCTCTACTTCTGAAGCTATCACCCCGAAGGGTTATGAGCTGACCACGGGTAACGACACCGAGAACAACCCTGGCCGCAGACCGAGAACGTGGATTCTCTATGCGAAGGCTGAAGGTAGTAATGAGTGGACGGTGTTGTCTTCCGTGACAAACGACAATAAGCTCCCTGGCAAAAGTGAAGACTGGGCTTCATACTACTTTTACAATAATACGGAATACCAGCATTTCCGCTTAGAGATTTCGAAGATTCAGGGCGGTGATGTCTTTGAGTTGTCAGAGTTTGAATTACTAACAGAAGTGCCAGAGGGTGAGAAGTGCAATTTTGTAAGTAGCGAGTTGCTAGGCTTGCAAAGAGTTTACCATTATACCGGCTCGGCCATCACCCTTACATACTCCTTAATAGATGTAGCCGGCAACACCATTGATCCCAGCAAATACGATGTTGTATTATACAAAGACGGCCAAGTAACAAATGATGATGTAAAAGACTGTACTAACTATCTACTGAAGTTCACTGCCAAAGCCAACAGCGGCTATACGGGTACAAAGGAGTTTACCTTCGAAGTAGTGCCCTGGGCAGGCGTGGGCGGCTGGTGTGGCTTGGCTGATAAGAACAACGGCAAGAACGTCTACTATGAGATAACAAATCCTGACAATGTGACGACACTTACCATCCGCAAAAATCCGTCAGTTGCAACTGACAATTTCGAAATGGAATTTTATAGCTCTTTTAATTATGACGAGTACATCTGTTACTTTGCTCCGTGGATTACTGCAGTCCCCCAATACAAGGATGGGGAGTTTGACAAATATGCTCTCAGCAGCAACATCGAAAAAGTAGTGATTGAGGAGGGGGTGACCAGCATCGGCTCTGGCGCTTTCTACTATTGTGAAAAACTGAAAACCGCCACCATCCCCGCCGGCGTGACAATTATCTGGGACTATGCTTTCGATTATTGTACTGCTTTAGAGGATGTGTACTGCTATGCCGATCCAGATGCGTTAACATGGGAATATTATGGGAAGTGTGTGTTCGCTGCAAACAAGGCAACGAAGTTTCACGTTAATGACAATCAACTGGCTGCCTATGTAAATAAATTTGGCGATGCCCAAGTAACGTTTGTAGGCGAAGCACCCAAAACATATATTATTACTGTTTCTGTTCCGGGTAAAGATCCGATGAACAGCGATGTAAGGACTCTGCCTTACAAAAAATCTTTCCGCGAGTGTGCGCCCTCTAATTATGCAGCAATGCTTGATTACGTGCAAATTACTGGAATCACCATAAACGGAGATAACGTACAAGTAGAAGAACCCTATAACTGGGATAGTAAAATAGAAGTCACTGGTGAAGGAACTTCCACAGTTACTGTAACGACAAATAATCCTTTGGTTAGTCCCATGACCTTTACCGTCATCGCAACAAGAGCCTTCAAGGTGACAGCCAACAATGCCAACGGTGCCTACTGGGCAACGTTCTACAGCAGCGAGGGCAACTTCCAGGCTCCCGAGGGAACGCAGGTGTTTGCAGTCCACCTCGATGGCACAACGCTGACGATGAACGAGATCAGTGACCGCATAGTGAAACAAGAAAAGGGCGTGGCACTGAAAGGCTCAGCAAGCAGCATCGTCCTGACCAAGACCACTTTGGCAAGTACCGACGATGACTATGCCACCAACAGCCTCACGGGCACCGACAATGGCGTGGTGAACCCGGGCAATGCCTTCGCACTGGGCTATTCGGCTGACAATGGCGTGGGCTTCTACAAGCTGACTGATACTGGCATCATCGGCGCCAACAAGGCTTACCTGACCTATGACGGCACGCTCGATACCCGCGAGTTCTTCACTTTCGGCGAGGCCAATGGCATTGATGCAACTGCCATTGACCATTCACCGTTGACTATTGACCATTATTATGACCTGCAGGGCCGCCGTGTGGATCATCCCACGAAGGGACTGTATATCGTGAATGGTCGCAAGGTAGTCGTTAAATGAACGAAAACGAAACGCTACGCTACGAAAACGAAAATTCTCAAATTCTCTAATTCTTGACAAATATGAAAAAGACATATATGAAGCCTGCAACGCAGGTAATGAAGATACAGCAGCAGAATCTCCTCGCAGGCACCACCCGAGGTTTAAACGATACCCTCCAGGGTGGCACAGTGACTAGTGCCTGGGGCCGCGGAGGCAGCGACTGGGATGATGATGAGTAAGACTCCTCCTCCCACTTAGTGTAACAAATCTGCCCGCACTGCCTACAAAGGTGGTGCGGGCTTTTTTAGTACCTGACATCAGATACGGGATTGTTTTTGTATTATTCCTCGTCCCAATCCTCATCCCAGACGTTGTGCTGTCGGGAGCGGGGCTTGCCGCCGTTTTGGTCGCTGCCGTCGCCAGCGCCTTCATAGTCGAAGATGCCGCCGCCAAGGGCGTTGAACCGGGTGCCGCAGATGATGTGCTGCTGCTGAATCTCTGCCACGACTGTCGTGGGCTGAATATATGTCTTTTTCATGATTCTATCAAGAATTTGAGAATTAGAGAATTGTTTACTTCACTATCACCTTTTTCCCGTTATGAATATACAGGCCCTTGGAGGGCTGAGCCACAGGACGGCCCTGCAGATCGTAGAAGTATTCGTTTTCGTAGCGAAGCGTTTCGTTTTCGTTCGCGTCTTAGAACACCTCGCCTTCCCACAGCATTTTCATGAAATCAAGGATGTAAATCAGCTCGATGTCTCCTGCTTTCCGGGTAATCGGGTCTAAAGAGACCAGGATGAGCCGGCAGTCGGGGTGCTCCTCCTTGAAGGCTTTCAGCCCGGCTTTGTGCTTGGTCTTCAGCTGCTCGGAGGATTTGATCTCTATGGCCACCTTGGCATCGCCAATGACGGCATCAACCTCTTTCTTGTCGTAGGTGTGCCAATAGGATATCTCATCCCGCTTGTCGTTGTAGCCCTTGTAGGCAATGATTTCCTGCATCACAAAGTGCTCAAAGGCGTGGCCGTAGTCATCGGTGCCCCGTTTCAGGGAGTGGCGGCCCATCAGGTAGTTGGCCAGACCCACGTCGAAGTAATAGAACCGAGGCGCCTGGACGATCCGTCGCTTGATCTCCTTTCTGTATGCGGGAATCTCATAGCCTATGAGTGTGTCATAGAGAATCTGGAAATATGATTTGACTGTCTTGGCAGATACGCCGCAGTCAGAGGCGATGTTGGAATAGTTCAGCATTTCCCCGTCGGAGATGGCGGCAACCTCCATGAAGCGTTCAAAGGCATCGAGTTCGCGGACTTCGCCTTCTTCCCTGATTTCTTCATCCAGATACACTTTCACGTAGGCCGAAAGACGCTTGGTGGCGTCTTCCACCATATAGTGCCGGGGAATCATGCCGTTCTGCACGGCCCGGTCAAGCTGGAAGTCGGTCACCTCCGGCCAAACCAGGGGATAGAGCGTTTCCGGTATGGCACGGCCTCCAAGGGTGTTGGCTCCAGAGCGTTTCAGCTTCCTGGAACTGGAACCGCTGAGGATGAACCACAATCCCTTGTCTACCATCAGCGTGTGTACGATATCGAGCAGCTCCGGCACTTTCTGTATCTCATCAATGATGACGAGCGTGCCGGCAGTCTTGTCCCAAAGCGCTTCCTTCAGCGAGTTCGGGTTCCTTTTAAAGGCTTTTCTGACGTCAGGGTTCAGCAAATCATAGTATACCGCCCCCTTGAAACGCTCTTTCAAAAGGGTTGACTTGCCCGTCTGACGGGCGCCGAACAGGAACATTCCTTCATCCAGCTTGTTCTCAATATCAAAAAATCTCTTATACATAAAGCCACGAATTCAGGGTTTCTACTCCCGAAATTTATATGAAATTCGGGAGTATGGGTGCAAAATTACATATTTTCTATGAATCCACCAAATGTTTCCCGATAATTCTACCCGCGCCGTCGTGGCGTTATTATTCCCACTGGTCATCGAGGCCGCGCCCCATGGCATTGCCGGGATTCTGCGAGTCGTCTGTATGAATTCCACTACCTCTTGTGCCTGTGAGCGTTTCCACTACCTTAACCGCCTGGCAGAGGCCGTGTGCGCTATAGGCCATACTACCAACGTGGCGGTGCGAGGCTTACGCCTTGCCAACGGTGGCTGAATATTGCAGCTTTTTTTTATGTCCTTATGTCGAGAATAAGTCCTTTTATTCTTCTGTCTGACATATTGGGTGCAAAGTTACATTAACTTTACGAATTAACCGCTGATGAGCAGGAAAAATATGCAGGAAAAGTTCGCAAATACAAAAAAAGTGATTATCTTTGCCAGCGAGTTTTTCATTTATTTGCCGACAGTATCAACAAATCAAAAAAGAGATGACCGATTCATTATTCGTTTCACAAACTAAGCTCAACGTGCTACTCGAACAAGTATGCCGTCCGATAACCTATCTCGCTACACCCATCGACTCTGCTACGCCTCTATGGGATGGCCCCATCAAGATGTGTCAGCAAATCGAGGCAGACCCCTTTGCCGTCGACAGTATTGTTCTGGAAGCCAGGAAGAGCAACAGGGCTTTTAGTGATATTAACTCGCCTCGCCTATATCATGCCATACTTTGCAGGGTATATATCCTTCTCTATTACCGCCATCAAGACAATTCTCTGTACACGGAGATTGTGTACCCAAGGCTTTTGGAGAACATGGGCGTTTATAATAGCCAGTTCTTGAACAATATCAACGAGCGGATAGACAAGATACTTGCGCATGAGAAACTTTTGGAGAAAGTATTGTCCGGGGAAAAAAAGAAGGTGAAGCCTGTATTCGCCTACGTTGCGCATAGCCGGAATGAGTTGGACCATCTGTACATTGAATATGGTGAGGAGCTGCTCTTTCGCAACATGAAGGATATAATAAAAGCTCTCGCACATGAATATGGCACAAATCAGGATGAAGCCGAAGTGTGGTACAATGCGAAGCAAGTGGTTCATGTTCTTAGAGATGTCAATAGGCCGGAGCTGCTTATTGAACGAGCCGCTACGGCTCTTGTGCAAGGCCAGATTTTCAATGAATACGAGGGTTCTCAGATCATACTCATCTGTGCTTATGTGATGATTCGCTCGGCAAAGGACAACGCTCATTTTGCCCGATTCATAAAAGAGATGGAAAGACTGTCTTATACGAAAACAGACTTGCATGTGATCAATTACCACATCGACAGAATGAAGAAATGGGTAGAAGAAGTTCCCAGTCACTATGACGACTATGATTATATCGGCGAGCAATCGCCTAAGGCCGATACCTTTACCAGGGCTGACATCGAGCGAATCAGGAAACAGATTGTTGAGCAAGAAAAGGCAGAGAAAGACAAACTTGCCAAGAGGGTTGAAGAATTGGAAGCACAGCTGGAGGAGAAAAATGAGCTGGAGAATAAGGTAAATGTACTGGAAGAACAATTGAAGGAATATGAAACGTCAGAAGATATTAATTGGAGCGACAAGGTGCGGCTTGATCTGTTACTTCGTCTTATGAAGAAGGACGGATCCAACATTGATAAATATGGCAATAAGACAAAGGCTGCACAAATTATGCAAATGATAACTGGTCTGCCCATTTCGACATGTACCAATTATTGTACGAACCAGGATCTGAGCGTATCTCATCACGAAGAGGAGATACTGGCATTAAACTCAAAAATGCAAGCATTAGAGATGGAAACGAGACTGTAGGTTAGTAGAAACCCTAGTAGAACAAAATACTAACCTAAGCATAACCTAGTATTCTTCTCTTTCCCTTGATGGTATAATCGGTTTTTCGTACCTTTACAACCGGAAACAGCGCGTTCCCGGTTGTTTTTTTTTTCGTTTTGGAGCGGAGTAAACCCGGGCAGCCAATTGAACCGATTATAAAATATCAAGGCATAAGATATGGACACGAATTGTACTTTCAACAGCAATATGCTGTTCACCCTTTTCGGGAAGGGTTACTGGAGTGAGTCGGCAAAGAAGTATGTGCCGTCTACACGGCCGCAGGCTAACGTCGACATCGCGTGGGTGTACAAATACATTATATCAGGACGGGCTGAGGCACAGACCACGGGACTGCGCCAGATGATGGCTACGGCAAAGGAGCAGCAGCTGCGCGATTACAAGCTACTGAAGTTTGATGCTGTGGCTGCAGCAGGCATTTTCAGCTATGGCAGCGCAGCAGGGCTGGTTGTGAGGTCGCCCTTCGTCGTGGTTGATATCGACGATTTGGCATCGACTGAAGAGGCTCGCGAGATTCAGCGTCTCTTAGTAGCCGACAGCCATGTTGAGACAGCCCTGTGCTTCGTCTCGCCGAAAGGACTGGGCTTGAAATGGTGGGCTGAGCTGCCCGACTGGTGCCAGGGAATGGATTTTGGCGAGCAGTATGCCACGCTGAGCCGCTACATAGGCTATCAGTATGGTATCGAGGCCGATCCTACGGGCAGCAATGTCAACCGCCTGTGCTTCCTGCCGCACGATCCGTTTTGCTATGTCAATGAAAAGTATTCACAAATCAAATAATTAAGCCTTATGAAGATTACTGAAAAAGAGCGGCTCGACATTATTGCAGGCCGCATTGCAGAGTCGGGCATCGACCTGACCGCCAACCAGCGTGACTGGACTCTAGTGGCCTATGCCTGTGCCTCGATGGGCGAGGACGGACGCGAGGCCTTCCATCTCATCAGCAGCAACTATCCGAACTACAGCCGCGAGGACAGCGACCGTCATTTCGACTACTGCCTGAAGACCACCAAAAACCACGTCACCATGGGTACCATCATCCAATGGGCCAAGGACCACGGTATCGACACCTCGATGCCTAAGGAGGAGACAAAGAAACGTCGCGGCCGTCCGCCAAAGACCGACGAGGAGCGCGAAGAGGAGAAGAAAAGCCTCTTCGAGCGCATCAGGGAAGCTGTCAACGAGCGCTATGAGTTCCGCTACAACAGCCTCTCAGAGCGTGTCGAGATGAAGCCATGCAAGAGTGAGTGGCGCGACCTCGACGACCGCGAGTTCAATGGCATCCTCACAGAGCTGCATAGCCTGAACATCCACGTCTCGAAGGACAACCTCGCCACCTACATCAACTCGGGAGCGTTCTCCACGCCCTACAATCCCGTAGTGACTTACGTAGAGTCGCTGAAGCCTTGGAACCGCCGCACGGATTACATCACTAAGATGTTCAGTTATCTGAAATTGGAAGAAGGTGCCGATAGCGAGTTCCTCGTTGAGGCTGCCAAACTTTGGTTCGTCTGCTTCGTAGCAAGTGCGGCAGGACTCGACGTGGTCAACCAGCTGATGCTCGTACTGGCCGGCGAGAAGGAGGGAACGGGCAAGACGGAGTTCGTGCGCAGGCTCCTGCCAGAGCCGCTGCGCAAGTATCTGCATGCTGCCACACAGCTCTCCAACTTCCGCGACAAGGACGAGTCGCTGGCAACGGCACACAGCATCCTCTTCTTCCTCGACGAGATCCTGCTCAACCGTCAGAACTACAACAAGCTGAAGAATATGGTGGGCGGCGCCGGAGCACAGGTAGTCACCGACCGTTCGCCCTATGCCCGTGAAGCCAAGGTGCGCAAGGTGCATGCCTCGCTGGTGGCTACGACCAACCATCTCGACTTCATCCCCGAGGACTTCGGCAGCCGCCGCCTCGTGGTGTTCCCCGTCATTGGCAGCGACAACTACGACAACCTGCCCGTAGAACGTGCTTTCGCACAAGCCTACTACCTGGCTACACATCCGCGTCGTTTTTCTACCAAGATCACCTCTGAAATGATTCAAAAGCTCAAGGAAACGAACAGGAAATACGTCACCGAGGACTTCTGCACCACCGTTATTCCATCTGTTCTTCGCACACCGAAAACCGCCGAGCAGGCGCAGGCCGTCTATTCGCCGGAAATCATAGCCTGGCTCATCTCAAGATTCGGCCCGAACAAGGAATTTACTCCCCAGAAAGTGAACAGGGCAATGCGAAATCTTGGCTTTGAACCCAAGGATACGAAAAAGGGATTGCGTTATATGGTCGTAAGAATCACAACGGGTGATCTGGAGCAGGAGAACAAACTCCTTGCAAATGAGGCTGTTGAGCTGGATGTGCCGTTCTGATTCCTACTGAAAGGGTGACGAGGTGACGACAATTATATGGACTTTTCAGAAAAAAAAGAAAAAAGTTAGGGCTTCGAAAGCATTTAAATTTTTCTCATGGAATTCTGTCTATTTCGTCATCACCTCGTCACCCCTGTCTTCGACGTATTTTCTGCCATAGGAAATGCGGAGCCTCCGGATGTTTCTGCGGAGCCTCCGGAATTATCTGCGGAGCCTCCGGAATTATCTGCGGAGCCTCCGGAATTTTCTGCGGAGCCTCCGCAGCATTCTGAGGAGCCTCCAGACGATGTATTATTTCTTGAAAAATAATTACTTATTTTCTTGAAAATAAATGCGTTATTATTTGGTAGTTTGCGGAATTTTTTGTATCTTTGTACTGTTAACGAGAGGTGGAACGATAACGTTGACGGGAACGAAAAACACCGGCATATCGCAGCTCGTCAGTCATCAATCCTCTCTCATAGTATTCACGCTCTAAACAATGTAAAGCTATGATCAAATTGAATTTCTACAAGAACAAGACGCAGGGCCACAAGAACTTCGGCAAGGTCTATGCCCGCGCAAAGAACAACAAGCCCATCGAGATTGAGGGGCTGGCCAAGCACATCCAGAGCCACGGCTCGCCCTACACCAAGGACATCATCATCGGTGTGCTGAGCAAGATCGCAGGATGCATCCGCGAGCTGGTGCTCGACGGCAACCCTGTGAAGATCAAAGACCTGTGCATCTTCACGCCTGCCGTGACCACCCGTCCAGCCAACGACGCGGAGGCCTTCACCCTCACCCGTGCCACCCGTGCCGGTGACGGCACCTATAGCGGCGGCAACATCGTCACCGTGCGCATGATGTGCCGCACCACTGGTGAGGCCACCCGCGAGCACATGACTCAGGATGCCGAGCTGGGCTACACTGCTCTGGCCGAGAAGATCAAGGCTGGCGAGCTGACCCTCTCCAACACCAAGGGCGAGTACATCGTAGGTGGTGGCAGCGGCTCTGGTAACAACAGCGGATGGGGCGACGAGCCGGTGGTGAATCCGTAAGACCCACCCCCAGCCCCTCCCGTGCGGGAGGGGAGAGGGCCCCTACTAAACCTCCCCCGACTGGGGGAGGCTTTTTTTGTGCGAAAAAAATGGGTAGAATGTTTGCTGTTAATGGAAAACGTTGTAACTTTGCACTCATATTTGCAACAGATGGACAGAAGTGCTTTTTTGACAAAAGGACATAAGGACAGAAGTTTTTTGACAGAAGGACATAAGGATAGAAGATCTTTATTTGACAGAAGAACATAAGGACATAATTATTTAACACAAATAAAACTCTACAACATGGAAAAGAAAGACTACAAGAAACCGACGATGAGGATCGTCGAAGTGCAACAACAATGTCTCCTGGAGGGAGAAAGCAAAACGGCTGGAGCTAACGCCAATCGCAGCGCCTATGGTAATGCGATAAATCAGGAATGGGAATAAGGAGGACATGACAATGAAAAGTTTAGGAATTGAAAAGATGAAGAATTTTAGTCTGGCCGCCCTGCTCGTAGCAGGAACCTCCACGTTTACCGCCTGCTCCAGCGACAATGACGCTATTGATGAGCAGCCTGTCAAGTACACCATGACCGTTAATGCCTCGAAGGGTGAGGATGCCGCCTTGACCCGCGCACTCTCACTTAGCGGCTCAACGCTTACCCCTACATGGTCGACAGCCGATAAAGTACTGGTCTATCAGGGGGAAACGAAACTTGGAGAGCTAACAGCTACTGCGAGCAACACCAGCGGAACTACACTAAGCGGCACACTAACCGCTGCTCCCACCGCAGACCTTACATTCTATTACCACAAGAAGGAAAATACTGGATACAGCGGTCAGGACGGCACACTTGCCACGATTGCCTTATTGTATGACAACTATGAACCCGTTACGGTTGCCTTCAATGATATTAGTATCAATGGCAATAATTTTTCAGTCTCAAACATTAATTTCAATACCCCCCAGCAGGCCATCGCACAGTTCACGTTCTTGGATAAGGCTGACGGTACCACCTTGCTCAGCCCCAGCAAGCTGACTATGACCGTTGATATCCCGGCAATTTATAAAACGGTGCTTCAATTTTATAATCCTGATATGTATAATGAATTGATTAAATATCTCCCGTATGAGACTGTTTTAAACATCCCAACTTCAACCTACTCAGCGTCTAATGGTGGCTCAGGCATCATATTTCTAGCCATTCCTGACAAAGTTTCAGCCATGTCGGCAGAAAACCAATTAATTGCAAACAACATTGAGACAGTAAAGACAAACATAACCTTCGCCCTTACCGCCACCGTCGGCTCTGACACTTACGAGCTGACCAAGAACGGTTTCCCGTTCGAGAACGGTAACTATTACGAGATTACCGCGAAGATGACGAAGCAGTAAGCTCGTACCCCTTGATGCGGATTTCTTCGGTGAGCGAAGTTGTAAAGCCGAGAGGATATCCCGTAACAAAAGTTTGCCCGCACTACCTTCACAGGTGGCGCGGGCATTTCTAACCATAATAAAAATCAAACAAAATGAAAATAAATTCAGAGGGCAGGAGCTATCTGAATGAATCTGTGAGGAGCTTGATCTCGATGTTCGGGGCGATGCGCTCGTAGAGGATGTTGTAGACGGCATCGAGGATGGGCATGTTGACGTGCCAGTGGCGGTTGATTTCCTTCATGCACTTCGTGCCGTAGTAGCCCTCGGCAATCATCTCCATCTCCATCTGGGCGGACTTCACGCTGTAGCCCTTGCCGATCATGGTGCCGAAGACGCGGTTGCGGGAGAAGTTGGAATAGCCGGTGACGAGGAGGTCGCCCAGGTAGACGCTGTCGTAGACGTTGCGCTCGATGGGGTGCACGGCCTGCAGGAAACGGGCCATCTCCTGTACGGCGTTGGACATGAGGACGGCCTGGAAGTTGTCGCCGAACTTCAGGCCTCCGCAGATGCCGGCGGCGATGGCGTAGACGTTCTTCAGCACCGACGAATACTCGATGCCGACGACGTCTGACGAGGTCTTGGTCTTGATGAAGGGGCTGGAGAGCACGGCGGAGAAGTCCTCGGCCTTCTCCTCGTCGGAGCAGCCCACGGTGAGGTAGCTGAGGCGCTCGAGGGCCACTTCCTCGGCATGGGAGGGGCCGCCGATACAGGCGAGGTTGTCGTAGGGCACGTCGAAGGCCTGGTGGAAATACTCGGTGCAGATGAGGTTTTCCTCGGGCACGATGCCCTTGATGGCGGTGACGATGAACTTGTCCCTGAGTCGTGTCTTGAGCTTGCGCAGGTGGTTCTTCAGGTAGGGCGAGGGCACGACGAAGACCAGCGTGTCGTAGTCGGCGGCTGTCTTGCTCAGGTCGTTGCTGAACTCAATCTCGTCGGTGTTGAAGTGCACGCTGGTGAGATAGCTGGGGTTGTGGCCCAAGCGCCTGAAGTCCTCCACCTGGTCTTCGCGGCGCATGTACCAGCCGATGTGGTGCGTGTGCTGCACCACAATCTTGGCAATGGCCGTTGCCCATGAGCCTCCGCCAATAATGGCTATCTTCCCGCAGTCGAACATGCTCTTTGCTTTTGGCAATTAGCTTTTGGCCTTCTCGATCCATGCAGCGACTTCGTCTACGCTGGGCTTCTGGAGGTCGAGCTTGTATTTCTTCACGATGTCGCCGATCTTCTGCTGCAGGCCCTGGGCCTTCTCGTCCTTGATGTCGGAGAGCAGGTAGAAGCCGGCCTTGCGGAGCACGTAGACCCAGTCCTCGACGACGCCGATGGCGGCCCACTCCTGGATGGACGACTGCGGGGCCTTCTTCTCGGGCTTCATCTGCGGGAAGAACAGCACCTCCTGGATGAAGGTCTTACCCGTCATCAGCATGACGAGGCGGTCGATGCCGATGCCGATGCCCGAGGTGGGCGGCATACCGTACTGCAGGGCGCGGAGGAAGTCCTGGTCGATGATCATGGCCTCGTCGTCGCCCTTGTCGGCCAGTCGCATCTGCTCCTTGAAGCGCTCCTCCTGGTCGATGGGGTCGTTGAGCTCGGAGTAGGCGTTGGCCAGCTCCTTGCCGTTGACCATCAGCTCGAAACGCTCGGTGAGGCCGGGCTTCGAGCGGTGCATCTTCGTCAGGGGCGACATCTCGACGGGATAGTCGGTGATGAAGGTAGGCTGGATGAAGGTGCCCTCGCAGAACTCGCCGAAGAGCTCGTCGATGAGCTTGCCCTTGCCCATGGTCTCGTCTACGTCCATGCCCTTCGACAGGCAGAAGGCGCGAATCTCCTCCTCGGTCTTGCCGTCGCAGTCGAAGCCTGTCTTCTCCTTGATGGCGTCGAGGATGGGCAGACGGCGGTAGGGTGCCTTGAACGATACGATGTTGCCGTCGATCTCGCGCTCGGGGCTGCCGTTGACGGCGATGCAGATGGTTTCCAAGAGCTTCTCGGTGAACGACATCATCCAGTTATAGTCCTTGTACTGCACATAGAGCTCCATGCAGGTGAACTCGGGGTTGTGGTTGCGGTCCATGCCCTCGTTGCGGA
>CAMVJU010000013.1 GCA_947167935.1 uncultured Prevotellaceae bacterium | reverse complement strand
CACTGTAGTTGCTGCGAGCGCCACCATCATGGCTGCGCGTCTCATCATAGTCGTTTTTTTCATAAATACCTTATAGTTATGCTTTATTTAATGCGTGCAAAATTACGATTATTTTCATATTTCTGCAACTTGTCCTTCCCTTTTTTCGGATAAATTTGGTATTTCCCTCGCTTATTCGTACCTTTGACTTCGTCGAAGGTACTTTCGCTCGAAAATACTCAAATAAATTTGGTATTTCCCTCGCTTATTCGTACCTTTGCAGGCAAATACTAATCCTAAAAGATATGAAACACAGAACGACGAGGTGATATGAGAATAGAGTTGATACCATTCTCAAAATTCTGTTTCAGTCGACGGGTTTCTTCCACACGCCCTGTGAAATTGTAGTCTGTTACAGCTACTCCATAGACAAAACTCTTCTCCATAACGTGTTGTATTTGTAAGCTTTTGCGGACAAAGGTAGCAAAATAAACACAACTTCACAAACTTGTGAATCACAAACTTGTGAATTTTAAGAATAATTATATCATCATGTCAATTCAGAATAGTTTTTGAAAGAATAGTTTTTGGGACAGGTACTTGAGTGTGGCTCTTCATACCCAGGTGCCTGTCCCAGTGACTATTAGTGGAGAAAGCAAGTAAAGGAAAACATTCCAACAGAAAGCGCCAGTCACATTCTTTTTTGTGGCTGGCGTTTTGACGTTGATCTTCCTTTCGTGCTGCAAAGATGCGAATTGGTGAGCCCTGAAATTGGGCCTTAACGTCACCAACGTCACCGTCACCAACGTCACCAAAGCACATATAAAGAAGAAACGCCGACCTTTACAGGCCAGCGTTTCCTCCGGTTTCTTATCGATTATGGCTATTTCGTTTAGAGTGGGCCGTAGCCCATACACGAAGTGGTGGTGATGGCGGCGATGGCGGCGGTCAGGATGGCGACAATCACCTCAACGGCCTTGCGCTTGATGGCCTGCCATGCCTTTTCGCGAAGAGTATCAAAGATTTTCATAGTAGTAAAACCCACCCCCAACCCCTCCCGTACGGGAGGGGAGTTTTAAAAACTCCGAGGTATCTAACCTCCCCTCCTGCACGGGAGGGGTCGGGGGTGGGTGTTTGGGTTTTACGGATTCACCACCGGCGTGTCGCCCCATCCGCTGTTGTTGCCAGAGCCGCTGCCGACACCGCTGATGTACTCGCCCTTGGCGCTGGAGAGCTCCAGCTCGCCGGCCTTGATCTTCTGAGCGAGGGAGGTGTAGCCCAAATCGGCATCCTCGGTCATGCGGGCCTGCTTGGCATCGCCAGTGGCACGGCACTAATGGCATGGGGACAGGTGACTGACATACCATTGGCTGCGCCGAAGTTACCCCGTTTCGGAAATAAAAAGAAAAAACGCGTTTTTTCTTTTGTATTTCTCTCGACTTTTCGTAACTTTGCAACATCTATTAAACTAAAACGGTAAAAATGATGAAAAAACTATTGATTCTGGCTGTCCTCTGCCTCATGGGCATGGCAGCAAAAGCCCAGCAGAACCTGAGCTGGGGACAAGGCCCGCAGGTGGCTTCACCCGTAGTGAACAGCGATGGCAGCGTGACCTTCAACCTGATTGCACCCGAGGCGCAGAAGGTGCAGATAACCGGCGACTTCCTGCCGCCGAAGAAGATTGAATATCAGGGCAACACCTACGACACACCGGGTATCGTCGACCTGGTGAAGAACGAGCAGGGCGTATGGAGCTTCACCTCCGACAAGCTGCAGCCCGAGCTCTATACCTATAATATGATTGTGGACGGCGTGAAGATCATCGACCCGCTGAACGTCTACAACATCCGCGACATCAACAACCTGTTCAGCGTGCTGCTCATTGGCGGCAACGAGCGTGCCGACCTCTACAAGGTGAACAAGGTGGCACACGGCACGGTGAGCAAGGTGTGGTATGAGAGTCCCACAGCCGGCCTGACACGCCGCTGCACGGTGTATACCCCCGCCGGCTATGAGACCAGCGGCAAGGATTATCCCGTGTTCTACCTGCTGCACGGCATCGGCGGCGACGAGAATGCCTGGAGCGAGCTGGGACGTGCTGCACAGATCATGGACAACCTCATCGCTCAGGGCAAAGCCGAGCCGATGATCCTGGTGATGACCAACGGCAACATCTCTGAGGAGGCTTGTCCCGGCGAGACGTCGAATGGTTTCCGCGTGCCCACGATGATGCTGCCGAAGACGATGGAGGGAAGCTTCGAGACGGCTTTCCCCGATGTGGTCAAGTTCATCGAGAAGACCTACCGTGTGAAGAAGGACAAGGCCCACCGCGCCATTGCCGGACTGTCGATGGGTGGTTTCCACAGCCTCTTCATCTCGATCAACAATCCTGACCTGTTCGACTACATAGGCTTGTTCTCTGCCGCCGTAGACCAGCAGCAGGCCGACCCCAACGGCTTCCCCAACATCTATGCCGACCGCAACGGAAAGATCGACCAGCTGTTCAGCAAGAAACCCAAGCTCTTCTGGATTGGCATCGGCAAGACCGACTTCCTCTTCAAGAACAACACCGACCTGCGTGCCTATCTCGACTCGAAGCACCACAAGTATACCTATCTGGAGACCGAAGGCGGCCATATCTGGCGCAACTGGCGCATCTACCTCAGCGAATTCACACCACTCCTATTCAAATAAAGCCTATGAAAACTTTATCATTTATCATTTGTACTTTATCCATTAGCGTAGCGCTGGTGGGTTGTAATTCTGCCGACAAAGTGACTCAGAACACCATTGACCAGGAAGAGGTGATAGCCAAGATGTCGCTCGAGGACAAGGCCCACTTCGTGATTGGCGTGGGTATGGCCGGATTCTCTGGCGACGATGCCGTGATAGGTGCCACGCAGAGCCTGGTGCCCGGTGCCGCCGGCACGACCTATCCGCTCGACTCGCTGGGTATTCCTGCAGTAGTGTTGGCCGACGGTCCTGCCGGACTGCGCATCGATGCCAAGCGCGAAGGCGACAATGCCACTTATTACTGCACCCACTTCCCCATCGGTACGCTGCTGGCCTCTACCTGGAACACGCAGCTGGTGGAAGAGGTAGGACAGGCCATCGGCGAGGAGGTGAAGGAGTATGGTGCCGACGTGCTGCTGGCTCCTGCCCTCAACATCATGCGCAACCCGTTGTGTGGCCGTAACTTCGAGTATTACTCCGAGGATCCCGTAGTGGCCGGCAAGACGGCTGCTGCCTACATCACCGGTGTGCAGAAGAACGATGTGGGCACGAGCATCAAGCATTTCGCCGCCAACAACCAGGAGACCAACCGCATGAATACCGATGCACACATCTCGCAGCGTGCCCTGCGCGAGATCTACCTGAAGGGCTTCGAGATTGCCATCAAGGAGGCAAAGCCCTGGACGGTGATGACCTCATACAACTATATTAATGGTGTCTATACCTCGGAGAGCAAGGACCTCGTCACCACCATCCTGCGCGACGAATGGGGCTATGAGGGCACGGTGATGACCGACTGGTTTGGCGGCAAGGACGGTGCCAAGCAGATGTGGGCCGGCAACGACATGCTGCAGCCTGGCAAAAACGAGCAGTTCGACAGCATCGTGGCTGGCGTCAAGAGCGGCAAGTTGGCCGAGGCCGACCTTGACCTTTGCGTCAAGCGCACTTTGAACCTTGTGGAGAAGAGTCCGCGATTCCAAGGCTACCAGTATAGCAATAAGCCCAACCTCGAAGCGCACGCTGCCGTCACCCGTCAAAGTGCTGCCGAGGGTATGGTTCTAATGAAAAATGGACAATTAACAATGGATAATGGACAATCGGTTGCGCCGGTATTGCCCTTTGGCGAGAATATCAAGAAGGTGGCGCTGTATGGCTGCACCTCCTACGACTTCATAGCTGGCGGCACGGGGTCGGGTAATGTGAATCATGCCTATGTGGTCTCTCTGCTCGACGGTCTGAAGAATGGCGGCTACACCGTGAGCGACGAGCTGAAGACTGCCTACGAGCAGTACATCGCCGAGGCCAAGGAAGCCCGTAAGAAGGAACTCGAGGAGATGGCCAAGAAGGATCAGCAGGCTGCCATGCTGGCCAGCTTCATGCCTGGCACGCTGCCCGCTGAGAAACAGTTCACGGCTGAGGAGCTGACGGCTCAGGCCAGCGAGGCCGACGTGGCCATCATCACCATCGGACGCATTTCCGGCGAGTTCATTGACCGCAAGGTGGCCGACTTTAACCTCAACGACTCTGAGATGAAGCTCATCCAGCAGGTGTGCGACATCTACCACAAGGCCGGCAAGCAGGTCGTGGTGCTGCTCAACATTGGCGGCGTGATCGAAACGGCCACGTGGAAGGAGCTGCCCGATGCCATTCTCTGCGCCTGGCAGGCCGGACAGGAAGGCGGCAACAGCGTGGTCGACGTGCTCAGTGGCAAGCAGTCGCCCTCGGGCAAGTTCACGATGACATGGCCCATCAAGTTCAGCGATGCCTACTCGTCGAAGAACTTCCCCATTGACGAGGATCCCCGCATCGACATGATGAATCAGGGGCAGAAAGGCAACGTGAAGAACGTCGACTACACCGACTACGAGGAGGACGTCTATGTGGGCTACCGCTACTTCGACTCCTTTGAGGTGCCTGTGAGCTATCCCTTCGGCTTCGGCCTGAGCTATACCACCTTCGACTATAGCGATGCCAAGTGCGTTGTGGACGGCGACTCATTCGTCGTCAACGTAACCATCAAGAACACAGGCAACTATGACGGAAAGGAAGTGGTAGAGCTATATATCTCGGCTCCCGACAACAAGGCTGCTAATAAGCCCGCCAAGGAACTGAAGGCCTACGCCAAGACCAAGCTGCTGAAGCCTGGCGAGAGCGAGACGCTCACCCTGACCGTCAAGGCTGAAGACCTCGCCTCGTTTGACGAAGCCGCCTCTGCATGGGTGGTTGCCGAGGGCGAATACCAATTCCTCGTTGCCGCCTCGGCTCAAGACGTCAAGGCCACCCTTACAGCCAATGCTAAGGCTAGCGAGGTGAAGGCGCACGACGTGATGAAGCCTCAGGGACAGATGAACCTGCTTCGCAGATAATGTCGTAATGCCGAGATAACGTAATAACGAAATAACGTCATATCGAAAATGAGAAAGACAATAGTGACTTTTGGTTGCATCGCAGCCGCTATGTGCGCCTTTGCTCAGCCAAAATTGAACGTCAACAATATCGATGAGGTGGTAAATGCCATGACGCTGGAGGAGAAATGCCATCTGGTATTGGGTTGCGGCATGCACTTCAACGACGAAGCAAAGTTCCCAGGAACGGCAGGCAGCACCCTCGGCATTGAAAGGCTGGGGATACCCGAGACCTATTGTGCCGACTCGCAGCAGGGCCTACGCATGGACAGCAAGCGCCAGTGGGACCACCGCGACTACTACCCCACGGACTTCGTAGCCTCGATGACGCTGGCCTCGACATGGGACCGTGAAGCTGCCTTCAAGGTGGGTCAGGGCATCGGCAACGAGGTGAAGGAGTTCGGCCTCGACTGGATTCTGTCGCCTGCCATGAACCTCATCCGTAACCCGCTGTGCGGCCGCAATCATGAGTATTACTCGGAAGACCCCTACCTCTCTGGCACCATCGCCGCAGGCTATGTGCGTGGTGTGCAGAGCGAGGGAACGGCTGCCTGTCCGAAGCACTTCGTGGCCAACAATCAGGAGACGAACCGCAGCAACAACATCTCGCAGATGTCGCAGCGTGCCCTGCGTGAGATCTACCTGAGGGCCTTCGAGATCATGGTGAAGGAGAGCGACCCGTGGACCATCATGACCTCGTATAACAAGCTGAACGGGCCGTATGCCGTACAAAACCATGAGCTGCTGACCACCATCGTCCGCGACGAGTGGGGCTGGAAGGGTATGTACGTCAGCGACTGGGGCGGCGGCGACAATGCCGTAGCCGCTATGCTGGCCGGCAACGACATGCTGCAGCCAGGCCAGGACAGGCAGTATGAGGCCATCCTCGCTGCCACCAAGAGCGGCGAGCTGCCGATGGAGGTGCTCGATGCCAACGTGAAGCGCATACTGGAATACATCGTGAAGACGCATAACTTCAAGGGCTACAAGGCTGGCAACGAGCCTGACTTGAAAGCACATGCGCAAGTAGTGCGTGAGGTGGGTGCCGATGGCATTGTCCTCCTTAAGAACAATGGCATTTTGCCTCTGACTGGCAAGCGCGTAGCTCTTTTCGGATGCACCTCTTACGACTGGATCTCCGGCGGCTCCGGCTTTGGTGGCACCAGCATTGGCCACTACACCGTATCGCTCGTCGAGGGTATGCGTAGTGCCGGCTATGAGGTTTATAAGCCACTGACCAGTCTTTATACCAAACATATCGCTGACGAGGAGAAGCGACTGTTCCCCAATGGTCGTCCGCAGTTCTCCCTCCAGCCGCCTGCACGTGCTGAGGAGAAACAGCTGACGACTGAGGAGATGGATGCCGCCATCGCAGGCAGCGACGTCGCCATCATCAGCATTGGTCGCAAGAGTGGCGAGGCTGCAGACCGCAGTGAGACCGACTTCTACCTGAAAGAAGGCGAGAAGCAGCTCATCAAGTCCGTCAGCGAGGCCTATCATGCCAAGGGCAAGAAGGTGGTCGTGCTGCTCGACATCTGCAGCCCCATTGACGTTGCCTCATGGCAGGATCAGGTCGATGCCGTGGTATGCACTTGGCAGGGCGGTCAGGAGAGCGGCTTCAGCGTGGCCGACGTGCTCTCAGGCAAGGTGAATCCCAGCGGCAAGCTGCCCATGACCTTCCAACTCAACTACGGCGATGCCTATGCCGACAAAAACTTCCCCGCCAATGTCGACGACAAGACACTCGGCGCCATGTTTATGTGGGGTCGCAACAAGGACGACGACAAGAAACGCGAGCCGCAGGCTAATATCGACTTCACCAACTACGAGGAGGATATCTACGTGGGCTACCGCTACTTCGACTCCTTCGGCAAGCCCGTGGCCTATCCCTTCGGCTTCGGTCTGAGCTACACCACCTTCGGCTATGAGAACCTGACTGTTAGCGAGGCCAATGGCGTCTATACCGTCAAGGTCGACGTCAGGAACACCGGCTCCCATGCCGGCCGTAATGTCGTAGAACTCTTCGTGGCTGCTCCCAACAGCAAGAAGCTGAACAAGCCCGAGAAGGAGCTGCGCAACTATGCCAAGACCCGCCTGCTGCAACCTGGCCAGACGGAGACCGTCACGATGACCGTCAAGACCGAAGGCCTCGCCTCGTTCAACGAGAAAGCTTCGGCCTGGAAGACCGACGCCGGCGTCTATACCTTCATGATCTGTTCGTCGGCCAACGATGTCGAGGCGCAGACCACCGCCAAGGTCAAGGCCTGGAGCCAGAAGGTGAACAACGTGATGAAGCCTAATGTCAAGCTCAATCTGCTGCGCAGATAATTTCGTCATAACGAAAACGATAACGATAACGATAACGAAAACGAAAAACGAAAATGAAAATGAAAAAGTCAATTATAATGATGGCTCTGGCAATGGCTTGCCTCGGAGCCTCAGCACAGGAGAAGCTCTTCAACAGTGCCAGTGTGCAGTCGCCCGTTATCAACAATGACGGCACAGTAACCTTTAATATCTATGCCCCCAAGGCCGTGAAGGTGGAGGTGACCGGCGACTTCCTACCTACTCAGACCATCGAGGTCGAGGGTTACGGGAAATACGATGCCCCAGGAGTTGCCCAGCTTGTGGAGGGCAAGAACGGCGTGTGGAGCTACACCAGCGACAAACTCGCTCCTGAGATGTACAGCTACACCTTCAACATCGACGGTATGACCGGCATCAAGGACCCTGCCAACATCTACGTCAACCGCGACATCGTGTCGTTCACCAACATCTTTATTATTAGCAACGAGAAGGGTGACAAGGGCGACCTGTACCGTGTGAACGAGGTGCCCCACGGCAACCTCTCGAAGGTGTGGTATCCGAGTCCCACGCTGAAGATGCAGCGTCGTATGACCATCTACACCCCGCCTGGCTACGACAAGGGAGGCCGCTATCCTGTCATGTATCTGCTGCACGGCTCCGGCGGCGACGAGAATGCCTGGAGCGAACTGGGACGTGCTGCCCAGATTCTCGACAACCTGATTGCTACAGGCAAGGCCAAGCCGATGATTGTGGTGATGCCCAACGGCAATCCCAACTGTCAGGCAGCCCCCGGCGAGTGGTCATTCGGCATGTACACCCCTGGTTTCCGCGATGGCGGCACAGGACCAAGGACACAAGCCGTTGCAACCATTCCCGAAAGTTTTATGGATATCGTGAACTATGTCGATGCCAACTATCGTACCATCAAGAAGCGTGAGGGGCGTGCCGTCTGCGGTCTGTCGATGGGTGGCGGACACACCTTCCACATCAGCCTGCTCTATCCCACGACCTTCGATTACTACGGACTCTTCTCTGCCGGGCTGCACCTTGCCAATGGAGGCTATCAAGATTCGTTTGCTGAGCAGATCAAGGCCAATCCCGAATTTGCAAATCAGTCAGCCAAATTGTTTGGCAGCAAGCCCAAGCTCTACTGGATGGGTATGGGCAGCACTGACTTCCTCTATCAGAGCACCGTCGACCTGCGTGCCTTCTGGGATTCAAAGGGTTACAAATATGAATATGTAGAGACCGACGGCGGCCACATCTGGCGCAACTGGCGCATCTATCTCACTATGTTCGCCCAGAAGATCTTCAAATAAGATTATGTTCATATAGATAAAGCTGGTATCGCAATTCGTGATACCAGCTTTTGTATTGACACGGAACTCATAAGAACGGGTATACTAAAGCAGAAGATCGAGGCTTAGCACCTCATCGTCTGCTATACTGAGAGCATCGATAAAATTATAGACGTCCAGTACCTCCGCATTTTTTACACTTTCCCGTTCCATTACAATTTTGGCAACGACCATTTCCGCGACAGCTTGAACAAACCTGTTTCGTGTTGTTGTATGTATTAATCATAAGACCATCACCACCACAAATGGGGCATTTTCCAGAGCCGTGACAATATGTCCTAGAATTGTATGGAGAGCCAGGATTCGAGCAGCTACCTGTTCCTGCACAAAGATTACAGCGCTGACCTGATGGCGTGTTGCTATATCCACCATTATTTCCATTTTGGGGTAACATGACGTTTCCACCACTAACTGCTCCTCCACCAAGATGGAGGTGTCTTGTATCTCCACGCTCAAAAAGCAGATATGAAGTTGTGGTTACATTACCTACATAGGGAAGAGAGGATGTCGAAGTCAGAAATAACATAACTGCACCTACATCCGAGACATAATAACCTGAATTTTGCTCCTTTAAATATTTTCTCCATTTTATATTGTACAGTATTTCATCGCCACTATATATACTAGGTTGTGGTTCATCATTATAAAACAATCTATTCTCATATATGTGGAAAGTACATAGGAATGGTGCCATTATGGTAGATGTCTGAATACCCGTAATACTTGTACCGATACAAGTATATGTTTCGTCAAACAACAATTTACCATACTGAGATGATAAGGAAGGACCTGATGCAGACGATGTGGTTTGAGCGAATATGCTCATAGAAAACGAAACAAGCACAACGAGCACCAACACATGGAATAAAGATTTCGGTTTCATAAGCCAAACAATTAATAGTTAATAGTGTTACCAAGCGCCCTTGCCTTTACAACTAGGACAGGTCTTGTGCCAATGGTTGATGGGAACATACCTGCGGCAATCGTTACAATATTTCTGGCTGTTGCTGCCGTAGGTGGGCACGCCCTCTTCGGTGGGTACCCATCCCTTACCGTCACAAAGTCCACACCTGTGAGGTGTACGACCTGTAGTACCCGATGACCCAGAGTATGAGCCACCAGTACTCGGCACTGTCCCCGTTCCGGAGTTGTACATCGTCAGATTACCCCTATACAAAAACATGTCGTTGACCTGTAGTCCGAAGAACTCGAAATTGTAACGCCAACGCAGTTCTCCTGTCGAGATGTTGTATAGATAAACCGGATGGTTAGTGCCCACGGTGTTACGTCCGTACCACAGCCAATTCCCGTCTGTATGCCAGTACTGGTAGTTGGCACCGTCGATAATAAGGTGATCACGGTATATTTCAACCTGGTGTAGTGATGTGAGTCCCGTGTTAGAATACAGGCCTGTGTTGTAACTGTACGACGTACCGGTGTTGGTGTAATAACCTTTATAAATCAGACCGGAATCGTCGGGTGACTTGACTGCATAAGTCGAGAGGATGATGCTTGTTAACAGTACCATCATCAAAAATAGTCTTTTCTTCATAATTTTAAGTTTTTAAGTTGGTAAAAAAGATAATTCTTCGAATGCAAAGATAAACAATTTCTTTTGAATTACCAAATAAAATACCAAAAAACTTAGTTAATTATCTATAGTTATTCCTGTTTTATCAATAATATGATCTTTATCATCGGCATCCTTGACATGAGCTATCCCATTGATGAAACTGCCAACCTCTTTCCATTGGCAGGGAATTACAAGCTCACCAGATTTGTCAATGAAGCCCCACTTTCCCTTCTTATTCTTGACTGCAGCCAGTCCCTCACTAAAATTCCATGCGTCTTTCCAATTACATTGTATTACCAGCTTGCCTGTAGTGTCGATATAGCCATAATCAAAAAAATCATCTGCAACATATGCCAAGCCCTCGTTAAAATTCCCCGCTATAAACCATTTGTAACGAATCACCAAATCGCCCGATTTATTAATATATCCAAACCTTATATTATTATTTTCAACAGCAGCCAGGCCATCACAGAAAGGATATGCATCATTCCACTGACAAGGGAGCACCACTTGGCCAGACTTATCAATATAGCCATACTTCCCTTTATCGTCCTTGACTACCGCCAAATCCTCACGGAACATCCATGTCTCTTTCCATTGGCAAGGAATCACCACCTCACCCGTCTCGTCAATGAAGCCCCATTTTTCGTTATCATCCATTACAGCAGCCAACCCCTCGTTAAAAAAACGTATGTCTTTCCACCGGCAAGGAATCGCCACATTGCCCGTCTCGTCTACAAAGCCGTACTTCCCCTTTTCATCTTGATATCCGGATAGTATGTGAGGTCTTTGTTCTGAAACAGGCTCACCTATAGTATTGGTAGGCATCATTATGGGGTCTGTAGGCTTAGTTTCGAGAAGCTTAAGCAAGAAAAAGAAACCTATGGCTATGACACCTGCAGCCACACCCCATACCCATAGTTTCTTGATTTTGTTAAAGAGGGAATTGTCGGCATCGTCTTCATCTAATTCTCCTATCTCAGCTAGATAAGTCTTATAGTCGGGCACCGTGTCTTCAGAGGAATCATCGTCTGAGATGACAGGATCGGGAGTGAGGACTTCAGGAACAACCTGCTCAGGAGTGTGAACTTCTGGAACGACCGGTTCAGGAGTGGAAACCTTGGGAATAGTCGGATTTTGGAGAGCCTCTTGGATGACTGGCCCAGGAGCAGGAGCTTGCATCTCAGCTATCTGCTGCTCTATATCCTTTACGCTTTGCGGACGTTGGCGATAGTCGGCCTGCATGAGCCAAAGCACCAGCTGGCGCATGTCGCCGCTTATGTAAGGTGGAAAGTGGAAAGCTGCTTCACCATCATATTTCACATCATCCACCTCTGGTGGTGCCTGATTCGTCAGCAGATTGTAGACGGTTGCACCCAAGGCATAGAAGTCTGTCCATGGACCTATTCGTTTAATACTACCGCTAATTTGTTCGCTTGGTGCATACCCTGGTGTATAGCAGAGGCCCGTCGAAGTGCTCAGCGTCTGACTTTCCTGTGCAGAGAGTTGCTTACTAGCACCAAAGTCAATGAGCCAACAGAATCCCTGGCCATTTTGCACGATGTTGCCGGGTTTGATATCCAAATGGTAGATGGTCTGCGCATGTACCGTTCTCAGGGCCGAAAGTACCTGGGGCAACACGTTCCGCACTTCATCTTCGCCAAAAGGATGTTCTGTGCGCTTCATCTTTGCCGCCAATGACTCGCCATCAATGAGCTTCATCACATAGTAGGCCGTCGCATTCTCTTCAAAGAAATCAGTCACATCTACAATATGCAGTTCCTCCAATCGTGCCAAGCGCTGTGCCTCCTTATAGAATTTCTCGCGCATCTGGCTAAAGGTCGAGCGGTTGTCCTCTAAGCTAACACTTACACGGGTACCCTCACGCATGTTGATACCTCGCATAAAGAACTCTTTCAAGGCCAAACGTTTCCCCAGCCTGACATGCTCCACCTCGTAGGTGTTGCCAAAACCGCCCGAAGCGATATAACGCACCACACGATACTCACCTTGTTTCAGTAGGGTTCCTATTGGCAACATTTGTCTATCATCTATGGTCATCTTGAGAAGTTTTTTGTTGATGTTGCAAATATAGATAATTTTTTCGAGATTACAAGCCATTCGAGATAAAAAAAGAAAAATTCTTTTTGTTTTTCACTTGTTTATTCGTACCTTTGGCTCCGCCGAAGGTACTTTCGCTCGGATGAGAAAAAGAAAATACGTTTTTCTTTTTGCTTTTCGCTCGCTTATTCGTACCTTTGCATTCAAATAGCAAAAATACAAGGAATATGATTCAATCAATGACGGGCTACGGAAAAGCTGTCGTGGCCTTTAACAGAAAGAAGATTCACGCAGAAGTAAAGTCACTCAACTCGAAACAACTGGACCTGCAGACACGCATCGCCCCACTCTATCGCGAGAAGGAGATGGAGATTCGCCAGCTGATTGCCACAAAACTGGAGCGCGGCAAGGTGGACTTCGCCCTGTGGATTGAGCAGGAGACGGGCATAGAGGCAACTCCCGTGAACGGCGCGCTGATAGAGAACTACTATCGTCAGCTGAAGGCTATCTCACGAGAGACGGGCATCCCTGAGCCGGAGGACTGGATGTACACGCTGACAAGGATGCCCGACGTGCTGACACGCACGGACATGGAGCAGCTCACTGACGAGGAATGGGCTGCTGCACGTCAGGCTGTGGAACAGGCCGTCGAGGCACTAGTGAGTTTCCGTCGTCAGGAGGGCGCTGCGCTAGAGAAGAAGTTCGCAGAGAAGATTGACAACATCGAGCGCCTGATGGCTGAGATTGAGCCCTACGAGAAGAGTCGCGTGGAGAAAATACGTCAGCGCATCACAGAAGGGCTGCAGCAGATTCCTGGCGTAGAGTACGACAAGAACCGCTTGGAGCAGGAGCTGATCTACTACATCGAGAAGCTGGACATCAGCGAGGAAAAACAGCGTCTGGCCAATCACCTGGCCTACTTCCGCGAGACGATGGCCAACGGTCACGGGCAAGGCAAGAAGCTGGGCTTCATCGCCCAGGAGATGGGCCGCGAAATCAACACTACGGGCTCTAAGTCGAACCAGGCTGAGATGCAGAACATTGTCGTGCAGATGAAGGATGAGTTAGAGCAAATAAAGGAACAGGTGCTGAATGCCCTGTAGTTTTTGATCACAATTTTTACGTATTACTCGAAGAAATGGATATACAGAAAGGAAAGATGTTGATTGTGTCTGCACCCAGCGGATCAGGGAAAAGCACCATTGTGAACTGGCTGATGCAGGAGCATCCGGAGCTGAAGCTGTATTTCTCCATCAGCTGCACCAGCAGGGCACCACGTGGCACGGAGCAGAACGGTGTGGAGTATTTTTTCCTCACGCCTGAGGAATTCAGGGAGAAGATTGAGAACGACGAGTTCCTGGAATACGAGGAGGTCTATGAAGGTCGTTTCTACGGCACGCTGAAGGCACAGGTGGAGCGGCAGCTGGAGGCAGGACAGAACGTGGTGTTCGACGTCGACGTAAAAGGCGGCATCAACATCAAGAAGTTCTACGGCGACAGGGCCATGAGCCTCTTCATCCAGCCGCCATCGGTAGAAGAGCTGCGCCGTCGTCTCGAAGGACGTGGCACCGATACGCCCGAAGCCATCGAGAACCGTCTGGCAAAGGCTGAATACGAGATGACCTTCGCCCCACAGTTCGACCACATTGTGGTGAATGACGACCTGGATACAGCCAAACAAGAAACGCTACAGCTGGTAGAATCATTTCTCAGATGAGAATCGGTATCTTTGGCGGCAGCTTTAACCCCATCCATGTGGGACACATCAGCCTGGCACGGCAGCTGAGGCAGTTGGCCAGGCTTGATGAGGTGTGGCTGATGGTGTCGCCGCAGAACCCGCTGAAACAGGGTAGCAACGATCTGCTCGACGATAGGCTGCGCTACCAACTGGCGCGCATCGCACTGCATGACGAGGAGGGTGTCAAGGCCTGCGACTACGAGCTGCACCTGCCCAAGCCCAGCTACACATGGAACACGCTGCAGCACCTGCGCCAGGACTTTCCTGACGACACATTCGTCTTATTGATAGGCGGCGACAACTGGCAGCACTTCCATCGTTGGTACAAGGCCGACGACATTATGCGTGAATACCAGATAGTGGTCTATCCGCGTCGCGGCAGCGAGACAGGCAGCACTCCCCTACCCTCGTCCGTCAAGATTGTCAATACGGAGTTGATTGATATTTCAAGCACGGAGATACGAGAGCACGCACAACAAGGGGAGTCTATCAAAGGAATGGTGCCGTCTTCAATTGAGCCTCTGGTACAAAGACTTTACTGAAAGGACTCAGTCAATCTTTTTCTTTGTGACAAACAGCACGGCTTCCTTGAAAATAGTGGAACCCAGCAGCCATAGTGCGGCACAATAGGTCACAGCTACCAGCAACACTTTGAGCAAAAGTGACAGGTATATATTGGTGATTCCAACTGTTGCGAAATACACTCCCACGACGATTGCCGCCGACAGCAAGGCATAGGGCGCTACGTCGCTGACAGCCTCACGGATGCTCAACCCTATCTTCTGATGGGCAAGCAAGAACCAAATGGCCAACCAGACGATGTTGACTCCTGCAAAGACCATCACCATGTACTTGATGCCAAGGGGTACGCAGATGCTAACACCCACCAGCTGCGCAACACACAACACAATGGAGCACCACATGTATTCGCCTGAGAAGCCGCGACTGATCAGCAGGTTGGAGAACAGATAGCTGATAGGCATCACCGCTCCGGCCAGACATAGCACACGCAAGATATGAGCGCTGGGCAACCACTTTTCGGTAATCAGTACGACGATGAACTCCTCGCTGACCAATGCCAGCGTGAACATCAGCGGAAACGAGACAAAGGCCGTGAAACGCAGTAATTTACGGAATACATGTTTCTGGCGGGCCATATCATCTTCTGTCTTCGTCAGCACAGGTTGTGCAATGCTGTAGAGCATGTTGGTGATGAGCGAATGGCCCATCGTGTTCCACTTGTTGGCCTGTGTGAAATTGCCCACCTCAGGCGCCGTGTAGAATTTGCCGAGCATCACCGCCAGGATATTCGTATTGGCTGCCGTGACGATATTCGTTACGATGAGTCGGCTACTGAAGCCGATGATCTCCTTTATCGGACGCAGGTCGATATGGAAAGACGGACGCCAGCCAGAGAACCAATAGTTGAGCACGCTGACAGAGAGCGTGAAGACGATGTTCTGCGTGGCCAATCCCCAATAGGCATAGCCCTGATAGGCCATGATGATGCCCACTATGCCCGACAGCGCCATCGACACCAGGGCGATGATGCTGCTCTGGCGTACCATCATATTCCTAAAGATGTACGCACGAGGGGCAATGCTGAAGCTAACAAAGAGAAAACTGAGGAAAGAATAGCGGGCCAAAGACGTGAGTCGCGGCTCACCGTAGAAGTCGGCAATGAGTGGTGCGGTAAAGAAAAACAATAGATAGAAGAAAACGCTGACGCCCACACTGGTCCAGAACACGGCGTTGTAGTCGCGCTGCGTCACCTCCTTCTTGCGGTTGAGTGCTGCAATGAAGCCCCCCTCCTGCATACAAGCGGCAATGGCCGAGAAGATGGCCAGCATACCCACCAAGCCATAGTCGGCCTGTGACAGCTTGCGGGCAAGGACAATGCCAAAGACAAGGCTCAGCACCTGCTGCAAGCCTGTGCTCATGCCGCCCCAAAGCAGTCCTTTCGCCGTCTTCTCCTTCAATGTCTCCATAGGTTCCATATAGCTAAGCGCACCTTGTCAATCAGAATGGAGCCGAAGAACACGGCTGCGATGAAGAGACCAGCACGCAGAATAAAAGAAAAGCGAGGCAACGTGTCGTGCCACTCACGTATATAAAGGTCGTAATACTGTCCCAACGGGGTATTGCTATGGGTGAGATAGACAGCCAGCGCCGATATGGCCAGCCAATTCACCACCCTACTGTGGAATGTCAGCTTGCTGAAGAACAACAACAGGAACATGGCAGCGATGATGGTGGTTGGCGAATTATAGAACCACAACAGGCCGCCCAGGTTGAAATAGCGTTTCAGCACGAAGTAGGCTACGGTCACCATTGTACACACAGCGAGATAGACACAGAGGTCGGTACGTGGGCGCCATCTCGTAAACGAAGGTCTGTAGACATTCAGATAGCGGGCAAGGAGATAGAGGCAAACAAACGACGGCAGGCTATAGCCAGCACGCAGCCACGTCGTAGCTTCAAACACCCATCCATATATCCACTGGAAGGCAAAGAGCGATAAGATCGTGATGCCCATCTGCCGCTGTGTAGCAGTCTGTACAAAGGCGTTGAGCACGGGCGAGAGGAGATAGAGTGCCAGGTAGGTTTTCACGAACCAGTAGTCGCCCTCATGCAGCATTAGGATGCTGAGCACAGGTCCCTGTGGCACAGTTCCCGTCAGGGCATAGTAGGCACCCATGCACAGAATGGCAAAGAATGCGACCTGAAATAGCAACTCCAACAGGCGTGACCATCGTAGACGGATGCCATACCAGCCTGAGAGCATGACAAACACATTGACTCCCACCACAGAAAAGCTCTCCACCGCAATTTGCAGGAAGAGGGACACGGGGTCCTCAGCAATGCCTTCCGGCGTCGGCTTGGGCAATGCCCTGTAGCTGGCATGTACAATCATCACCAGAAGCATTGCCGTCAGGCGGAGCAGCTCCATATTGCTGTCGCGGGTCTTGCGTGTCGTCATCACTTATACCTTCTTCAAATTCAGACTTTCAACAATATCATCCACCACGTTCTGAGCCACGCTCTTGCCACCTGGCGGCAGCAGGTAGTTGCGGAAGAACTCCTCACGTTGCGGACGCATGGGATCGTTGCCTGCGAGTACCACATCGTCGATGAAGTGGCGGATATCAGCCTCAGTCGCCCCTATATAATGAATGTAATGCGCCTCCTTGCCGAAATCTGTCAGCGACTCAAGGATGGGCTTCATGTCCTTGGAGACGAACATGGCTGGATTCTTCGTATAGTGATACTCCACGACAAACGAGCCGCTGTCGTGTATCATGGCATCGCTAGTCATAAAGAGGTCGATGAACTCACCCGTCTCCAGCTGCGTATTCTCCATCGTGCGCCACAGGTCATAGTAGCTGTCGGTGCGCTGCTGTCCCCACTCAGGGTGCTGGTAGAGCTGGGTGAGCAAAGCGGGATGCGGTTTGAAGGCTATCTGTATCCTATCACTATATTCCTTCGCCAGCGTCACCATCAGCTCTGCCATCCAAAGGAAATTAGAGCGTGGCGGCAAAGTTGAGCTCTTGGAAACGATAGAGAAATGGGGCGCCCAGACAATACGTTTGCGCCGTTTGCCATCGCTCATCGGTCGCCACAAATCCTCGTGATGAGGACGGAGGAAGTCGTCGGCATTGGAATAGCCCACGATGCGCACATTGCGTCCCTTGTTGGTGGCCACCCGCTGCGCCTCCTTCAGGTGCAAGGCCGTGCAATGATAGATACGCCAGGCACGGTTGTGGAAATGCATGTTATAGGAGAGCTTGCCTGTGGATATCCAGAAGCCGTAGGGCATATAGCACGGCAGGCGGTCGTAGAAATGAAGACTGTCGTGTTCCTTACAGAGCAGATGCTCGTAGGGCTGAGGAAAGAACACAATGTCGGGGTATATCTCTTCTCGGATGCAATAAGGCTCGCCGTTGAAATCATAATCCACATAGCTGATGCCGCGTGCATCGAAATAGGCTCTCAGACGCTCCATCTCCTGTTCCTGATGCGCATGGCCTATGCAGGGCGAGAGGACGATAGTAGGCCGGAAACGGCTATCTGCCTTCATCAGCTCATAGACATGCTGGTAGCGCCAATATGCCACATCAATAGCTATAAAAACCACCTTCAGAGGCCGTTGCTCCTTTCGCAACTGTTCCACCAGCCGCCGATGCCGCCGCTCCGTGGCCTTATACTGCCATAAATGTAGCCAAAGATAGTTGATTGATTTCGCAAGGACATTCATAGCGTGTTCTCTATTTTATCCATACCCCATTGGCATATCTTATCCATAACGGGCGTTTCAATGCCATGCTCCTTTGCTATTCGACAAGCGAAGGACAGGCCATAGGGGAAGTCCTCCGAAAAATAGCGGTCGGTGAAATCAGGAACGAAACCGCCCTCTACAGCCTTCATGGGTGCCATAATGCCTTTGAAAGCCTTGATACTGCGCAATTTACTGGCCAGCGACGAGGCATCGGTACTCTCATAATAGTCCAACACCGTTGGTATGCTACCTTTTCGTACAGCCAAATGTTCCAATAAGGTTTGTAGCTCATTGTCCATACTGATGTAGAACTGTGCGGCTTCCTCCGTCCACTCTTCATAGAAAAACGGTACACGCGAATAGACATCACCTGGTTTCCAATCCTTCCACAAAGAATAAAGGCGTGAGGGATGCAGCAATGGATTACTATTGGTGAGAGTGACCTCATAATAGTTGTCCAAAAGCGATGTTGGAGTCTTGGTCAACATTTCCAGCAGTTGACGCAGTTCTTCTTTTCGCTCTGTTTGTTCGATGGCTACGTAAAGATGCTCTCTTCCACCTTTAAGCCAAGCCCTATGACCATACTCCTGAATACGGGCAATAAAAGGCACACGCTGGAAGCCAAACAGTGGTGTATCGGTAGGCAGTATATCAAAGGCCTGCAGAAAGAAGCCTGAGCTACATACCACACTTCCCACTACGGTGCTATTATTGTTTCCATGTCTCAGATGGTCACGAATGGATAGAAGTGCATCGCGTATAGCAAAACCAGGCAGACAAAGCAGCACAAGGTCAGCATCCTCCACTGCCTTCTGCGGATTGCTGGTAATATGGTCCAACGTAGGCTTTATTTCCTTACCGTCAGGCATCTCAATAACAAGCTGACGACTCCATTGCTCTGGATGGCGAGTCAATAGGGTGACATCAAAACCCTGATTCGCAGCATTATCCGTCTTATGTGATGCAATAAAGCCAGACATAACATGGCCTAAGTTACCACCACCGATGATGCATATCTTTATTTTGTTCATCATACTTTGTATTTCTCCCAGCACTCCATAGCGCGGCTGATGGCCTGATCCATATCGTAATATTTGTACTCAGCCAGACGGCCGCCAAAGATAGTGGAAGGCTGCTGTTGGGCTAAATCACGGTATTGTTCGGCCAGCAGGTTATTGCGATTGTCGTTAACGGTATAGAACGGCTCAGCGCCTTCAGTCCACTCGCTGCTGTACTCGTGACTGATAACAGTATGCGGCTGCTGTCCGAACTCAAAATGCTTGTGTTCGATGACGCGGGTATAGGGTATTTCGCTATCAGTGAAATTCATCACGGCATTGCCCTGATAATCAGGAATGTCCAAACGCTCGTGCTCAAAGCGCAGCGTGCGCCAGTCCAGATGGCCAAGACTATAGTCGAAATAGGCATCAATAGCTCCACTGTATACCACCGTCGTGGCCAGCTCAGATAATTCTGCCCGATGCTGCAGGAAATCTGTTTCTAAACGTACATTAACACCCTCCAGCAGCTTGTCAATGATGACATTATAGCCGCCAATGGGGATTCCCTGATAGGGATCGTTGAAATAATTATTGTCGAAAGTCAGGCGCACAGGCAAACGACGAATGATGAAAGCCGGTAGCTCCGTACACTTACGGCCCCACTGTTTCTCAGTATAACCTTTGATCAGGATCTCGTAGATGTCGCGTCCCACAAGTGAGATGGCCTGCTCCTCCAGATTCTGCGGCTCACGTCCCTCCATCTCGCGGCGCTGCTCGTCAATTTTCGCCTTTGCCTCCTGCGGCGTGCGTACCCCCCACAGCTGGTAGAAGGTGTTCATATTGAAGGGCAGGTTGTAGAGCCGCCCCTTGTAGTTAGCGATGGGAGAGTTGGTATAACGATTGAAGGTGCCCAGATCATTTACGAAGTCCCACACCTCCTTATTCTTAGTATGGAAGATATGAGCGCCATAGAGGTGGACGTGTATGCCGTCCACATCCTTGCAATAGGCGTTGCCGCCCGTATGGTTTCTCTTGTCCACAACGAGGCAGCGCTTCCCTGCCTGTGTGGCTAAGTAGGCGAAGGTAGCTCCGAAGAAGCCAGATCCCACGATAAGATAGTCGTATGGTTTCATTTCACTTCTCTTTTATTCGAAAGTGCAGGGCAGTGCAAACAGCTGATACATCAGCGTGCGTGCCATGCGCTCGTGTCCTGCATCATTAGGATGCAACAGGTCGGTCTCGCTCTTATAGTAGACGTTGTGTTCCTTCAGCAGAGGGAACAAGCCGCTGGTAGCGTTCCAGTCGATAACGGGTACAGCCCATACGTTGCCAGCCTCCTTGACGGCGTCGATGTAGGCGTCAAGATACTCACCACACTGGTTGGTGTACGACTCGTCGCATTGCCAATTCTTCTCGTTGGCATGGAAGTCGGAACGGTGAATGGGCGTCAGCAGGACAATCTGCTTGGTGGGGAAGGTGCGCTTCAGCGAATCCATTGCGATATTGATGCGTCCCTTAAAGGTGGTGGCGTCCATCGAAGGAGTGCGCTGGCGGCGTGTCACCATCGTCTTCGGCTGTCCGTGACCATATTCCACTTCCGTCACACGCTCGTCCCACCACTGTCCGATAGGCACGCCGTTGTTATAGTCGTTGGTGCCCATAAAGATAATGATGGCATCCACATCCTGCCCGTGCTCCTTTTTCAGCTGGTCGGTCTGACGTGGAATATCGTTCCACTGTCGGCCACTGACGCCATAGACATAAGGGATGATCTGCAGCCAGTCTTGCAGGAAACCCCAAAACTTCTTCTTCGAGCCGCTATTACGCGGATCAGTGATGCTGTCGCCCAGATAGGCCACACGCTTACCCTGCCAAGGATGGCTCACAGGCTGCTGCGGCAATGCTGGCAACACCAGCAGTACGCTCAACAAGAGAATAAAAGTCCTTTTATACATTTACAGAATGATTTTTGTACCGTTACCCACACGGACGCCCCTACCTTTCTGGTCAGCCGGGCGTCCGTTCAGGTCGTAATAGCGAGGATTATCATGGCGCAAATCGTAAACGTCGCCTATGCCAGTGGCCATACTGATATAGTCGTTGACGCTTGCCACAAAGTTAATGTCGCATATATCAGAGGTGCCAGTTGTCGATGTCAGTCCAAAGATGGTCTGTCCCATGCACACGCTGGGCCTGTCACCACTGAAGTTCTCATAAATGCCACTGGTCTGCATATTAAAGGCCACCACCTGCTGCTGCTCGCCGTCCACGGTGATGGTCTTCGAGGTTGAGGGTGGTACCTGTGTGCCGTGATTGGAGCCGTTGAGCCACCACAGATAAGAGGCACCTGACGTGGTCTTTAGGTTCGTTCCCCTCACCACGAGATAAATCTGGCTCTTGTCGATATCGTAGTCCAATCCCTCATACTTCATCATCAGGGCTACGTTGTTGGCACCCGTTCCAGCATTGACACGGATAATATTCTTCTCTGTGTCGTAGGTGATATGATCGGCTGTCACACGGGTAGGATCGCCAGTTGTCCAATCAGTGCAGCGGAACTTATACGCCTTTGCCTCAGCGTTGTAGTCCTTCATCAAGCGCACGTAGTAGACGCCTGGGCACATAGTGGAACTGCTGCCTGTAAGGCGCACCGTGAACTTTGTCTTTCCTTTTGCCAATTCTGTAGGAATAGCATACTCCACATTATAGAAACCGTTGCTGTCGCTACCCTTGAAGCTGTTGGGAATGGTAATGTCGGCAATCTTCGTTCCATTGACGGTGAGCGTACCCATACGCCCCCTGTCGGCCAAGTTGAAGCGGAACATGACGCTGAGGTTCTCCTCTACCCCACTGTTATTATACAATGTGTACTGGATAAAACCATTGGCACGTGCATCGCGATATCGCTCCGAGTTATACATACCCGTCGAGGAGTCGCTGCTATAAAGCACATCGTGGCCCGCCTCGCTCTGCTGCTCGCCAGGTGCTACGAAGTCGAGCGTACGCTGCTCCAAAGCCTCGCGCTCAGCCTCTGTCTGTGCCATCGTACTGTTGGCGAAGTTCTCAGCAGTTTGCTGATACCAATAACACATGTAGCGCTGGTGGTGAATCTTGTAGAAAGGAATGAGTTTCAGTGTGTTCCACTTGTAAGAGCTCACATCAGGACGGCTGGCATCAATGACGAAGCTGAGGTCTATGCTGCGCAGGCGCTGGATACGTGAGAGCACATCGGCACGATCGCCAATAAGCAACGGTGCATCAATAAGACTCTTCGAAGTGGCGCGACTGCCAGGAGCGTGATCCATACGACCCTCGCCGCCATATTCGTTCTGCAACTTTTCATAAGGCAGCTCACCGCTGTCACCTTCAGCAACAGCAGTGGTAGCAGCCCCCAGCAGGATGGGGCCATATTTGAAGGCGATATAGTCAGTATAGTTGGGGCACTCCTCATAGCGCAACTGCATGTCGAGACTGACATTGATCTTATCGCCCTCCTTCCAATCGCGTGTCTCCATGATATACCCCGCCTTGCCAGTCTCGACAGATGAACCATCAAGCACAGTGCCATTGACATCGATGCTATAGTTCTTGCCTGCCCACTCAGGATGGCGGATGGCAATGGTGTAATGTCCGGCCTTTTCAATAGTAAGCTCAGTGGTACTGCTGTTAGGGAAAGCCGTTTCCTGAGTGACAACAAAGTCATCACTTACGAGACGTGAGGGGATGAAGAGGTTGACATAAAGAGTGTTAGCACCATCGTGGGTATAGATAAAGTGCCCATACTTCGAGTGGTTCTCCATACCTGTGCCCACACAGCACCACATGCCCTGATTGGGCTGGGAGTAGATGCGATAGCCCTGCGGACGCAACGTGGTGAAGTAGACATAGCCGCCCGTCTCAGGATCCTGCGTCGAGAGGATATGGTTCCACAACGTGCCTTCATAGAAATCTACATATTTTGCATCGCCTGTACGGTCGGCCATCATCTCCGATAGCTTCAGCATGTTATTCGAGTTACAGCTCTCAGGGCCATCCAACTGGTCGATGTAGCGATTACTGTTGGCAACGCTCAGAAAATGCTCACCCACCGAGTTACCGCCTATGCAGACAGTACGGTTCATAGCCACGTCCTGCCAGAAGTTTTCAGCAGCCTTCTTGTAGCTGTTCAGCGTACTGCTCTGCTCGAAGATACGCTCCATACCGATGAACTTGGGAACCTGCGTGTTAGCATGCTTGCCGTCAAGGAAGGTCTTGTTCAGCGTCTGCATCCCGTTGAGCATAGCCTTGTGGGTGTATTTCTTGGCAGCGGTGAGGTACTTCGCATCGCCGAAGAGCTGATAGGCATCGAGCATCGACTCGTTCATGCCGCCATGCTCGCAATTGAGGAAATTCTCAAAATCGCTGTCATTCACTTTAGCAATAAGATTGACGCTCCAGTCGGCCAACTTGCGGAACATCTCCTTCGCCACCTCGCTATTGCCATAGAGATAGGCATCGCGCAGACCAGCCAGGATTTTGTGCTGCACATAGAAGGGCACCCAGCCCCAGTTGTTCTGAATCTTAGAGAGATCACCCTTGTAAAGTGCCTTCCACGAGTCGTTGATGGGCTGTCCGCCGATGAAGCCGTAGAGGCCCTCGGTATTTTGGTCATAGGCATCCTGGCAGTCCTTCATCACCTGCAGCATATAGTCCAGACGCTCTTTCAGTTGTGTGCGCATGGCTTCGTCGTGACAGGCAGCCCAGCCCAAGGCGAGGGCCGACAGATAGTGTCCACCCACGTGTCCGCTGAGGTCAAAGCCTGCATCGCCACCCCAGTTTTTGAAGTTGGGGTGCTTCGTCTCCCACTGATAGTAGGGCGACGAGGTGTCAGTGGTTTTCGACAGTCCTGACTGACGGACATAGGGCGTCAGTAAGCGGTCTACATCATACTGCATCAAGTGCTGCAGGTTCTTGTCCATCGCCGTCTTCATCGGACCGTCAAGCAAAGTCACCTGCTCCAAATCAAAGTGTTTGGGATAAAGCTCACTCTGGGCCTGAACTTTTTGATTCAGCGAGATCGTCATTGCCAAGAGGCACGAAAGGAATAGCTTTGTTCTCATAGGTAATTTGTTTTTATATGCTGCAAAGGTAGGCATTTTTTTCAAAAACACAAAGAAACATCGGGAAAGATTTCTATTATTGTCTGTTCAGCACTTTCTTGCCATCCACGATTCTGAGGCCGCCGTTCTTTGTCTCGCGCCCCAATAGGTCAAACGCCCTCTTGTTGTTCGCATTTTGTTCATAGTTCGTTGTCCTGATGGCCGTAGGCTCTTCACTGAACTGCCAGCTATCGAAGTCGAACAGCGACTGCCCCGTGCCCATGAATGTGAAGCACACATCCTGAATGCCTGTGATGGGCTGCGTGAGGTCGCAAGACACGTCAGCCCACTCGCCGTTGGTCGACTCTATGGTCAGGCGCCCTCTGGTGGGGCCCGTCTTGCTGCTGAGGCGTACTAAGATTCTCCCCCTGCTATCGGCCTTGACGCGCACGCTGAATGACTTGGCGCCATTCTCTCCAAAATCCACGTTGCGCACCTTGATATAATCGCTGCTGCTGATATTGGTGACGTAACAGCCGTTGTAGTCGCCCTCACAGCGTACGCCCTCACACTGGTTGATGGTCTCTGCTTCCTGCCTCTCGAATGGATTCATCGTTTGCAGGGGATCCACACCCTTGGTGGTGAAATTGATAAAGGGGATGCTACCGTCTTCGTTAGGCACAAACTCCTCCACACAGGTAGAACGCTTGTAGCCGCCACCACCTAGTAGTTTGCCGTTGTGATAGAACATATAGTGATGCCCCTTAAACTCCACGCTTCCTCCATGAATCGTAAAGCTATTGGCTGCCTGTCCCAGAATCTTGCCCTGATAGGTCCAAGGGCCTGTGATATTGTCTGCTGTCGAGTAAGCCCAATGCTCAGGCACACCGCCGGCAGCATACTCCAGATAGTATTTGCCGTTGCGTTTGTAAATCCAGGAAGCCTCCTCGAAGTTGGTCTTCGGCGTGCCATCGTCGTTGTAGCCTTTAAAGGGACCAAAGGCCGACTCGTCCTTCGTCTTCACTTCCTTCTCGCCGCCAGTGATGGCCGTCATGCTCTTGGTGAGCTTGGTATACCACAAGGCGTTATTGCCGTAGAAGAGATAGGCCTGGTCGTTGTCGTCAATCATCACTGTGGGGTCAATCTTGCCCCAGCCCTTTACCAATGGCTTCTTGATTTTGTCGACATAAGGACCTGCGGGGCTGTCGGCCACAGCCACGCCGATGGCCGGATAGCCGCCGTCCCTCACGGTGGCTGTAACATACCAGTACCACTTACCATTGCGCTCGATACATTGGCTGGCCCAGCAATCGTTGTCCTGCTTGGCCCATGCCGAGAAAGTAGCCGACGTCAGCGGAGTGCCGCGATAGGTCCAGTTCACCATATCAACGGTGCTATAAAGCAACCAGTCCTTCATGGTGAAATAGTTATTCAGCGTCACGTCCTCGTCGTGGTCGACAAAGAGGTAGAGCGTATCGCCATGAACGTATGGCGCAGGATCGGGTGTGTAACGGTCGCAGATGATGGGGTTTTGTGCACTAATGGCAATAGCCGACAAATTCGTCAGCCCTGCCAACACAGCATTTCTGATAAAGGTCTTCATTGTGTTACCAATTATTTACGGCTGCAAAGGTAACACAATTATTCCAAAAAGACGGGCATGATGAGGAGGAAATAAAAACGAACACCTCAAAAACACCACAAAAAAAGGGTATGTCAAAAGAGACACACCCTCATTATTAAAAGTTTTGCTTTCTCTGATCATTGCGGACACAGCCGCATTGACTTACTTCAGGCCGCGATTGGTCAGCGTGGTGTTCAGCAGCAGCAGGTACTTCTTGTACTGCTTCTCGTCGAGCACGTAGTGCATGTAGCGCACATCCTTCTTCACAGCTGCGTCGAGCAACTTGACACGGTCGTCGCCAGTAGCCTGGGCGGCCAGCATCATCTCGTTGCAGAACTGGTTGTGGATGTCGTTCACGGCTTCCATCTGATCAATGGTCAGACCCAGAGCTACGGCCAGCTTGCGCATATTCACCGACATGTCGTAGGCCTTGGCAGCCTCTGCGGTAGCATTGTTGTTCTCATTCTCTGCATAAGCCATCGACATAGTCAACATGGCAACGAGCATCAAAACAATCTTTTTCATTTTCTTTTTCCTTTCTTTTCTTTACTCGGGTTGCCGCTTCGCTTTTTTGTTTGTTATCCTGTTTTTGTTGTGGGCGGCTCCCCTACTTTAATAATGTGTTATCCTGTGTCGCCAGGCTTTTTATTTCCTTTTGACGGTGCAAAGGTAAGGCGATTCATTCATTCAGCAATCATTTTTTGTCGACTGTGTGCGAAAACAGCCCATTTTGTTGACTGACGTCAAAGAATTGGCAGATTCTTGATTTATTCAGGTTTTTGTAGATTTTCTTGGCGGTTTCCCTACTTTTTTATACCTTTGCACTCAGAATACTTACACATTATTATCATGGATCAGAAACAGAACAATTACATCTCAGTGAGCTATCAGCTCTACTCTATCAACAGCGACGGCAAGCCCCATCTGGAAGAACAGACGGAGCAGGGTCAGCCCTTTACGTTTATCAGCGGCTTCGGCTTCTCGCTCGACGGCTTCGAGCAGCGTCTCGTCGACATGCAGCCTGGCGATAAGTTTGACTTCACCCTGACGCCGGCCGAGGCTTTCGGAGAGTATCAGGAGGAGGGCGTGCACAAGCTGCAGCGCGAGATGTTCTGCATCAACGACCACTTCGACCACGACAACATCTATCCTGGCGCCGTGATTACGCTGATGGACGAGGATGATCACCGCTTCATGGCTCGCGTGGTGAAGGTGGAGGAGGACGGCGTGACTGTAGACGCCAACCACCCGCTGGCCGGACAGACGCTGCAGTTTACGGGCATCGTGCTGGAGAACCGACGCGCCACCAACGTAGAGATTCAGAACATGCTGAACAAGATGAGCCACGAGTGCTGCGGCTGCGACGACTGCGAAGGCGGTTGCGACGGCGAGCATGAGCATCATCACGAAGGCTGCGGCTGTGGGCATTGCCACGGCTAGAAAATCTAGTACAACTAGTATAACTAGTACCACTAGTATATCTAGGACAACGGGAATATGAGAAACTCATTTGGAAATGTTTTCACGCTGACCACCTTTGGTGAGAGTCACGGCCCTGCTGTCGGCGGCGTTGTCGACGGAATGCCTGCGGGCATTGAGGTCGACCTGGAATTCATTCAGCACGAGCTGAACCGGCGCCGTCCTGGACAGAGTGCCATCACCACGTCACGACAGGAGCCTGACCAGGTGGAGCTGCTCAGCGGCGTCTTTGAAGGACGCACCACAGGCTGTCCCATTGGCTTCATCGTCAGAAACCAGAATCAGCACTCCAAAGACTACGACGAGCTGCGCGCATTGTTCCGTCCGTCGCATGCCGACTACACCTACTATTATAAGTATGGTACGCGCGACCATCGTGGTGGCGGCCGATCGTCGGCTCGCATCACCATCAGCCGCGTGGTGGCAGGCGCTTTGGCCAAGCTGGCCCTGAAGCAGCTGGGCATCACCATCGAGGCCTACACCTCGCAGGTGGGCAACATTGCCTTGGAGCACGACTACCACCACTACGACCTGTCTCTGACTGAGAGCAACGCCGTGCGCTGTCCAGACACCCAAAAGGCGGAAGAGATGGAGCAGCTCATCCAGGAAGTGAAGGCTGAGGGCGACACCATCGGCGGCATCATCAGCTGCGTTATCAAAGGCTGTCCTGCAGGCTTGGGCGAGCCAGAATTCGACAAGCTGCACGCCCAGCTGGCCCACGCCATGCTGAGCATCAATGCCGTGAAGGGCTTTGAATACGGAGAGGGCTTTGCTGGTGTCACCCAGCGAGGCTCACAGCAGAACGACGTGTTTGTGCCTTATAAGGCCCATGAGCACTATGAGCCCCATAAGGCCCAATCTTCCCAATCGCTCCACCCCACTCTGACTAACCACAGCGGCGGCATTCAGGGGGGTATCAGCAATGGTCAGGACATCTATTTCCGAGTGGCTTTCAAGCCTGTGGCCACGTTGCTGCGTGAACAGCAGACAGTAGACACCGATGGCAATGCCACCACCTTTACTGCTAAAGGCCGACACGACCCCTGTGTATTGCCGCGTGCCGTTCCCGTAGTGGAAGCTATGGCTGCAATTACCCTTTTAGACCACTATTTATTGTCCAAAATGTCAAAATTTTAGAATTTATACACCTTTCTTGCAAAAAAATTGCGAAAAACTTTGGTGATTCGAAAAGTTTACTTACCTTTGCAATCGCAACAAGGGCTTGCGAAAGTCCAAATTGCTTTAGTTAAGTCTAGTTTAGTTTTTGTGTTGGTTGAGGGCTGGCGATTGCCAGCCCTCGTTAATTGTATCACTTTGTGACTTTTCTAATCTCTACCTTCCCATCACCAGTAACGATACGCTCAAGGCAGACGCCGTGCGGAGGAGTGCTGACGTGCTCGCCATCAAGCGTAAAATACTCGATACGCACAGGCATTTCATCCACCCGCAGATTATCGATGCCTGTAGCCTGCTTCACACGCAGCACACCAGTGGTATAGAGGCTGCTGGCATCCCATTCCAAACCTTCGCCAGGCGTAGCGGGCAGAATCTCAGCAAATGTGCCGCTGATGCTGCCTCCTGAGAGGGTGAACACCCTGTAGGCGGTTCCCTCGGCAGGTGTCTCATCGAGTTCCATCTGCAGTGTGGCACTATTGCTAATCGTGGTGGCGGCCTTCAGGGTGATGGTGTTGCATTTCGTAGCATTGGCGAGGACACGCAGCGTAGCCGTGCCGTTCATCTTCAGCGTACTGTTGAAGGTCAGTCCCTTGCCGTTAATCAGCGTATCGCCAGCCTGCAGGAAGCCGCCTGTGTTGATAGTGGTAGCTGCAGCCAAAGAGCCTGTTCCAGCCAGCGTAGCACCTGTGCGCACAGTAACGGCGCCAGTGCCGCTATGCGCTCCGTTGACGATGAGTGTGCCAGCAGTAACGGTTGTCTTGCCACTATAAACATTAGCACCCGTCAGTCGCCAATAGCCTGTTCCCTGCTTCTCGATGGTGGTGGTACCAGGATGAGAGCCGGCCTGATCATTATTATTGATGACACCACGGAAAGTCTCGTTGGTATTGGCGCCACCAACAATCCATGTACCGCTGCCCTTGGCCTTCACATTGAAGCCTGCCAAATAGGATCCAGACTCGCCCGACAGGCCACCAAGATAATAGGTCGACTCGTTCTTGGCGCCATTGATGGCCGCACCCGACTTCAGATAGATGGTGGCATTCTTGATGCCTACGTTGTTACGGATGGCAAACTGACGGTTGCTGCCGCGATTGCCTGCTGTAGTGATGATGAGATTGCCTGTGAAATTGTCCCAGTTTCCCTCAATATACTCACGCAGATAGGTCACGCCCCATTGCAGGGTGCCTGTTCCGCTGACGTTGCACTTATTGGTGTTCCAAAAGTCGAAAACGAGTGTCGACGTAGTGCCTGCCTCAGCCACGATGGGGAAGTTGTAAGTCACACTCGCTTCGTTCTTTCCCACAGTATTGAGCGTGCCGCCTGCCATAACAAGACGCGAGGCTTTGCCAATACCGGCATCGCTCACTTCCTTCGTATTCAGCTTCACGATGCCACCTTCAAGACGCAGGTCGCCGTCGTATTTGAAGCACGAGGCTGTGTTGACAGCCATCGTGCCCTCGCCACCAATGATGAGATTGCCCTGACCCTCGAAGCTGCCGTTCATAGTCACTACGGCGCTTTTGTTGGCGATGTTCAGTTCAGTATCGCTATAGAGTTTGGCCGAACGGTTGGTACTGGTGGTGCCACCCGTATATCTGTACATACCTCCGTCCATCACCCAATTCTGCGCAAACTCCTGACTCATGCCCAGACCGCTGGCCACGCCGCCGTCTTTCAGCGTTGAGAACTCGTAGACACCCTGATGCAGCACGGTGGCGCCCTCATACTGCTGGTTGCTCTTGATGGTGAGCGTACCCTGCCCCGTCTTGTTCATCGAAGCCGAGCCGCTGATGTAGCCCGTCCCATCGATGGTGACGTTGGCGTCGCTATAGACCACAACGGCGCTCTTTGGAGTGGGCTCATTCAGGGTGATGGTCTCATCGTCCAGGGGATTGATAAGCCATTCGCCCTCGCCCTGACCCGTAAAGGTCTCGCAGTCGATGATGTCGACCTGCTCAGGACGCGTCTTCACCGTGAGCACAGGTGTATAGTCGGACTTCTGGTCGTCCTTGTAGGCACAGACACGCACCTCGTAGGCGCTGGCTGGCTTCAACTCTGAACTCTCAACTTTAAACTCTGAACTATTTGTGCGCCCCACCTCAACAAATTCTCCGTCCTTCTTCATCTCGATGACAAAGCCGTCCTCGTCCTCAGTATAGTCGGCCCACGAGAGGGTGAGGCTGTTGGTGGTGGCCTCCTTCAAGGCAAGCAACATGGGTTGGCGCAGGAAAAACGGACGATTGTCGCGAGTGATGGAGTTGATGTAGTTCTCGATGTTCGCATAGCCATTAGCGGCCTTCGTCATCGCGTCGTTGGCATCGACATTGGTGCCGTTGGCCTCCTCCCACCAGTCGGGCATCCCGTCGCCGTCGGTGTCCTTAGCTTTCTCGCCCTTGAACCAGGGCCACGTTGTGGGAACGCCGATGGGCAGCTCGTTCTCGTTGGTGATGAGCTTACCCTCAGAGCCGAAGCTCAGCACCTCGTCCACCATATAGCAGTCGGCCAGATCGCGATAAGGCAGCGAGGCACCCACATCGGGCAGCAGCTTTTCTATCAAGTCCGTAGCGGCCCATTTCTCCAATTCAGGATAAGCATAGGGCTGTGCCTGACGGTCGCCGCCACCGTCGCCTGTAAACTCAGAGGGATTATAGACGCCGTCGCGATTCTTGTCCTGCCAGTTGTCAGCGCCGTAGAAATGGAAGCGCTCATTGCCGCCTGTCAAAGCATCGCCACCCACAGCAGGGCCGTTGATGAATAGATTCGACTCAATGTTCACATAGCTCATTCCCTCGCTGTCGCCACCCATGTTGTAGGCCGCGTTCTTCCAGTTATAGACAAGGTTGTTGACGTACTGATTGACACCCTTCACCTTGAAATTACGCGTAGAATTATCGACCAGCAGGATGCGGTAGAGCGTGATGTTGTCGGCCTGCATCAGACCACCTGCAGAGTGCGTCATCAGGCCCTGACCGACTATCGAGTTCATTAGGGTGATATTCTGCGGCGCTGTGCCTTTGTTGTCCCAGTTGATGCTGAAGTTCTCGTCCTGTCCCCACGAGAAGGAGCAGTGGTCGAAGATCATGTTCTGACCGTTGGCCACACCAGCGCAGTCCTTGTCTTTTGTGCCCACAGCACCCATGCGGAAACGCATGTAGCGCACGATGATATTGTCAGCACCGCTGAAACTCACGCCGTCGCCATAGACGGTGATACCCTCGCCAGGCGCCGTCTGTCCAGCTACGTAGAGATTCTTGGAAAAAACGATGCGCGAGTTGATGCGGATGACGCCGCTGACGTCGAAGACGACGATGCGATTGGGCTGACTCACGGCATCGCGCAGCGAACCTGCGCCAGAATCATTCAGGTTGGTGACGTGATACACGCTGCCTGTGCGGCCTCCCGTAGCAAAGCGGCCCCACCCCATCGCGCCAGGAAAGGCCAGCTGCTGCGCCGTCAGCGTCACACTACATAGCAACAGCGTGAGGCACGCAAAATACTTCACAATTTTCATTCTCTTGTAGTTTTTGATATTGATTTAGTAGATGATTGCAGTTGTTTATTCGATGGTTCCTACGATGTCATTCACATCGGCAACGCCGTGACGGTCGAGCCATTCGTTGATGCCGTCGCGCACCTTGATGGTGACGGCAGGATCGATGAAGTTGGCTGTGCCTATCTCGATGGCGCTGGCGCCACACATCAGGAACTCGATGGCGTCCTCGGCAGTCATGATGCCACCCAGGCCTACGACGGGAATCTGTACAGCCTTGGCCACCTGATAGACCATACGCAGGGCCACAGGCTTGATGCAGGGACCGCTCAGACCACCCGTGCCAATGCTCAGCAGCTTTCTGCGCTTCTCGATGTCGACAGCCATACCCATCAGCGTGTTGATGAGCGAAACGGCGTCGGCGCCAGCAGCCTCAACGGCACGAGCTATCTCAGAAATGTTCGTCACATTGGGAGAGAGCTTGACAATCAGCGTCTTGGAATAGCGTGCACGCACGGCCCTGACCACGCTCTCAGCTCCAGCACAGGTCGTTCCAAAGGCCATACCGCCATCCTTCACGTTGGGGCATGAGATGTTCAACTCGATGGCAGGAACGTACTCTAATGCATCAATACGGGCAGCACACTCGGCGTAGTCCTCAGGCGAGGAGCCGCTGACGTTGACAATCCAATTGGTCTTGATGTCCTTGATTTGCGGATAGATATGCTCGCAGAAATAATCCACGCCCTTGTTCTGCAGGCCTACGCAGTTGAGCATCCCCATCGGCGTCTCAGCCATACGTGGATAGTCGTTGCCCTCACGCGAATTTAGCGTCGTACCCTTTACGATGATGCCGCCCAACTGGTCGAGGGACACAAAATCCTGAAACTCAAGGCCGTAGCCGAAGGTTCCCGAGGCGGTCATCACAGGATTCTGGAGTTCCAGCTTCCCTATCTTAACGTTTAGCTTTGCCATAACAGTCGTTTGATATTAAACACAGGGCCTTCCTTGCAAACACACACATTTGTGTAATTCTCCCCTCCTTGGGAGTGGTCGGGGGAGGCTACTTTTTCCACACAGCACAAACAAGCCCCTAAGCCGCAGGCCATCAGGTTTTCGAGTGACACCTCGCACTCGATGCCCTTTTCGCTGGCATAACGGGCTACAGCCTTCATCATCGGCGTTGGCCCACAGCATTGAATCAGGTCGAAATTCCCATTGGCCCCAGTCCCATTAGTCCCATTGGCCTCATTAGCCCCATTGGTCTCATTAGTCCTATTAGCCCCATTGGCCCTATTAGTCTCACCAAATAATATTGTGTGATTAGTCACAAACCCACGCTCGCCCATCGAGCCGTCCTCAGTGGTGACAAACACGCGCCCATATTTCTTAAATTCGTCGAGCATCAGCAGGTCGCCAGCCGTCCTCGCACCCAGCAGGAACGTAGGCTCCGTGCCCCTATCGTGCAGCGTCTTGCCCAAATACAGCAGCGGCGCCACGCCTACGCCGCCACCCACTAAAAGGGGTGAGTGGTGAGTGGTGAGTGGTGAGAATCCGTTCCCCAGCGGCAGCACGCAGTTCAGCCTGTCACCAGCCTGCAATTGCGCCAGACGCCGTGTGCCATCGCCGACGGTAGCCACAAGCAGCCACAGCTCATTCTGCTCGTAATCAACAAAATTGATGGAGATAGGGCGACGCAGGAATGTCGACGGCGATCCGTCAACTCTCACCTCAACAAACTGGCCAGGCAGCATCGGCGGCAACGGCTTCTCGTCGGTCAGCCTGATAAGCACATAGCGCTCATGCACGCGCTGCACCGATTTGACCGTCAGGTCAAGTACATATTTCTTTTGTGGTATCATGAAAATCTCAACTCATTTGCAGACTGCAAAGGTATGAAAATTTTCCGACAAACCCAAATTATCCGTCAAAAAACTACTTCTTGCGCTTAGTTAGCGTATTGCAAATTTACAAAAAGATTTGAAATTACGACCGGCTTCAGCCAAAAGGGGGTCGAATTCGACCCACAAAATTACAATTTTCTTTCAGAACAATTACACCACTTCTTGTGAAGTTTGTTCCATTTCTCGCTATGGGCCCCTAGTGCACCTATTTGGCGAGGATGAGCCAAAGGCAGGACTTTGATGATGCGACTGTCAATGGAAATGTCAGTGGCGTTGCCATATCCGTAGATGTCAACGTATTCCTGAAGAGAAGCGAAAGGAACGTCTGTTACTGCTTTCAGAAACTGAGCAATAGGAATATCGCCAAGCAGCACCAACAGTTCGGCCTGCGACTCCCTCAGTTCTGTAAGAATCTCCTGGCATCTCTGCTTGTCGCAGAAAACGGTGGGACGCTCAGGAATGGTTACCTCATTCAATCCATACTGCGCAATCAAAGGGTTGTACCTTTCCTTGATTACCTTCACTTGACCTGGATTCAGACGAGTCTCAGGGAGAAGGTCGCAAAGCCATGCATCTTGTCTGTCGTACCCAAGAGGCCTAAGGATATGTTCGTCAAGGACTTTTGCGGATGGGCCATTAAGGTGATTTCCTGCCGGTTCCAAATGCCCTAATGCTTCAGGCATGTTTATTTTGCCGATAATATCCTTGGCTTCGTCGGTGTTGCCATCCCAAAAAATACGCGGTTCGCTTGCCACTGCCAATGCCTGACAAACAATCATACTTCCGTGTTTCCAGCGAGCATGTACGGCACTGGCATAAACACCCAGAACGAATACCTTCTTAGGCGTTCTATCCTGCTGCACCAAAGGAGAGACTGTTTGACCGAAAGGGTAATAATATGCCATATCTTCTATTTATAGTTTCTGTTCGCAAAGTTACAAAATTAATTTCAACGCTCAAAGCCCTTTGCCGAATTATTTTTTTCTTTAACACTCCTATTCTGCCATAATGCCATAATGCCATTTGCATTTTTAATTTTCAGTCCTAATAGGTACAGATGGCAGATGGCAGTTTCCCTGAGGCGGTTGACTCTTTTCCTAAGAATGTAGACTTCATATGGATATTGCTCCGACATTGCTGCATTGCGTCATTGCGTCATTTGACATTCCGCATTTCGAGATTAGTGTAGCGATGCACAAGGCTGGAAAGAAGAGGGAAAATTTTTTATATTATATATTATATATATTTAATATATATAATATATAATATAAACATAATTTCAAGAGTAAACTGCAATAGTATGAAAATACCAAATGACGCAATGCAGCAATGCAGCAATGCAACAATGCCCTGTCTTTTGAGGAAACTGCCATCTGTACCAGTTATATAAAAATACCAAATGGCATTATGGCATTATGGCATTATATTCACAATCTAGTGCTCAGGATCACGGGGGACGATTCCTTGAACCGATGAACTTACATGACTTCCCAATGGCCTCCTTTGTCAGGACCTACACGGCGGATGATGCCGTCCGCTTGCAGCTTCTTAAGATGCTTGGATACAGCGCTGCGGTTGATGCCGAGACTTTCGGCCATCTGGGTGGAAGTGACCTTGGCGTTCCGATTAATCATGTCCAAGATGGCATTGCGAGTTTTCTGTCCACCTTTCCTGTCCACCTCCACGTTTTTCTGTCCACCTTCCTCTGAGGTAGAACGAATGAATTGGTCGATATCTGCCTGCAGGTGCTGGCAATGATGACGGGCCATACAATCGAGGAAAATGTTGAGGCCTTCGCTCTCGCGGGTGTCTATCAGCGCCTGGATATATTCGGCCTTGTCCTCTTTGAGCACCTTGGTCGGCAACACATCAAACTCCCATTGCAGCAGATTCATCAGCAGGCGGCAGGTGCGTCCGTTACCATCGGCCCAGGGATGGATGGTCACCAGTTCGAAGTGTGCCCAGAAGCTGAGGTCGTAAACAGCGGCTACATCGGTAGAATCAATCGTTTTACGACGTCGATTCAATTCATCACAAAACGCTGCCAAACGTGCTGGTACTTTCTGATAGGACATATACGATTTGCCACCTGTGCCGGCAGTCACATTCAGTTTACGCAACTCACCCTTGGCGGCAGAAAAATCACCACCAATAGAGTGATACTCGCTGCCCGTGCGAGCCATCACCTTAGAAGCCAAGAGAACAAGCCAACCAACGGTGATAGGCTCATGCCGACGAATCCACTCGCGTCCGTAGTCATAAGCCACCTTCAGGTCGAGGTTCATCTGCTGCTCCAGCATAGTGCGCTTGCTGCTGGTGATGCCCTCGTCGAACAACAGCTGAGCCTCCACCTCCGTCACCGTAGAGCCTTCGATGGCTGTAGAGTGCGTAATGATGGAGTAGAGATAGAACTTGTCGAAATCTATCTGCTCGGAGATGCCCAATGCCTTGTGTTGCTGGAGCAATCGCAGTAATCTGTCCTTATTCTCTTGTGTCATGCTGTTCCTTCGTGGGAGGTATCAATGTTCTAAGCTGCAAATATACAAATATATTCTTAGATATAATGCAATTTTATGAAAAAACACCTTTTGGGTGATGTTTTTGAAAGGTTTTTAACAGATTGGCTCCTCAGGGATGGCCGGAATGGTTGGCATTATGGCATTTCATTCGCAATCTAGGGCTCTAAAAAAATTTTGGAGCCTCCAAAAATTGCTCTGGAGGCCCCACAGAAAATTTTGGAGCCTCCGGAATTTTGCGCCGAGGCTCCAGGTAGAAAAATCACTTCTTCGAAGGAACAAAACTCTCCCAGGTCTGGTCATCATAATAGACCCGAATCTCAGTCACACGCCGCTGCGGTTTGTCAAGATGTTTTACCTCTTCACGAAGCAATATCTGCTGTGTATTTCTTACACCATTATAAGAGGAGGGCGACGAGATGCCACCCTGTGGGGTAGAGGAGGGAACGGAGCCAAAGTCGATCATCTGCTCGGATCCATTTGAGCCAGCCAAATGACTGCCCTCCAGAGCGTTCTGAGGGTCACCAGCAGCAGGGTTGGCATGCAGATACATCTGGCCCGTACCGAACAGCAACCAGTCGGTGTTGATGTCAGGAATTTTCTTTTTGATGCACTCCACAATATTTATAGAAGGACGGGTGCGATCATTGAAGATTCCACTGAGGGTAGCGGGGGTGGTTCCGATGAAGTCGGCGAACACTTGCTGGGTCATGTGCTGCGCCTCCATGATTTGCCTGATTCTGTCTTTCATGTCTGTTTTGGTAACAATTTTGCCCTTTTCGGGCATTTTCCTTTGAGTTTACAAAGGTAAAACAATATTTTTATTCATGCAAACTTTTTAAAGAAAAATTTATGGATTTAAACTTTAAAAATGTAGTTTTAAATTCATAAATACAAAGCGATGGAATCAAGAAAAATGGATTTAGTTATGTAAATGTAAATATTAGACTTTAAACTGAATCTATAATAAAATTGAGGGGTAAAATGCTAAATAACTGACTATCTCATAGATATTTGCTCGCAGAGCAGAAGAAATGATAAAAGCAGGGCACTTTACATGCCCAAAGTGGTCGTTTTGCCTGATGAATACTTCGTACTTTAACGCGAATTTATTCTTTATCAATGATTTACGTACATTAACCGCAGACTGAATATTTAGTGATTTATAATTTTGAATCACCATATTTAAAATTAAATATTTAAATTCTCAAACGCCAAATATCGTGATTTAGATTTTCAAATTCAACATACTTTAGAAAGCTTTGTAAATCATAGTCGCTGATTTAAACTTTCAAACTTCACATTCTGAAATGCAAAAGGAAGTTAACATTAAATTTGAGAAAGCCGAAAATGTCGAAAATCGACGTGCTTGAAAAATTCTGAACGAGGGATTTATTCGCCGGAAATATTCAAAATTTGAGGGTAGTTATTTCTCGCAAAAGCCCTGAAACATCGGCATTTAGGGCTAAAAAAAGCACTCCTGGCGAGTGCTCATTCTAGCTCAAAAAGAGGGCGAAAAAGGAAAAAATTAGTGCAAAATGTAAAAAATTAGTTCCTTCATCAGGTCGCCTGAAGGGGTATTTGGGTTGTCCAAGCCCTTACTTTTGGCATCAATTTCACGTATCTTGGAAATAATCTGCATCACTTTCTTTCCAGAGTAATTTCTGAGGCCCGTCAAATAGTCCTTGGCACCCCACGCAGATTTCATTTCCAACCACTGTGCTATACCCTCCTGGCTGTTCTTTTGAGGCGCATAATATGCAATGAGGAGATTCTGGAAGTAATTAAAGAGCAACGGGAGAAATGAGTAGATGCTTCCTGCCTTTGGATTTTTGTCAAAATAAATTACTATCTGATTGGCCTTGTAAACGTTACGATTGACGATGGCATCGCGCAGCTCGAAACCGTTAAAATCCTTGCTCACCCCTATCTGGTCTTCCACCACCTGCGGAGTGATGCGACGGTTGTTCTCAGGCAGGCTGATGAGCACCTTGTCGAGCTCGCTGGTGAGGCGGCTGAGGTCGGCGCCGATGGCTTCGGCGATGAGCTGCGTCGACTTCGGATCGATGCTCACCTGTCGCTGGCGCAGATAGCCCTCGATGAACTCCGGCAGCTTGTAGTCTTTCAGCTTCTGGCTCTCGAAGAGGATGCCTGCCTGCTGGATGGCCTTCACATACTCGCGTTTGCGTCCGTCAATCTTGCCGTTTTTGTGACAAAGCACCAGAACGGTGCTCTTCAGCGGCTTCTCGAAGTATTTCTGCAGGGCGTCGGTTTGCTTGATGTTCTGCGCCTCCTTCACGATCACCACCTGCCGCTCAGCCATCATGGGATAGCGGCGTGCGGCATCGGCCACCTGCGAGGCATTGACGTCAGAGCCGAAGAAAATGGTCTGGTTGAAGTCGCGTTCCTCTGGCCGCAGAGCATTCTCGGCGATATAGTCGCATATTTTGTCGATATAATACGACTCCTCGCCGTGCAGGTAGTACACAGCCTCATATTTGCCGGCCTGCAGGTCGCGCATGATGCTGTCGAAGGTCACATTCTTGGTTTCTGCCATAACACAAATGATATTGCGCCATCACTCGCTGTCGGTTCGCAGGATGATGCTGGTGGCACCAATCGTAAAAAGGGTGCCGTCGGCAATGACGCGACGCTCGCGGGGAGGAATCTCCGTGTTGTCGACAAAGGTGCCGGTATTGCTGTTGGCGTCGCGGAGGACATAGCGCAGGCGTCCGTGCTTGTCGCGGCTGACGTTGATGACACAATGCAGCAAATCGACGCTGGGATCGACGGTCTCGATGGGTGTGGTGATGGGATTGCCTTTCTGATAGCGGCCGATGGTGTTGTCGCCCATGTGCAGGGGCAGCACCTGCTTGTAGTGGAAGACGTTCTCGATGACGATAATCTGCCCTACTCCTGCATCTTCAGGCTGTTCAGGATGCTCGTTTTCCTCGCGCTGAGTCTGGCGCAGCTTCGATGTGCCGATACGGATGCCAAACTGCTTGCCACACTCAGGACATTGGAACACCAATGACTGCCCAGCCTCGTACTGGGTCTCGTCGAAGGTGATGTAATTGTCACATTTGGGGCAGCGGACGCGTTTCATTTGATCTCCATAATCCAAGTGTCCCTGAAGAGGCGGCTCTCGGAACGCAGCTGGCGCAGGGCAGCGTTGGCGTCGTCCTCGCTCTCAAAGCATCCATAGACGACGCGGCGGATTTTCTTGGCTCCACTAACAAGAATCTGGGCATTGTTGAAGCCCTGATTGCGAAGCTGATCAATAAAGAGATTCGCATTGCGCTCAGACACCTGGCTGGCCATCACGATATAGTAGAAGGATGCCTCCACGGATTCAGGGGCAACCAAGACCTCTAGGGCCTCCTGGGTTTCCGTAGCATCTGAGGCCTCAGGAATCTCCTGGGCTTCAGGGGAAACTGATTCTTCCAAGTCTTCTGAAACCTCCAAGACTGCAGGAGCCTCTGCCTGAGCGACCTGGTGAGTAGAGGGCATACTGATGAAGGCGCTCTGCTGCACATCGGTCATCTTGTTGCTGTTGGAGATAGGCGTGCCAATCATCAGGAAGGCGATGATGGCAGCAGCTACGGCTACGACATTACGCAGCCACGACATCTTGATGGTGATGGCACCTTCCTCAGGCATCTTCTGAGGAGTGAGAGCTGAGGTGTGAGAGGTATGTGCTTTGCGACGGGCACTGAGCGTGGGCATCTCGAAGGAGCCAAGACCGTAGAGGGAGGGCGTAAGGATGCCTGCCTCGCAGGGCTCGAAGGTGAGGTTTCCCTCATCATTGAGACTCAGCACGCCGATATCGTTCAGCTCATACTGGCCTTCGGTTTCCAGATGCTGGCGCAACTCGGCCACCTCATCCTCGATACGACGTACGGCCTCAGGATAGCTGATGTCGTAGGCCTCGACATACGACTGTGCCAGCAACGAGTCGTTCAGCCGCAGCTGAGGGTTGAATCCCAGCGTGCGGATAGGCGGCACAAACATGCCGTCCTGCTCGTCATAGCGTGCAT
>CAMVJU010000012.1 GCA_947167935.1 uncultured Prevotellaceae bacterium | reverse complement strand
GATCAAGGCCGGCGAGCTCGAGCTCTCGAACACCAAGGGCGAGTACATCAGCGGCACTGGCAGCGGCTCGGGTAACAGCGGATGGGGTGATGAGCCGGTGGTGAATCCGTAAAGACCCAAACACCCACCCCCGACCCCTCCCGAACGGGAGGGGAGAGGGGGGAGGGAACGGGGAGAGGGGGGAGGGAACGAAAACGAAAACGAAAAATTTAAGACGACAACTTGAACAACTAGAACAACTCTTGGCTGCCGCTTACTAAGAACATGGCTTAAAAAAGTTGTCCAAGTTGTTCAGGTTGTCTTCAAAACAAAAATCAATTGTCTTATTATCATGAATCTCTTCGACAAAATCAAGGAAAAGGCATGGCAGGCCATCAAGCGCAAGGCGGTGGAGGTGATTGTCGCTATCCTCACCGCAGCCATCACGGCACTCACGACTACGAGCTGCATGGGACACGGGCCGTTCTGACCCACCCCCAACCCCTCCCGTGCGGGAGGGGAGAAAGAGGGCAGAATAGGCAAAAATGGAACCTGCAAAATGAAAATGGAGCCTGCAAAAATAGAAATGGAGCCTGCGGAAATGATTCTGCAGGCTCTGTTTTTGGGGTTGGAAGAATGAGTCTATAGCGTGAGCAGCTGGCTGAAATGGTCTATCTGAACCATGCGCTCATGCTCGAAATGGTCGTGATGCTCCAGCTGCCAGGTGACGTGGAAGGGGATGTAGACGCCCCAGGCACCGATGGCGAGGGCAGGGGCGATGTCGCTCTTCAGCGAGTTGCCCACCATCAGCAGCTCGTCGGGCTGGATGTCCAGCTTGCGGCACAGGTCGAGGAACTCCTTCTCGCTTTTGTCGCTGGTGATCTCCACGTGGTCGAAGTATGGGGCCAGGCCGCTGCGCTCCAGCTTGTGTTCCTGGTCGAGCAGCTCGCCCTTGGTGAAGACGACGAGGGAGGTGGGAGGTGAGAGGTGAGAGGTGTGAGGAGGGGTGAGATGTGTGCGCAGGGTTTTAAGCGTCTCTTCCACTTCGGGCAGGGGCGTGCAGGGGAATTGCAGCAGGCTGTAGCATCGTTGCAGGATGTCGTTGATGGTGGCGGCAGGCATCTGGTGGCGACTGACTCGCATGGCCGTCTCGAGCATCGACAAGGTGAAGGCTTTCACGCCGTAGCCCAGTAGCGGCATGTTCTTGCGCTCGGTGGCGAAGAGCTCCATAGCAGCCGTCTCGCGGTCTACCCACGGCGTCAGCTCGTCGTAGAGGTGCTGCATCACTTTCTCGAAATGCCCTTGGCAGTCCCACAGGGTGTCGTCGGCGTCGAAGGCAATGACTTTGATATGTTTGTTTTTCATTTTCAATGGTCAATGTTCAATGGTCAATCATCTTCGTAGATGCTGAACACGGCAGGTAGCGAGGACAGCTCTATCTCTTTCTGCCGGTCGGCATCGGTGTTGTATTTAATGTACCAGGAGGGGGGAAGGTCAATAAATGAAGAGTGAAGAATGAAGAATGAAGAATCTGCTACCGCTATTCCTCCACCGGTGGGAACTCCAGAAGGAAATTCTTCATTCTTCATTCTATATTCTTCATTTAAAACAAGCGTTGCCTCCATGTTGGGGAAGCCGCCGCCTGTCTGCTCGCTGAACTCCTCCTTCGTCTTGTCGTAGTCGCCGTCGCGGCCTCCGTAGACCAGCTTGTAGCTCACTTCGGCGGGGTAGAGGGTGCCGTCGGCGCGATAGGCGTAGCTGACGCGGTAGTCGCGGATGAAGGTGTCGATGCGATAGCCGAAGACCTGCGCCATGCGGTACATCAGCGCGTCGATGCGCTCCTGGCGGTTGGTCTTCGTGCCTGTGTGCCGATAGGCCTTGACGATGGTGCAGCGCAGGGTGTCGATGACCAGCGTGCCGTGGTCGTCGGCGTTCTTCGGCGAGCGGAAGCGCAGCTCTATCTCGTCAGGGCTTTGTCCGCGGTATTCATAGTTGGCGTAGAAGCGATGGTGGCGGATGAAGCCGTTGTCGAGGTCTGCAATGAAATCCTCGTAGAGCATTCGGCGCAGGTTGCTGGTGTCGGTCAGGCGGGTGCTGTCGGCAGCTACGATGCGGGCCGTATCGGGCTGCATGGCATAGTGCTTGCAGGTGGGGCTCTTGTGGCGCAGCAGGCCTGTGAGCGTCATGCGGTAGATGCTGTTGGTGCCGAGGCTCTGCGTGTGGTACTCAAACCGCTCATAGCCCTCATGGCCGTAGTAGAGGGTCTCCTTCTGCTTGACCACCCGCTTCAGACAGCGGCGAATCCATTCAGGCTCGCGGTTGGTCACCACCACCTGACCTACGTCGCGATAGCGCGGCTGCAGGAAGATGGTGTCGGGGGTGATGGTGGATGGTGGATGGTTGATGGTGGATGGTGGATGGTTGATGGTGGATGGTGGATGGTGGATGGTTGATGGTGGATGGTGGATGGTGGATGGTGGATGGTTGATGGTGGATGGAGAGCGCAGCACACGCTGCTCGTAGTTCAGGTGGCTGACGGTGAGGCGTTGCCATTGGAAGGTGATATGCGCCACGCCCTGCTCGTTGCTCACGCAGGAGTGGAAACGGCCGTCCTCCTTGGTGTAGAGCGAGGCATGTGCCACAGGCTGATGCGTCACTGCATCGAGTACAGTAATAATCTGGGCGCTGAGCCTGTTCCATGAAATACAAAGACACAAAGACACAAAGAATAGACGCTCTATGTGCAACCCTTTGTGTCTTTGTGTCTTGGTGTTCAGTTGACTCTTCACCAAATGCTTACTGTAGCAGGTTAAAGAAGAACAGCACGGCGGCATAGGAGGCCTTCACGTCCTTGACGTGCCCCACGGTGTGATAGTTGGAGTCCTGCACGGTGCCGTCGCTCTTGATGTGTCCCACGGTGCGGTAGTTGGAGTCCTGCACGGTGCCGTCGCTCTTGAAGTGCCCCACGGTGCGATAGTTCGAGTCCTGTATGGAGCCGTCGTCCTTGAGGTGTCCCACGGTGCGGTAGTTGCCGTCCTGTATGGTGCCGTCGCTCTTGATGTGGCCGATGGTGCGGTAGTTGCTGTCCTGCACGGTGCCGTCGCTCTTCACGTAGCCGATGGTGCGGTAGTTGCTGTCTTGCATGGTCTGTGCCGGCAGCGTCATGCAGGCCAGCAGCAGGCAAAGGATAAGGAATAGTTTCTTCATGATGGCAATGGATTGGTTTCTGCTGCAAAATTACGAATAATCTTCGGAACGGCAGGCATCTGATTTCTTAAAAAACACTAAGTGCCTGATGTTAGCCGTAGCAAAGCTGTCGGTAGGGACAGTTGGCGCAGCGGTCGCGGTCTTCTGTAGGCTGCAGGGGAATGTCGGGATTGAGCATCTGGCTGATGGTGTCGTCAAGCAGCTCGGTGAATCGCTCGGCGTGGTCGCGGATGTCGTTGATGGGCTCTCGTCCAAACTGAAGGATGGGGTCGTAGCCCTCGGCGCCGGCGTGCTGGATGAAGAGTAGGGCGGGCGAGACGGGCGTGTTGGGATGATCCTTAGCCACAATGATTGAATAGAGCATGGCTTGCAGATAGTAGTCGGAATGGTCTTTCAAGCTCTCTGGGCTGAACACGGCGTCGACGTTAGCCAGCGACTTGAGACGGGAGGCACCAGTCTTGTAGTCGATGACGCGGATGTGGTCGCGGCCCTCGGCATCGGTCACCATATCGATGCGGTCGACACGGCCACCGATGTTTATAGAGTTGTGAGGTGAGGGGTGAGAGGTGAGAGGCATGCTGACATCACCCTCCAGCGCGAGGATGGTGAAGGGCGCGAGCTGGCGGTCGAGGATGAGCAGCTGGCGCAGGTAGTGGATGATGACCTGGCGGTTGATGAGGGCAAGGCCGCCTAGGGAGGGGTGAGAGGAGGACTGAGGATAGAGGACAGAGGAGAAGGCTTCGTCTACGGCGAGCTCGATGCGGGCGGGTGTCTTCAGCAGGTCGTCGATGTCGGCAGCCATGATGTGGGGACTCTTCGCCTTCATGCGGCTATAGAGGATATGGGCCGCCTCGTGGAAGACGGTGCCGAAGGTGCGGTTGTCGATGGTGTCGTCATCAGGATCGTCCAACTCTCGCAGGTTGCAGACATAATAGTAATGAAACAGCAGCTGACAGCGCATGTAGCGGTTGATGGCGCTGGGTGAGAGGAGGTAGGGATGAGATTTTTGAGGTGAGAGGTGAGAGGTGTGAGGTGTGATACTTTTGGGGAAGTTGTTGGGCACGGGCTTCGGCTCGCGCTGCTGGTGGCTCATGTATCCCTGCAGGGTGAGCTTGGTGATGGGGTGGGGAAACTCCACCATGAGCTGCAGCAGGAAACGGCTCATCTCGCCTTTCTGGCCCTCGTTGGTAGAGTTGTTGTAGACGATGGTGACGTCGTCGGCACGCTGCAGCAGGCGATGGAAATAGTAGCTGTAGATGGCCACCTTGTGCTCAGGCGTGGTGAGACCGTAGGCACGGCGCAGGCTGTAGGGGATGAACGAGGTGTCGCTGGCGCCTCGCGGCATGTTGCCCTCCTGTGCCGAGAGGATGAGCAGATGGCGGAAGTCGAGGTTGCGCGTCTCTAGGATTCCCATCACCTGCAGGCCCTCGGCGGGCTCGCCGTGGAAGGGCACCGTGGTGGTCTGCATCAGCTGGGTGATGAGGCGTCCCAGGGTGGTGATGTCGGTCTGCAGGTCGCCGTCGCGCGAAAGGTTCAGCAATCGGTTGAGCAGGGTGAAGGTGCGGAAAAGAGTCTCGGCCTTGAAGGAGGCGAGGGTGGATTCATGGGCCTCATGGGACTCATTGGCCTCATTGGCCTCATGGGCCGCAATCGCTTTCACCACATCGCAGAGCCACACGAGCATCTCCTCATTCTGATAGAGGGGCTGCAGCGGACGGAAGAGCATCGTGGTGAAGGGGTCGACGGATAGCTGCTGCAGGGTGGGGTGGAAGTTCTTCTCTTCGGCCAGCTGCTTCATCAGCGCAGTAGCCTGCGGGGTGGCGGCAACGATGTAGGGATGGCGCAGCAGGGCCCTGACCTGACGGAGGCGGAAGGTGTCGACGGCTGGCTTTTTTCCTTTTGTCTTTTGGGTGGCAGGAGAATAGCCGTCGCGGCGTAGGGCGATGAGCATGTTGATGAGTGAGGCTATCGGCGACTGCGACAGGGGATAGCCCGTGGTGACGTTGACATCGCTGACCTCTGTAGGCAGACAATGGATGATGGTGGGCAGCAGGCCTTCATTGCATAGCACGATGGCAGTATCGCGTCCGTCGTCGATGCGCTGCTTGTTCTCTCTGAGCCATGTGGCGGCATAGCGCGCCTGGATGTTCTCCGTCGAGGCAGAGGCGAAGCGCAGCTGCTTCTTGCGGGCAAAGTTGTGATAGATGCCTTCGTCGCGGATGTCCAGCTCGTTGGGGAAGTCTTCCAAATACTGGCTGATGAAATGGCCAGCATCATGTTGAAATGAAGAATGAAGAATGAAGAATGAAGAATTTTTTTGAGATTTGTGTGGCATGTAGTAGTCGTCGAAGTCCCAGTAGAAGCGGGCTTTTCCTGCCTTCTTCAGAATCGTAAAGAGCTGTTGCTCCACACGCAGCAGGACGTTGAAGCCGATGAAGAGGAAAATTCTCACAGATTCATGAGATTCCACAGATTGAGAATTGGACTCATCTGTGGAATCTGTGCTATCTGTGAGCATACTTACCACTTCGCGATAGAGTGTACCCTCGTAGGCAAGATTTTGGGAGGCGAGGCGGTCGTTGAAGTCGTGGTAGATGGCGTTCAGCTTCGACCAGAGGCGAAGGAAGCGTTGGCGCAGCTCGCTGTTGTGGTCTTCGGTGAAGTTGCTGAAGAAACGGTGCAGCACCTCACGCTGCTCATCGGTAAGGAAACTGCTGTCGTCCAACTCATGCAGGTCGGTGATGTTGGCCAGCACCTTGTCGGCATCTGCCAGCTGCTTGTCGATGTCGTCGAAATCGGCCAGCAGCAACTGTCCCCAGCCGTAGAAATGATCCAGCGTCTCGTCGATGCCCGTCTGCGCTGTGAACGACTTGTGCAACTCGCAAACCAGCTTGATAGGATCTGCCACACGCCGCTTGGAGAATTTGCGGAACAGGTCGCTGATGGTGGTATAGGCAGGGCTCCAGATGGGCTTGCCGGCCAGACGCACCAGATGCTCGTTGAGGAAGAGCGAGGCACGCTTGTTGGGAAAGACGATAGTGAGGTGCGACAGGTTGGTGCCGTATTTGCTGAGGATATCCTCAGCCACATATTCCAGGAAGGTCTTCATACTTCAATGATTTCGTTTTTGTAGACAAGCCACAGGTATCCCTTTACGTTCTGATGGCCCATGTCGCTGAGCAGGCCCATATAGCGCTGCACCTGCTCGTGGTAGTCGGTGCAGTCGTGGCCAAACTTGAAGTCTACGACGATGGTCTGCTGGCCGGCGGTCATCACACGGTCTGGACGGCGTTTCATCACACGACCACTTTCAGGGTCGATGCTCAGGATAGCACACTCGTTGAAAAGCTGCCAGCGGCCCGGCTCAAACCACTCGGCCACACGGGGACTCTCCACCCTGCGGCGTATCAGCTGTGTGAGGCGCTGGCGTGTCAGCTCGCCTTCGCCGAAGAGCACGCCGTCCTGCTCCATCTGCGTGAGGGCATCGTCGATGTCGTCGGTGCTGCTGATGGAGGCCAGCACCCTGTGCAGCACGTTGCCCAGCTTGATGTACTCGGTCTGCTGGGTGTCCTCCTCGCCGTAGTCGTTGCCGAGGAACTCACGGCTCTGGTTGCTCTGCTTGAAGCTCGCCTTGACGGGGAATGCCTCGATATCCACCTTGACCGGAGTGGAGGGCTGGAGGAAGGGGTTGTTGATGGTTGATGGTTGATGGTGGATGGTGGATGGTGGAGGGTTGATGGTGGAGGGTTGATGGTGGAGGGTTGATGGTTGATGGTTGAGGGTTGATGGTTGATGGTTGAGGGTTGATGGTTGATGGTTGATGGTGGATTGAGAATTGTCTGAACTTGGAGTATTCTCCATTAACACTCCACCATCCACCATCCACCTTTTTCCATACTCAAACACCAACGGCGCCTTCTCATCCTCTTTCCCTTCAAGCACAACATCGTCGAGTTGCTTCTCCACCTCGGGCAGTACCTGCTCGATGAGGGCGGAGCGGATATTGGCGCTAGCCTTGCGCTTACCGTAGACATAGAGTTCGCTGCCGGCACGGGTGAAAGCCACGTAGAGCAGGTTGAGGTTGTCGACGATGTTCTGCTGGTGCTCCTCCTTGTAGTCGTTGTCGTAGATGGTGCCCGTCATACCGCTCTGGCTGTAGCTGATAGGTGCCAGGGGCAGCTGGTTGAAAGGTTCCTCGGTAGGGGTGCACCACAGCACGTCGTTCTGCTCCAAGCGCCAGTCGCAGAAGGGAATGAGCACACAGGGGAACTCCAATCCCTTCGACTTGTGGATGGAGATGATGCGGATGCCGTCGTCCTCAGGGCTCTGGATGGTCTTCCCGCAGATATCCTCGTCCCACGCGCTGAGGAAGGCATCGGTGTCGGAGCCTCGGTCAGCTGAAAAGGCCATTACCTGATCGTAGAAGGCGCAGAGGTAGGCACTCTGCTGCTCCATGCGGTCAACATTCAGAAGGGAGAACAGCGCCTCGGTCTGCTCGTAGAGGGGCAGTTGCCAGAGCTGCTGCTCGGCCATCGCGTTGAGGATGTCGTCGTGGGGCTTTCCCGTCTTCATGCTCAGGTAAGCCTGTGCGATGGGATCGTCGGGATGAGCCAGGAGTCGCAAGCCCTGCACGATGGTCATCACCGCCGTAGAGGCATCGAGGCGGAAGGCTTCGTCGCTCACCACCTTCACATCGGGAAGCTGCTCCATGAAGTAGCGTGCGATGATAGGAATGTAGCCGTTGGAACGCACCAGAATGGCGATGTCCTTGGGTTTTCTGCCCTGATCCAGCAAGTCCTTCACCTGCTGGCTCAGCAGCTGCAGCGTCGTCTGTTCGTAATCGTCGGAGGGCAGCAGACTGATCTTCACGTGACCGCCCATGCTGGTCTTCTCATCAATCTTCTGCTCCACATCATCATAGGCCGTCACCTCTGCTGCCTTCGCAGCCTCCTTGAAGAAGGCGTTGTTGAAGAAGATGATGTGTGCGTCGGAGCGGAAATTGGTGTCTAGCGGCTCTACGTGCACCATCTGCGTGGCGTTGGGAAACTGCTCCTTGATGTTGGCCAGCAGTCGCCAATCGCCGTTGCGCCAGCGGTAGATGCTCTGCTTCACATCGCCTACGATGAGGTTCTCAGCGTCCTTGCGGCTCATCGTTTCCTGCAGTAGCACCTTGAAGTTCTTCCATTGCACGGTGCTGGTGTCCTGGAACTCGTCAATCATGATATGTTCCAGTTGCGTGCCTATCTTCTCGAAGATGAAGGGCGTGTCGGTGCCGTCAATCAGCTCATGTAGGAGTTGCTGCGTATCGCTCAGCAGGAAGCGGTTCTGCTCTTCGTTCAACTGGCGCACCTTCTGCTCGATGCTGCCCAGGAGTCGCAACTGCGAGAGATGAGCCAGTGTGAGGTCGGCGCTCTTGTAGAGCTTCCATTGGCGGGACTGCTCCTCGAAGGCGGTGTTCAAGAGGGTGCCAAGCGATGTCTCTGCCAGATGGCGTACAAGATCGCGCTTCTCATTCCCTTTCTTGTACCAGGCATCAGGATTGCCGCGATAATTGGTGACGCGTTGCGTCAGTATACCCTCGTCGAAAATGCCGTTCTGCAGTTTTTTGAAGAAGCTGTAGATGCCAGTCTTGCCATAGCTGAAGTCATCGACGCTGAGTCCCTCCTCTTCCACTATGCGGAAGAACTCGTTGCCGATGCCCTTCATGCGCTGCAGGGCCCGCTGACGGATTTCACGCAGCTGCTGCTGATACTGCTCGAAGAAGTCCTTGCGGTGCATCAGCTCGCGCAGCTCCTTGCGGTGTTTCTTGTAGAAGTCGCGGAAGATGGTGAGCCCGAACTTCTTGATCTGTCCGATGACGTTCCAAGTGCGGTCGTCGCTGATGTTGTCCATGATATACTTCATCAGCCATTGCAGTAGCAGGTCGGAGGCCGACAGCGAGTCGATGAGCTGGTCGACTGCCACTTCCTCCACCTGTTTGTCGTTCAGCTCCACGCGCAGGTTGGCGGTGAGGTTCAGCTCGCGTGCCAGGTTGCGCATCACACTCTGGAAGAACGAGTCGATGGTCTCCACGCGAAAGTAGCTGTAGTTGTGCAGCAGCAGGTGCAGCGCTATCCCTGCCCGTTCGCATATCTGCGGCTGCGACAGCGTCTTTCCCAGCCCTTCATACACCTTGTTCAGGTAGCTCTTCGAGTCAGGGTCGTTGCGCCAGATGCCGTAGAGGTGGGTGAGGATGCGCATCTTCATCTCCTCCGTAGCCTTGTTGGTGAAGGTAACGGCAAGTATCTGCCTGTAGTTCTGTGGATTGCGCACCAGCAGCTTAATGTATTCTACAGCCAGCGTGAAGGTTTTGCCGCTGCCTGCGCTGGCGCTATATACGGTGAGGGGATAAAGCCTACCCCCTTCCCCTCCCCAAGGGAGGGGTGACTGATATGTGTTACTATTGATGTCCTTCATTGTATGTTTTAAGCATTTTCTATTGAATTCCCCTCCCTTTGGGAGGGGGTAGGGGTAGGCTTTTTACCATCTTCTAAATAGCTCGAAGGTGAACTTGGCACCGCTTTCCTGGAACTGCGTGTTGAGGAAACTGGCGAAGAAGCCCATCGAGAAATAGCGGCAGGTGAAGCCGTAGCCCAGCTCGCTGTAGAGGCGGGTGTGGGCCACAGAGAGCGAGCTGAGGTAGATGCGCTCACGCTCGATATAGCGTCCTGCGAAGGGAACGAAGGAGAGTGCCATCAATGGCGACTCAAACGAGATGTTGCCCCGCATGTAATATTTGCTCATATTATAGACATGCGCATCGAGCAGCTGGAAATTGCCCGACCAGTCGTCGTCCCAGCCTTCGGGCAGGTTCTCGTCGCGGAAGTTGGAGTAGTCCATGAAGAAGTTCTTGTCGCGCCTGGTGTAGAAGCCCGTGCCGATGCGCAGGTTCAGTGTCTGCAGCCGGTGCATGCGATGCTTCAGTGAGGCGTCAATCTCCCATCGCTCATAGTCCAGATAGTTCTTGCCTGACAGGCCGCGCTCATAGTCGAAGGTGAATAGCGGTCCCTTGCGCCAGGGGCGTGTCTTCACGGAGAGCATCGGGGCGAGGCTTCGGTATTCCGTGGGCATTGCCAATTCCCGCATGCCATTCTTGTTGACGGCCTTGCGCTGATGGAACACGATGCCGCCCTCGATAGCCAGGCGGTTGTTCAGCGGCAGGTAGTTCACAAGGTGCAGATTCCAGTCGTCAAACTGATCCAGCTTCTGCTCCTGATAGACCCTCTCGTCGTGAGGGTTGTGGTCGTGTCGTTTCAGCTCTTCGATGACGGTGTTGTTGTAGATGCGGTTGCCGCTGCCCCAAGCCACCTCTGCATAGGCATCGCGGTTGCGGTAGGAATAGTCGAGGCGCAGGGGCAGGTTGAAGTAGAACTTCCGCTGCTTGAAGTTATAGCCGAAGCGAGTATTCATGCCCAGCGACACGTCGCTGCTGAGGCTGTAGCGGGCACCCAGCTTGAAACGGTAGCTAAAACCCTTGCGCTCACTATAGCTGAAGTATTGCGGGTTGATGATGGGCGACAGGCGCACATAGCCGTCTTCGTTGCTGGCCTTGAGACTGCGTATCAGGCTTTCGCCCAGCTTCTCCCACGCGATGTCGCGCAGGTAGTTGTGCTTGCGTTTCACAGGCTGCTGCATCAGCGTGTCGGTGTCTGTCGTGTCGGCAGAGGCTCGTGAAGCCCTCAGCGAGTCGCGGTAATAGTAGATGGCGGCCTCCTCCGGCGAGAGGTCGTAGGGCCGCACGGAGTCGATGAGCTGGCGGTTGCCACGCACATTCACCGAGTCGGGTAGGGTGACGGGGCAGTCGTAGGAGCCTTCGAATACCGACGAGATGTGGTTGCCCAGGAACTTGAAGTAGACGTTGGTGCGGCAGAACTTTGGCAATAGCGTCCTTGAGCCCCAACCGCCCTGGACGGTCTTCGTCTGGAAATGCATCATGTCGAACTCGCCGGTCATCTCTGCTTCGATGATGCGGCCTGTGCTCCGCTCGACAATCGCCTTGCCTTTCACCAGTTGTGTGTTGTTGACGAAGCGCGGCCGGAAACTGATGCTGTCCAGTTGGCTGTCGATGCTGTCGGTGGTGTAGCGGTAGAATCCGTGGTTGTAGTGGTTGAAGGGCGAGAGGACATGATCGCCATAGAGTGTCTCGTCGTAGAGTCGCGGCGTGATGAACTCCAGCAGCGTGGGCATCGTGCGACGGTTGTGAGGGATGGTGGTGTAGTACACCTGCCGGCGGTTGTCCATTTTACCGTCTTCCTGGAAGGTGAGTCGGCTGTACTGCTCGCTGACGAAGGCCCTTTGTCCGCGTGCTATCGCATACATCGACGGCACACACCAAAGGGTGAAGTTGCGCTGGTGCGTCTGATAGAGGTGCTTGATGTAGACGTTGCTCTGAAAACCCTCCACACCCTCCGTGTATTTGTTGGCGTAGTTGAACACCCTCCGTAGCAACAGAGAGTCTGGCTGCTGCGCCGCCACGTGGCTAAATGAAAAAAGAAAAATGACAAATGATAAACTACGCAGTCTATCAAGCATCTTTCTTGCGCCACCTACGGCGCAGCATTTTTCATTTCTCATTTGTTATTTAGGCCGCAGGCCGCTCACTCCTTTACATTCCCCAGCTTTTGGGTGATGGATGCTACAACGCTGGCGATGCCCTCGCCTGGGTTATAGCGGAAATAACGGCCGCTACGCTGCTTGGTGCGCAGCAGGACATTGGCAATATCGTCGACGTCGCCGCCGATTTTCGATGTAGGCACAAAGGGCACCTCGTCGTTGCTGAAGCCTAAAAGACCTGTCAGCGCTGTGGCCACGAGCTGCGACATGCGGGTGAAGTGTAGCCGCTCAATCCATTCCTGCAGCTTCACGAAGTCCACGCGGTCGCCTTGCTGGCGCAGCAACACGCCGAGGTCAACAATCTGCCACAGTCGCAGCCCCTCGTCCAATGATTTGCGCACAATGTTCAGCAGCGCCACCAGCATGGTCAGTGTGGCGTTGGTCGTTTCCATGCGCTGGTTGCAGATGGTGACATAGGCCGTGCCGCCCTCCAGCCGCTCCTGGTCGATGATGTTCTGCAGTGTGTTGTTGGTCAGGCGGTTGTTCAGCGTCAGCAGTCGGTGGCGATGCTCCACCTGCAGGTTCTGCCATTTGTAGCGCAGCAGATAGCGGTGTGAGTCGTCGCAGTCGCTTCCGCTGGCCTCAGCCCATTCGTCGGCTTTCTTGCCTTGTGTGTCATAGGGGAAGAAGATGCAGGCAATGCCAGTTCCTGTGTTTACGCTGTGATGCTCGGGAAAACGGTGCATCGGCACAGTGGACCAAGGCTCCGTCAGCACGGGTCGTAGCTGCATCGTTCCCAGCAGTTCCATCAGCTGTGCCAGCTCGTGGCTGCTCTGCTCATAGCGCTGTGCGGCACGTGCTGCCTCTTCGCCCCAGCGCACCTTCAGGTCGGCTGGCACTTGCAGAAAGAACTGCCCCTCGCAATCCTGAATGCCGTCGTAGAGCATTGGGGCCAGTCCTGTCTGCATTGCCAACTCAAATGTCTGTCGCCATTTCCATGCCGACATCGGCTCAACCTGCTCCTCGCTCTCAAACACACCGGCTCGGAGCAGCCTGAAAAAGTTTCGTCTTATAATATCCATTTGCATCAATTATGCCTGTTGAAATTTTGCTGGGGTAGTGCCTGTGTACTGTAGGAAGACCTGGTGGAAATATTTGCGGTCGTTGAAGCCACAGTGGTCGGCAACGCTTTCCACCGACCAGTCGGGATGCTCTTTTAGTATACGCTTGGCTTCCTCAATGCGGAGTGTAGTAACCAAGCCCGCCAACTTCTTATATTCCGACTGACGCAGCCACTCCTGCAGCTGCTTCTGAGGTAAGCCCATCTGTCGCGCCACTACGGCTATTGTCAGGTTGTGCTCTCTGTATGACTCACTGGCCGTCCACTGCTCCAGCGCCTCCTCCACACGCTGTCGCTGCAAGACTGTTTTCGTCTTGTTGTCGTTTCTGTTTCCTCCGTCGACATCATAGTTGTCGTTTTCATTGAGGTTGTCGTTTTCATTGGCGTTTTCGTTCTCCGCTTCCTCCACGTACATCATATTCTCGCTGATGCCGTAGCTGTAAAAGCTGATGGCGCTGTAGGAGATGCAAAGGAAATAGGCCAGCGAGAACAGCACCAGAGGTCTGCCGTCCATGAAGATGATTAGCGGCACGAGAAATGCTAGTAGCGTCATGGCTTTCATACTCAGCCCCATCCAGTTGAAGAGGTCGCGGCGCTCACTGTCGTAGTATTCTTCTACAGCCTGGCTCAGCATCCGGTAGGATTTCAGTTGCAGGACAAAAATGTAGCTCTGCATCACCACATAGAGCACGCCTCCTACATATTCGGCCATTCTTAGCACCCTCGATTCCTTCTGCAAGGGTATGCCGTCGAGTAGCGCTGTGCTGATCAGTATCAGGGCTGATATGCCATAGATACCTCCACCTATGATCCAGTTTTTCCGAGCAATATGACCTTGCTGTTGTACGTAGAGAATGGCCATGCTACAAAGCAGAGCGGCGGGCGTAAACAACAGTAGGTTCAGGAGCACTGCCTGAGTGACGCCCATCTGGCGGAAGCCGATGATGTATTGCAGCAGAAACTGCAGTGATATCAGCCCTGTGCCGGCCGCCATGATCCATCGGGCCTTGGCAAAACTGCCGTTTCGCCTTGAACGGCGAGGCACACACAGCATCATCATCACCGACAACATCAGCATTGTCAGCATGCCGCTAATCTGCATCTCTCCAATCGTAATCATGCTGCGAAGGTACGACAATTCTGACAAATGGCAAAGAAAAATGTCAGAAAAACGCATTCTTCAGACACTTATTTGTCACAAAACTGACACCAACATCTTTTTTTAGACACCCGCATTCCTCCTTTTCCCTTATCTTTGCAGCGGATTAAAACGAACACTTCTATGGCTGACTACATCAACGATTTTTTATCACTTCCTCTCTGGTTTACCATTCCCCTGACGGTGAGCTATTTTGGACTGATGGGTTACATTATCTATTCTCTGTGGCATTTCCGTAAGTGTTGACAATGTCCCTGCAAGGATAAAAAAGCAAAAGAAAAAGCCCATTTTCTTTTGCTTTTTCTTTGCTAATTTGTACTTTTGCAGGCAAAATGCGAAAAGGGACCCTAATAAAGGCTTTGTCGGGCTGTATGATGCTGGTGTTGGCATCGTGTAGCACTACGCGTTATGTGCCTGACCACAGGACGCTGCTGAACTCGGTGAGCGTGAAGACGCTGGGCGACTATCCGCAGGTGAACACGGCTACGCTGCGCAACTATGTGCGTCAGCAGCCTAACGCGCGGTGGTTCTCCATCTTCCGACTGCCCTTGCACACCTATTCGCTGTCGGGTGCCGACACCACGAAATGGTACAACCGCACACTGCGTTCCATCGGTGAACCGCCTGTGCTCTTCGACACACTGAAGGCTGAGCTATCGCGTAGTGACCTGCGCCAGCAGCTGCGCAACGAGGGTTTCCTCAATGCTGAGGTGGTGTATGAGACGCGGCAGCGTGGCAAGAAGACCGACATCACCTACTGGCTGCAACCCGGCCAACCTTACTTTATCCATAACCTGCGCTATCAGATTGACGATCCGCAGGTGGCAGAGGTGCTGGGCGACGACAGCCCGCGACGTTTGCTGCACGAGGGTATGCGTTTCGACGTGAGCCGCCTCGATGCTGAGCGCAAGCGTATCACCGCCCTGCTGGCCGACAGCGGCTATTACCGTTTCCACAAGGAGTTCATTACTTATCAAGCCGACACAGTCGGAATGTCGAACCTGGTCAACCTGACACTGCATCTCTCGCTATTCAAACAGAGCAATCGTCCCGACACGCTACACACCCGCTATTCGATACGCCACATCACCTATGCCAGCAGTGACGCTTCCACTAGCTCCTCACAAGAAGGGGATACTGAGAGTCGCATCCGCCTGCGTAGGAGCGTGTTGGAGGAATGTACGCATATTGCAGAAGGTCAGCCATATAGTGCTACGGGATTAAGGAATACCTATAACCACTTTGGACGCTTGCAGGCCGTGCGCTACACTAATATCCAGCTGACACCTGTCAACCCCTTGCTGTTATCCTCCCAATCTGAGGGGGTGCTTGACTGTGACATCCAGATACAAACGAACAAGCCGTCGACACTAAGCTTCCAGCCTGAGGGAACAAACACTGCCGGCGACCTAGGTGCTGCCGCCTCGCTGACCTATCAAAACCGCAATCTCTTCCGAGGTAGCGAGGTGCTCAGCGTGGAGTTGCGTGGCGCCTATGAGGCCATCCGCGGACTGGAGGGTTACAGCAATCAAGATTTCACGGAATATTCGCTGGAGGCCCGCCTGCAATTCCCGCGTTTCGTTGCACCCCTATTTCTCTTTCCTCGCTCCTCTTTCCGCTCATTCAACGCCACCAGCGAGGTGTCGCTGCTCTACGACCTGCAGGATCGTCCTGAATTCCACCGCCGGGTGCTTTCGGCCGCCTGGCGCTACCGCTGGGAGCAGCCGCAGCGGCACAACCACTTTCTGCTCGACCTGCTCGACATCAACTATGTGTTCATGCCGTGGATTTCGGACACATTCAAGAGAGAATATCTTGAGAGTGAAACGTCACGTAATGCCATCTTACGCTACAACTACGAGGACCTCTTTATTACGAAGCTGGGCTTCGGCTATTCCTATGCCAACGGCCCTGTGGCGCTGAAGACGAACATCGAGACGTCGGGCAATCTGCTGCAGCTGGGCTCTAACATGTTTGGTGCCGAGAAAGACGCCAACGGGCACTACCGTCTCTTTAATATTGCCTTTGCACAGTATGTGAAGGCCGATTTCGACATCACTCGCTCCATCGCCATCGATCAGAGCAATCAGGTGGTATTGCATCTGGGCTTAGGCATCGCCTATCCCTACGGCAACTCGTCAGTGCTGCCCTTTGAGAAACGCTATTTCGCCGGCGGCGCCAACAGCGTCAGAGGATGGAGCGTGCGTTCGCTGGGACCAGGAAAGTTCAAGGAGCGCGACGGCCGTATCAATTTCATCAACCAGACAGGTGATATGAAGCTAGACCTTAATGCCGAATATCGAACCCATCTTTTCTGGAAGCTCGACGGTGCCGCCTTTATCGATGCAGGCAACGTATGGACGCTGCGCCAATACGATATCCAGCCTGGTGGAAAGTTCAGTTTCAAGGACTTCCCCAAGCAGCTGGCCGTGGGCTATGGCCTGGGTGTGCGCTTCAATATGGGCTATTTCATCCTGCGTTTCGACCTCGGCATGAAGGCTATTAATCCCGCCTATGAGGAGGATGAAGACGAGCACTATCCTATCCTTCATCCACGCTTTAGCCGCGACTACGCCTTCCACTTCGCCGTTGGCCTGCCGTTCTAAGCGTTAAAAAAAATAAGTAAGAGTGAATTTTCGCTTATCACTTGTCACTTTTCACTTCTTTTTTCTACCTTTGCAGCAAAATTGAACACAAGGCAGATGCTAAGATTCATTTCTTTTGGCAGCGGAAGCAGCGGGAACTGCTATTTCCTCTATACCGACAGCGACGGTCTGATGATCGATGCGGGTGTAGGGGTACGCACACTGAAGAAACATTTCAGGGATTACGGGCTGAGCCTCACGCAGGTGCATCATCTGCTCATCACACATGATCATGCTGACCATATCAAGTGCGTGGGCAGCATCAGCCACGACTTGCATCTACCCGTTTATGCCACCGAACAGGTGCATCAGGGTATTGACCGCAACTACTGCGTGACGAGAAAGGTTGATCCCATCGACAGGCATCTGCTGGCTGCCGGTGAATCAATTGCTATGGGTGATTTCATGGTGACTCCCTTCTTTGTGCCTCATGATAGTAGTGACAACGTGGGCTATATGATCGAGGCCGACGGCGTCAGCTTCTGTATCATCACCGACGCCGGTCGCATTACCGACGAGATGGCCCAGTACATTACGCGGGCCAACTACCTCGTCATCGAGGCCAACCACGACCGCGAGATGCTGATGGCCGGTCCTTATCCGGCCCACCTCAAGGAACGTATCAGCAGCGGAACGGGCCATCTGAACAACAACGACTGCGGCGAGGCTATCGCTCAGAATATGAGCGAAGAACTCCGTCATGTGTGGCTCTGTCATCTCTCGGAGGAGAACAACCACCCTGAACTGGCGCGAAAAACGGTGGAGGCCACTTTGCGCAGCTATGGTATCATTGCTGGCAAGGATATTCAGCTCGATGTGCTCAAGCGCACCGTGCCCACTGGCATCTTCGATCTTGAGCCTTAAATTATCCCCTTATAAAATGGCAGACAACAATAATACGCGGCGTAGCCGCCAATCGCAACCTATTGACAATAACTACGCACATGTGCAGCCGCAGGCATTAGAGGTGGAGCGTGCCGTGCTCGGTGCTCTGCTCATCGACAAGGATGCCTATGCCGTGGTGTGCGAGTTGCTATATCCTGAGAGTTTCTACGAGCCGCGCAATCAGCTCATATATACCGCCATTCGTGACCTGTCGATGGATGAGAAGCCTATCGACGTGCTTACCGTGACGGAGCAATTGGCCAAGAATGGCACCTTGGAAGAGGTGGGCGGTCCCGCCTATATCGCTGAGATTTCGAGCCGAGTGGCCTCCAGCGCCCATATCGACTACCACGCCCGCATCGTGGCACAGAAATTTTTGGCGCGACAGCTTATACAGTTTGCCAGCGACGTGGAGACGAAGGCCTTCGACGAGACCATCGACGTGGACGAACTGATGCAGCATGCCGAAGGGTCGCTTTTCGAGTTGTCGCAGAAGAATATGAAGAAGGACTACACGCAGGTGGACCCCGTCATTCAGAATGCGATGGACGCCATCATGAAGGCTTACCAGAACTCTGGCGGTCTGACGGGCGTGCCTACGGGCTATCACAAGCTGGACGACATCACCAGTGGTTGGCAGGCCAGCGACCTCGTCATCATCGCAGGTCGACCGGCAATGGGTAAGACGTCTTTTGCACTTTCTCTGGCCAAGAATATCGCATCCGACTTTGGGGTGCCTACCGCGTTCTTTTCGCTTGAGATGTCAAACGTGCAGTTGGTTAACCGCCTCATCTCCAATGTTTGCGAGATACAGGGTTCGCACATCCAGAGTGGACAGCTGCAGCCTGACGAACTGGACCGTCTCGACAAGCGTATCGTCAACCTGCACGGCAAGCCCCTCTATATTGACGATACACCTGGCCTCTCAGTCTTCGAGCTGCGCACGAAAGCCCGCCGACTGGTGCGTGAACACGATGTGAAGATCATTATGATCGATTATTTGCAGCTGATGAATGCCAATGGTATGCGTTTCTCTTCACGTCAGGAGGAAGTGAGTACTATCTCGCGCTCATTGAAGGGCCTGGCTAAAGAGCTTAATATTCCTATCATCGCTCTGTCGCAGCTGAATCGTGGCGTGGACAATCGCGAGGGACTGGAGGGCAAGCGTCCGCAATTGAGTGACCTGCGTGAGTCGGGTGCTATCGAGCAGGATGCCGATATGGTGATCTTTGTGCATCGTCCTGAATATTACCGCATCTATCAGGACGACCACGGACGCGACCTGCACGGTATGGCGCAGATTATCATTGCCAAGCACCGTAAGGGTGCCACCGGCGATGTGCTGCTGACCTTCCGTGGCGAATATACGCGTTTTGAGAATCCTGAGGATTCCCGTCCGGGTAATGCTGCACCGCCTATGGGTGGTGAAATTCTCGGCTCGAAAATTAATGGTGATAGTCAGCCAACTATGGGAGGCGGTGAAGGCTTCCGCTCGTTTGCTGACGAAGATCCATTGCCAGCAAACGATAATCCGCTGCCATACTGATTGGTGGTAAGTGAAAGGTGGATGGTGAAGGGTGAAAGGAAAAGGCCCTACAGCGGTAAAGAATAGACAAAACGGGCGCCCTCTTTGTAAGAAGTGTCGAGGACAATGTCACCGCCCAGACGGCGGGCGATACTGCGTGCGACGGTGAGGCCGATACCCGTGCCGTCATAGTATTCATCCAATTGGACGAATTCGTCGAAAATATGCTCTGCCTCTTCCTCCGGGATGCCAATGCCTGTATCCTCAACGGTCATGCATAGTTGCTGGCCGGTTCGTCCTGCTACTGCTTGCTCTGCTTGTTCCGTTGGTTGCGATGACATCGCAACGGATAGAACGACCTTGGCTTTCTCTTTGATGGCAGCGGCGCCGCCTTGGGCCTCGGCGGGGTGGGTGAACTTCATGGCATTGTCGAGCAGCAAAACCAAGGCGCGTGTGGCCTGCTGAAGGTTGGTGTGAATCATCGTCATCTCCACCTCAGGTGCTATTTGCATGTCGAAGGTGATGTGCGAGGCCATCGTGATGCAACTTTCGTCAACTGCCTGCGCTGCAATCATCACGGCAGGGGCGTCGTCGGCGCACTCGATGGCTGAGTCGCTGCTGGCATCGGCCAGCTCCAGCATCTTGTTCACCAAGCCTGTGATGCGCTGCGTGTTGTCGGCGATACCCTGCGTCACCTCCTGTTTCATGGCGTCGTCGAGCTCCATGCCCGAGGTAAGAATCTGGGCAAATCCGCTGAGAATGTTCAGCGGTGTGCGAATTTCGTGGGAGATTTGCTGGATGAAGTCGGTCTTCATGCGCGACGACTCTACAGCCTGATCATACAGGTTCAGCGCTTCTTCATAGCCCAAACCCATATTCTCGAACATCTGGTTCAGCTGTTCGTAGTCCTCCTGCAGCTGGCGGTGCTCTTCTTGCAGTCGGCGATAGTCGTTGGCAAGCTCTTCCTCTGGAATCATGCTTTCTGTTCCACAGTCATAAACTTGGTGAAGCCCGTCATGGCCAGTACCTTATATATCTCTGGGCTGACGTTGGTCATCTTGAATTTGCCACGCTTCATGGTGACGGTGCGCATGGTCTTCTGGATGATGCGCAGTCCTGAACTAGCCATGTAGTTCAAATCCGTGCAGTCCATTTCAAGGTCTACGCCCTGCTCCTGCAGTGCGGGCTCGATGTCTTTTTCAAACTGACCTGCGTTCATCGTGTCGATGCGCTGTCCTGTCTTAATGATGGTCTTGCCATCTTCTTTTAAAATTTGTGTCATATTGGGAAAAAATGCTTTTGTTCTTAAAATCGACTTTTAATCTTTTAACCTTTTTGTCATAGTGAGGATGTTGCATCCGTCAATGCGCTGATAGGTAACGTCGTCCATAATCTGGCGGGTGATGAAAATACCCATGCCGCCCAGCTGTCTGTCGGCAGGATTGACGCTCATGTCGGCGTCTTCGCGAGCTGTGGGGTCGAAGGCGCGTCCCTCGTCGGTGATGATGAAGGAGATGGAATCGTCATCGGATGTGGCAGTGAGAATGATGGGTTGGTCATTCTCCTTGGGATAGGCATAGAAAATGACGTTGGACACCATTTCCTCGAGAACGAGGTTGAAGTTCATCGTCAACTCAGGAGACAACTGCAACTCGTCGGCGATTTCCTCAACAAATGCTGCCACATGTTGCAAATCGTCGACTTGGTTGCGGATTTGGATTTCCTTTTTCATCCCGTTTGTATGGCGCTTTTAGTTATTATCGCGTTCTTTCGCCTGCAAAGATACGAAAAAAAATGAAAACGCCAACAATCCGAGCAGTTTTTTTTCTTATTAGATGAGCGGCATACCCAGACGGCGGCACTCCTCGCGCATGTCATCGGGCCAGATGCTGGCCTGAATCTCGCCTACATGGGCCTTATGGAGCAGCACCATGCAGAGGCGGCTCTGACCTATACCACCACCGATACTCAGCGGCAGACGATCATTCAGCAGTTGCTGGTGGAAGAAGAGCTGTTCGCGTTCTTCCTGTCCCTCAATCTTCAGCTGACGCAGCAGGCTCTCCTTGTCCACGCGGATGCCCATCGAAGAGAGTTCGATGGAGTGTCCCAGGACGGGATACCAGATGAGGATGTCGCCATTGAGACCTTTCTGTCCATTCTCTGCCACAGTGCTCCAGTCGTCATAGTCGGGAGCTCGTCCGTCGTGCTTCTCGCCATTGCTGAGCTTGCTGCCTATACCGATAATAAAGACGGCTCCGTAGGCCTCACAGATAGCATCCTCGCGTTCTTTCGGCGTCTTGTCAGGATACATGCGGAGCAACTCTTCGGCGTGGATGAAGTGTATCTTCTCAGGCAAGAAAGGTTTCAGCTGCGGATAGGTTTCACAGGTGAGATACTCTGTGCGGCGGATGGCTGCGTAGATGCGCTCCACCACGTTCTTCAGGAAGGCCAGCGTGCGGTCTTCACGGGCAATGACGGCCTCCCAGTCCCACTGGTCTACGTAGAGTGAGTGCAGGTTATCAAGCTCCTCGTCGGCACGGATGGCGTTCATGTCGGTGTAGACACCGTAACCGCGTTCTATCTGGTATTCGGCCAAAGTGAGACGTTTCCACTTTGCCAGCGAGTGCACCACCTCGGCGCGGGCATCGCCCAAGTCCTTGATGGGGAAGCTGACGGGGCGTTCCACGCCGTTCAGGTCGTCGTTGATGCCTAAGCCTTTTAGCACGAACAGCGGTGCAGTGACACGGCGCAGACGCAGTTCGGTGCTGAGATTTTGCTGAAAGAATTCCTTGATGAGCTTGATGCCCTGCTCGGTCTGGCGCATGTCAAGCAGGCGCTTGTAGTTGACGGGATAGATAAGCTTACTCATATCTTTTTACCTTGTATTTTCTTGAATGGCGGCGCAAAGGTACAAATAAATGGCGTAACGCCAAACTTTTTATGTAATTATTTTGCAAAAAGAAAGCAAATCTTGAAATACGCTAACATTTTGTATTTGTCTTCTCTCGCGTACACATCTATAAATAATGAGAAAAATGCACGGACTTTTGCTAATCTCTCATTTTTTCTATCCATGGAAAAGAGTTGTATAAGAAAAAAGTCGTACCTTTGCACGCAAAGCTTGCGAGAACGTCTCCTTGCAGCAGAAACTTTACTGGCAACAAACGAATCAATGATAACTATCTGTAACATGAAAAGACTTACATTTTTCTTATTGGCCTTGGTGGCCGGATGGACCAGCCTGATGGCACAAAGACAAACCGACATACTCAATCGTGGCCTCGTGGCTGTACCATCGGGTTCCGGTGCTTTGGTCAGCTGGCGCATTTTCGGTGAGGAATATTACGACACTGAGTACAACCTCTACCGCGACGGCGTGAAGATTGCTGGTCCGCTCAACGTCTCCAACTACACCGACACGGGCGGCAAGGCTGGCTCGAAATATCAGGTGGCTGCCGTTGTACGTGGTCAGGAACAGGAGAAGTGTGCCGAGGTGACGCGCCTCAACCAGCAGTACATCCAGTTTGCCGTGAAAGATGTGATGAGCCGTAGTGGCAGCAATATCACCAATGATTACAGCATCAACGACATCGCATTGGCCGACGTCGATGGTGACGGAGTCTCGGAGTTCATCTTGAAGCGTAACTACGTGGATGGAAGCTCTGTGGATGCCATCGCCTATAACCTGCTTGAGTGTTACAACATCAAGGGTGACAGGCTGTGGTATATTGACTTGGGACCCAACATGGTGAGCGGTCCTGATGAGCAGTACGACGCTGTGGGCTATGACTGGGACGGCGATGGCAAGGCTGAGATTCTGCTGCGCGGCGCCGACAATATGATTATCTATCATGCCGACGGCACCACTACCAATATCGGCAATATGAATGTGAATACCCGTAATACTGTGCTGCAGACGGCCAATATGACCTACACTAATACTGGCGCAGAATATTTGCTCTACTTAGAAGGTGCTACAGGCAAGCCCTATGCCATTGGCAACAACGGCCAGTTGTGGATGACCTATCCGCTGCCACGAGGCAATGCTGATGACTGGGGCGACGGTTATGGTCACCGTTCTACCAAGCACTATTTTGGCGCTCCCTTCCTCGACGGTCGCCATCCTTTTATCTTCCTCGGCAGAGGCTGCTACACCAAGCATCACATGAAAGCCTTCTCCGTCAATCCCGAGACACACCAACTGACGCTTTATTGGGAATGGAGCAACAATGGCGGCTGGGGCGACCCTTGGTACGGTAACGGCTATCATAACTTTGGCATTGCCGATGTGGACTGGGACGGCAGGGATGAGATTTGTTTCGGCTCGATGGTTATCGATGACAACGGAAAGGGACTCTCCACCACGGGCCTTGGTCATGGCGACGCCCAGCATTGTTCCGACTTCGACCCCTACCGTCATGGACAGGAAATATTTGCCTGCAACGAAGATGAACCTGCCATGAACTATCGCGACGCCACTACATCAAAGATTTACTACCGTCTCCAGTCGACGAGCGATGACGGACGTGCACTCTGTGGCAATTTCTCCAACAGCTATCCTGGGGCTATCGGCCATAGCTCGCAGTCAGGTACTATATCTTGTGTGGCTGACAAAGTTATCAGTGGTGGCCCCACAGGCTTCACCAACAACTGGCGCATCTATTGGGATGGCGACTTGCTGGAGGAAGGCCTCGACGGAGCCAGCTCACGTGAAGGTGCAGCCCGTGTTTTCAAGGCCGACGGCAGCATTGTGTTCACCGCCGACGGCACTGCCAACTGCAACTGGACGAAGAATACGCCCTCGGCTGCCGGTGATGTGCTGGGCGACTGGCGCGAGGAAATCATCGTGCGCACCTCCGATAATAAATATGTACGTGTGTACACTACTGATAAGTACACGAAGTGGCGCAACTATACGCTGTGGCACGACCACCAGTATCGTCAGGGAATGGTGTGGGAGAGCATGGGCTACAACCAGCCGCCTCACACCAGCTATTTCCTCGGCGAGCTCGAGAACATCACTATCGCTCCGCCGCCACTCACTATGACCAATCGCGTAGAAGTAGCCAACAATGGTACCATCGGCGCTGAGCACAACAACCAGCACGTCATCGTATGTGAGACCAACGACACACATATCAATGTGGCCGAAGGTGCCAAGCCGTGGGTTGTAACGTTCAACGTGCCATCGTGGGTGCAGGGTACCAACAGCAACAATACTTCAGGCAACCCTGCTATCAAATATACCTACTACACATGCGAAGTCTCTGGCGCTGCCTTTACGGGCGACATGCGTCTGGTGAAGCAGGGTGACGGCACGCTCGTCCTGCCTAAGACCGACAACACTTATACTGGCGAGACGGATATCTGGGCAGGAAAACTTGTCTTCGACGGCTCACTCCTGAATTCCAGGCTGTGGCTCAACCGCTTCACTACGCTCAGTAGCGATGGTGGTACTTTCCGCAGCATCCACATGGACTATGATGCCAAGCTGCTGCCTGGTGGCGAGAATCAGGTTGGCACCGTCACTACCGATTCGCTGGTGCTGGGCTTTGGCTCGCGTGTTGTCTTCGACATCGACGAACAGATTGACCAGGTGAACACAAAGTACATTAGTATAGAGACGAAGAACTGGCAATATGGTCCGAAATATATGCAGCCTGTCTTTGAGTTCAACATCATCGGCAGCAGCGACCTGACGCCTGGCGAATACCTTATCGGCACAGTAGAGACGCTGAAGGGTAGCCTGGACAATATCCGCATCGAGGGGTTGGGCACGAAGATGAAGAGCAGCCTGCAGCTGGCCGACGGAAAGCTCTTCCTCGTCATTTCCGGTACCCGTGATGCTGGAAGCGTCGTTTGGACGGGTGCCACGTCAGCCATCTGGAATATGGCTGACTCAGAGAACTTCGCCAATAATGAGGGCGAGAGCGATATCTTTGTCAGCGGCGACAACGTGCGCTTCGACGACACCGCCAAGAAGTTCAATGTAACGCTGAACGGTGAGCTGGAGGCCGATACCGTCTTCGTGGCCAACGAGACGAAGGCCTATACATTCAGCGGCACCGGTAGTCTTGTAGGCAATACCACGCTGGTGAAGCAAGGTAATGGCATGTTGACCATCAAGACCGAGAATACCTATACCGGCGGCAACCGTCTGTCGGGTGGTGTGGTCAGCGTCAGTTCATTGGCCAACGCTAATCAGCCGAAGGGTAATCTCGGCGGCGTTACCACGGGTAAGAAATTCATTATGGAGAACGGAGCCGAGCTGCGTACTACGGCTGCTGTCACCAATGGCACGAATATCTATTTTGAAGGCGATGAAGGTGGTGTCATCAACAACTCACAGGACTTCATTGTTGACAAGGCGATGGCTGGTACCGTCCTCACGAAGAAAGGCTCAGGATGGATGAAGCTGAACATTGCCAACAGCTCCCTCAACCGTCTCGTCATTGTGGCAGGCACCGTGCAGTGCATCAATGCCAACACACCTGCCAAGACAGTGGAATTCCAAGGGGGAACGCTCAACGAGAATACCAGTACCAGCTACGCAATTTACGTGCCGCAGGGCAAGACGGGCAACTGGTATATGGCCAATCGCTCGACATACACCAACAAGGTGACGGGCGAGGGCACACTTACTGCCTATTGCACAACGGAGAAAGGTAACGGCTGGTACGCCACTCGTACGCCGGTGCAGTGCAACTTTAGCGACTTTGAGGGCACGCTCAAACCTATGTCGAGCCAGGATGGCGATGTCAAGCGTTTCACGCTGAACACCTCCACAGGTATGCCGAAGGGCACGATGAACATTGCCTCCGATGTGGAGGTACAGAACAGCGGCAAGACCTTCCGCATTGGCAAGGTCACGGGTTCAGGCAAGCTGGGCGGCAGCTGCACCTTCAGCAATAGCGGCAGCGTGGGTGCCAACACTTGGCAGGTGGGTAACGACGACGACTGGACGACAGGTGTCCGCGTCACCTCCGATGCTCATCTCCAGAAGGTGGGTGCAGGCAAGGTCATCTGGAATGGTGCCAACGATAACACAGGAACCACCATCGTCAAGGAAGGTGAGCTCTGCATGGGTGTCAATGGTTTGCTGGGTACTGGTAAGCTGACAGTCGATGCCAAAGCCGTCTTCTCCAGCGCCAGTAAGACAAAGGTGCTGAAAAACGCATCTGTCGTCATCAACGGCACGATGCTGGTCAATGCCACACGCTGTGCCACCAATGTCAGCGATGGCTGCACCAGTTTCTATTTCGAGAAAGGTCTCACCGTCAACGGCACCATCCGTGTTACCGCTACCAACCATTCGCTGCAGGTGGGCGATAGCATCCGTGTCTTCTCTGCCGCCTCCTTCAGCGGTACGCCGACGTTTGAATTTGAGGGCGATGTGAAGTGGGATACCAGCCGCATCAGCGAAGGACTGCTCTTCGTAAAGGGTATCAACACCGCTATTTCTGACGTCTTCACTGACAATACTCCGCGTAACATCTATGACATTCGCGGACGACTGGTGCGCCGCAATGCCACAAACACTGATGGACTGCCCGCCGGTGTCTATGTCTGCGAAGGCCGCAAGTTCGTCGTCAAGGCAGAATGATAAAATGGTGTAACGAAATTTCGTGATGATAAAATACCAAATTAAAAACACAAAAGCTATGAGGCGATTATTGGTTATTGTTTATTGGTTATTGGGCAGCGCAGCACTCTTCGCCCAGCAGCTGCCCTATCAAGACGTGTCGCTGAGTGCTGAACAGCGGGCCGACGACCTGCTGCAACGCTTGACGCTTGAGGAGAAGGCAAAGCTGATGATGAATGCCTCGCCAGCCATCGAGCGCCTTGGCATTCCGCAGTTCGAGTGGTGGAGTGAGGCCCTGCATGGGGTAGGGCGCAATGGTTTTGCTACCGTCTTCCCCATCACGATGTCGATGGCCGCCTCATGGGACGAGGCCTTGGTACAGCGTGTCTTCGATGCCGTCAGCGACGAAGCCCGTGTAAAGGCCCAGCAGGCCAAGCGCTCTGGTGTCATCAAGCGCTACCAGAGCCTGTCGTTCTGGACGCCCAACATCAATATCTATCGTGATCCACGCTGGGGACGCGGACAGGAAACCTACGGCGAAGATCCCTTCCTTACAGCCCAGATGGGTACTGCCGTGGTACGCGGACTGCAAGGCCCCGACGATGCCAAGTATCGCAAGCTGCTGGCCTGTGCCAAGCACTATGCTGTGCACAGCGGCCCTGAGTGGAATCGCCATACCTTCAACGTCGAGGACTTGCCTGAACGCGATCTTTGGGAGACCTACATGCCTGCCTTCAAGGCCCTGGTGCAGGATGCCCATGTCGAAGAGGTGATGTGTGCCTATCAGCGTATCGACGGCGAGCCCTGCTGTGCACAGTCGCGCTATGAGCAGCAGATACTGCGCGACGAATGGGGCTTCAAGGGCCTCATCACTAGCGACTGTGGTGCCATCAACGATTTCCTGCCCGACTATCACAATGTGGTGGAGCTGCGTGAGCAGGCCGTGGCCATCGGCGTCAGGGCTGGCACCGACGTGGAGTGCGGCAGCCTCTACCGCTTCCTTCCGAAGGCTGTCAACGACGGCTGGCTCAGCGAGGACGAAGTCAACACCAGCCTGCGACGTCTGCTCATCGCACGCTTCAAATTGGGCGATTTCGACCCTGATGAGATGGTGCCTTGGACGAAGATTCCCGAGAGCGTCGTCGCATCGAAGGAACACAAGCAGCTGGCCCTTCAGATGGCCCGCGAAGGCATTGTCCTGCTGAAGAACGATGGCGTCTTGCCTCTCGCTTCTCGCTCCTCACAACTTGTTGTCATGGGGCCCAACGCCAACGACTCCGTGATGCAATGGGGCAACTACACAGGCTATCCCACAGCTACCGTCACCGTGCTGCAAGGCCTGCGCAACATCTTGGGACGCAACGTGAAGTATGTGCCGGGCTGCGGCCTCACTCGCAGCGAGGTGAACGAGAGTCGTTTCGCCAGCATCGCCACTCCCGACGGCAAGAAGGGCTTGAAGGCCACTTATTGGAACAACGAGACGATGGAGGGGCAGCCTGCCGCCACTGTCGCCTATGCCGAGCCAGTCAAGCTGAGCAATGGCGGTGCCACCGTCTTCGCTCCCGGCGTTGAGCTCGAGCACTTCTCTGCCCGCTACGAGGGTACTTTTACCGCCACTCATGACGAACAGCTGCAGCTCTTCGTCGGTGCTGACGACAGGGTACGTGTGATGATTGACGGCGATACCGTGATCAACAACTGGCGTTCACGCGACCGCATCTACGAGGCCGCCCACGACTTCAAGGTGCAGGCAGGAAAACAATACAACATCGTCATTGAGTACGTGCAGGATACGGGTATGGCCATCATGCAGTTCGACATACGCCACAACTATACACCCACCCGTGAACAGTTGTTGGCCGAGATTGGCACGGCCAAGACCGTTGTCTTCGTTGGCGGCATCTCGCCCCGCGTCGAAGGTGAGCAGATGAAAGTGTCGGAGCCCGGCTTCAAGGGTGGCGACCGCACCAGCATCGAGCTGCCGCAGGTGCAGCGCGACATGCTGCGTATGCTGCACGATGCTGGCAAGAAAGTCATCTTCGTCAACTGCTCAGGCGGTGCCATGGCCCTCTCTCCAGAGACAGAGAGCTGCGATGCCATCCTGCAGGCGTGGTATGGCGGCGAGCAGGGCGGACAGGCCCTGGCCGAAGTATTGACAGGCCGCGTCAATCCCAGTGGCAAGCTGCCCGTCACCTTCTACAAGGACGACAGCCAGCTGCCCGACTTCCTCGACTATCGTATGCGCAACCGCACCTACCGCTATTTCCAGGACGAGCCCCTCTTCCCCTTCGGTCATGGACTCAGCTACACATCTTTTAATATTAGCAGTCCTGCCTATAGCGTGCACAACGGATCGGCTGTCGTGACCTGCAACGTGAAGAACACCGGCCGTCGCGAGGGCACCGAGACCGTGCAGGTCTACCTGCGTCGTCCCGCCGATACCGATGGCCCGTTGAAGACCCTGCGTGCCTATCAGCGCGTCACGCTGAAGCCCGGTCAAAGCAGCACCGTCAGCATCAGTCTTCCCCGCGAGCGTTTCGAGACGTGGGATGCTGCCACCAACACCATGCGTGTCCTGCCTGGTCAGTACGAGCTGATGGTAGGCACCAGTAGTGCCGACAAGGACCTGCAGAAAATCATCGTGGAAATCATGTAAAAGGGCCGAAAACTTGCGTTTCAGCCCTTGAAGTGTTAAAAAGTAGCTAAAAATGGCGCTAAACGTGGAATCGTGGAATCGTGGAATCGTGGAATTCGCCGTCATGCCTACAAAAAAAGAAGCCTACCTTCACAGGCGGGCTTCTTCTTTTTAGAGCGGGCCGTAGCCCATGCAGCTCGTAGTCGTCAGGGCGGTGATGGCTGCGGTCAGGATGGCGACTAGCACCTCCACGGCCTTGCGCTTGATGGCCTGCCAGGCCTTTTCGCGGAGAGTATCAAAGATTTTCATGATAAGAAGACAATTGATTTTTGTTTTTAAAGACAACCTGAACAACTTGGACAACTTTTTTAAGCCATGTTCTTTGTAAGCGCCAGCCATGTTGTCCTAGTTGTCCCTGTTGTCGTCTTAAATTTTTCGTTTTGGTTTTCGTTTTCGTAACGAAGTTTACGGATTCACCACAGGCTCGTCGCCCCAGCCGCTGGAGCTGTTGGTGCCAGTGCCGCTGATGTACTCACCCTTGGTGTTGGACAGCGTCAGCTCACCGTTCTTGATCTTCTCGGCCAGCGAGGTGTAGCCCAGCTCGGCATCCTGCGTCAGACGCTTCTGCGTGGCCTCGCCGGTGGCGCGGCACTGCATACGCACGCTCACGATGTTGCCGCCAGAGTAGGTACCGTCGCCGGCACGGGTGGCACGGGTCAGGGTGAAGTGGTCGGCGTCGACGGCGGGGATGGTGGTCACGGCAGGGGTGAAGATACACAGGTCGGCAATCTTCACGGGCGTTCCCTCCAGCACCAGCTCACGGATGCAGCTTGCGGCCTTGGTCAGCACGCCCAGGATGACATCCTTGGTGTAGGGCGAGCCGTGCTGAGCGATGTGCTTCGACAGGGCGGCAATCTCGATGGGGTCGTTGTTCTTGGCGCGGGCGTACACCTTGCCGAAGTTCTTGTGGCCCTGTACCTTGTTCTTGTAGAAATTAAGCTTGATCATGGTTGTAAGAAATTTTAGTTAAACATGGGGTTGATTTGCAATTGCACGGGCAAAGGTACGAAGTAACGGACGGGAAACAACAGTACGAGGTTGTTTCTTAACACTCTTTAACCAACAAACCATAAAAACAACCGTCATACGGAGGCTCCTCAGCAGGCTGTGCAGCCTCCTCAGCAGGCTGTGCGGGCTACTGAGGAATCCACGAATCCACGATTCCACGATTCCACGTTTTGCGCCAAAATGAATTGATGCAAACTTCAAAAATAATATATTATATATATATATAATATTTATTTTTGGCCTCGTTTCCGAGTGAAAACGTGGAATCGTTGAATCGTGGAATCGTGGAATTTGAAAATCTTTAAACAATTGAATATGAAAGACTTAGTAAAAAAGACCAAAGGCACGGTCAGCCAGTTTTCGGATGACTCCTTGGAGTTCACACCGCAAGGAAAGGGCGAACCCGTGTATGAACACTCCTACAAAGTAGGAGAGGCCCAAATCGGCCTGACAAAAAGGCAAGGGAAAGCAGAACCTCAACGACATGCAGGTGCTGTGGGTGTGAATTCCACGATTCCACGATTCCACGATTCCACGTTTAGCGCCAAAATTCGCTACATTTTAACACTTCAAGGGCTGAAAGCACATGCTTTCGGCCTTTTTTTACTGCTTGTAGGCCAGGGCGGCACCGATGGCCGCGTGCTTCTTCTCAGTCCCTGGGAAATGGCTGTTTTTTTATACCCCACTAATATTTTTTCCATGAGGCACAACGTGCTATTATCTATAACCAATTGATTTGCAATAGTTTTTGTTTTTGTCTCTTTTGCATATTTTCCATAGGTAACTGATGTGGCTTTCGAAATAATGTCGTATCTTTGCAGACGAAAACCAACAACTATGTATACGAAAACATTATACATATTTATTATAGCCGTCCTGCTGGTTGCCTGCGGTCAAACACAGCAAGGGCCAACTGCGGCAGGTTGTCTGGAGGAAGCTGAGGCCGCTTTGGCCAATGACAGCATCCGCATGGGTGAGACTTTACTGCGAAAGACCATCCGTTTGGCTGAGAAATCTGAGGATTGGCACACCAATTATATCGCCTACCAGCGATTGGCAGAGGCATTGTCACAGAGCAACCCCGAGGAGGCATTACGACTGATGAAGAAAGCCCTGGCCGTCTATGAGCAGCATCCTGATGATGAGCGGAACAATGTCATCCTGCTTGACTATGCAGGGACATACGCCGCACAAGTGGCTTTTATCAATGAGAAATCATTTGACGAAGCGCTCGACTTCATCCATCGTGCATACGACATCGCAAAGCAAAACGAGATGACAGACCTGATGTGTCAGACACTTACAAGCCTTGCAAATATCGCCTGGGCAAAGGAAGACTATCGTCAGGCACTTGACTATGCTCATCAGGCAGATTCTGTGGCTACAGATGACCTGCGGCCTGGGGCATTACAGGTGATGGCTCGCAGTTACCTCAGCCTCAATATGCTCGACTCGGCAGAAACCGTCTATCGGAAGATTGAACCGGGTGATGATGTTCACCAGGCTTATATCGTGCAGAGCCATCTCGCCAAGATTGCGCTCCGACGCATAGGAGCCGTAAACATGGAAGACGATATTGATGATGCCTTCGAACAAATTGAGGACTTCTACTACAAAGCCCTCGAACAAAAGGATCAGTACTATCAGGAAACCTTGCGGCAGGAGATGGAGAACCAGCAGTTGGACTATCAGTCAAAGATGTATGCGCGTACACTACTCATTACCATCATTGCTTCTCTTATTGTCATCTTGGCGATTGTGTTGGTGATTCACTACAGGCTGCGGGCACAACGTGAGGAGAAACGTCAGCTACAGCAGGAGGCAGAACATCAGAAAACCCTGCTGTATCAGGCAAATGAAGTGGTGACCTTCCTGCAGAATTACATCCTCGAACGTACTGAAGTGATGAAGAAGCTCAATCAAAGCGGTGATTCGCTCATCACCCTCAATCCACACGAATGGAGCGAGATAGAACGCACGCTCAACGCCATCGACAACAACCGCTTTGCCCATATCCGCGAGCAATACCCCAATATGCAAGAAGATGATATCCGTCTGTGCCTGCTCACTCGACTCGGCATTAGCAATCGCGTTATCGGTAACATCTATTGTATCACCATCTCTGCCGTCCAGCATCGCAAGCTCAAGCTCAAGAAGGATGTGTTCGGAGAGAGCAGCCCGGATGTCACTTTGGAACAGATACTCAACGGCAAATAAATATCACGAATAAAATCAATAACATAAACAATTATAACTATGAAGAAACAATTATTCTTATTCATTTTGATGCTTCTGCCGATGTTGGCAAGTGCCCAGACAGTATCAGACGTGCAGAGCAGCGGTTGTCTGGATGAGACACAAGGGGAAGAGCCTGAGAGGCAACCGACGATTGTCTTGACAAAAGAGGGCAACGTTTTGTCTGTACAACTGCTAAACTATGAAAGCAACTGCTGCACGGAGGACTTTTATGCAATTGCCAATATTAACGATGGCAGTCCCTGTTCGGTTTCTGTCAGCGTGGGCCCCACTGTTGAATCTGATTGTGAATGCATTTGCCCGTTCAACTTGTCATTCACCATACGTGACTTGGAGCCAAACATTTTCTATTTGGACTGCTGGTGGTATAAGGGACTGGTAGAACTGACTGAAGGGCAGTCGTATCAGGCAACCTATAATAGTTCGTTTTATTCTTACCATCCATTCTTGAAAGAGGGAAAGACGTGGAACTATCAAGAGTATTATCATAATTTGTGGGATGATGAGCAATGGACGAAAGACATCTCGTATGTCATCAACGGCACCACAGAGATAGACAGCAAAACCTATTATAAAATGTATCGCACAAGCGAAGAGGGCAGCAATTATTACTGTGCCCTTCGTGAGGAGGACAGGAAGGTGTGGCAGTATACAGATAATGGTGACCATCTGCTATATGATTTCGGCATGTCTATCGGTACAAGCTATATGCCTTCATACGAACCCCTGTACTTTCTGCTTACTGCCATTAAACCTATGCGGTTCCACGATGATCAACTACTCAATGTCTTGTATTATGATTTGTTGATGGAAGAGGATCCCTCAGATTCCTCCAACTACTTTGCTTCAGCTCCTATTGTCGAGGGCGTGGGTTGTGAAGAAGGCTGGAACATCATGGCTCTTAATGAATCAAAACCCTCAAATGGTATCCTTCAGGGGGAAAACTTCTTGTCCTGCTTTGAGGACGGGGAGTGTATCTTTACGGCTGACGACTTCGACGAATTAATAAATCCAAATCCAGCTAACAACATAGCCTACCGTCCGTTCGTCGAAGATGGTAAGGTGTGGAAGGTGGGAACCATATCGGGTAATCCTGTGCAGGTGATTGACTACTACTATTTCGATGGCGACACGATTATCGACGGAAAGACCTGCAAGCAGATGATGTGCCAGAGATTTATTAGTCCAGATTATCCAGATTATAACAATCTGTCACAATCACCTGCCCTGAGCAAAGTGGGAGCATGGTACGAAGAAGACAAGAAAGTGTATTTTTATGACGAGACGAGGCAGTCTATGAGGATGATGTATGACTTCTCCCTCAAAACCAATGACAAGGTGTATTTCATTGATGGAGATTATGAAATTGGACCGAAGCAGAGTGGAGGATTAGATGGCTTTAAAGGTGTTTATCGAAATATATGGGTTTATCGTGACGTCCACAGTACCTACTGGTTGGAAGGTGTCGGAGGTATTGATGGACCGACAATAAATGCAATCGATCCGATATATTCAGATTCTGTGCCGCAGTTCCTGATGTCGTGTGCTGTCGGCGATGAAGTCATCTACCTCAATGATGACTACGAGGATGGAGCCACTCCTGGGGACTTTGATGCCCCTAAACACCGCTTCGACTTCACCCATACTATCAAGACAAAGCCCAAAGCACCGATTAATAGAGAGAAAATGCCGATGAGGAGAGCAGATGAGGAGTCGCTATATGGTGAGTACAACGAACAGCTGCTGGGTATCAATCTCGATTCCCTTGACGATGACTACCAAGTGAACATTACTGACGAAACGGGCAAAATTGTCTACGAGAAAAACATCGATGCAGGCAACATCGTAGCCCTCAATATTGACATCTCCACCTATGCAGAAGGCCGCTATACCGTAACAGTAGAGAATAGTCAGGAGATATTCATAGGCGAATTCGAAACGCAAACAACAGGAATAGAGGAAAACTTAAAAATTGAAAAATTAAAAGATGAAAGTATCTACAACCTTCAGGGTCAGCGCCTCAGTTCCTTGCAGAAGGGATTGAATATCGTGAATGGCCAAAAGGTTTATGTTAGGTAAAGGGATCAGGGGACTCTCCCCGTTCGGTTGGATTTGCCGCTCGACCTCTGGTCGCTTGCTACCGAAGGGACGCAAGAATCCAACCGCAGCGAATTAGCTTAACGAATTAACACTTAACGATAAGCCCCCAATCTCGGGGGCTTTTAACATTTTGCCTCCATCTCGAAGCTCCTTATTTTTAGTGGGCTATATTTTTACTGCTTGTAGGCCAGGGCGGCACCGATGGCCGTGCAGTATTCGGAGTATTTGGGGATGTGGAAACGGACTTTGTAGAGCTTTTCCAGCGGCGGGAAGATTTCCTTGCATTGAGGCAGCAGCGAGAGATTGCCGATGAGCACCATGTCGCGGCAGCCTGTGCCCTGGGCAGCCAGCACGGTGGCGGAGCCTATCGACTGCAGCACCATCGAGATGATGCCGATGGCGATGTCTTCCTTCGCTGCATCGTTCTTGGCACGGGCGAAGATGCTGGCCGTGGCCTCCATGGGCAGGCCGGGCAGCGGCTGTGCCGAGATGTCGCCGATGAGCAGGTTGATGTGGCTGATGTCGCCCTGCATGGCCAGTGCCGACACCTGCTTGATGTCGCTGGTGTTGAGCATGATACGTGACAGGCCCTGTAGTGTTCCTCCACCGATGCCGATGCCGCCGATGTGCTGGATGTTGTCGCCGTTACACATCACGAAAGAGGTGCCGGTGCCCATCGACACGACGATGGCGTGGTCGAGGTGGCTCTCGTAGCGAGCTCCAAGGGCGTCGGCGATGAACTCGTCGCAGCGGCTGGTGGCCACGCCGTAGACGTCGCCCTTGACGTAGGCGGCACCCACGCCGGTCAGCATGACGTGCTCCACGTTGCTAAGCTCGATGTTGTTGTCGTGCAGATACTTACCGAAAGCCCCATAGAGCGAGGTGATGGGGTCGGCGGCGGTGATGCGAATGGGACCCTGCGGCTTGCCGTCGCGCAGTCCCACAATCTTCGTGGTAGAGATGCCCACGTCTATTCCTATGATGATGCCCATTTTCGTTTTTTTTGTTATCGGGGTCAAAATTACTTTTTTTTTCGCAATTATCGTGCAAATGAAGCGTTAAAGTTATAAAAAGCGGACGAACCGACAATGAAGTGCCCCCCGAAAGTTAGACAAAAACTTTCGGGGGGCACACTTTGCAGAATTAAGAAAGGGTAGGCGGAATTACTCTTCAACCTCCTCTTCTTCTTCTTCTTCGTCACCCTCTTCGTCAACAACCTCCTCCATAGCGGCCTCAGCCTGCTGCTGAACCATAGCGGCAGCCTTCTCAGATGCCTCCTGGAACTGTTTGGTGATGACGCCGAAGCTGTCGGCAATCTCCTTTGAATACTCGTTCTGGTACTTTTCCATCTCCTGAACGGCGGCGTTGAAATCCTGAACGGCAGCATTCCAGTCCTCAACCGACTCAAACTGGTCGATAGCCTCCATGGAACAAAGTGCGGGAGCCTTCTCCTTGACAGCTTCCCATGCCTTCTTAGCCTCAGGGCTCATGGTCTTACCACAAGAAGCGAAAATCATCGAAACGGCAACGAGTGCCATGAAAAACATTTTTTTCATTCTTCTAAAATATTTAATTAGTGATACAATAAAGTTACGTGATTTGCAGCGAAGGGGTTACTCCTCAACCTCTTCCTCAACCTCTTCCTCCAGCTCTTCCTCTTCAAGCTCCTCTTCGTCGCCTTCCATCTCCTTGAAGGAAGCCTTGACCTTCTGGTCCATCTGAATCATGGCCTGAGTCATAGCAGCGAAGCTGTCAGCAACCTCCTGAGTGACCTTGCCGTCAAAATTCTTGCCAAACTCCGTACCGGCATTCATAGCTGCCTCGAAAGCAGCATTATATGCGTCAATACTCTCAAACTGGTCAACAGCCTCGTCAGTAGAAACAGCTGCTGCCTTCTCCTTGAAGTCATTCCAAGCCTTAGTAGCCTCGGGGCTCATCTTAACGCCACAAGAAGCAAACACCATTGAACCGGCAACAAGTGCCATAAAAAACAGTTTTTTCATTTTACAAAAAATTAAATTAATATTAGGATTAAAACTTTTATTATAAATCTACCTTTCTCTCTCTCTAAAAACTATGAACCCTCACGGGCTCATAGTCCATGATTGTTTTCAGATTACTAAAAATCTTTCATTCAGGGCGCAAAATTACGGCTTTTATTCCATACGGGTGCAAATAAAATATATAAAAAAAAAGAAAGAATGTGAAAGTTGTAAAAAATTCATTGATAAGCTGAATATAAAAATAAATAAAATGTGGCGTGTGCGAAACTACATTTTTCCCTGGTCACCCAGATAAGAGTCCTTGAAACCGAGGAAATAGAGTACGCCATCGAGACCGATGGTAGTGATGCTCTGCTTGGCATTGGCCACGACGCGGGGCTTGGCATGGAAGGCGATGCCGAGGCCTGCCTCGCTGATCATCGGCAGGTCGTTGGCGCCGTCGCCTACGGCAATGGTTTGTGCCAGGTTGACTTTCTCCACCTGTGCGATGAGCTTCAGCAGCTCGGCCTTGCGCGCGCCGTCGACGATGTCGCCCACATAGCGGCCTGTCAGCTTGCCGTTCTCGTCAACCTCCAGCTCGTTGGCATAGACATAGTCGATGCCGTAGCGCCGCTGCAGGTATTCGCCGAAGAAGGTGAAGCCGCCCGAGAGGATGGCAATCTTGTAGCCACATCTCTTTAATATGGTCATCAGGCGGTCGGTGCCCTCGGTGATGGGCAGATGCTCAGCAATGTCGCGCATGACGCTGACGTCGAGGCCCTTCAGCAGCGAGACACGGCGGGTGAAACTCTCCTTGAAGTCAATCTCACCACGCATGGCGCTCTCGGTGATGGCTCTCACCTCGGCACCCACGCCGGCACGCTCTGCCAGTTCGTCGATGCACTCGGTCTGAATGAGTGTGGAGTCCATGTCGAAGCAGATGAGGCGGCGCATACGGCGGAACATGTCGTCCTTCTGGAAAGAGAAGTCTATCTCCATCTCGGCCGAGAGCTTGAGGAACTGCCGCTGCATCTCCTGACGGTCGGCAGGCTCGCCACGCAGCGAGAACTCGATGCAGGCACGGGTGTGCTTGGCGGTGTTGCGGATGCTCTTGCGGCCTGTCATGCGGCGTATGGCGTCGATGTTGAAGCCCTGGTCGGCGATGACACGTGTGGCGGCCTCAATCTGACGGGCCTCCAATTGGCGTCCCATCACCATGAGGATGTAGCGGTTTTTGCCCTGATGGCCCACCCATTCCTCATACTCGTCGTCGCTGATGGGCGAGAAGCCGATGTTGACGCCCAGCTCGGTGGCCTTGAACAGGAGCTCTTTCATCACCTGTCCGCTGTGTGCCTCGTCCATGCGGATGAGGATGCCGAGGGAGAGGGTAGAGTGGATGTCGGCCTGGCCGATGTCGAGTATCTGTGCGTCGTAGCGGGCCAGGATGCCCATGATGGAGGCGGTCAGTCCGGGACGGTCTTGGCCGGTGATGCGCACCAGTATTTGTTCTTCGCGGTTGATGTCTTGCATATCTTGTTTTTAAGTAAGAGTTAGATGTCGGTTGATACATGAGGGCAACTCCTCGTCGTAGTGGGTGACCATGATGAGGGTTTTCTGCGGGTCGCTGCAGTAGTCGTTGATGATGTCTTTCACCAGCTGCTGTCGGGGCATGTCGAGGCCGTGCATCGGCTCGTCGAGGATGAGCAAGTCGGGGCTCTTGACAAAGGCTCTACACACCAGTATGAGGCGCTGTTCGCCGCTGCTCAACTGCGTGAACGAACGCTGTGCTAAGTGCTCAATACCAAAGCGTTGCATCCACTTTAGGCATTGCTGCTTGTCCTCGTCGGTGGCGCGTACATAGAGTCCGACGGTATCCTTCAGTCCACTGGCCACGATGCTCAGTGCAGGCAGGTTGCGCTGGTAGGAGCGGTGCAGCTCGGGCGAGACATAGCCGATGCGTCGTTTGATGTCCCAGATGCTTTCGCCGGAGCCGCGCTGGTGGCCGAAGAGGGTGATGTCGCAGGCATAGCTTTGCGGGTTGTCGGCACAGATGAGCGAGAGCAGCGTCGACTTGCCGCTGCCGTTGCGTCCCTGCAATGCCCAGTGCTCGCCTTGACGGATGGTCCACGACAGGCGGTCGAGGATGGTGCGGTTGCCGTAGCGGATGGTGACGTCGCGAAGTTCAACAATCTTCTCACCTCTCACCTCACACCTCTCACCTCTCACCTCACACCTCTCACCTCTCACCTCACACCTCTCGCCTCTCACTTCATCCGCAAACTCCGGTATCTCATTGGGCCTTGCCACGAGCAGATAGAGTGTCATGCCCTGCTGACGCAGCTGTTTCAGTTGTTCTGACAGCATGGCACGTGCCTCGGAGTCAAGGCCAATGAATGGATTGTCGAGAATAAGCGTCTTGGGGTTGGCCATGAGTGTCTTCACCAGCTGCATCTTGCGCAGCTCGCCGCTGGAGAGGGCGATGACCACCTTGTCTAATAATGGCTCCATGCCCATCAGGCTGTAGAGCTGCTGTTGCAGCTGCCGACGTTCAGGCGTGTCGCTGCCTGAGAGCAGGAATGAGCGTTCCAAGGCCTGAGCGACGGTGGGCGTCTCCTCGTCGATGTCGTGCTGGTTCCACCGTTGCTGCAGGTAATAGCTGCGGTCGGTAGCCGTGCCGTAGGTGTCGCAGAAAGCCACATAGCGCACGCTGTCGCTCTTCATCTCGCGTCGCATACGCTCTGCCATCAGCGTCTTTCCGCTGGCGTTCAGCCCGTAGATAACGATTATCCTTCCTTGTTCTCTGGCTTCTGTGGCGTCCATAGCTTTTGCTGATTCTTGTTCACAAAGTCTTTCCATCCGCGGTAGTGCGGGGCATCGGTCTCGGGGCGTCCCATCTGCAGGTAGTGGCAGTAGGCGGCAGCCAAGGCATCGGTGGCGTCCATGAAGCGTCCCATCTCTTCCTGGGGAATCTTCAGCAGGCGCTGCAACATGCCTGCCACCTGTTCCTTCGAGGCGTTGCCGTTGCCTGTCAGCGCCATCTTGATTTTCATGGGAGCATACTCATGGATAGGAACGCTGCGCCCGATGGCAGCGGCAATTGCCACACCCTGGGCACGTCCTAATTTCAGCATCGACTGCACATTCTTGCCGAAGAACGGCGCCTCGATGGCCATCTCATCGGGCAGGTAGGACTGGATGATGCCTGAAACACGCTCAAAGATGTGTCCCAGTTTGAGATAACCGTCCTCGAACTTGCGCAGGTCGATGATGCCCATTGTCACCATGGAGGCCTGCTGACTGGTGCGTCTGCCTGTGGCTGTGGTGGCAGATGAAACCTTCAGCACACCATAGCCCATAATGTTCGTACCAGGGTCAATGCCAAGAATAATCTTATCCATGAGGCTGCAAAGTTAGTCATTTTTCTTGCAACATGGAAATTTCTTTCATAATAATTTGGAAAATCCAAATAAATACTTTATTTTTGCAGCTTGTAAGAAAAACGCAACTATGGGATTTGAATCAACTATCAATAAAAGCGACTATAAAATTCTGATTGTCGATGATGTGGTGAGCAATGTCTTGCTGCTGAAAATTTTGTTGAGTAACGAGAAGTTCCAGGTATGTACTGCCAATAGCGGTGAGGCCTGTATAGAGCAGACAAATGCGGAGCATCCCGACCTCATCCTCTTGGATGTGATGATGCCTGGCATCGACGGCTTCCAGACGGCCACCATTTTGAAGAAGAATCCTGAGACACAGAATATTCCTGTCATTTTCCTTACCGCCCTGAACAATCCCAGCGACCTGGTGCACGGCTTCCAGGTGGGTGCCAGCGACTTCCTGACCAAGCCCTTCAACAAGGAGGAGCTTATTGTACGTGTGATGCACCAGATAGAGCTCGTGGCTGCCAAGCGCCTCATCGAGAAGCAGAACGCCGAGCTGCGTGCCACCATCGGCAACCGTGACAAGATGTACAGCGTCATTGCTCACGATTTGCGTTCGCCGATGGCCAGCATCCGCATGGTGCTCAACCTCGTGGTGAGTGCCGTTACGCCAGAGGCTGTAGGCCCTGAGCTGTGGGAATTGCTTGACAAGGCCAACAAGGAGTCGGAGGATGTGCATGACCTGCTTGACAACCTGCTGAAATGGACGAAGAGCCAGACAGGCCGATTGAGTGTGGTGACGCAGGATCTCGACTTGGACGACATTATTCCTGGTGTGGTGGATATCTTCGATATGATAGCTATGACGAAGCACATCAAGCTTGAGTATCGTGGTATGGGCTCGGTCATCGTCAGGGCCGACAACGATATGCTGAAGACGGTGGTGAGGAACTTTATGTCAAATGCCGTGAAGTTCAGCCCTGAGGGCAGCAGTGTGGAGATTACTGTGACCACCGAGGGCGATTTTGCCAAGGTCAGCGTGAGAGACCACGGCGTGGGTATCGCTCCTGAGCGTCTGGAAAGCATCTTCCACAAGGGTGAGACCACCTACGGAACCGGCGGCGAGGAAGGCTCTGGCCTGGGTCTGCAGCTCTGCGCCGACTTTGCCCGCAAGAACGGTGGCGACGTTACTGTTGAGTCTGCTCTTGGCGAAGGCTCTACGTTCAGTGTGCTGGTTCCTTTGAAGAAATAGACCTTTTTACGGGTGAATAAACTTATTTTGTCAACTCTGCTTGACAAAACAGTGGGCAAAGCTTTGCGACGCCCACTTTTTCTTTGATTTAGGTCAATTCTACACCCTTTTTCGCAATCGGATATTTGGCTGTTTTCTCAAAACGCCTTAATTTTGCACGCAGAAAAAGGAATTTTTTTGATTTGTTTTAGTAGATTAGTTTTTAAGTAGTTTGTT
>CAMVJU010000011.1 GCA_947167935.1 uncultured Prevotellaceae bacterium | reverse complement strand
TAGAACGCTAGAGGCGCATGGCGACGTGCGCAGTAGATAAATGGCAGACGCTGGCCTCGTGCCAGAACAGAACCCGGCTTATAGCGGCAATGCTTTCTTTATACAACGAAAATCTTCAAAAATCCGACGATCATTTTTGTCAGATCTTTGAAGATTTTTGTTCTTTGTAGGAGCTGTGTGTTAGTCGGCAGCCTCGAACTCGCGTAGGAAGCGGACGTCGTTCTCTGAGAACATGCGCAGGTCGCTGACGCGATACTTCAGGTTGGTGATGCGCTCCACGCCCATGCCGAAGGCATAGCCGCTGTATATCTTCGAGTCGATGCCGCATTGCTCCAGCACGTTGGGGTCGACCATTCCGCAACCTAGAATCTCCACCCAGCCGGTGTGCTTGCAGAAGCCGCAGCCCTCGCCGCCGCAGATGAAGCACGAGATGTCCATCTCGGCACTGGGCTCGGTGAAGGGGAAGTACGAGGGGCGCAGGCGAATCTTCGTGTCGGCGCCGAACATCTCGCGGGCGAAGCTGAGCAGCACCTGCTTCAGGTCGGTGAAGCTGACGTTCTTATCGATGTAAAGGCCCTCCACCTGATGGAAGAAGCAGTGGGCGCGGGCCGTGATGGCCTCGTTGCGGTAGACGCGACCCGGGCAGATGACGCGGATGGGTGCCGTCAGCTTACCGTCCTCGGTGTGCATGTGTTCCATCACGCGCGCCTGTACAGAAGATGTATGCGAGCGCAGCAGGATGTTCTTCGTCACGTCGTCAGGATGCTGGCTCACGAAGAAGGTGTCCTGCATGTCGCGGGCAGGATGGTCGGCGGCGAAGTTCATCTTCGTAAACACGTGCAGGTCGTCCTCCACCTCAGGACCGTCGGCCAGCACGAAGCCCATGCGGCTGAAGATGTCGATGATTTCGTTGGTGACGATGGTCAGCGGGTGGCGCGTGCCCAGGTCGATGGGGTAGGGCGTGCGTGTCAAATCGACGGTTTCATCGGTGCTCTCCTGCGTCTGGCAGTTGTCGCGCAGCTGGTTGATGCGCTCCTGGGCCATCTGCTTCAGCTGGTTGATTTTCATTCCCACCTCTTTCTTCTGCTCGGCGGCCACCTCGCGGAAGTCGTTCATCAGGGCTGTAATCTCGCCCTTCTTGCTCAGGTATTTCAAACGCAGCTGTTCCACCTCTTCGGCGTTCTTCGCTGTCAATGTCTCTACTTCTTTCAGTAGCTGGTCAATCTTGTCAATGATCATTGCTCTTATATAGTATTTATTTGATTATTAGCGTAATGCAAGGTGATAGTTGTAGTAGTCCTTATCACCTGTCACCTCCTTGATGATGCGTAGGAAAGGCGGCAGTTTCAGGGGCTCTCCCTCGGTGATGCCCTTCGTCTCAAGGATGACGAGACCCTCAAGCCGGTCGAGATAGGTGTCCACCTCAAAATACTGTCCCTGCCAGATGAAGCTCTTGCGCAACTTATGGATGGCGTGGCGCTGCGGATCGGCTATGGGCAGCATGATTTCGTAGAGGTTCTGGTTGATCTGGCGTTCGGTGACCAGCTCCTCGTTTTCGGCCGTCTTCTTCTTCGTGGTGTGCACATACACTACCTTCTTGCCCCACGAGCGCTTGCGCAGGCGCTCCTCGCAGTCGGGATAGCCCTTCAGGTAGGTCTGCGTAATCTCGCTCTCGATGCAGTCGTCGGGGAACTGTCCAATGATCTCCACCTCATATTTGCGCTCCTCCTCGATGGGCTGTGGCAAGCTGAGCACGCTGCTGATCTCCTTGATCACGCGGTGCATCTTCGCCTCGAAGTCGTCGTGGTTGTTAATGACGCGCAGGTGGGGATGTCCCGTCCAGGCGTGAATCACCTTCTTGTCGAGCATACGGGCAATGCGCAGGCCCTCGTCGTCGTTGCTCTCGTTGCGCGAGGCGTTGTTGGCCGTGGTGTAGAACTCCTCAGCACCGTCGGCAGCCGACACCAGGTGCAGCACGGCGTCGTAGCGGTCGCGCAGCTCGGGCGTCGATGTGCCTACCGAGCGAGTGATCTGCTCCCACATCTCAGGTGTCATATAGGCCGAGATGTCCAGTGCGCCGCGGTCGCAGACGATGATGCTGGGTTTCTGACACTCGCGGGCCATGCGCAGGAACTTGTCCTCCAGCAGCAGCTGCACCTCGAGCGTAGCCTTCTCGCCCTCATAGAAGAATCCCTTGTTCTTCGTCAGGTAGTTCATGCCTGACTGGGTGAACAGAGTGGGCACTTCGGGGATGGTGAACACCTTGTATCCCAGGCTTGAGAAATGCTCGATGATACGCACCAGTGCCGTGGTCTTGCCGGCGCAGGGACCTCCGGTGAGCACTATTTTCTTAATGTCGTCCATGTTGAAATAGAATCATCCTTGCTGCTTATGCGCAGTTTCGTGCTGCAAAAGTACAGATATTTTTCCAATTGGCAAAATTATCTCCATTATTTCATCCACTTCATGGTATTTAGGCTTATTTCTAACCCTATACACACGCAAATTGTGATGGAAAATTTGGAGAGTTCGATTTTCTTTCGTACTTTTGCACATTATTTATATAGCTTATGCTGAAAGGAAAGAAGATTGTTTTGGGCATTACGGGCTCGATAGCAGCCTATAAGTCGTGTCTTATCATTCGTGAGCTGGTGAAACGCGGCGCCGAGGTGCAGGTGGTGATCACCCCTGCCGGCAAGGAGTTTATCACTCCCATCACGCTGTCGGCGCTGACGCAGAAGCCGGTCATCAGCGAGTTCTTTGCACAGCGCGACGGCACGTGGCACTCGCATGTGAAGCTGGGCCTGTGGGCCGATGCCATGCTGATTGCTCCATGCACGGCATCGACGCTGGGGAAGATGGCTCATGGTGTGGCTGATAACATGCTTATTACTACCTATTTGTCGATGAAGGCTCCAGTATTCATTGCTCCAGCAATGGACCTCGATATGTATGCGCATCCCACGACGCAGCAGAACATGGAGCGACTGCGTTCCTTCGGCAATCACATCATAGAGCCGCAGAGTGGTTTCCTGGCAAGCGGCCTCGAAGGCAAGGGCAGGATGGAGGAGCCGGAGAAAATCGTGGAGTATCTGGAGCAGGCTCTCACCCCTCACTTCTCACCCCTCACCTCAAAGAAAATCCTCATTACTGCCGGCCCTACTTATGAGAAGATAGACCCTGTGCGTTTTATCGGCAATTATAGCAGCGGGAAGATGGGATTTGCCCTGGCTGAGGAGTGTGCCCGTCGCGGTGCTGAGGTGACGCTGATTGCAGGGCCGGTGGCCTTGACAGTGGATAAGGCTTATGAAGCTAATGGGGCCCATGAGCCACATGGGAGCATCCGCAGGATTGACGTGGAGAGCTGCCAGCAGATGTATGATGCAGCCACAAAGGCTTTCCCTGATGCCGACGCTGCCATCCTCTGTGCTGCGGTAGCCGACTTCCGTCCTGCCGAGGTGGCTGAGCAGAAGATCAAGCGGGTGGGGGAGAACCTCGACATTCACCTCGTGCCCAATCCTGACATCGCCGCAGAGCTGGGAAAGATGAAGAAGGAAGGACAGCTGCTGGTGGGCTTTGCACTTGAGACCAACGACGAGCAGCAGAACGCCGAGAAGAAGCTGCAGAAGAAGAACCTCGACTTCATCGTGCTGAACTCGCTGCGCAACGAAGGCACTTGTTTCCGCTCTGACGAGAACCAGATAGCCATTATCAGCAGCGACGGACGACGTGACTACGAAAAGAAGTCGAAGCAACAGGTGGCTGCCGACATTATTGACTACCTTGCTTTGAAAATTGAAAGATTGAAGGATTGAACGATTGAAGATGGCCAAGGATAAGATAGCATACGTTTGTTCTAACTGCGGACAGGAGTCCCCGAAATGGATTGGCAAATGTCCTGCCTGCGGACAATGGAACACGTTCCAGGAGATCAAGGTGGCTGCTGCGCCCTCGCGTGGTGGTTTTACGGCAGGCATCCCGTCGGCAGCCTCTGTGGCAGGTCGTGCGCTGCGCACCAGCCGTCCTGTTAGGTTACGTGAGATTGCTGATCAGGACGAACGCCGCATCTCTATGCACGACGGCGAGCTGGATCGTGTGCTCGGCGGCGGCCTGGTGCCTGGCAGCATCGTCCTCCTGGGCGGCGAGCCGGGCATTGGCAAGTCTACGCTGTTGCTGCAGACGGTGCTGGCGCTGGGTGATGGGGCCAATGGGGCTAATGGGGCCCTGCGCATCCTCTACGTCAGCGGCGAGGAGAGCGCCCATCAGCTGAAGATGCGTGCTGAGCGCATCAACCCTGCCGCCAAGGATTCCGACACCTTCCTCATCCTTTGTGAGACGTCGCTGGAAACCATCTTCGGACACATCGAGGAGGTGCAGCCCGACCTCGTGGTGGTCGACTCCATTCAGACTATTGCTACGGAGACCGTGGAGTCGTCGGCAGGCAGCATCGCCCAGGTGCGTGAGTGTGCCAGCTCGCTGCTGCGCTTTGCCAAAACCAGCGGCGTGCCTGTCGTACTCATCGGACACATCACCAAGGAAGGCACGCTGGCAGGGCCGAAGATCCTGGAACATATCGTCGACACTGTCATACAGTTTGAGGGCGATCAGCACTATACCTACCGCATCCTGCGCTCTATAAAGAATCGCTTCGGAAGCACGTCGGAGCTGGGCATCTACGAGATGACGCAGGACGGCTTGCGGCAGGTGAGCAATCCCTCGGAGCTGCTGCTCAGCGAGGAACACGACGGTCTCTCGGGTGTGGCTATCAGCGCTGCCATCGAGGGTGTAAGGCCTTTCCTGATGGAGACGCAGGCCCTGGTGTCGAGTGCTGCCTACGGCACGCCGCAGCGTCAGGCCACAGGTTTCGACCAGCGTCGACTGAATATGCTGCTGGCCGTGCTGGAGAAGCGCGTAGGCTTCAAGCTGATGCAGAAAGACGTATTCATCAACATCGCCGGCGGATTGCGTTCCACCGATATGGGTCTCGACCTGAGCATTATCGCCGCCGTGCTGTCGAGTAATGTCGATACGCCCATTGAGGCTGGCTGGTGTATGTGCGGTGAGGTGGGATTGAGTGGCGAGGTGCGCCCTGTGAGCCGTATCGAGCAGCGTGTGCAGGAGGCTGCAAAGCTCGGCTTCCAGCATATCATCGTCCCACGCTACAATATGCGTGCCTTTGCTAACAAGAAGCCTGGTATCGAGCTGCATCCTGTGCGCAAGGTGGAGGAGGCGCTAAGGCTTTTGTTTGGATGATTGATAATTGATGATTGATGATTGAAAAGTTGAAACACATTTTATATTTCATAGCACTATTGCTCCTTTGTGCTTGCAGCAAGGAGCAACCGAAGGAAGAGGTGCAGCAGGTGACTGTCGGAGGACTGGACGACGATGTGCTGCGAATAGCGGTGACGCCTACGCTCGACTGTCTGCCGCTCTATCTGGCGCAGCAGAAGGGTTGGTTCGACCATGAGGGCGTCAGCGTGCAGCTCATTCCCTATCAGGCACAGATGGATCAGGACACCGCCATTGTGCGTAGCCGTGTGCACGGCATGACAACCGACACCGTGCGGATGGATTGGCTGAAGCAGAATGGTACGCCAGTAGAGCAGGTGGCAAAGACAACGCTGTCTTGGCAACTCATCACCAACAAGGCGGCACGTCTCACCCTGCTCACGCAGCTCGACGACAAGATGGTGGCGATGACACGCCACTCGGCTACCGACATGCTGGCGCAGCAGATTATTGAAAAGTCAGGCTTGGAACCCGAGCATGTCTTCCGCATACAAATCAACGACATCAACGTGCGCCTGTCGATGTTGCAGAACGGCATCATGGACGCCATGTTCCTGCCAGAGCCACAGGCCACCGTTGCTCGCACGGAAGGTCATCCTGTGCTGATGTCTACTGACGAGACGGGGCAGCACCTGGGTGTGCTTGTCTTCCGATCTGACGTGATGGCCGATACGGCTATGCACAGCAGGGTGGAGCGTTTTGTGAAAGTATGGCAACAGGCCTCCGACAGCATTGCTGCCCGTGGTCTCACCAACTATCGCAGCCTGATAGCCTCCTGCTGTCACGTCAGACCTGAGATTGTGGATTCCATTGGACATTGACCATTGACTATTGAACATTGAAGGATTGAGAAATTGAAGCAGAACGACGAACTGAATGAGATTCTGGAGCTGGTGCTGAACCGGCAGCTGGGCAAGAGCATCGATGCCCTTGAGAACTATTTGCTCACCCATCCGCGACAGACTGATATGGATGCGCTTATCAGCCTGCGTGACGACTATCGGCTGATGGCCGACTATTGGCAGCGTGGCTTTGAAGACCCTCAGCGTGAGGCGGTCTACAATCAGCTGCTGCGCCGTATGTATGTGATTACGGCAAATATCATCACCACTTGGCAGATAGCCGACAGCCCGTATATGAAAGGCCTGCACCTGCGTCCGCGTAAGATCAGGAAAGACTGGTCGATGAAGTCGGTACGTGCTGCGATGGAGGACTTCGTGGGAAGTCTGGCCATGCTGCAGCTGGAGAAATCGGGTAATGCCCAAACCTCGACGCTCTACCAGGAGCACTGGCAGCTGATGAACGATCTCTTCGACTACATCGTCACCTCGCGTCAATGGCGTCAGCAGCTGGCCGATGTCTTCCTCGAGATGCTCCTGTCGCCTACGCTCTCCTCCAACGACCAGCAGATGCTGGTCAGTGCCATCACGCTGTCGGCATTGCAGACGTTCTGTCCTCAGAAATTCCGTGTGTTGGCCGAGGTCTACCGCCAGAGCACCGATGAGCATGTTCGCCAGCGGGCCCTTGTGGGTTGGGTGTTCGTAGTTGGCTGCAGCGACACTACGGCGTCGCGGCTCTTCACCGAGATAGGTGATACCATCGCTTCGCTGTGCGAGGACGAACAGACACGCAACGAGCTGGCCGAGTTGCAGATGCAGCTTATCTACTGTACAGAGGCCGATGCCGATACACATACTATTCAGAAGGAGATACTGCCCGACCTCATGAACGGTAGCAATATCAAGGTGACACGTCGGGGGCTTGTCGAGATGGACGAGGACAGCCTCGACGACATCCTGCATCCTGAGGCTGCCGAGGAGAATATGGAACGCATGGAGAAGAGTCTGAAACGCATGGTGGACATGCAGCGGCAGGGTGCCGATATCTATTTCGGCGGTTTCTCGCAGATGAAGCGCTTCCCCTTCTTTAGCCAGCTCAGCAACTGGTTCGTGCCCTTCTACTCGCAGCATCCCGACATCAGTGAGATTTGGAACAATTCTCGCGGTAATAAGTTCCTCAAGGGCGTCACTCGCCTGTCAGCTTTCTGCGACAGCGACAAGTATTCCTTCGTCTTGGCTTTCAATCAGGTGCTCGACCGCCTGCCGCAGAGCATGTTGAAGATGATTGAGGACGGCGAGGCCACAGCGATGCCTATGGGTGGCGAGTTTGCAGATGATCAGCAGGAGACGCCGGCCTTCATACGTCGCCTCTACTTGCAGGACCTCTATCGCTTCTTCCGCTTGTTTACCACTCGCAGCGAGTTCTACAACCCCTTCGAACATACGCTGTTCTTCTCGCATCCCCTGCTGGCTGCCATTCATACGCCTGCCGCATCACATCTCTCCGTAGCCCGCTTCCTGTTGAAACGCCACCGCTATGCAGAGGCTGTCAGCATCCTGGCGAATATTTCCGAGGAGCAGCAGCATGACTTCCAATACTATATGATGATGGGTACGGCTCTGCAGCACTCGCCTCTTACCTCGCTGCCCTCGCCGCTTATCTGCTATCGTCAGGCCTTGCAGATGCAACCTGACAACGAGCGGGCTAAGGCAGCATTGGCACGTGCCCTCTTTGGCAGTCAGGAGTATGAGGAGGCACTCGATGTCTACAACGCCCTGCTGGAGCAACAGCCCGACCATCGCTCCTACCAGCTCAACGCTGCCGTGTGCCTCGTCAACCTGCTTCGCAGCGAAGAGGCGCTGAAACTGCTCTACAAGCTTAATTATCTCTATCCCGATGACCTGTCCGTCAGTCGTGTGCTTGCTTGGGCGCTCACTCTCAGCGGCAAGTATGAGCAGGCTGAGAAAATGTACTGTCAGCTTTTGGCTGAAGAGCATCCCCTGCCTGCCGATATGCTCAACTATGGCTACTCTCTTTGGCTTTCAGGACACATAGTCACCGCTATCAGCATGTTCCGCCAGTTTATCAGCACCCAGGGTGACGACGGCATCGACATAGAAAAAGAGTTCATGCACGGTACTGAGCATGAACTCCTTCTGCAGCACGGTATCACCGATACTGATATTCGTCTAATGCTTGACGCTCTCTAAGCCTTACCATCCCAACGCATCATAGCCGGCTGCCTTGTACCACTGCATCTGGCTGATTGTCAGGCGCTGCTTCTCTGCGTAGCTGCGGTTGCGTGTAGATAAGGTATTCGCATTCTGTGCCACATACATATTGACGCCACCAAAGCGCTCCTCTGTCACGTCGAAATCGCTGAAGATGGTGCAGTCCATATAGGGCACGTGATTGTTGCTCATCCACACCGTTGCCATCTTCTTGTAGGGCACAGCTGCATCGTAGCTGCGTTTCCATTGCGTATAGACATCGGAAGAGGTGTTGCGCAGCATGAAATCATTCATGTCGTAGAGGCAATGGTCGTAATAATAGATGAGGCTGCTGACGTCGGGAAAGTTGGTGCCGTCGCTGTTCAGCGGCTCCAGGCTCTGTGTGAGGGCAGCCTTCGTGGCCTGTGCCAGGTTCTCAAGCTCGGATGTCTTGATGACTGACAGCGGCTCCTCATAGTCCTCCGACTTCTGCGCGAAGTAGGCATCGACAGCCAGCTGCCAATAGTTGGTGTTGCTGAAGAGTGCAGGGATGACGGTGTTATAGGGTGCACCCTCGCCAGGAATCTCGGCAGGCGAACCAATGACATAATCGGTGCAGTTGCGCAGCTCGTATGCCGATTCGATGCTCTGGAAACAGCAGCAGTCGGCAAAGATGAAACGCAGGGGTTTGCCAGCGCATACATCCTCCAAGGCCTTTGCCATATCAGGAATATTCATCCATGTGGTGCCGTTGGCGGTGTCCTGTCCGTAGGCACGGCGTGGAGCATTGGCTGCACGGGCTGGGCTGATGGTCCATCCGTCGGCATGTCCCCAAAGTGACAGGCCATAGTTTTCTGCCTCAAAGTTGTCCTTCACCCACTGCAGGGCATTCTTCAGCGTGGCGGCGTCGCTCGACTTCATCTCCTCGGGATAGGTGTACAGGCGGGTGGTGTCGCCGTTGGCCACCTTGAGGAAATAGGGTGGGAGATTCTTGCGGTCTACAAAGACAATCAGGTTTTGCTGCTTCGACAGCTGCTTGCTGCCTTCCATCATCTGACGGATGTCCTCGTCTACGAAGTTGATGGTGCGTTGCTCTTCATAGTCGTAGTAGCTGGCATCCAAATTGCAGTCGCCGGCAATATACACCAATACGCTGAGATTAGCCTTGGGCTCTGGATCGTCGTTCTTGTGCTTGTGACAGGCGGTGAGGAACAAGGCACAAAAGATGGGTATTAAAAGAGGTCTCATTATTTACTTTTGTTGTTTTGCGTGCAAAATTACAAAATAAATCTAAATATCGCCCATCTTCTGCTTTTTTCTTGCCGAAAAATAGTAATTTTGCAATTCGTAATCAATGAACGTGATGAAAAAGATATTTCTTTTCCTTCTTTTCTGCTTTGTAGTGGGCACTATCTGCGATGCTGCACCCAGACGACGCAAGAGCCGTCGCACACGCCGCACCGTGAAGCATGTGGTCAAGCCCTTGAAGCTCAGTATCCACGACGCCGACCCCTTCCACACTTGCGAGGACACCTGTGCCCATGTACACGGCATCGACGTGAGCCATTATCAGAACGAGGTGTTCTGGAATGCTGTGGGCGACGACACGAATATGGCCTACGTCTACCTGAAATGTACTGAGGGCAGCGACAACCAGGACCCGCTCTACCTGCGTAACATAGAGATGGCCCATAACCACGACCTGAAGGTGGGCAGCTACCATTTCTTCCGTCCAAAGATTGACACACAGCTGCAGCTGCATAACTTCCAAGTGCAATGCCTGCCGGCAGAGCAGGACCTTATCCCGATGCTCGACGTGGAGACTGATGCCGGTATGCCTACGGAACAGTTCTGCGACTCATTGACGAAGATGCTGACGCTGATGGAGGAAGCCTACCATCAGAAGCCGCTCGTCTATACCTATCGCAACTTCTACAACAAGCACCTGCAGGGACGTCTCGACGGCTATCCGCTGATGATTGCGATGTACAGCGATGAACAGCCACAGCTGGCTGACGGACGCGACTACATCATCTGGCAGTACACCTGCCGCGGACGCCTGGCCGGTGTGAAAGGCGAGGTAGATAAGAGCCGCATCATGGGCGATCATTCATTAAGAGAATTGTACTATGTCAGATAGAAAAACATCCATCACCCCCATCATCGTGGGTGTAGTCATCGCCCTGCTGGGTATCCTCACAGGTCTTTACATCGCCACCAATGCCCGTGAGCAGCTGGAGGCACAGAACCAGAATGTTTCACCTGCCACAGAGAATATGCAGGCAACGGATGCGCAGCCTGCAACGGAACAGGCTGCCTTGCCTGACCTGCCTGAAATAGAGGGAACGCCTGCTCCTATTGCCGAAGAACCCATTGAGGTTGAAGAAGTTGAAGAGCCTGTAATCCCTGAAGTTCCCAATGTTGAAGAGACGCCTAAGGTGACTACGGTGGAAACCGAACAGGGCGAACCCGACGACTTCGTGCCCGTATCTCCTGAGGAGATAGAGAAAGCACTTCCCTGACGAAATAATAATAATGTAAAGCTCCAATCAGAGCTTTACATTCTTTTTTGCACCCTTGCTCTCGTTCTGCATACGGTCGAGGGCAGTAACAACGTAGGTGTATTTTTGTGAGCCGTCGGCATAGGGCAGCTTCATCCAGGTGCTGGCGGTGATGGCGATGATATGCGAGGGATCCTCGGTGTTCACCTTCTCGCCCTTGGCAAAACGGTAGACAACGTAGCGTGTGGCTTCGTCGCCCCAGGTCTTTGCCTTCGGAGCCGTCCAAAAGAGAAGGTAGCCGTCGTTGGTCCATACAGGGCACACGCTGCGTGGTTTCTTCGGTGCTTTCTTGTCGAGGAAAGGCATCTGCGGCTGTAGGGCAGGATAGCGCCAGTACTGCTCACGCAGATGAGTGCCATAGTTGCCTGTGTTGTCGACGGCGGCCTTGGCATACCACAGCACTGTACCTTGAACGGCAGGCACCTGCTCGTGCAGCTGTTGCTTGGCAGCCTGCTGGTTGGCCTTGGCAGTTCGTTCAATATCCTCGCCGATAAAGAGCGGACGGGCCGAGGCATACTGTCCCCACCAATGAATGAGTGTCTCATAGTCGGCAGCCTTGTTGCCAATCTCCCAATAGAGCTGGGGCACGCAGTAGTCGAGCCATCCGTTGTTCACCCAAAGGAGGATGTCGGCATAAAGGTCGTCGTAGTTCTGCAAACCGTTGGTGTCACTGCCGATGTCGCTGGAGCGCTTGTTTCGATAGATGCCGAAAGGCGAGATGCCCACCTTGACCCAGGGCTTCGTCTGGTGTACGGTCTCGTAGAACTGGCGGATGAAGAGGTTGACATATTCGCGGCGCTGGTCGGGCGTCTTGCCGTCGGGCAGGGCTACGCCAGCCACAGGATAGGGATAGAAGTAGTCGTCCATATGGATGCCGTCAACGTCGTAGCGGCTGACAATGTCGCGTGCCACAGCGCAGATATGGTCGCGGTTTTCAGGCAATGCAGGGTTGAGGATGGTCAGACCATCGTAGTCGAAGCAACGCTCAGGGTGCTGGATAATGACGTGGTCGACAGAGAGCGACACGGTGCCTTTCGTCTTGGCACGATAGGGATTGATCCATGCGTGCAGTTCCATTCCACGTGCGTGACATTGGTCAATCATCCACTGCAGCGGGTCCCAATAAGGCTGCGGTGCACGTCCCTGCTGGCCTGTGAGGAAACGGCTCCAGGGCTCCAACGTGCTGGGATAGAGGGCGTCGCACTCAGGACGCACCTGGAAGATAATGGCGTTGATACCGTCCTTCTGCAGCTCGTCCAGCTGATAGGTCAACGTCTTTTGCATCTGCTCTGTTCCGATGCCTTGGAACTGTCCATTGACACATTGTATCCATGCACCGCGGAACTCGCGCTTCGTTTGCGCTCCTGCGGAGCTAAATGATAAATGACAAATGATAAATGATAAACCTATCAGCATCATCCATCGTCTGTTGACCATTCGTCTCATATTATCTTTTTTTTATTCTTTTATTCTCTCAAGTATTTCCTGTGTCCAGTTCTCACCGTTCTTGGGACAGAAGGTGTGCATACCCACCTGGCTGGCAGCAGCCACATTGCGTGGACCGTCGTCGACAAAGAGACAGTTGGAGGGCGATGTCTGCTCAGCCATCAATACGCGACGGAAGAAACTTTCGTCGGGCTTCATCACCTTCATCTGGTAGCTCAGATAAAGGGCGTCGACATAATGGTCAATACCGTGTCCCTTGCCATCGAACTCAGGCGACAGGACGAACGACATCATATAGGGGTTGGTGTTTGAAAGCAACACCACGCGGTAGCCCTCTGCCCTAAGGCGCTGCAGCATGTCGAGGTTGCGCTGCGGAATATCGGCGCAGTAGCCCAGCCAACCGTAGCGGCACTCGTCATACGTCACCTCGCGACCTGCCAGGATGCTCAGCTCGCGGCGGAAGTCCTCAGCATCAATCTTCCCTTCCTCCAGGTCGCCGAAGATACCGCCTTGTGTGTAGGGGTCGAGTCGCTGCGCAGCATCTTTCAGCCCCAGGGACTCGAATCGCCTGACGGCCTCGTCGTGGCTCAGTGTGATAATCACGCCGCCCAAATCGAATATAATGGTCTTAATCACTGTTGAGTGTTTAATGTTGAGTGTTTAGTGACGTTTCACTTGTAGACTTTCATGGCACGATCCATTTCGCGGCGGTCTTCCTTCTCCTTCAGCGTCTGGCGCTTGTCGTATGCCTTCTTACCCTTGCATAGCGCGATGTCCATCTTTGCCAAGCCTTTCTCGTCGATGAATACTAGCGTGGGCACAATGGTGTAACCCGTCTGCTTCGTGGCGCTCTCCAGACGGTTGATCTCGCGGCGTGTCAACAGCAGCTTGCGGTCGCGCTTCTGTTCGTGGTTGTTGTATGAGCCGAAAAAATAGGGGCTGATGCTCATGCCCTTCACCCATAGCTCGCCGTTGATGATGGTGCAGTATGTATCTACCAGCGATGCCTTGCCTGCACGGATAGACTTGATTTCCGTTCCTGTAAGGACAATGCCTGCGGTGAACTCCTCGATGAAGAAGTATTCGAAGGCCGCCTTGCGGTTCTTTATCTGTATAGGACTCTTCTTGCGGAGCTCCTGTTCCTGTTTGTTCATGCTATAGTTACAAACTTCTCAATATTCTCGTCGACGTAGCGGGCGATATGCTCTACCAGCTGCTCCTCGTTCTCCACAAACCAGTCGTCGTAGTCGTCGAACTGCGGGAAACGTTCGAACAGTGCCATAAACTCCTCATCGGTGCAGTCGCGCTCCAGCTCCTCGCGGTTTTGCAGCCAGAGGGTGTGCACCTCGTAGAGACGTTTCGACAATTCCCTCATGTGCCACATCTTGTTCAGAGCTTTGGCAAAGGGATTCTTGAAGATAAAGGGGCCATACCCGTTGTGTATCAGCTGGATAAATCCTCCATACATTACCTCGCTATGCAGCGTATCCCAGCAGAGCAGCGTCATCTGGTCGGCATTCAGCTGCGCCATCGTCTCCTCCGTCGGCTCGCCGCCGATAGCCTCACGTGTGGCCTTGATGATGACATCGAGGAAGGCGTCCATACCCTCCAATGCTGCCGTGCTCAGTGCTTCGTCTTTTACTGTTATCTGTATCATACGCCTGCAAAGGTACAATATTTTTTCCAATAGTCCTTAAATTTATTGAATAAAAAGCGGAGTTTGTAATAAAAATTTCTCTGTTTCTCTTTTTATGATTACCTTTGCAACGTCAAAAAACTAAAAAACTCCTAACGAGCATGTTGATGATGGAAGAACTGTTGCAGCAGATGCAGCCCATCACGTTGGAACAGATGAGTGGTGTGAAGCTGATGAACCGCACGGACACAAAATTTGTGACCACTATGCCGCGTCTGCTCCTGTTGCTGCAGATGGCACAGCAGGATTATTTTGTGCAGGACATCGACGGACAGCGCAACATGCTCTATGATACCACCTATTTCGATACTGACAGCTTCGCCATGTACAATGAGCACCAGCACGGACACGCCAACAGGCAGAAGATACGCTTCCGTACCTACGTCAGCTCGCACCTGCAGTTCATGGAGATCAAGACAAAGAACAATCACGGACGCACGAAGAAAAAGCGCATTGAGGTGACGGACATGGACTTGAAGGACGACGTGAAGCGCGACTTCATAGCTAAGCGCCTGCGTTTCGACGTGGACACGCTACAGCCCCACATGCACAATTTCTTCCACCGTGTGACGCTGGTGAACAGCGCGATGACAGAACGCCTGACCATCGACACACAGCTGGAATTCAACAACCTGCTGACAGGACAAAGCAGAGAGATGGGTGAGCTGGTCATTGTAGAGCTGAAGCGCGACGGCCTGGTGCCCTCGCCGATATTGGAGATGCTGCGCCAGCTGCGCATCCACCCGCATGGCTTCAGCAAATACTGCATGGGCGCGGCAATGACCAATCCCTCGCTGCCTGTGAACCGCTTCAAGGAGAAGCTGCATTATGTGGAAAAGACGATGAACAATAACAAATATACAATATTTTAGACAGACTCTAAACATTCAACAACAATATGGAACTGATAAATGAAATCCTCATCGGTGAATTCAGCAACATCCTGCTGAGATTCGTGCTTTGTGCATCGGTCATCTTCCTGCTCATCGACCGCTTGTACTATCCTAAGAGCAAGCGGCGCGACTTCTATTTCACATTCATGCTCATCTCAGTAGTCATTTTCTTCCTGGTCTACTTCATGATGGGTATGGATCGCGGTAAGGCTACTATGGGCGTAGGCCTCGGACTGTTCGGCATTTTCAGCATCATGCGATACCGTACCGACGCGATGCCTGTTCGTGAGATGACTTACCTGTTCATCATCGTCTGCCTGTCAGTGGTACACGCTATGGCCGACGAGACGGGACTCTCGGCCAAACAGGTGCTTCTCGACTATGGCAAGCTGGTAGTCATCGACATCATCGTGCTGCTCTTCACCTTCGTCTGTGAACTGCGTCTGAAGATGCAGTCTACGAAGCTCATCCAGTACGACCGCATCGAACTCATCAAACCTGAGAAGCGTGAGGAGCTGAAGGCTGATCTTGAGCAGCGCCTCGGTCTCGACATCATCAGAATTGAGGTGGGCGGCGTTGACTTCCTTCGCGACTCTGCCGTACTGCGAATTACTTATAAGGGCAAAGGCCACAATAATGTTGACAAAATGTATGAAGTAAAGAAATCACAATGGCAAAACACGTTTATGTTCTAATGATGCTGGCTATGGCCTCCATCATGCCCGCTCAAGCACAGAGCGACGACTTCGGCATCTGGACAGAGGCCGGTGTTGAGAAGAAAATCAACAAGAAACTGACGCTTGATGCCGAAGCAGAACTGCGTACACGCGATGACGGCTTTGGCGAGCTCGACCGCTGGAGCGTTGGGGTAGGGGCCACCTACAAGCTCACCGGCTGGCTGAAGGCTTCGGTGGGTTATGTCTTCCTGAATGACAACAACCACAAGGTGAATGACTCAGGCAAGAAGTATGCCGACTATTGGGGACAGCGTCATCGTTTCAATGTTTCGCTGACGGCCTCGCAGGACTTTGGCGATCTTACTGTTTCGCTGCGCGAACGTTGGCAGTATACCTACCGTCCTGAGAAAACCGTTAAACGCTACTCCAATGTCGACAACGACGACTATGACTTTGGCGAGTACCGCGACGATCACACCTATAAGGGCAAGGGCAGCAACAAGTGGCGCAACCGCCTTCAGCTGAAATACAAGCTCACCAAGCAATGGCGTCCCTACGTCAATGCTGAGAGCACCATCGGAGGCAGCGGATTAGACAAGATGCGCTATGCCGTAGGTACAGAGTATCGTCTGTCGAAGCAACATTCTTTCGACGTCAGATACTTGTATCAGCATGTCTACAAGGACGAGGACGAGGGCAACCGTCACGTCTTAGGCTTAGGCTACACCTACAGCTTTTAAAATTGAAAAATTGAAAAATTGAAGAATTGAAGAAGGAGTTGAAGGGAAAGTCTCTTTGACTCCTTTTTTAGTTGAAGAAATTCCACGAAACGCCCAGATGCAGCACGGACCGGTTGAGCGGATAGTGAGGCGTGAGGAACGACATGCGGTTGAAACTGGTGCCCGTGACGTTGCTCATCATCACGAAGAAGCGTGCGTGCTTCAGGTGCAGGTTGGCATAGGCGTCGACGAAGGGAAAGTTACCCAGCTTACGGCGTGAGAACTCACGTGATTCCGATACTGCGCTGGCAATGGCAAACTGGTTGAGCTGCGGCAGGAACTCAGGAGCTTCGTATTTAGTAAACCACGTGGCAGAGGCGCCCAGCTCCACACTCAGCACATCGGCTACCTTGAACTTGAGATAGAGATTGGAGAAGACGTTCAGCTTTGGAAGAGGCAGGATGTCTTCGTTGCTGCTGGTTTGGAAGGTCACGATGTTGTCCCAATTCAGCGGGCCGAGGCGCAGGCGCTGGTCAATCTGTGCAGTGATTACAGCCAGCGATTTGTCGTGCTGGTGGAACGATGCCGTCAGCTCCGTCATTTTCTCCTGTGACAGGTCGTAGCTCATGCCTAAGTAGGTGTAGTTCTCTATCTCGTCGAGGGCCACACGCAGGCTAGTGTTTGTCTTCTCATACGAGAGACGTCCTTCCAAATGCGTGTGTGTTTCCTTGTCGAAGTCGTTGTCCCACCAGAAATGCTTCGAATGATAGTTGCGTTGGATGAAGGTGGGATTCGTGCGGTGCATGAAGGCGATTGCATCGAGACGGAGAGAGTCGCCGAAGAGTCGGAAGTTCAGGTCGGCACGCCCGTCCAGCTTCAGCTGTCCGGCATCCTCGCCAGCAACCCAAGCCTCGGCCAGCAGATCGTAGTGCAAGGCGGTGCCCAGGGCCTTCGTTAGCTGTCCGCCCACGCTAAGGCTATGCTCTGTCCAGCGATTCATGATGACAGAGTCTTCGGCTGCATATTCAGGCATGTCAAAACGGCGCAGCTCGTGGCTGACAAAGGCTTTCAGTCCTGCCGGCGCATATTTGTTGAAGCCTTCCAGGAGTCCGATGGCAAAGGTGTTGCGAAGTCCCAAGTGGCGTGTTTTGTCGTAGATGGAGTCGTTGGCATAGTTGCCTGTGGGCCTGCGGTTGAAGTAGGTGTTGGCGTAGTAGTCTGTCGGCGTGCTGTAGGCCTGATAGATATGGTCGTAGCTGAGCAGCTCAGCGGTGTGGATGAAGCTGGTGACAGGCACGAACTCTCGCTTGATGAAGATCTCGGCGCTGTCGACGGGAGCCGCTGCTGTTTCTGCCGCCGTTGTGTTGAGCGAGTCGGCCTCTGCCTCTCGTTTCTTCTTCTCAGCTTCTGCCTCCAGGGCAAACTTCTTGGCATCTATCTCCTCAGGCGTCATCGGCACCTTGCGATAGAACCCCACGTTGTAGCGGTGTGTGAGGAAGACACGCTGGTGGTTGTTGCGGTTCCAGTTGCTAGACAATAGCGTGGGAATCTCGTTGTCTGAGTAGCTCTCGGTGAAGAGCTCCGGATGGGTGATGTAGTCCTCGTTGGTGATGCCGCCATTCTCAGCCGCCTTCTGATGATAGTTCTGATAGAGAAGATGCAGTTGATAGTTGTCGCCCAGGTGCGAGACATAGAACGTGGCGTTGAAATGGCTGTTGTTCTGATACTGGAAATAGCCGCGAGCATAGCGGTAGTCCAGGTCGAAGCCCATTCCCGTTTTCTTGCCGGCATTGACGGCAAAGCGTGCATCAATCAGGTCCTCGCCGTTGGTCTTGTCTCCGCAGCTACCATAGCTAAGGTTTGTGATAGGCGACAGCGAATTGGTGAAGTGCCACTCATCGGGCTGGCGCAGCACCTGGTCGTAGGTGTCGGTGAAGAACGCCTGGGTCGTAGGACGGCGGTCGGTGAAGATACGCGATAGGCGGGCGGTGTAGTTTGAACCCGCCGTGTTGTATTGGCCGTACATACCGGTAGCCATCGTCGACTGTGGATAGAGGTGGGGTAGGGTGTCGACATCAATGCGGCGGATGTCGCCGAAATGACGGTCCACCTTCCATACGTAGATACCCTTCGGCACCACTTTGTTCTTCGTGGTGTCGTTGCTGTGGGGATTGAAGTTCTGGTTGCGCTGGGTGATATTGCCGTTGGCGTCCACCTCATTCGTCATTTGTGCAGAGGCAGAGACGCCAAGCGTCAGAAACAGTATGGCAATGAAATGCTTCATTTAAATCTTGAAGATTCGCAGGAACAGCTCGACGAACTTGAATACGAGCGAGATGATGAGCACATATTTGGCCGTGTCGTGGTCGACCTTAAAGTAGATGATGAGACCGGCTATGGCGCCAATCATGAAGATCACGTTCAGCCAAAAACGCAATTTACGGGTACGGCTGGAGTCGCGAAACGGTTCCAGATTGTGACGCTTGGGGCGATTGGCCATCGCCTCGTCTACGTTCTTCTGCAGTTCTTCTTCGGTCATTTCGTCAGGGCGTTGTTGAACAGCTCAAAGAGATAGTCCTTGCGGTCGATGGTCTTGCGGCGGAACTTACCGCTGATGCGGGCCAGCTTGGTTCCCTTCTTGGTCAGACCGTATTGGTCGGTAATCCATTCCTCGGCTATGAGATTCTGCGGTTCGCGTTCCTCCTCATATAAATAATGTATGCGCGTCATCGTCACCTTCGCCTCGCCGTCGCTGCACTCCACCATCAGCGTGTACATCAGGCGTGTGTAGTCGAAGCTCAGCGGCTGACGCTTGAAGACGAGCTGTTCCTGATAGCTGCCTACAATCAGCTTCTTCTCCGTGTCCTGCAGGTTGACGCGGCTGTTCTCATACTGGCCTTCCTCCTTTGCCAGCTCGGTAAGCTTTGCCAGCATGATGTCGTAAATCTGCTGACTGCTCTTGCCGGGTGCGCTGATGGTGGTGGTGAAGGTCACTTTGCCGTCTACTACGGGAACGGCGCCTGCCAGATACTTCTGGTCAGGGTTCTGCTGTGTCTGAGCCTTCGGCTGCTCCCAGGTGTTGTCTTGTGCGCTGATAGCCATCGGCAGGCATAGCAGCAGGGTTATCATCAATTTCTTCATAATGCTCAATCTTGCTGTTTTTTGCTGTTTACGCGTGCAAAATTACAAAAATAATTCAGAAACAACTATTTTTTGTCGTAAGAAAAATATTTTTTAGCATATTCTTGTCCTTCACGTCAATAAAAAAGCACCTGCCGAAACAGGTGCTTCTCTTAATCAAGGAATGATTCGTTCAATCCGAGTCATTCGTTTACTTCACCACGACCACTTTTCCGTTCTTGATATACAGTCCCTTTGCGGTAGGAGCGGCATTGAGCTTTCTGCCGTTAAGGTCGTAATAACGGTTATTGGTTATTTGTTCACGGTCATTGTCGCTGATTCCCGTCAGCACATCGTCGAACTGAGCATCGCTTTGGCTTGCCGCGCCAAAGATACGAATTTTCTTTCATATAGCCATCGCATTTTGTCTTTTTATTGCATCCTCTCGCCAGGAATGCCAATGACGCTTCATCTCTCCCTGCATCTGGTGGGCCTCGTCAGGCGTGTGCCAGTCAATGCTGCTGTGGGGGCGTTCAGTGTTGTAGAACAGGACTACAGTCTTTACTGCCTCTGTTACCTGTCGGAGACTGGTAAACGTCTGTCCGTAAGGCAGTTCGTTCTTGACAGTACTGTTGATGCGCTCAGCCATCGCATTGTCTTTCGGGTTGCCGTTCTCGGTCATGCTGGGGGTGATATGGCTGCGTGTGAGCAGGTTGATATAATCGGCACTGGCATACTGGCAGCCACGGTCGGAATGGTGAATGAGCATCTCGTCAAAGTCGTCAGGAAGCGTACCTATGGCCATCCTCAGTGCCTGTGTTACAGTTAAAAATATAGGTATCCACAAGTCAAAAATGAAGCCTAAATTTATATATATAAATTTAGATGTTTTTTCCTAGTTTTGGAAAGGCCCAAAATCAACTGTAACAACTGTAATGCACCTGTCTCTGAAATGATTGCTATGCGAAGATAGCATTTTCCTGCAGGAAGGAGGGAGTGGGGTAGGGGAATTGCTTAAAATGACTAAAATTGGGGAAAAAACTGAGCGTGGACATCGCCCGTCTCATTTCTTTTTAGTAATTTTGCGCCGAAAATAAAACAAGAGCCGCTCAGCAACAGTTGAGAAGCGCCCGACAAGAGTCATTTTACTATCAAACAATAAACACTCAAAAAAATTATGGTAGATTACAAGACTTTAGGCCTCGTGAACACCCGTGAGATGTTCAAGCGTGCCATCAACGGCGGATATGCCATCCCCGCCTTCAACTTCAACAACATGGAGCAGCTGCAGGCTATCATCAAGGCCAGCAGCGACCTGAAGAGCCCCGTCATCCTGCAGGTGTCGAAGGGTGCCCGCAACTATGCCAACGCCACGCTGCTGCGCTACATGGCACAGGGTGCTGTGGAGTATGCCAAGGAGCTGGGCTGCAAGCATCCTGAGGTGGTGCTGCACTTGGATCACGGCGACAGCTTCGAGACTTGCAAGAGCTGCATCGACTACGGCTTCTCAAGCGTGATGATCGACGCCAGCCACCTGCCCTTCGAGGAGAATATCGCCCTGACGAAGAAGGTGGTGGACTATGCCCATCAGTTCGACGTGACCGTTGAGGCTGAGCTCGGCGTGCTGGCCGGCGTTGAGGACGAGGTGAGTGCTGCTGAGAGCCACTACACCAAGCCCGAGGAGGTGATCGAGTTCTCACAGCGTTCTGGCTGCGACTCACTGGCTATCTCCATCGGTACCAGCCACGGTGCCTATAAGTTCACTCCCGAGCAGTGCACCCGCGACCCGAAGACCGGCAAGCTCGTGCCTCCTCCCCTCGCATTCGACGTGCTCGACGCCGTGATGAAGGAGCTGCCCGGATTCCCCATCGTGCTGCACGGTTCTTCTTCTGTTCCCCAGGAGTATGTTGACGAGATCAACTCGCTGGGCGGCAAGTTGCCCGATGCCATCGGCATTCCCGAGGAGCAGCTGCGCAAGGCTTCGAAGAGCGCCGTCTGCAAGATCAACATCGACTCTGACTCACGTCTGGCCTTCACCGCTGCCGTGCGCCGCGTGCTGCACGACAAACCCGGTGAGTTCGATCCCCGCAAGTTCTGCGGCCCCGCTCGCGACGAGATGGAGAAGATGTACAAGCACAAGATCATCGACGTGCTGGGTAGCGACAACAAGCTGGCTCAGCTGGACTGATGAAAAATTGAAAAATTAAAAGAAAGGGCTGCGCATCGATTGGTGCGCAGCCTTTTTTACTTCCCTCCCTTCCGCTCGACCGCTTGTGGGCGCTTGCTACCAGCGGGACGCAAGAAGGGGAGGGGTTGGGTCTGTAACTTCAGGCGGCTTTCACCCCGCCCCGGCCTACGGCCACCCCGCCCCTTAAGGGGTGGGGAGTGACTACGCCCGGAGTTCCCAGAACGCGACGGCGGCGGCAGCAGCGACGTTGAGCGAGTCGACGCCGTGCTGCATGGGGATACGGACGGTGTAGTCGGCATCGGCGATGGTGGAGTGGGGAAGTCCGTCGCCCTCTGTGCCCATGATGAGGGCAAGGCGCGGCTCAGTCTTCAGCACCGGTGCATCGAGAGGGATGGAGGCATCGGTGAGGGCCATCGCGGCGGTCTTGAAACCGAGGCGGCGGAGTAGGGAGAAACCGACGGAAATACCGTCGGGCGCAGAGGAGGGGAAGCTGGAGGGCATGGTGGAAGGAAGCCACGTCCAGGGAACGAGGAAGACGGTGCCCATCGAGACACGCACGGCACGACGGTTCAGCGGGTCGCAGGAGTCGGGTGTGAGCAGCACGGCATCGATGCCCAGGGCGGCGGCTGAGCGGAAGATGGCGCCGATGTTGGTGGTGTCGCAGACGCCGTGGATGATGACGATGCGGCGGGCATCCTTGCACACCTCTTCTATTGAAGGCAGCTGCGGTCGGCGCATGGCACAAAGAACGCCACGTGTCAGGGTGTAGCCGGTGAGCTGTGCCAGTAGCTGGCGCTCGCCTGTATAGACGGGCACCTCGTCGGGCAGTCTGCTGATGATGTCGGCAGCATCGCCTTTGATGTGCTTCTCCTCACACAGCAAAGACACGGGCTGATAACCGGCGTCGAGGGCTACGCGGATGACCTTGGGGCTCTCGGCAATGAAGAGCCCCCCCTCAGTCCCCCCGAAGGGGGGATGAAGGGGTATTGGGACTAGCTCATCCCCCCTTCGGGGGGACTGAGGGGGGTATTTAAGTTGTGCCTCAGTCAGGCGGCTGAACACCTGTACCCTGACATCGTCGAGCGAAGTGATAACGATGGGTTCCACTTATCTTACTACTATCTTTTTACCGTTACGGATGTAAATGCCCTTCTTCAGAGGTGAGAGGGTAGGGGTGTGAGGCGTGAGCTGACGTCCCTGCAGGTCGTAATAGGTGTTGTCGGTCGCGGTCTCAAGCATCACACTCTCAACGCTGTCGAACGAATAGTCCTCGTTGTTGGTGAGGTACATCTCGTCGACAGCGATATTCTCGTTGCCATTGCCCCAGAAGGTGACCATGCGAATGTTTGTCAAATCCATCTTCTTGCCCTTGTTGGCGCCGCTGGTGTATCTGGCCAGCTTCAGATTGGCAATCACCTGTTTCTTCGTGCCAAAGGCAGCCGTGCTGTAGCAGTCGCCGGAGGTCTTGTCGGAGGTGAAGATGTTGAGATGGGAATTGGTGCTGGCGCCTCTGAGCTTGACAACCAGGTATTTGTATTCCGAGAAATCCTTGGGCTCGTTGTAGACCCAGCCCATCTGCCCGTTCTGTGCGGGACGGAAGGTGCGCGTCTCTTCATTGTAAGTGCCCTGACCCACGATGCTGGTGTTGATATAGTCGCTGCCGAAGGGGAAATAGGTGCTGCGCACGGTGAATTCCTGCGAGAGCACATGTCCCAGCGGGTCGACATAGGTGGCATGCAGCGTGGAGAAGCCTTCCTTCAGTCCGTAGATATAGCCGTCGACCACCTTGATGACATTTGGACTGCCAATCTCGTAGCTGGCCTGCATGGCCACGTTGGCGGTACGTCCGTCGCGATAGGTGGCGATGAGTTTCAGCAGGCTGGAACCGCCCGTCAACACTTCCTTGGCAGCATCCACCATCGTAAGCTGCTCGGCCGTGACCATATCCTCGTTGAAACCCTCGAAGTCGGAGGGATAGAACATGTCCTCGTTGTATTTCGTCTCAGTCGTGAACCAGTCGAAGTCGGCATAGCCCTTGTTGCCGTCCTTGGTGGCGTGGCAGAAAAGGCCGAAGCGTGCTCCCACGAAAACGCTGAGATTGAAGCTCATCTGCGTCTGCGAACCGAAGGATGTGTAGGTGTTGTTGTCGAGCGAATAGGAGAACTGTGTCTTGTCGGTGCTTCTGGTCATGGCGGCACGCAGGTAGACGATGCCGTCGGCAGGGGTGATGGCCTTGCGCTTCTCGCTGGGTGTGAAGCTGCTGCCTGCATCACGCACCTTGTCCTGCTTCCATATCAGCTGGTAGCTGCCGTCGGCCTGCTTCTCAACGGCAATCATGGCGTAGGGGTCTTGCAGGATGCAGATGCCGGCACGCTCGCCTTCCTTGAGATTCGAGACGTCAATCCTGACGGTGCCCATCGAGCGCTGGCTCTCCTTGCCGTGGATGACAAAGATGCGCTGTGTGAGCACGTTGCGTGCCTGCGGCAGGTTGTCGATGACGGTGGCAGGACGCATCCTCAGCCATCCGGGACGCTCGAACAGACTCCACATGTCGTCGTCGGGCTTGTGGTTCCATTCCCACTGCATGCCCAACGGATAACCGCGGAAGTTGTCGTTGGTGGGCAGCACCTTGCGCGGAATGGCTTTCGCCTTGGGCTTGGTGTAGGTGGACGAGGAGCCTGTGGCGGCCACGGGTGTGCCGTTATTGCCGATGACGGGCCAGCCGTCCTTCCATTTCACGGGCTGCAGGTTGGGCATGCGTCCGAAGGCACCCAGGTCTTCCTGCAGGATCGTCCACCATTCGCCCTCGGGCGTCTCGATGAGTGCGCCCTGATGGATGGTGTTCGGCTTGTTGTTGATATACTTTTCCAGGAGCATCTTCTCCTCATAGGGGCCGAAGGGATTCTTCGAGCGGAAGGCCACCTGTCCGGAAGGCCATCCGCCGTAGGTGGCATAGATGTAGTAGTAGTCGCCCACCTTGTAGAAATGGCTGCCCTCGAGGCCGTCCTTGCCGCTGATGACGGTTTTCTCCTGCTTGAAGTTGAAGTCCTCGTCCAGCTCGCAGACGGAGATATTGCCAATGCCCTGCGCCACGTACACCTTGCCATTGTCGAAGAGCATGCCCGGGTCGTAGTAGCTGCGCGACAGCTTCTTCGTGGTCCACGGTCCCTCAGGATTGGTGGCGGTGAGCAGCCATCCCTGCAGCACCCAGCCGTCGACAGGACGCTTCTCGTTGATGAGGATGTGGAATTTGCCGTTGTGATACTTCATGGAACACGCCCACATGCATGAGGCATAGGCATTGGTATTACCAGCCAGCTCATAGCCGCTGTCGTTGCTGGTCTGTGTCAGCGGCTGCGAGCAGTATTCCCAGTTCACAAGATCGGTAGACCTCAGGATGGTGGCACCGGGGAAGTTGTGCATCGTGGTGCTGACCATATAGTAGACACAATCGACGCAGATCACGTCCGGATCGGGGAAGTCGCCATAAACGACAGGGTTCTTGTATTTGCCACCACCGTTCAGCGAGGCGTAATTGCCTTGGTCGCTCACGCTGATATTGGTGAAGTCGGCGTGGGGCCAGTCCACATTATAATATTCAGCATACCAGTCCATACAAGCCTTGCCGCAGGCCTCCTCCAATCCGCCGAAGGCAGGCACCACCGAGCCGTCTGCCAGCAACTGGTCGATGTCGATGAGGCAATGCGTGCCCGAAAGGGTCATCGAGATATTGCCGTAGTAGTCGAGCACGGTCTTGTAGCAACGGCCCCACATCGACGTGCGTCCCGTAGCCCAGGTGCCGTAGTTGGACTCCACCCATTCACCATGCTCGTTGTAGTGGCCTGAGCCGGGATTCTTGGGACTCCAGTCCACCTCGGTGATGATAATGGGATTGGTGTCGACGACGGGCACCTGATTGTGGAACTGCCGTATCTTGTTCTGGGCAGCTTGCTCCACATTGCTCTCGTTCAGCTTCTTGTCCTCACATCCGTACCAGCCGTCGTAGTCATGGACGGCATAGCCGATATTGTAGCCCTCGATAGGGTAGGAGGCGTAGTCGGCATAACTGGACTGCCAGCCTGCGCCAGGTATCCAGATGATGCCGGTGAAGCCGTTGGCACGGATCTTGTCGACGATAGGCTGGAAGAAATCGTGCAAAGCCCTCGGATCATCCTGTCCTTGGGCGTTTTTCACATTCACGGGCTCATTGGCCAGTTCGAGGGAAATCTGACCAGCATACCTCAGGATAGAGTCGTTTTTCGTGACAATATCCCATACCTCCATCAGATAATTATTGTAGTAGTCGCCCACCTTGATGGTGCCAGGACAAACGCCAGGCGGACGCATCACCACATACTGGCCATACTTCATGGCACGCTTGGCCAGAGGGAAGTAGAGCGTCTTCATATAGTTCTTCAGACGGTCTGGATTGAACTTGCTGATGTCTGCCTCGCCGCCCGTTCCTGCAGACTGACCGGCAGAACCTGGATAAGTGTAGCTGCTGTTGGGATCGTTGGTCCAGGCGGGTTCCAAATGCAGGCGGAAAATGTTGCACTTCGCCTTTTCCAACCCGGCAAAGAGCTTTGCGAAATAGTCGAGGCAACGCTGGCGTCCGGCATCGTCGTAGCTCCAACCCCAGCGACCTTCGTTGAACCAGGCGCTGGGTGTGTCCATCACACCGTGCAGCACCACATGGTTGCCATGAGTATCCATCAGCCAACGGCCTTCCACATGCAGCGTAGGCAGCGGCTTTACACCTTGTGACCATGCAAAGGCAGTCGTCAGCAAAGCAGCGCAAGCAAACAAGAATTTCTTCATTATTTTTGTATTTGTATTTTTATTTCTGGTTTTGTATTTCTAATTTCAATGATGAAATCATTTCTTAGATTCTCGCTTTTGAATTCAATTTCAGATTTCTCGCTGCAAAGATACTGAAAAAAACTCATATACATCTTTCTTTTTAAATAAACAACCACTTTTTCCATAAAAAACCGATGAACGCCATTCTATCCACTTTTTGCTTAGAATCTTCATTATGATAAATAGGAGAACAAAAATGAGGAAAATATTTTGATATTCTCTCAGAAAAGTATAATTTTGCAGTTGTGAAACTCAGCATCATCATTCCAGTCTACTGTGTTGAAAAAACACTGGACCGTTGCGTACAAAGTGTGGTGAGCCAGACATTTGACGACCTGGAGATTATCCTCGTTGACGATGACTCGCCAGACAACAGTCCGCAGCTATGCGACGCTTGGGCCCAACGCGACGCTCGTATCAGCGTTATCCACAAGCAGAACGGCGGACTGAGCGAAGCGCGTAATGTCGGTTTGGATGTGGCCAAGGGAGAATTCATCACTTTCATTGACAGCGATGATTATTTGGCCACCAACACCTATGCAGAAGTGATGAAACTGGCAGAAACGGCCGACATCGTGGAGTTTCCGTTTTGGCGTTTCTATGGCTCAAGCAAGCAGCAGCAAATCATTTTCAAGGATACCACCTACGAGAATATGCAGGATTATTGGCTCAAGGGTCATTGCTATGAGCATTGCTATGTATGGAATAAGATTTTCAGGCGCTCGCTATTCGACCATGTGCGTTTCCCAAAGGGCAAGGTTTTTGAGGACGTATCTACCCTACCCTTGATTTTAATAAATGTTAAATCCTTGAAAAACAGCGACAAGGGCCTCTATTATTACTGTTCAAACGACACCGGCATCACGGCGACAGCCACAGGAAGCGAGCTGCAGATGCTCTTGGATGCACATTTGCAAGTAATGGCGCATTGGCTGGACGACCGATACTATATGCACGTGCTGAATATTCAGCTGGATGTCTGCCGAATGACAGGTAGAAAGCCACAGCTTCCGAAACGTCGTGTCTCCCCATTTGCGAAAGGACTAAGTATTTCACAAAGACTAAAGACTATCATTATCAACACATTAGGAATCAAAATATTATGCCATATCAACAAGAGAATCAGAAAAAGCTGATCAGCTTCATTATTCCTGCCTACAATGTGCCGGTAGACATGCTACGGGTCTGCATTGAAAGCATCGGCGAGTTGTCGCTGCGGCCATTCGAACGCGAGATTATCGTGGTGGATGACGGCTCCGACGAGAGTCCTCTTGCTGCTCTTGGCACATTGGCTGACGACATCATCTATATCCGCCAGAAGAATCAGGGTGTGGCAGTGGCACGTAACATGGGCCTGAAGATGGCCGATGGCGATTTTGTGCAGTTCATCGATGCCGATGACGTCCTATTGCGCACGCCCTACGAGCATGTGATCGACCTGGTGCGATACGGCAAAGCCGATTTGGTCATGTTCGACTTCTGCGAAAAACCCGACAAGAATACGAGCTACAGGGACACGGACCCAATGACTGGCGCCACCATGATGCGTCAGCAGAACATTCACGGCTCGGTATGCACGATTCTCTTCCAGCGCAGTATGCTGGGCTCTTTACGTTTCACACCAGGCATTGCCTACGGCGAGGACGAGGAGTTTACGCCGCAGCTGCTTTTGCGTGCCGAGAGGGTGATTTCCACTACGGCACGCGCCTACTACTACCGTCAGCGCCCTGCATCGGCTATCAACCGTACAGACATGCGTAGTCGGCTGCAGCGACTGGGCGATGCCAAGGGTGTGTTGCTAAGTCTGCACAAGAAATGCAGCACCCTGCCGCCTGAGGAGCGTGTAGCCATGCAGCGACGTACTGCGCAGCTCACGATGGACTATATCTATAATGTGATTGTGCTCACCCGAAGCCGTCACTATCTCGACCGCCAGTTGGAGGAGCTGGGCAAAATAGGGATCTTCCCCCTACCCGACCGCGACTACACCCAGAAATACAAGTGGTTCCGCCGCATGACCAATAGCTCCATCGGACGCACAATCCTCATGCGAACGCTACCTTTCCTGAACAAAGAGAGATGAAGATACTGCTCTTAGGTGAATACAGCAACGTGCACAATACGCTGGCCGAAGGTCTGCGGCAATTGGGGCATGACGTTACTGTGGCATCCAACGGCGACTTCTGGAAAGACTATCCTCGCGATCAGGACTTGGCACGACGTGAAGGAAAGATAGGTGGACTGGCGCTGATGGCGAAGATTGCCACCCTGCTGCCGCGATGGCGAGGCTATGACGTGGTGCAGCTCATCAATCCCATGTTCCTCGAGCTGAAGGCCGAGCGTATCTTCCCCATTTATCGCTATCTGCGTCGAAGCAACCGCCACATCGTCCTCTGCGCGATGGGTATGGATCACTTTTGGGTGAAGGAGTGTGTGGAAAGGAAGCCCTTGCGCTACAGCGACTTCAATATCGGCGACACATTGCGCACCGACGAATGTGCGATGAGAGACCGTCTCGACTGGTTTGACACACCAAAGGCAAAGCTGAACATCGAGATTGCGAACGACTGTGATGCCATCGTCACCGGACTCTATGAATATGATGTGTGCTACCGCCCCCATTTTCCTCAAAAGACCACCTTCATCCCCCTGCCCATTCGCCCCATGAGTCCTATGAGTCCTATGAGGCCCATGAGTCCTATGAGACCAACAGGCCCCATCATCCTCTTCATCGGCATCAGTCGTGGCCGTAGCGCCTACAAGGGCACCGATTTGATGCTGCGTGCTGCACAGGCTGTGAAGGAGAAATATCCTGAAAGACTAGAATTGGTGGTGGCTGAGGGCCTGCCCTTCAACGAGTATCAGCAGAAGATGGACAACAGCGACGTCATCATGGACCAGCTCTACGGCTACACGCCAGCCATGAATGCCTTGCTGGCGATGTCGAAAGGTATCGTCGTCATTGGCGGAGGCGAGCCTGAGAACTATGACATCATCGGCGAACAGGAACTGCGGCCCGTCATCAACGTAGAACCCAACTACGAGAGTGTCTGCGAACAACTGGAACAGCTGGTGCTGCATCCCGAACGGCTGCCCCTGCTGAAGCAACAAAGCATCGAATATGCCAGAAAACATCACGACTACCTGAAAGTGGCCAAACAATACGAATCACTCTACACAACTCTCAACTCTGAACTCTAAACTCTCATCTCTTAACTCTTAACTCTTAACCATAAACTCTATACTCCTAATGAACACCGACGAGAGATACCTGCACCTGCTATCGCATACCTACCCTACCGTGGCCGATGCTGCCAGCGAGATTATCAACCTGGAAGCCATCCTTAACCTGCCCAAGGGAACTGAGCACTTCCTGGCCGACCTGCACGGCGAGCATGAGGCATTCATCCACGTACTGAAGAACGCCTCTGGCAACATCAAGCGCAAGGTGGGTGAGATTTTCGGCAATACCATACGCGAAGCAGAGAAAAAGGAGCTGTGCACCCTCGTCTACTACCCCGAGCAGAAACTGGAGCTCATCAAGGCGCAGGAAGAGGACCTGGACGACTGGTATCGCATCACCATTCACCAGTTGGTGCGCGTCTGCCGCGACGTCTCATCGAAGTACACCCGCTCAAAGGTGCGCAAGAGCCTGCCCGAGGAGTTCAGCTATATCATCGAGGAGCTGTTGCACGAGCGCACCGACGATCAGGACAAGGCCGCCTATGTGGCCGTCATTGTCGACACCATCATTTCCACAGGACGTGCCGACGACTTCATCGTAGATATCTGCAATGTCATTCAGCGACTGGCCATTGACCAGCTGCATATCCTCGGCGACATCTACGACCGAGGCCCCGGCGCACATATCATCATGGACACGCTGCGCCAGTATCACTCGTGGGACATCCAGTGGGGCAATCACGATATCCTCTGGATGGGCGCTGCTGCCGGCAACGATGCCTGCATCTGCAACGTGCTGCGTCTCTCGTTGCGCTATGCCAACCTCGCCACCTTGGAAGAAGGCTACGGCATCAACCTCGTGCCCCTGGCCACCTTCGCCCTCGAGACCTACGGCGACGACCCTTGCGAGGAGTTCATTCCCAAGCTACTGAAAGATACGAAGATGGATGAGAAGACGCTTCAGCTGACAGCGAAGATGCACAAGGCCATCAGCGTCATCCAGTTCAAGGAGGAGACCCGTATCTTCCACCGCCGCAAAGAATGGGAGATGGAAGACCGTTGCCTGATAGAGTCTGTCGACATCAAGGAGAAAACATGTATCGTCGATGGCAAGAAATACAGCTTGAATGACAGCCATTTCCCCACAGGCGTTATAGAGCTTACGCCCGAGGAAGAAGCGCTGATGCAGAAGCTGCACCACTCGTTCCGTGTCAGCGAGAAGCTGCGCAAGCACATCCGCACCATCCTCTCGCACGGCTGTATGTATAAGATTTGCAATCAAAACCTGCTCTTCCACGCCTCCGTGCCCCTGAACGACGACGGAACGCTGAAAGAGGTGGAGATACTGGGCAAGAACTACAGCGGAAGGCAATTGATGGAGTATATCGGACAACTCATCCGCTCCGCCTTCCAGAGCGATACACCTGCCGACCTGAAGGCCTATGCCAAGGACTATTTCCTCTACCTGTGGTGCGGCAAGGACTCGCCCTTGTTTGACAAGTCGAAGATGGCCACCTTCGAGCGCTACTTCCTCTCTGACAAAGAGACCTATCACGAGGAGAAGGGCAACTATTTCCGCCTGCGTGACTCAGCCGAGGTGTGCGACCGCATCCTTGATGCCTTTAGCGTGAAGGGTGAGACACGTCACATCATCAACGGTCACGTGCCCGTACATGCCGGCTCAGGCGAGAATCCCATCAAGGCGGGTGGCAGGCTGATGGTGATTGACGGCGGTTTCTCGGAGGCCTACCACACCGAGACGGGCATTGCCGGATATACGCTCATCTACCACAGTCGCGGTTTCCAGCTTGTGCAGCACGAGCCATTCACCTCGACACAAGACGCCATACAGCGTGGTACTGACATCAAATCGACGACACAACTAGTCGAGATGTCTACACACCGTATGTTAGTGGCTGATACAGACAAAGGCGCAGAGCTGCGCGCTCAGATCAGCGATCTGAAAGCATTGCTCTACGCCTATCGTCACGGTACGGTTAACCAATAACCGTTAACCCTTAACCGTCATTGCAGCACGGGCCACCTCCACGTCGCCCGTCTTCACGATTCTGACATTGAAAGCTCCGTCGACACCCTGTTCGCGGTAGAAGGACAGCTGGTCGCCGCCGTGTGCCTCAGCCACGTAGGCTATCTCGAAGCGCTTCACCTGGTGCTCCCTGTACCACTCAATAGGCCACAGGTCGAGCACGTGTTCAATGTATTTCACAGAATTGATGTGCCCGTTGATGTCTACATCATTATAATAGGTGTCGATGGTGTGCACCAGCTGTGCGTCGTTACCCATCTTCACACGACCGCCCTTGCCGATGGGACACTCCTTGTCGTTGACGATCCAGTCGTTGATGGCACCGTTGTCGATGGAGAATATGTCGGTAGGCTGGCGCGTCTCTGTGTCAATCATCGCCCAAATGCTGCGTCCATAGCCATAGACCTTTGTGCCGTCGGGCGAGCAGATGCGGAAATTGCGACTGGTGAAGAAACGCATGGCATTCTCCACCCACGTCTCTACGACAAAACACGTGTACTGTTCGGGCATCTCCGTCATCTCTATGGCAAGGCGCGAGAGCACCCACGAGCGCTGTATTGTCATCAGGTATTTCATGCCGAAGCCGCGGTTCGTGCTGTGGAAATCAGCAGCGTTGAGCAGGTGGTTGCCCAGATGGCCCATGAACAGCCTTCCGTTGAAGTCGCAGTGGAACGGCTCGGCCATAAACTCATATCGTCCTACTTTCTCCATGTTATTGAGGTGTGAGGTGTGAGGGGAGAGTTAGTAGGATTCTGACTCGTTAGGGAAGTTGCCTTCTTTCACATCGGTGACATACTGTCCGATGGCGTCGGTCATAATGGTACCCAGGTCGGCATAGCGGCGCAGGAAACGGGGCGAGAAGCCCTGTGTGAGGCCCAGCATATCGGCCACAACGAGAATCTGACCATCGCAATAGACACCAGCACCAATACCAATGGTAGGCACGCAGATCTCGCGTGTCACCTGTTCGGCTAATGCAGCGGGTACCTTTTCCAACGTCACGGCAAAGCAGCCGGCCTCTGACAGAGCCTTCGCATCGGAGAGCAGTTTCTGAGCCTCCTTCTCCTCCTTGGCACGCACGGCATAGCCGCCAAACTTGTTAATGCTCTGCGGCGTCAGGCCCAGGTGTGCCATCACGGGGATGCCGGCATCGAGGATGGCCTTCACAGTGTCGAGAATCTCCACGCCGCCCTCCATCTTCACTGCATCGCAACCGCTCTCCTTCATGATGCGGATGGCGTTGACAACACCGTCATGGACACCCGTCTGATAGCTGCCGAAGGGCATGTCGCACACCACAAGGGCACGCTTGACACCGTTTACCACAGCACGTGCATGATAGATCATCTGGTCGACGGTCATGGGCAGCGTCGTGCTGTTGCCCACCATCACGTTGGAGGCCGAGTCGCCGATGAGGATGCCATCGATACCTGCACGGTCGACGATGCCTGCCGTAGTAAAATCATAGGAGGTGAGCATGCTGATCTTCTCACCCTTTTGTTTCATCTCAATGAAGCGACGCGTCGTTACCTTGCGTTCGTCGCTGACTAAATATCCAGCCATTTTTCTGTTTATTTTGAAATGCTAAATGGTTAAAGCTAAACGCTTAATGTAAAATCTTTGTAATCGGGAATCTGTATGTCGCTCAGTTCTCGAACCTTTTCTATGGGATTAGTAGTAAGCAGTCCCACCACCCTCATCTTGGCTGCTTTTCCTGAGCGCAGACCATTAATGCTATCCTCGAACACTACGCAGTCATCTGCACTGACACCCAATCGCTTAGCAGCTTTTAGGTAGCAGTCGGGTGACGGCTTGCTCTCAGCAAAATCCTCGCTGGTGAGGATGGTGTCAAACCAGCCCTTAAACTCAGGATGTTTCTTGTAGACGTTCTCCATCTTCTGACGGTTCGAGCTGGTCACCACGGCAGTCTTAACACCCTTGCGGCGCAGGGATTCGACAAAAGCCTCAAAGCCCGCTACATAGTCGAGATGCATCTGGGCCTCGAAGGCATTCAACCGTTCTACCACCTTCTCTCGCTCAGGCACCAGCTCACCACCCCACCCCATCTCGAATATCTGTTCCAGCGTGGAGCCTTTGATCTCGTGCTCCAAGCCAGGATGCTCAGGATGGTACAGCCTGCACTGACTGCCCCAGAATACAGAGTACTGAGGCTCAGTATCAAAGACTACGCCGTCCAGATCGAACAGCGCAGCCTTCATATTATTCCAAATTTCTTTTTCCACTTTCTCTTTATTCAGGCGACTGCATCTGCAGCGTTACGATGGCATCCCATTTCTTATTGGCATTGTCGGTGAAGGTTGTCGCCATCTTCATATTGCAGCGATTGCCGTTGAAGGTGAAGGAAATCATCGAGGCGTCCTCAATGAACTTGTTGCCCATCTTGCCATCCTTCAAGGTGATACGTATGCCGGTCTTGCTGCCGTCTGTCCAGTCCCAGCTAGCAACGTCGTCAGGAGCATCGGTATAGTTAAGGGCGAAGAGCTTGGTCTTGGTGATAGTGACGCTCTTCACCGTCTTTTTCAGCTCGTCCTGCTCTTCAGGAGTCAGGCTGACACCCCTGTCGAGGGCCTCTTTCAGTAGGGTTGTCCTCAGGTCAAGAAGACCATTCGTGGCAGGCCAAGTCATAAAGGCCTTCACGTCATCACCCTTCAGGTCGAGAATAAGGCCGAGCACGTTCCAAGTTCGAGCCAGGATGGTCAAAGCCTCGTCGCCAGTCGGAGGAACGCCCTTATTCACAGTGATGGTTTCTCCATCCTCAGTGGTATAGGTATAAGTTTGTTCTGCCGAGAAAGTAACTGCCACGTCAACAATGATGTTGGTACTGCCTGAGCGAGTGGTTCTTGCGGCCTGCTCCACCACTTTGATGGTGCCCCTCATCTTCGTGCCGTTCACGATATAGCTGTTGCCGTTGGCAGTAGCCTTCTCCTTGAGATAGACAGTGGTCTTACTGACGGGCTTGTAGAATTCCACCAGTAGGTCGCCGCTCTCCGTGAAGTCGATGGTCTTCAGTTGAGGAGCATCTTCTTCAGCATTCTCGGGAGCCTTCGGCGTATCGAGGGAATACTGCACCGCCTTGTCCGCATAGGGCGGAGTCGGCATGTTAACAACATTGTTATCATTATTGTTATTGTCATCATCGCTGCTGCTGCAAGCAGTCATACACATTGCCGCCATTGCAGCAAAGGCGTAAAGGAAAAACTTTTTCATTGTTTGATATTTTTGTTCTTTTATACTGTTGTTCTTATAAGATTCTACCGCTGAGGCGGAAGGTGATGACGGGGAAGACAAACACCTTCTCAGCAATCTCCAGGCCGTCTTTCACGTCTTCGTCATCCTTGTCGTCCAATTCAGAGGACTTGAACTTATGGTAATAGGTTTTTCCCCAGTCGTCAAGGGTCTCGGCGACTCCCAATGCAGGCTTGCCCCAGAATTTCAGACCGAAGTCAAACGAGAAACCTACATGTTTTTTAGGCACGGCACGTCCGAAACCAAAGCCGAGATAAGGCTTAAAGCTGTTCACCACAGCGTCGCCGTGGGCATAGCCGTCTTTGTCTGTCGTTACGCGATAATCGCCCAGTATCAAACCAATCTTGCCATATTTGGCAGGATCTTTGATGAACATCGAGGTATTGGTGGCCTTCGCAAACTTATCACTGCCGATGAAGGCACCGACGGTAAAGTGGAAAGAGCCCCTCTTCGAGGGATAGATATCGGCCAGTAGCTTGAAGTCGAATACATTCAGTGTGATTTTCGCATCCACATTATCCGTGATGTCCGGATCGCTTTCGTGGAGGTCGAAGTTGTCTTCATAACTGAATTTAGGCATAAACGAGATACCTGTTCGCAAGCCGAAGTGATTACCTACTGGTGCGGCCAGATCAAAGCCTATACCGTCGAGTCCCAAAGAGGCTCCGATGCCAAGATGGTTGAAATAACCATACTCAAACTGTTTAACAAAAGGGAAATTCGTGCCTTGTGCTTGAGCAGACAACGAGATAGCTGTCAGACACAGGCCAAGGAGTAATGCCTTACAGGTTCTTTTCATAGTTTTGTTCGTTTTTAAAGTTCACATTCGGCTGCAAAGATACAAATATTTTCTAATATGTCATATAATTTCAGAAAAATATTGTAATTTTGCACACGTTATTCCAACGACAAACAACTACATTATGATGACAATCATCGACGCACACTCGCACCTGTGGCTGAAACAGGACACATGGGTTGACGGCAAACGCATCCTGACGCTGAAAAACGGACGAAGCATTTTCCTCGAGGAGGAGGTACAGATGTTGCCACCGTTTATGATTGACGGTGTGAACTCGGCTGAGGTGTTCCTGTCTAACATGAATTACGCACAGGTGGGTGCCGCCGTGGTGGTGCAGGAAATTATCGACGGCAACCAGAACGAGTACCTCACGAAGGTGCAGCAGCAATATCCTGACCGTTTCTTCTGCATGGGTATGACAGAATTCCGCTACGGCAACGACTTTCTGGCTGGTACTCGGGCCGTGATTGACAGTCCGTTGAAGGGCCTTGCCATTCCTGGCCATCGGCTGTTCAGCGTGCCCACTTCGCCAGAAGAAGACCACTTTGAGACACTGCACCTGAATGCGCCACGTATGATGGAACTGTTCAAGTTGTTGGAAAAGAACGATATGGTGCTGTCGATGTGCCTCGGCGATGATGAGCAGCAGATAGCAGAGATGGGCGAGGTCATTCAGGAATGTCCCAAGCTTCGTATTGCCATCGGCCACTTCGGCATGGTGACGACTCAGAGCTTCGAGCAACAAGTAAAGCTGGCGCTGCTTGGCAATAATGTAATGGTAGAGAGCGGAGGCATTACTTGGCTCTATAACAGCGAGTTCTACCCCTACCCCACTGCCATCCGAAGCATCCGGCAGGCCGCCGATTGGGTGGGCTGGGACAGGTTGATGTGGGGCAGCGACTATCCGCGCACCATCACCGCCATCACTTATCGCATGAGCTATGACTTTGTGAGCAAGAGTCCTGAGCTCAGCGACGAACAGAAGGCATTGTTCCTCGGCGGCAACGCCCAGCGTTTCTATGGTTTTAAGAACTTGCCCGAGCTGCCGTACATTAAAAATATGTCAGAGTAAAATAAACCCCTCCTCAGAAAGCGAAGCTGAATTACTTTAAAACACGAATATAAGATTTAATATGAGTACCGAAGAGAAAAACGAAAAAGGGAAGCTGATTCCAAAGAAATACCTTGTGACGTTTATCCTTGTGACGTCGCTGTTTGCCTTGTGGGGTTTCGCCAACGATTTCACTAACCCCATGGTGGCTGCCTTCCGCACCGTGATGGAGTTGAGCAATTTCAAGGCATCGCTCATTCAGTTTGCCTTCTATGGTGGCTATGCCACGATGGCTATCCCTGCTGCGTTGTTTATCCGCAAATATAGCTACAAGAGTGGTATCCTCATCGGATTGGCGCTCTATGCAGCGGGTGCTCTCCTGGCCATGCCGGCTGCACAGCAGCAGAGCTTCATGTTCTTCTGCTTTGCCTTGTATATTCTCACCTTCGGTCTGGCATTCCTCGAGACCACAGCCAACCCGTTTGTCTTGTCGTTGGGAGAGAAGAAGAACAGCACCCGCCGACTGAACATGGCGCAGGCCTTCAATCCTGTAGGCTCACTCACAGGCATGGCTGTAGCCTCACTCATCGTGTTGCCTAACTTGCGTTCCGATGAGCGCGACATTGCAGGCGAGCTTACTTTCGCTGCAAAGAGTGTAGCTGAGAAAGCCGACATCCGTGTGCACGACCTTGCGGCCATCCGCACTCCTTACATCGTCATCGGACTGATTGTGCTCGTAGTATTTGCCATTTTCCTGTTTAAGAAAATGCCGAAGACGGAAAGCGAGGAGCTGAAAGCCCTGGGTGTACGACGTCCTGTCAAGGAGACGCTGTCGAATCTGTGGCACAACCACAACTACCGCTTCGGCGTCACGTCACAGTTCTTCTACGTAGGTGCCCAGATCATGTGTTGGACTTTTATTATTCAGTATGCTGAGCGCCTGGGCATCTCATGGGCCAAGGCACAGATGTTCAACATCGCGGCTATGTCGCTGAATCTCACGGGACGTTTCGTGGGTACCTATATCATGAAGTACGTTAATTCGCGCCCGCTCCTTGCCATCTTCGCTGTGGGAGCATCGGTATGCACGATGGGCGCCATCTTCATCGACGGCATGTTCGGCCTTTACTCGCTGGTGCTCATCAGCCTGTTTATGTCTATCATGTTCCCCAGCATCTACGGCATTGCACTTGAGAATGTGGAGGCGCCTGACACCAATCTCGGCGCAGCCTTCCTCGTGATGTCTATCGTTGGAGGCGCCATCCTGCCGCCGTTGCAGGGTGCAATCATTGACCAGCAGACCATCATGGGTATGCCGGCCGTCAACTTCTCTTTCATCCTGCCGCTGATCTGCTTCTTCGTCATCTTCATGTATGGCTTTAGGACGTATCGTTTACAAACAACAAAATAAATGAAAGCAATTCAAATCACACACAGCCAAGAGCTGAACATCATTGAACTGGAGAAGCCCCAGGCGCCCGGTTATGGCGAGGTACTGCTACGCCTGCGCTACGTGGGTTTCTGCGGCTCTGACATCAACACCTTTATGGGCCGTAACGGCATGGCCCTGAATCCCGTCATCCCTGGCCACGAGGTTGGGGCAACCATCGAGGCCGTAGGCGAAGGCGTGCCCGAGGAACTGAAGACAGACATGGTGGTCACCGTCAATCCCTACACTAACTGTGGTAACTGTGCATCCTGTCGCAACAATCGCGTTAATGCATGCGAACATAATGAAACACTGGGTGTGCAACGCAATGGCGCCATGCGCGAGTTCATTGTCCTACCTTGGCAGAAGATTATTCCCGCTGGCAGTTTGTCAGCACGCGACAGTGCCCTCATCGAGCCGATGAGCGTGGGATTCCATGCCGTTAGCCGCGCACAGGTCACCGACAGTGATGTCGTGATGGTTATTGGTTGCGGCATGGTGGGTATGGGGGCCATCGTGCGCTCTGCACTCCGTGGTGCTACCGTCATCGCTGCTGACATTGACGACGAGAAGCTGGCCTTAGCCAAGAAGATGGGTGCAGCCTATGCTGTCAACACCCTACAGTCCAACGCTCATGAGCAGCTGCAGGCCCTCACCGGTGGCTTTGGCCCTGACGTAGTCATCGAGGCCGTTGGCAGTGTGCCCACGTATCAGATGGCCATCAACGAGGTGGCCTTTACAGGTCGTGTGGCCTGCATTGGCTATGCCAAGAGCGAGGTGTCGCTGCAGACGAAGTTTTTCGTGCAGAAAGAGCTGGACATTCGTGGTTCACGCAACGCTATGCCGCAGGATTTCCGCGCCGTCATCCGCTATATGGAGCGTGGCAACTGTCCTACCGATGCTCTCATCACCCGCGTTGTCAAACCCGAAGAGGCCCTTGACATCATGCGCTGGTGGAGCCAGAATCCAGGAAAGGTATTCCGCATCCTGGTGGAATTCTAAGAAATCAACATAAAGAATCCGCAAGCCCCTGATGGAGTTTGCGGATTTTTTTTGTGGCCTAATGGCTCATTGTCCGATGACTTTACCGTTTTTGATATAAAGTCCGTGGGACGTGGTTGTTGACCTGCGTCCCTGAAGGTCGTAAAGAACATCATCTGATGCAGGCTGTCTCTTTACATCATCAATGGCTAAAGGCATGGTGCAGGACAGCTCAATGTAGTCAATGTCGGGCATCCAGTTGGAGGGATTAGAGAGGCGAATGGTATTCATGCCCTCGTTCAGCTGTATATCCAGTTGTTTCTTCCCTACCCTGTCATATCCACCGCTGTTGCAGCTAATGGTCTTCACCTTCTGTCCGTTGACGCTGACGGTGATGTTACGATTCTCGCCACAAAGATAGCCAATGGTGAGCTTGTACTCGCCACCAGTGAAGCTGTAGACATTGCGCCATTGCAGGTCGTTTGCATCTCTGCCTCCTAACCAGCCAGCCTTGTAGCCGCCAGAGCAGTTGCTGGACGCTGAGTAGGAGCCTGTCTTTTCCTGCTGATTGTTTTTGATTTCCTGATAGACGCTGTTATAGCCTGTCTCTGCCTCATAGCGGGTACGCTCCATACGTGTCTCAGCTTCAGCCACATAGATGCGTGTGCCGTGAGCAGGTATGTCTACTGAGTAAACATCGGTGAATTCGCCGAGGTCTTTCCTCTGAAAAATGTCACGCAGCTTCACTACACCAGCTAAATCCAAGTCAGTAAAACTGACCTGCACAGTCTTGGCAGCGTCGTTGGGATTGTAGACGGCGAAGGCTCGCTTCGTGCCAAACAGCTTCTCTATGTCTTTCACGAGAATGTAGCATCCATTGACATACTTCACGACGTAGGCCTGCTGATAGAGGGCGTCCTGATTGAGGGCGATGAGCTCTTTGTTACGCAGTAGGTTGAGCGTGGTCTGCTTGATGTTGGTGAGGTCACAGCCGATGAGCAGCGGCGAGTTCATGATGCACCACATGCCAAAGTGCGTCTTGTCTTCCTCTGTGGTGAGCGAGCGTCCTACCTCGAGCATGTCCATATCGTTATAGTGGCCCTCGCTACAATAGGCCGACAGGTAGAGATTCTCGGCGATAATGTCCCTCACCGATTCCCAGCTGGCGTTGATATCTCCCGTGGTACGCCATGAGAAGGCTGCGTCGTCAATCCACGTGCCAGGATAGGCCCAGCGACAGGCGTTCATACGCACATCAGTACGGCCTGTGTTCTTGATGGCCTGGGCGATGGCGGTGTAGCGTTCCTGCTCGTCGAGAACGAGGTGGTCTTCATTGTGATAGTAGGAACCGCCGCAAAAATCGACCTTGATAAAGTCGAAGCCACAATCCTTGAAGAAATAGTCACAGTCCTGCTGGTCATGCTCGTAGAGGCCTACTCCCTTGCCAGTGGCATCGCCACTGAACATACTGCCACAGGTATTACGTCCAGCATCACTGTAGATGCCTGCCTTCAAACCCTTCGAGTGGATATAGTCAACTACAGGTTTCAGTCCATTGGGAAAGCGCGTGGGATGGATGAGCAGGTGCCCGTCGGTAGCGTCACGCCCGCCAAAGTAGCCGTCGTCAATGTTGATGTGGTCGAAGCCCACGCTGCGCAGGCCCTTGCTTACCATAGCGGCGGCCTGGTTCTTGATGAGCGTCTCGTTAATGTTCACGCCGTAGGTGTTCCACGAGCTCCAGCCCATCGTCGGACCGTTCTGAGCATATACAAAAGCGGCAGTCATAAAGGCTGCCGCAAGAAGAGTATTCCTAATCATAATTGTTCATTAGTTGTTGACGGAGCCTCCTACGATATCGAGCAGCTCGCTGGTGATAGCCTGCTGGCGGCTTTTGTTGTATTGCAGGTTTAGCTGACGCAGCAGCTCATCGGCATTATCGGTAGCGGTCTGCATGGCCACCATGCGGGCGGCATGTTCCGAGGCGACGCTGTCGAGCAGGGCGGTATAGAGCATCAGATGGGCCAGCTTAGGAATGAGCAGCGCCAGCACAGAGTCCATGTCGGGCTCCACGATGAAGTTGTCGTTCAACGGCTTCGTCTCTTCCTCATCTTTTTCCTCTTTCCTCTCTCCTCTCTTCTTGAGATAGTCCTGCGCCTTTTTCGTCACGACATTGGTGGTGAGGTCACGCTCATGGTCACGCTCCAGCTCTGTCTCGATGTCGATGGGCAGGAAGGTCTTACGGGTAAGAATCTGCGAACCGGCACTCTTGAAGTGATGGTAGATCAGCTCCACCTTGTCAATCTCGCCTTTCTCAAAGCGTTTGCCAAGAGTCATAGCCAGATCGATGCAAGGCGCCACGCTGGGATGATCAACCATATTGGAGGCTTCGTCGATGGTCTTCACGTTGTAACCCAGCTTTGTGGCTTTCTCCGTCACCTTGCGGCCGATGGGATAAACCTCCACGTTGTCAGCGCCAAGCTTCTCGACGTAGGCGTTCACCGTCTGCTGCATCATCTTGATAACGTTGGCATTGAAGCCGCCGCAGAGCGACGAGTTGCTGGAAATGACCACCAGGGCAGCACGCTTGACGGGCCGCTCCTGGTCGTAGATCGACTGTGCCTCTGCCTCGGCAGCGAGGAAGCTCTTCAGGATGTGCTCCAGCAGCGTCTCGTAGGGCAGCATGTTCTGGATAGCCACCTGAGCATGGTGCAGCTTCGACGACGCCACCATCTTCATGGCAGAGGTAATCTTGCGCGTCGAGTTAACCGAGGCAATGCGGCCTTTGATTTCCTTTAATGATGGCATAAGCTATTAGGCTTTATACGTGGCGGCGATGTCAGCCATGACGGCCTCAATCTTGCCGGTCGTCTCGTCGTCAATCTTGCCGGCGCCCAGCGTCTCGATGACCTCAGGTGCCGTGTTGCGCAGCTTGTCGAGGAACTGATTCTGACACTCACGCACCTTGTCGATGGGCACCTCGCGCATCAATCCGTGCACACCGCAATAGAGGATGGCCACCTGCTCGCCAACGGGCATCGGGCTGTACTGTGGCTGGATGAGCAGCTGGTTGTTCTTACGGCCGCGGTCGAGCGTCATAGCCGTCACAGCATCCATATCACTCGAGAACTTCGAGAAGGCCTCGAGCTCACGATACTGTGCTTGGTCGATCTTCAGCGTACCAGCCACCTTCTTCATCGACTTAATCTGTGCCGAGCCACCTACACGGCTCACGGAGATACCTACGTTGATGGCAGGACGGAAGCCCTGGTTGAAGAGGTCTGACTCCAAGAATATCT
>CAMVJU010000010.1 GCA_947167935.1 uncultured Prevotellaceae bacterium | reverse complement strand
TGGTCTTACCACTCGACTCCGGGCCATAGATCTCGATGATGCGTCCCTTGGGATAGCCGCCTACGCCAAGTGCTGCGTTTAGGCCAATGGAGCCTGTGGGGATGGCTTCTACCGGTACTATCTGTTCGTCGCCCATTCGCATGATGCTACCCTTGCCAAAGTCCTTCTCAATCTTCGACAAAGCGGCCTGCAGGGCCTTCATTTTCTCCTGTTGCGGGGTGAGCTGTTCAGTTTCTGTTTTTTCTTTCTTTGCCATAGCTGTTTTTACATATTAGGTTTATTTCCAGTTGGCAAAATTACGAAAAATCCGCCGATGCACAAAATTATTTTCTCATTATTTTTATGCCTATCTGCCTCAAGACTGCTTACCCGTTATCTCAAATTCAGCCTCAGTCCTATCTGCAAGCCTAAGTTCAAGGGCTTGTCCTTGAAATAGTTCTGCAATTTGCTGCCGTTGTCAGGATACCAGTTCAGGCTGGGCTCCACATAGCATCCCAACTGAGGCAGGATATCGTACTGCACACCCATACTGACGTTGAACGACCATTGCATGCGGTCTTTGGGCAGTTCCTGACTAACGCCCTCCGTCTCTAAATGAGTGGCCACGTTCCAGTCGGCCTTCATGCCTCCTGACAGATAAGTCCTGATGCTCCTGTACGACCACAGCCTATAGCTCAGGCCAAGCGGTATGCCGACGTAGTGGAGCGTCTGCTCCTGCTGAATCTGCTGGCTGCGCATCACTTGGGTGAAGTCTGACTGCAGCTTCGTATAAACCACGCCGGTATTCAGCGAGAGTCTGTCGGAGAAGGGATAATCCACCGTCAGGCCATAGGTGATGGGGCGATGGTGATGCTGGCGCTCCTCATAGCCTGCCAACCAAATAGGTTCGCTGCTACGTGCAGAGTAGCTGTTTGCGTAAGTTTCCATATACTGCTTGGCCAAGGCGTCGGCCATCAGCACACCATTGCTACTGTTCTGATTGTCGAAGCCGTTCATCGCATAGAGGCCAAGACTCATCTGCCGCTTGGGCTTCGCTACGGGCCGCTCCATGTCTTGCCATTGCTGCAAATCCATGATCTGCCGCTGCGACTCCTCTGCAATCTGGCGCTGCGGTTCTTCTGCAATCTGCCGCTGCGGTTCATCTATGGTCTGAGTCTCCTCTATGGTCTGCCGCTGAGAATTCTCTGCAATCAGCCGCTGAGGCTCTTCTCGCGCAGCCACTCCCCGCCCCTCAAGGGGAGGGGTTAGGGGTGGGGTCTGTATCACTCCCTCCGATGAATTTTCCGGCGAGCGGTCTGAATAAGTTTCAGCCCCCACCCCTTGCCCCTCCCCTTGAGGGGCGGGGAGTTGCTGCGCTAGAAGGTCTTCCCCCTGAGGACTAGGGAGTTGCTGCGTCAGAAGGTCTTCCCCCTGAGGACTAGGGAGTTGCTGCGTCAGAAGGTCTTCCCCTTGAGCAGAGGAGAGTGACTGTGCCGCCTGCTGAGACTGCTCTGAGGCCGTCCACCACAGATATCCTCCACCCAACAGCAACACCGCTATGGAAGCCGCCACAGCCCATCGCCGCATAGCTACGAAACGTGACCGGGCAGGCTTTGTCGGCTGAGCAGGAGCTGACTGGGCAAGTGCAGGCTGCTGATCGAGAGCGGCCTCAATGTCTGCCCACAAGTCATCTGGCGCAGCCGTCTCGTACTCCGCCAGCTTGTCATGCAGTTGTTCTGTCCATTGATCCCGTTTCATATCGCTTGTTTGTTGAGGTATTCCTTTATCATCTTGGCCAGCATCTTTCTGGCCCTGAAAAACAATGAGGAGGAGGTGCTTTCCCTGACGCCCAGCACTTGGGCTATCTCGCGGTGTGACCGCTGTTCGTAGACGAAGAGGTTGAGCACGGTACGATAGTTGGCTGGCAGCCGTCCTATCATCTCCATCAGCACATCGGGCGGCACCCTTCCCACATCGGGCTCTTCAGGTTCGTCGGGCTCTTCAGGCAGGTTGTCGACCAGCATGAAGCGCTGATGTTCACGCAGGTAGTCGATGGAGCGGTTGCTCACGATCCTGCTCACCCACGACTTCAGCGAGCCCTCGCCCTGATAGTTGAACTGTCGGATGGAGGTGAGTATCTTGACGAAGCTGTCCTGCAGGACGTCGCGCACCTCTTCACGATCAGGTATATACCTCAGCCCTACGGCCATAGCATAGCCTGAATAGCGGTCGTAGAGCCTGCGCAATGCTGCCTTCTCGCCGCCGCAAATCGCCTCCAAGAGTTGCCGCTCTGTCTCCACGCTCCTGTTATCTGATCCGATTCTTCGTATTGTAATAGAGCGCAATAGGCGTATGGGGAGTGCGCATCTGCTCCTCGTGGGTCTCCTGATTCGTGACGAGGAAGGATTTGACGGTAAACCCTATTGTCCACTGCCCGTTGTCGTTTCTGTAAACGGCATTTCCAGGCTCGTCGGAGAGCAGGTCGACACGATAGTCAACGCCGTCGACGGCAACGGTGAATGATACGCTATTGAAGAGTACCGTTCCGTTATAGTTTTTCTCCGTCGAAGAAATGGAATTGAATGTTGCATAATCCGTATAACCTTCGTATCTAAAAGGTATAACAACGGGCTGACCTTTGTATTTACCGGCACTTAAGGCCTCATCGTTCTCAAAGCAGGAGGCGCCCAGGTATTCTTCCGGAAGCCTCACCTTGAGCACTTTTGTCACCTCCAGACGGGCCGTGTCCACCACCTGCCTGTTTACCGTCCATTCACCGTCATAGACAGCATGCTGATCACCATCATAAAAAAATTTATCCTCACCGGCATAACTCTCGGCATCTTCTACCGAGCAAGCTGTCAGGAGGCAACCTGACAACATGCCCAAAACCATCAAGGCCGTTTTCATTTTCGCTCTCATATGATGCAGTTTTCTAATATAACGGAGAAAATGCAAAATCTTGCACTTCAAAGCCAACTTTTTCTTCATTAACACTTTTTAAACCCTCCAAGTGCAGGATTTCCCACCCTGCGCCGTTTCCATGACAGAAACAACAATCATCAAAACAACAAGAGCAATGAAAAAGAATTATTTACGTTTTGGCCTGGCAGCTGCAAGTTTGCTGGCTATGGGATGTTCCACAACCGACGGCGATGGTGGCTATGAAAACTACTACTTTAGAGACGGTCTTACGGGCAGTGCATACAGTCTTGCCGGAGAAGAAATGGGTGAAGTACCGGAAAGCGGCGACAAGTTCGATGACTTTACTGACAATCCCTTTGTCAAGACCGCCGACGAGCCCGTATCCACCTTCTCTGTCGATGCCGACGGCGCCTCGTATGCCATCATGCGGCGCTACCTGACCGGCAACTATAACATCAACCCTTCCAGCGTCCGAATAGAGGAGTTCCTCAACTACTTCACCTTCAACTATGCTTCGCCGAAGGGAAACGACCATGTGGCTATCTATGCCGAGGTGGGCGACTGTCCGTGGAACCCTGGGCACAAGCTGCTACAGTTAGGAATCAAGGGCAAGGAACTGGCGGCCAACGAGATGCCTCGTGCCAACTTCGTGTTTCTCGTCGATGTGTCGGGCTCGATGGACAGCAACGACAAGCTGGGCCTGCTGAAGAAAGGGCTGACGGAGCTGCTCTATCAGCTGAATCCCGACGACCGCATCTCGCTCATCACCTACTCAGGCGAGGTGAAGAAACTGCTGGAGTCGACGCCCGTCCGTGATGCCGGCAAGATCAAGAAAGCCATCAGCAAGCTGACAGCCAGCGGATGCACGGCTGGCGGCGAAGCCCTGAAGATGGCCTACGAAGAGGCGCTGGCCAACTACGACCCCAAGTGCAACAACCGCGTCATCATGGGCACCGACGGCGACTTCAATGTGGGCGTCACCAGCACCGACGCCTTGGTGGAGATGGTCGAGAACTATGCCCGCAAAGGCATCTACATGACCTGTCTGGGCTTCGGCTTGGGCAACCTCAACGATGCCATGATGGAGAAGGTCAGCAACGCCGGCAACGGCACCTACCACTACATCGACTGCGAGAACGAGATGATGAAGGTCTTCGTACATGAGCGCAGCCAGTTTGTTAGCGTGGCCAACGATGCCAAGTGTCAGGTCAGCTTCAACCCCGATTTCGTCAGCGAGTACCGTCTCATCGGCTATGAAAACCGCGTGATGAGCAACGAGGATTTCGAGAACGACAAGAAGGATGCAGGCGAGATTGGCGCCGGCCAGACCATCACCGCCCTCTACGAAATCATGCTAAATGAGGATGTCTACAATAGAGTTGATTTTAACCCTTCCAACTACCCAGACCTCGTCACCTTCGATTTCCGCTATAAGAAGTCGCTCGATGGCACCAGCATCCCCCTGCAGGTGAAGCTCTCTGCCGACATGCCGCTCAACAAGTACGGACGTCCTGACGACTTCTACTTCGCAGCCGGTGTGGCCGCCTACGGCATGATCCTTCGCGACTCTCCCTACAAGGGCGATGCCACCATCGAGATGGCGAAGCGTCTCGTCAACCAAGGCCTCAGCTTCGATCCCCACGGCTATCGCGCCGAGCTGCTCAAGCTGATGGATAAACATTAAGCGCCATGAAACAACGAGAGGGTCCATGCAGGACCCTCTTATTGTTTGTTCGTAAATTACAACTCCAAGTCGCCGTCGTGGATCTCGTGCCAGGGAAGGCCCTGAAGGTTGAGCTGCTCCATGAAAGGATCGGGATCGAACTCCTCGACATTGTAGACGCCGGGCTTCTTCCACAGTCCCTTGCAGAACATCATGGCACCAATCATAGCGGGCACACCGGTGGTATAGCTGACGCCCTGCATGCCCGTCTCCTCATAGGCGGCACGATGCGAGCAGTTGTTGTAGACGTAGTAGGTATGCTCCTTGCCGTCGTTGCCGATGCCGCGGATGCGACAACCGATAGAGGTCTGTCCCTCGTAGTTCTCGCCGAGGTCTTGCGGATTGGGCAGCACGGCCTTGAGGAACTGCAACGGCACAATCTTGACTTTGGCTACTCCGGAGCCGTCGGCCAGCGGGGCCTCGTAGACCACCTCGTCGATGCGGCTCATGCCTATGTTCTGAATCACCTCGAGATGCTTCAGATACTGCTGACCGAAAGTCATCCAGAAGCGGGCACGCTTGATGGTGGGATAGTTGATGACCAAGCTCTCAATCTCTTCATGGTGTAGCAGATAGCTGTCGCGAGGGCCAATCTCAGGATAGGTCAGGTCCTTGTGAATCTCCAGCGGCTCCGTCTCCACCCACTGGCCGTTCTCCCAGTAGAGGCCTTTCTGAGTGATCTCGCGGATGTTTATTTCCGGGTTGAAGTTGGTGGCGAAGGCCTTGTGGTGGTCGCCGGCGTTGCAGTCGACGATGTCGAGATACTGCAGTTCCTTGAAGTGATGCTTGGCGGCATAGGCCGTAAAGATGCTGGTGACGCCGGGGTCGAAGCCGCAGCCGAGGATGGCGGTGAGGCCAGCCTTCTCGAAGCGCTCGCGATAGGCCCACTGCCACGAGTATTCGAAGTGGGCCTCGTCCTTCGGCTCGTAGTTGGCTGTGTCGAGATACGAGCAGCCACAAGCCAGACAAGCATCCATGATGGTGAGGTCCTGATAGGGCAGCGCGAGGTTGACCACCAGCTCGGGCTTGTAGTCGTTGAAGAGTGCCTTCAGCTGCTCCACGTCGTCGGCATCGACCTGTGCCGTCTGGATGGGCAGGGTGTAGCCCTTGTCGTGGATGGCCTTTACCAGAGTATCGCATTTCTGCTTGCGGCGGCTGGCAATCATAAACTCTGTAAATACGTCGGCATTCTGCGCAATCTTGAACGCAGCCACCGTAGCGACGCCACCGGCGCCAATCATCAGTATTCGTGACATAATATTTGATTTGAGATTTGAGATTTGTTATTTTGAAATGACAACCTGCTTTACCCCGTTGACGACGACGTTATTGAGCGAGAATTCCTCGACGGAGTTGTTGGTAAAGCCTTTTGCATTGGCCTGGTCGCTGACGTCGACATCGTCGAAGCTGAAGCGGCAGAGATAGTACTTCTCAGAGCCGGTGACGTTGAAGAACGTGCCGCAATCCATGCGGATGTTCTTAAACGAGATGTCGTTGCACTTCGACAGCGGCATGTCATCGCGGTCTTCCTTCTGATAGAACTGCGTCCAGGGTCTGACAAGCAGGAACGAGCGGCATTTGCCCGTGAAGTTCTCCACATGCACAAACTCATAATGTTGCGGCGTGTCAGGGCGCATCTTCAGCCAGAGCACGTTGTTGGTGTCATCGGCATGACAGTTACGCATGATGACATTCCAGTCGTGCAAGCTCTCAGAGCCCAGCGTCATGCAGCCATGAACGGTGCCGTAGTGGCAGTTCTCCACCAGGATATTGTAGCAGGGACCATTCTCAGGAGCCTTGTCGGCGAAGGTGCCCTTGCCGCCCTTCAGCACCACGGCATCGTCGTTGACGTTCATATAGCAGCCGCGCACCACCACATCGTGACAGGCATCGATGTCGATGGCATCGGTCGACGGGCCCTTGATGTCCTGTGTCGAGGAGTAGATATAGAGGTCGAGATAGCGTACGTGGTCGCAGCGATAGATGTGGTTCGTCCAGAAGGGCGAGTTGATGAGGCGCACATCCTGAATGGTGACGTTCTTACTATTAGAGATGTACGTGAGGCGAGGACGTTGCGCATCCTTGTTGGTGCATTGCGGATTCCACTTGCGGCGAATCCAGAACTCCTCCCAGTAGGGCTCGCCGTTGCCGTCGATGGTGCCCTGACCGGAAATGGTAAAACCGTCCAGCCCATCGGCATTGACGAGGGCCGTGAAATACTTGCAGGTCTGTCCCTCGATGCGTGTCTCACGAATCTCGAAGTCGTGCACACGCTCCGAGCCTTTCAATACGGCGCCCTCCACGAGGTGCAGGTGCGTGCCCTGCTTGAAGAAGAGGTTGCCGGTATAGAAGGTGCCCTTCGGCACGACGATGACGCCGCCACCCTCCTCGGCACAGCGGTCGATGACGGCCTGAATCTCACGCGTCTGAATATCGGTAGTGCCCTGACGCACGCCGTAGCTGGTCAGCACATACTGCTTGCCCAGATCGGCCAGCTTCACCTTCGTGGTGTCGCTGAACCATTCGCTCATCACCTCGCCGTTGGGCCAGAGCTCCTGCTTCGGCTGTTTCTTCTTGGCCGTTACCGCCGTGCAGAGCATCAGCAGCACGAGGGCCATGCAAAGTCTTGTTCTCATGTAGGTATGGTCAAAAAATAAGGTTACGTCTGCAAAATTAAATCTTTTTTCCGAATTAACGATGCAACATGGGGAAAAATTTTACATTTTCTTTTTGCTTTTCGCTCGCTTATTCGTACCTTTGCACTTGTGAACAGAGTGACACGGGCTTTCGTCTGGCTCAGTCGCATCCACCGCTGTCGGGGCTTCGGCATACAGTCGCCCACCGACTATAGCTTCGTCAGGGATGTGGTCAACGAGCAGCGACCCTACTACGCCTACGGCGAAGTGGGGCTTGCCGATGACTGGCTGCGCCGCAAGCTGGGACGGCTCTATCTCCGTCTGGCCAACTATATGCAGCCCGACATCATTGCCGACCTTGCCGGCTATGCCGACTACCTCAGCGCAGGCTGCCGCAAAGCCAGCATCGTTAATGACCTCACACCACTCACCTCTCACCTCTCACCTCCCACATCTTTAATAATAGCTCATTCCGACGATGTCACTCCCACCCTGTTGTCGCAATGCGGAGAGAAGACAATGCTCGTGGTCGAGGATATCGGCCATCACAAGGAGCAGTGGCACGAGGTGGAGCAATGGCCTGCCGTCACCGTCGCCTTCGACCTCTACTATTGCGGCATCGCCACCTTCAACCCTCAGCGGGCCAAGCAGCACTATATCGTCAACTTCTAAACAACCCTCCACCATCAACCTTCCACCAATATGAAAATCACCAAAGTCTATACCCGCACAGGCGACAAAGGCATGACCGACCTTGTAGGCGGCGTACGCATCAGCAAGACTGACCCGCGGCTGGAAGCCTACGGCACCACCGACGAGCTGTCGTCGCACCTCGGACTCCTGGCCGCCATGATGGCTAACGACGAGCACCCGCTGGAAGAAGAACGCCAGATGCTGGTGCGCTGTCAGAACAACCTCTTCATCATCGGCTCCTACCTCGCCATCGACCAGAGCCAGACACCGCTCTACGACTTTGCCCGCTTGCCCGACGGCGAGACCACCCTGCTCGAGGAACGCATCGACCAGCTCATGGCCATGCTGCCCGAGAAACAAGGCTTCGTACTGCCCGGAGGCACCGCCAGCGCTGCCCAGTGCCACGTCTGCCGCACCGTCTGCCGCAGGGCCGAGCGACGTATCCTGGAGCTGGCCCAACACGCACACGTAGACGACTATATTCCGCAATACGTCAACCGCCTCAGCGATTATCTCTTCGTTTTGGCAAAAATAATAAATTTTAACGCGGGGCAGAGCGAAAATCTGTGGCAAAACACTTGCAGATAAAAAAAATATTATTACTTTTGCGGCCTCAAAACCACTAACGTTAAACACTAAACACAAAACGAACATGTATTGGACACTCGAATTAGCATCCAAACTGGAAGATGCCCCCTGGCCCGCCACCAAGGAGGAACTTATAGATTATGCCATCCGTTCAGGCTCTCCCCTTGAAGTATTGGAGAACCTGCAAGAGATAGAAGACGAGGGCGATGTCTACGAAAGCATCGAGGACATCTGGCCTGACTACCCCACTAAAGAAGACTTTCTTTTCAACGAGGACGAATACTAAGCACGGTTTTTTATGAAAAAGCTGCTGCTTATCGTCGTGCTGCTGCTTGCTGTGTCCGGTCTTCGGGCACAGAGCATCAGTTATATCGAGACCACCAACAGCTGGTATTACGTCTACGACCAGGACGGCAAGAAAATCAAGACCCTCAGCGCAACCATCGGTGAGCTGCAGGGATTCAGCGCCTCCATCTTCGTCGTCAAGAACGGCCCGTGGATCTACATCTATGACGCCAAGGGCAACAAGATACACACCATGAGCGAATCCACCGTAGGCACGGTGCTCTCCGTGGCAGGAGAGACGTTCACCAGCAGGCTCGGCTCCTGGATCTACACCTGGAATAAGGAAGGAAAGAAAATCAGCACACGAGCAGCCCGCCAGTAACGGCGAGCTGCTTTTTTTGCATATCCTCTCCAAAGAACGGTCCGTTAGTTTTTATCGGTTTCTTTCTTCGGCTTCTGTGAAAAGCGGTAGCTAATGGTGAGCAGGGCGTAGCGGCGCATGGCATTGGTCCATGTCTCGGTGCGGCCCTGTGCATTGATGTTGTAGCGCAGGTTGCTGACCTGTCCGAGGAGGTCGTAGCCGCGCAGCTTGACGAGCCACTTGCCCTGATGGAACGACTTGGTGAGCGAGGCGTCCCAATAGAGACGGTTGTCATTCATCTCGGCATCGGTATAGCCTCGACGCGAGTGCATCGTCAGGTCGGTGTCGAATGTAATGTCCCAAGGCAGCTTGTAGTTGCCGTTGATGCCGTAGGCAATGTCCCACACGTCGGTGGGCTGTTTGACAGTTGGGGATTGCAAATCCCCTCCAACGTTGCGGTGGATGTTGCGATAGCTGGCGTCGCCTTTCAGGCTGACGGAGAGGTCTTTCTTCTGGAAGCGGATGGCGGGGATGTAGTTGACGGTGAAAGTGCCGACACGACTCAACTCCCCACTCGTGCTGCCCGTGGTGAGCGCCAGGCCGGTGCTCTTGTTGTAGTTGAGGCGCAGGCCGTTGTCGATATGCCAGAACTTCTTCTTGCCGAGGGCACGGCTCCAGTTGAACGACGAGCCAAGGCGCCAGTTGCCGCTGCCGATATTCTCTGGGCGATAGGTGCGCACACCCGTCGTCATGTCGTAGGTGTAGCCGCGTGTCTGGGCGTTGTGCGTCGTGCTGACGTTCAGGCTCATGCTGATGGTCTGGTCGATGCTGTCGTTGCGCAGTCGGCCGTCGATGCTCCATTGGTGCTGCACGCTCTTCTTCAGGTCGGGATTGCCCTGAAAGATGTTCAGCGGGTCGCTGGTGATGGGACGGTCGATGAGGTCGGTGACGGAGGGCGTCGACGGCCACATATAATATTGTGTCGTAATGTTTTTCCGGTTGTCCTTGCTGAAGAGATACAGGAAAACGTTGGGAGAGAGCAGCGTGTAATGGCGTGTGAGAGAAGTAGTGAGCGGCTCGCTGTCGTAGGTCATGTGCTGTCTTTGGAAATTGGCGCTGAAGCCAAGGTAGAGGCCGAGGTAGTATTTCTCCAGCTCCTTGTTGAAATCGGCATTCAGGCCGGCGCGGCGGTTCAGGGTCTGCGTACCCTGCTCATAGCTGTTCTTCGCATCGAAATAGAAGTCGAGGCTGTCGCGCAGGAACTCATGCTGGTCGCTGTGGTTTCTGCTCGTTCCGATGCCGATGGTTGGCGCGATACGCAGATGCTCGGTCAGATTATAGTTGTAGGTCATCTCCGCATTGAAACCATAGCTGTAGTTCGGCGTCTCCGTGCGACGGTCACGTATATCGCGCGTACCTAATTTATAGTAGGTATAGTCATTGAAGCTCGACGACTCAGGATGGTAGCTGCGGTTGCCGTTGCCCTCCACGTTGAACGTGAACGAGTCGCCGGAGGGCAGACGGTAGGCAATGTAAGAATAAAGGCCGCCGTAGAGACTGCTGCTCTTGCTGCGCGAGCGATACCACGAGCTGTTGATGCTGTCCTTCATCACGGCATCGGCCGTGCTCACGTTCCAGCCCTCGCCTTCGTAGCGGCTGTTATAGTAGGTAAGACTGGCATTGGAATAGAAGCGGAGCTTGCCCGTGGTGCGCAGCGTGTTCTTCAGCGAGAAGTTGCTGATACGGTTGCGCCCTGTACTCTCCGACTGACCGAAGGTGCTGGCGCCGTTGAGATAGGTCTCGCTCTGGCTGCGGCTCTCGCTCCAGTTGTTTTGCCACGAGGCGTTTACCTCGGTGGAGTTGGTCAGTTTCTCCTCGGGCGCCTGATAGACGAACTGACCGCCAATCTGCTTGAAGTGGTTGTCGCCCGACTGCTCTGTCTTGTCGTTGTAGCTGCTGTTCTCGCCGCTGTATTCCATCGTCTCGTTGATGTTGTTCATACCGCCGAAGAGCACGGCACGTGTGCGGTCGCTGAAACGCAGGCCGAAGCCCTTTAGCTTGTAGCGCCAGTCGCCGCCTTCGGAGGGTCCTCCGCCCGCCTCAAGGTTGGCCGAGCCGCCGATGCTGTACTCACGCTTCAGCACAACGTCCATCGTGTATTCCTTCTTGTTCTCATCGTCGATGCCGAGGTATTTGTTCTCCTCCGTCTGCTTCTTATACACCTGAATGTTCTTCACCGTGAAGTAGGGCAGGTTCTGCAGCATGATTTTGTTCTTGCCCTTGAAGAAATCGGCGCCGTTCAGCGTCAGGTTGTCAATCTTCTTGCCGTTGACGAAGATCTCGCCGTCGTCGTTCAGCTCCACGCCGGGCAGCTGTTTGATCAGCCCGTCGAGCATCGAGCCCTCGGGCACGTTGAAGGCGTCGGCATTGAATACCAGCGTGTCGCCCTTCCATACCATTTTTACCTTCGTGGCTTTCACCACCACCTCGCCCAGGTTGCCGCCTTCGAAATGGCTGGCGTTAGCCGCCTTCTTCATGTAGATTTTGGGCCCCTCGACGTCCTGACGGCGTTTGCTCACCTGCTTCATCTCGAAGTCGGCGTAGGTGGTCTCGTAGTTCTCGTGCTCCAGCTTAAGGATGTACTTCGCAGGCTCGCGGCTCACCTCGAAATGCCAATGGGTGCTGCCCGCCGACTGTCCGATGCCGCTGCTGTAGCTGTAGCTCTCCCACACCCGTGTCGTGTCCACCACCGTCGAGTCCTCGCGCATCAGCGTTGCCTTCACGTCAGGTATCGAGGCTTTCGTAAACGAGTCCGCCACCGTGCCGTAGACGTATATCTTCTTCTCCTTCTTCTCTTTCTTTCCCACTTTCGTACTGTCCGTCTGGCCGTAGCTTACTGAAGCGACGAAGGCGAGCAGGAGGGTGAGGATAGATTTCATTTTCATTATTATTCCTTTTTTTTCTTTATTGAATTTTTTTTCGTAACTTTGCAGTGAGAATCAGATTCGTATGGAAGAGAAAAAAATCGTCATCTATCAGACCGAGGACGGACAGACGCAGATTGATGTTCGACTGGAGAATGAGACCGTGTGGTTGACACAGTCCCAAATGGCAGAGTTGTTTCAGACAGACAGAACATCTATATTGAGGCACATCGGTAATATCTACAGAACTGATGAGCTGGAGGAAGAAGCAACCTGTGCAAAATTTGCACAAGTTCGAGAGGAGGGCACCAGAATGGTTACCCGCCACATACCTTATTATAATCTTGATATGATTATCTCCGTAGGATATAGGGTTAACTCGAAACGAGGTGTTAAGTTCCGTCAATGGGCAAATCGTGTTCTGAAGCAATACCTTATCAAAGGCTTCGCCATCAACGACCGTATCCGTCAGGAGCAGATTGGCGAACTGCGACAGTTGGTGCAAGTTGTCGGACGAGCCATCACCAACCAGCAGGTGCCCGACACCCTTGAGAGCCAGGACCTGCTGAACGTGGTGGTGGACTACTCGTATGCCCTCGACACGCTCGACAACTACGACTATGAGCGACTGACGATAGACAATACTACAGAAAAAGAATCCTTCCACGCCACCTACGAGAACGCCATGCAGGAGATTGCCCGGCTTCGCGAAAAATTCGGCAGCAGCTGGCTCTTCGGCAACGAAAAGGACGACTCCTTCAAAAGCAGTATCGGCCAAATCTATCAGACTTTCGGCGGCGAGGAACTCTACCCAAGCATTGAGGAGAAGGCAGCGATGCTGCTCTATCTCGTGACGAAGAACCATTCGTTCAGCGACGGCAACAAGCGTATCGCCGCCACGCTCTTCCTGTGGTTTCTCAACAACAACGGCATTCTCTACCGTCCTGACGGCAGCAAGCGACTGGCTGACAACACCCTCGTAGCCCTTACCCTGATGATAGCTGAGAGCAGGACGGAGGAAAAGGACGTGATGGTGAAGGTCGTTGTAAATCTGATTAACCATAAGAACTAATTGTCGCCAAAGATTTCTGCGAGTTTCTTATCAAGTTTTTTGCTGCTTACAATTCTGCGAGAAAGGATGGTGCCGTCGGGGGCAAAGAGAATGATGTGGGGAATCCCGATAACTCCATAATTAGTCATCGGCTTGGATTCGTATATTTGAGGAAATGGGATGTCAAACCTCTGCACGATGCTGTCAGATTTCTCGGGTGCATCCCTTACCGTAATGCCCACTACTTTCAGTCCTTTGTCCTTATATTTCTCGTAAAGCGCAATGATAGAGGGTATTCCCTCTAAGCAGGGTCTGCACCACGATGCCCAGAAATCAGCAAGCACATAGCTGCCTTTCCCGACATATTCGGAGAGTGCCGTTGGCTGTCCGTCGGGCGTTTTTCCCGTCAGTTCCTTGAACATCTTGCCTTCTTCGGTGTCCTGTGCCAACTGCAGGTTCTCCTTCAACCTTTGCATATTGAGGCTTGCTTGTAACTTAGGCGATAGTTTTTCTATCAAACCTATCGTCTCGGTGGGTTTGAATGTCATTTGGCATTGCTCGATAAGATACGGTGATATCGGATGGTCTGGATGACTGCTGACGATATAGCTGACCGCTTCGTACATTTTCTTGAAATAAGTGTTTATATCAATATTCATGTTCTGTACTGAGAGCATGGCCATCAGGTCGTCATTCACTGGCGTACCGCCAATCTGTTTGAGGTAGATTAAATCCAAATCACACGAGAGATTGACGGTTCCGCTTTCTAGAACAAATACTCTAATCCATCCCGGCCTGCCCTGCTTGGCGATGCAGCAGATAGCAGGCTCCTCCAACGTTCCGCTTGCAGGAATGATGATGCCGTCCTTCACTTGCAGCGTAATTATCTTGCTTTGTTTCTCGGCATTGATGACCATCAGCGTGTCAGTTGGTGCAGCGTTTGCCACAGTACCTTCTATTCTCCAAGTGAAAGTCTGTGCCTGTCCCGTCATTGCGATGAGGGCGAGCAGTGCGGTGATGATGGTTTTCTTGTTCATATTCGTATGGTTTTATTCGACTTCATATCCTTTCACGATAATCATCGGGCAACCAGGAATCTTCCGCATCTTACCTTTAACTTTGTGCCGGGCGTAGCTGCTCTTGAAGTTGGCGGGGAAAGAGAGTCTGCCTCCGCCCTTAATGTCGACTACACTGATAGTGACGCAGTATTTCTTCTTGCCTTTCAGCACGACGGACTCCGCGGGGCTTACGTAGAGTTGTTTCCCATTGTCGGCAGGGGTGACACGCTGGTAAATGGGTTTGTTCAGTACATTGATAAATTCCTTGTCCTTAATCTCATAGCAGTTGAAACTCAACAGGCATTCCTCGTACTCGCACTTGTCGATGGTAACCATGATGTCGGTCAGCAGATAGTCTTTCCGGTTCTTGAAGACAGGCCCCCATTCTATGTCTCCTTTGCATTCGCCCTCGAAGCCTGCCGTGCTTGTCCTCACCCACGACTTGCCAGACAGTGTGTGCGGCTTATTCTTCTTGCCAACCACTACTTCGGCCAGTTCGTTTACCTTGTCTTTCAGAGTCACGGTCAGTTCGTGCCCATCGGCGTATGTCGTATAGGGAATTGTCACCGCCTGGTAGGAAACGTGCGTGAAGGTCAGTTCGTCTTTGCGTCCTGCCGGTATCGTCAGCGTGAAGTGTCCCTGCGCGTCGGAGATGACGCCCACACTATCCTCTTCAATGCCGATGCTGACGTATTCTACCGTCTCGCCTCGTTCGTTGACAACATGACCTGTGACCTTCGTTTGTGCCTGCCCCATCAATGTGACGAGGGCGAGCAGGAGGGTGAGGATAGATTTCCTATACATAATTCTTATTCGCTTGATTTTCTTGCAAAGTTACGGTATTCACACGTATCTGCAGAATCTGAGGTCGTTAAACTTTCTAAAGGATAAAAAATCTTTACCTAAGTAAAGGATTTTTGGGGAAAAGTTACAACTCAGTCATCCTCTCTTATGGACAAAAATCTTCAAAAATCAGACAAAAATCTATTTTACGTCGAAGTTTTTTGTTGATTTGCGCGCCTCATGTACGAAAAACTTACAAAAATTTGTCCCAAATTTCCATTTTTGGTTGATTTTTGAAGATTTTTGTCCTCATTGAACTGCAATGTTTTGTACGACTGAGTTGTTTCGGCCGTTTAACAAATTTTGCAGGCTCCAAAATTTGCTGAGGAGCCTCCTTTTTTTGCTGAGGAGCCTCCTTTTTTTGCTAAAGAGCCTCTTTTTTTCTGACAAGGGCTGCTATAAAGAAACGAGCAGCATGTTAACGCCCATACACGATGTATCTACTTTCCTTCACAATGCCGTTGTGCTGGCCCGTAGCAAGCTGATAGAACAGCTGATAGGCGGTGCTCGACTTGTCAATGTCGGCACGGACGCTGGCCATGACATGGGTGACGTAGGGGTAGCTATTATCCTCAATGGTCTGCTTGCTGGGTACGATGCCATTAACGCCGATGACCTGTGTACACTCATCGTTCACAATGGTGTCGTAATAATAGAACGGCGTGTAGGCAATGCCGTTCTCGTCGTTCGCCAATTGGTAATAGGGGGCAAGCATCACATAGCCAACCATTTCAGGCCAGTCAATCATCGTCAGCCCGGCCATCACGATGGTTTCCATCTTCTCCTGACTACCGGAATTGGGATTGCGCACGTAAGGATTAATAGTGGCATCGTTGCCTCCTACCTCTTTCCAATTGCGTATTTCGCCCGTGTAAATCTTCTGAATCTGCTCGATGGAGAGGTTACGGACGGGATTCTTCGGGTTGACGATAAACACGAAAGCATCTTTTGCCACAGGGCGCGAGAGCAACTGGACGCCTTTCTCGTCGGCATACTTCTGTTCGTCACGGCTGATGCCACGGGCTGTGATGATGATGTCGTTATCGCCGTCAATCAAACTGACGAACGAGCCGTGTGTGTTGCGGTTCTGAAGGATACGTTGCAAGGTGGATTTGTCCTCGTTGCTCAACGATTGCCATTGCGGTGTGACGCCCCACGTCGAGTTGGAATATAAACGCTGCATCCATTGGCAGTCGATACCGAGCAGTCGGCACATCAGTAGATTCCTCAGCGGCTCTGTGGAATCGGAGCCGTCGATGATGGGCGCATTGGAAAGGCTGAGCGTGGTTGTTGCCGTTGGCTTTTCCAAGCTCGTCTCTACTGGGTCAATAATCAATACAGGCGCATTTTCTTTGTCATCGCTGCCGCAAGAGGCAAGCGTGACAGCTGCAAACATTGTCAGGGCGGCTTTCAAAATCATCATTGTTCTCATTTCTATTTTCGTTTTCATTTTCATTTTCGTATTCGTTTTGACCTTCGGTCGAGACTGCTCACGCTCGGCAATAATCAAGGCAAGCTTGTTATTGCTCTCGCTTACTCGCAGCCTTCGTTTTCGTCATAACCATTTCTATCTGATTAAACGACGAAAGACGGAAATCTTGCACCATCAGATGTTAATTTTGTCAAAAAGCAGTCCCCGTCATCACGACGGAAACTGCCTGCTCTTAAAACGAGAGAGTCTTTATGGAAGTGTGGCATGAGACTATTGAGTGTCTCATGACGAGTCCAAAGACTCACGATGCAAAGGTATGAAAAGGCACACAAAAAGCCCTCGGCAAAACCCAGAAAGTAAGTGCCGAGGGTGAAAGTCTTTACATGGGTAAAGGATTTTGAATGAGAGAGGGCTTTTACTTGCCGTATGTGATGTCGCGACGCAGCATCGAGAGGGTCTTCGGTGTGATGTTCAGAAATGAGGCGATGGCATTGAGCGGCAGTTCGTTCACGATGCCTGGGCAACGCTGCATCAGCATGTCGTAACGCTCACGGGGAGTAGCACAATGGAGGTCGATATAGCGCTCATGAAACTGGCAGAGGATATGCTCGGCGATGATGGCTCGTATCTCCATCGCCTCGATGTCCTGGCTGAAGAACTGTCTCAGACTCTCGCCGCTGACTCTCAACACGCGACTGGGCATCATTGCCTCGATGGTGGACTGCGCCGGACGGCCATAGAGGAAACGGGGATAGTCGGCCACGAACTCGCCCTTAAACGAGAACCAGGTGATGTGCGTCTTGTCGTCGCTCATGCCCTTTGTCATGTATTTGAAGGCCCCGCTCTCCACGTAAGCAATCCATTTTGCCGGCTCGTCTTGATGCTCCAGCAGTTCGCCCTTGCAATAGGTCACGGCCTCGCCCTCCTGATTGCAAAACTCCCGCAGCCTTACCAGCTCCGTACCCAGCCCCGAGGTGTTGTATTTCTGCTCCATATTTTTGTCGTTGAACGAAGTTTATTCCATTATATAAACGCTCAAATAGCAGAAATGTGACAACTTTTGCCGTTAATTATCCTTAACCAGTTTCTTGGCAGCAAGCATCAGCAGGTCGTAGATGTACTGGGTCTTGTCGCCGGTGAAGTAGTGTTCAGACACATCCTCCAGGCGACGGGCAGAGATTTCACGCTCGTCGGCATCGAGCTGTCCGACATTCTTGCAGAGGTCGAGAATGATGCCGGCCGCTACGACCAAATCCTCGATGCGCTCCTTGTTGGATCGGTCAATCATTTTCTGCGTCAGCAGGCCGAAGAAACGGTGCCAGTCGCTGTTGCTGAGGTGCTTGATGTTGTTCATGGCCTCGTTCATCCAGCTGTTCTTGTCGCCGTTGTAGGGAATGTCATTGGGAGACAAGCGCTTTGGCAGTTCCCTCCTGAACGCCTGGCCAAAAACATTGTAGGGCAGCGAATCGACAAATATGGTGTCGGCGCGCAATTCCTCTATGCGATTCTTCCATGCGTTGGGCATTTCCACTGCCCCTCCGGGAATGTCGAAACCTTTGCGTGGCCACTTCACCGAGCCAAAATAGCTGACGGTCTGCTTGTCATCGGGCTTGCGGCCATAGACGTAGACGAGCTGTGCCTTGTAGACGTCGGGATCTGCGGTGGCAGTCCACTCAGCGGCATAGCAGGTGCGAAAGCCGGGATGTTTCTTGTCGTCGAAGTTGGCAATGGCGTAGGTGCTGTTCCCCATGCCGCCAATGAGCACGGGCTCGGCGTCCTCCCTCCACACGCTCCACTGCTTGCGCTGACCCAGCATCTGGGCGGCTATCGGGTCGATGTCCGGCCTTTCGCCAGCGGTCTCAATCTCAATGAACGCAGAGTTCCTGCTCTCAGTCTCGAAAGCCTTCTTCAGCTTGTCGATGACGGCACCGTAGTCGTCTTTCTTCACTAAGATGGTGACAATGCTGCTTTCGCAGGTGATGCCGAGCGTGTCCACGCTCCTCGACGTGTTCTGTTCACTGGTCTTGATGACACCGTCGTAATTCTCGATGTCGGCGAAAGCTTCTTTGATTTTCTTCTGTGCTGAGGCCGTGGGCGCAATGGCCAGCAGGGCGATGGCGATGATGATGGTTGTTGTTTTCATTGTCGTATGTGTTTTTTATATGTTGATGATTCTCTTGGTTTCCACCACTTCGTAGGCGCCATTCTCATCGCTGACGAGGATGACGTTGGCGGGTCGAGGCACGGCGTTGAACGTGGCCTCGATGATGGCATTGCGCACTTCCTGCTCTTCGCGCTGGATGGTCTGCTCGCACTCGCTCAGCATCTGCAGGGCCAGCACCACGTTCTCCTCACGCTCCCAGATGCCGGAGCCGAGCGTGTCGGCAATGGCATCCTGACGGGAGTCCTGTGCAATGGTTTCTGGAGTCGGCACTTTCTTCTTCGGCGTGGCCGCTTCTCTCCCTTGAAGGGTAGGGGGCAGGGGCTGTATTTCTTCCTCAAGGGATAGGGCCTTTGAAGTTTCAGACTCCACTTGAAGGGAAGGGAGTGGCTGCGAATGGTTTTCGGCTATCGCAGGCATGTCTTCCGGCTTTTGGCGCATCAGCTCCATCGTTACGCCTATGCCTATTATAATAAGGAGGCAGGCTGCCGCAGCCACCCATCGCCATGCTTTTCCGTGTAAATCCGTGTTCGTCCGTTGCAAATATAAATCCGTGTTCGTCCGTTGCAAATATAAATCCGTGTTCGTCTGTTGCCGGCGGTCGAACTCTGCCGTCTCGTCCTCGCTGAGCCAGGCATCGAGGTCGTAGTCGCGTTTGGGCATTTTGCCCAGCAATTCATCCAGTTTTCTTTCTGTATCTTTGTTCATAAGATTCCTCCTTTCTTCAGTTGGTCTATTATCTTGTGGCGTGCCCTGCTAACTACTGCACTGACAGACCTCGGCAGCAATCCTGAAGCGGCCACTATCTGAGCCACGTCCATACCCAGCTCATGACGCATACGGAACAGGCGCTGCTCCATTGGCGCGAGTGTGGCGATGGCCTGTTGCAGGAGCCGCCCGTTGTCATCCTCAGACATAGGCTGCGCCTCTTCCGCCAGCACAAAGCCCAGATGCTCTACTGTCAGCAATCCCTGTCGCTGCTGACGGCGCCACTCGCTCACACATACGTTCTTTGTCATCTTGATGAGCAGGGCCTTGGCGTGACTTGTATCGTTCACCCGCTCACGCAATAGCCACAACCTGAGCAGCGCCTCCTGCACCGCATCGGCCGCTTGTTCCTCGTCCTGGAAAAACGACAGCCCCAGTTGCATCAACCGGGGCCGCATCTTGTGGGCTATCTCTTCGTACTCTTGAGTGGTCATGCTGTCATTATAACGTCGCTGCCACTCACATGTTAATGGTTTGCACACGCTTTTTAACACGATTTAATACAACCTGCCCCATAAGGCGATATACTCGAGCTCCAAGTGCTATTTTGACAGGATGCCCGTCTCGTTGTCTTTGTGATTCATGGTGCGCTGGATGTCGCGATACTTGCGGCCACGGTCGAGGCGATAGGACAGCTTGAGGGTCAGCATGTTGCCGTAGTCGCGACAATGCTGAGAGATTTCTTTCTGCACATACCGGCTTACGATCTCCGTCTTGTATGTCAGCGGATGCTGGCTGAACGGATGCTGGGCATAGAGGGAAATGCTGAAGGCATCGCTCATGCGATAGTTGCAGGTGAAATACCAGGCTGGCGCCTGATGGCCCCGATGTTCACCCTCCATGAAGTTCCAGCCGTTGTCAGCGTAGGCTCCAAGCGTCCAGCAGCCCAGATAGGCTTGCAGGGAACAGCCTCCATTGAAGGAGGTGTAGGTGTGCGTATAATCCTCGCCATCATTAAAGAAACGGTAGATGCCACCATAGACGGTAGCCGTTAGCTTCTCAGGAATGATGTCCCATTGGTTATAGCTTTCGACATAGAAGAAGTCGCACTCATTATCCGCGTTAGTTTGCGTCTGATAGAAATGGCCGTTTTGACGGATGTGCTTCTCCATATTGCAATGGGGATTCAGACGGTAGTAGCCCTGCAGTTCAGAGGTGAAACGGGGTGTGGAATAAGAGAATTTCAGTTGATGGGAGACGACACGGTTTGGATGAATATCAGGGTTGCCGAGAATTGTCTCCATCGCGTTCTGCTTGATGCTGACATTGCTGACGAGGGCTATCCGGGAGGTGTGCTGGGAGATTTCGAAGTCATATTTCATCTTCAGCCTGTTTGTCATGGGATAGCTGACGGTGAACTTAGGACGGAAGAACCATAAATCCTGCGTGGCACTCGCCTGACGATAATACCGTCGGCTGGCACCAAGACCTCCCATATAGCTGAGTTGGCCAAGACGTCCTTTCAATTGTGAGAAGAGATAAAGGCTGGAGGTGTGCATGTCATTGGTGGCATCGACATCTCCCTGATAAACATTATGGCTGTAGCGCTGCCCATACTGCAAACCGGCAGAAAGAGTAAAGGGCTTTAGCCGGTTTTCATAAACGGCTTCGCTCCAAAGGCTATAGGTTCTTCCATCCGTTTGATAATGATAGGCAGCACCTTCGTTATCCTCCGTATCGCCAGTTGTCTTGATGTACGTTCCCACAACATTTGCCGTCAACGACTGATGGCCGTGAAACCCCTGATGATAGTAGATGTCGAGTGAAGGGGAACTGCTGCGGGAAGAGGAGTGCTCGTTGTACGGAACGCCATCAAGGGCCATCTCTGCATCTTTCCGCTGAGGATGGATATCGCGACTGCCCGACAGCTTGGCCTGAAACACATAGCTTGAGTCGCTCAGGCTATAGGTCAGCTGGGCATTGTGGCTGAGATTCTTAGTCTGTTTGTTCAAACTCTTGCGACACATCGTGACGATGTCGGCCGATTCCAGCTCGTAGGCCGCCTGTTCGTTGTATGCAGCACCCTTGAAGTTTTGATAGTCGAGGTCATAGCTGAGCGCAAACTCGCTACGCCCACGATTGATCTTTCCATAGAGTGACTCATTGCCATTCACGGTGGTTAGCGTATTGGTCAGCTGGGTGCCAACGACGTAGCCGCTCACAGGTTTCTTCACTTTAATATCAATAATGTATACGATACCCTCGCCATATCTTACACCAGGATTGTCGACGAACTCTATGTGGTCAACGCCCTGCATGTCGAGTGTCTGCAAATCCTCGCGAGAGGCAATGACATCGTTGATGCGCACCTGCACCGTTCCGAGATTCGTCAATGCCGTAATGCTGTTCATCGCTTCGTCCACGCGGATATGTGGCAGAGTAAGTTTTGCCAATAGCGAGTAGCCATTGGCAGAACTCTCTATCTGCTGCTTCGTGGGATATATCCATTGGCCATCCACCTTCTGTATGGTACGTGCGCCTTTTACTGTCACCTCGTCAAGGGTAACACTCTTTTCTGTGTCTTGGGCTGCTGAGGTCAAAGTACAGGCAGCCAACAAGCAAAACAATAATCTCTTCATATCTTGCCTTTTTCGTGCAAAGGTACGAAGAGACCGTTTGATGATCGAAAAAAGTGTCTGACATTTGTCTGACATTTCGATATCAGGTGCGCTGTCAGTTTTCTATCTATCTGACTTTCAGATTATAAGCCTTACTGCGATCAGACTCGATCCTGAGGTCGGAATGTTGCTCTACGACGGGCTTCAGCCTGCGAATCAGCGTGTACAGCGTCTCACTGGCATCGGGTTTCTTGGGCCACAGGGCATCGCAAATTTCCGTTTTCGTCAGCGAGTGCGAGGGTGACAGGAAGAACATCTCCATCAACTGGTGCTGCATGGGAGTGAGCTGTACTTGGTTGCCGTCTGCAGCATAAAAACGGCTTTCTTCCTCTGAATAGGTAAGTCCTCCGAAGGTACTACCGCATGATTGGGCCACAGACAGCTGCTCATTGACTATTTTCTGCTTACGGCGATACCACATCAGCATTGCCCAGAATCCTGCCAATGCCCAAAGAATAGTAGCTGGCTTTTGGTCAGACAGACCGAAAATGGTTGCCTCAGAGCAATGGGCATATGCTTTGAAATCCTGTCCATGAGTCTCCACCGCTAACGTAGCCTTTCCTCGAAGTTCTGCAATCTGCAAGTGGCTATTAAACGTGCGAATGGTGTCTTGGCTGATCACATTGCTCTGCTGTTCCTCCAAAGCAAGCGCAAGTGCCCTGTCCATATCCTCATTTACCATCCTACTTGTAGATTTGTAGCTACCATAGCCAGTCAGGGCCGACGCGATAATTAGTGCAAACAGCACAATAACGGCATATTGTTGTTTCATACGGCAAAATTACGAATGATACATTATTCTTTTGTTTGTTTTCTCTTGCAAAGTTACGCTATTCATGCGTATCTGTGAAATCTGAGGTCGTTAAACTTTCCTAAACGTCGGAAAAGTCTTTACTTAGGTAAAGGATTTTTGGAATTTTCAAGTGAAATGAAAAGCTGGAGGGAGCTTCGCAGCGGCCTCCAGATGACCTATAGGTTGTTAATGCCTGTCGATCCACAGGTTTGAATCAAAATCAGTTTATAATAGATGAAATAGATTTCGTTTCGCTATTTTACTACCTCTCTGGGATGATACCTGAAGAGCTTCTGGTTGTCGCGCAGTTCCTTGATGTTGAAGGACAGCACCTTGCCATCCCAGTTGGCGCCCCACATGGCGAAGGGTTCACCCTTTGGCACGATATAAGTGATGTTTTCGAGATACAGCGGAATAGGCTCAAAGACCATGACGATGGCAAAGTAGTCGCCAGAATAGCCTTTCACCCAGAAGAGCTCGTCGTTAGGATAGTCCAGCACTTCCTTGCACTTGTACTGGTGCCCCGACTGGTCAATCAGGATGCTATTGCCCCTCCCTTTGAAATACTCGCGCATCTTGTTCATCTCGCAGGCCTCAGCCAGATAGGTGGCTTCCTCTGTGCGCCAGATGGCGTATGTATCCTCCTTTACAGGCTGGATGAGATGGGCATCGTTGTAGACAGCCCAGGTCTTGTGGTCATCCTTGTTGTAGTCCTTGGCCTCGCTGACGAGGTGAGCCTTGTGGATCGGCATCATTTCGTCGTAGTACCTAATACTTGCTTCTAAGTCTCTCATGAATAGTCTGTTATCAAGATATACATCCTGGCCCTCCATACACCAGTTGGGCACACCATAGATGCATATTTCCTTGGTAGTCTCGGGTAGTTTGGGGAAGAATATCTGGAAGTCGAGCACCGTCCCCTCTTTTTCCTTGATGCTGAATACCTTGCCGTAGCAATCGGGTACACAGCGGCGCGACTGATAGATGGTGCCGGTTTCCTTGTCGAGGATGACGCACTCTTCGCTGCACAGCCAGAAGTTTTCTACGATGTCGGCAGGCATGCGGAAATAGCAATGCAGCACGGTCTCGTCGTTTTCCTCCGTCAGTTGCCATACAATGGGGCTTAAAGGCCTACCTTCATTAACACCAGAAAATTGCGGGAAATACGTCTCAATGTCGATAGTAGTAGTGGGAACATTCTTGACAAAGCCCATGTTCTCGTGCCACGAGTTGTTCTCCGTGTCATGCCAAACCATGGTCTTCTTCTTGGTCCTATTGTCTACAGTAACTTCCGGATTAGACGTAAAAAAGACATTTCTGCACTTGGCCAATACTTTGACTTCTTTCTTCGTTTGTGCCTGCATCGTCAGGCAGGCGATAGCCATCAGGCTAAGGATTACAATACGTTTCATATATCTAAGGTTTTAGTGTTAATACTCTTAGTGTGCATCAGCTCGTCGCGGTATTCCTGATAGCAGGCCGATGACACGTTGGTGCCGATGGGCGAGTGGGTGCCGTAGAGCAGGATTTTGCCGTTGACACGCTCGGCTACCCAGCGGTATTGCAACTCCTTCCGCAGGTCCTTCAGCTCGAAAAAGAACTGCTGGTGAGAGAAACTCAAGAAATAGCCGGGTGTCTCGTCGCTGTACCAGCAGGCCACTTGCAACAGCCGTCCGAAGACATCAACCTCAGGCTTGTCAGGGAACACGCAGACAGCACTCGTCACTGTGCTGTCCATCGTGGCGGAGCATGTCAGTTCGATGGGCAGCGCATGGACGGAAGCCAGCTTTTCGATAAACTCATCTACACGGGCAGGATCCTGGTAAGCCAGAGTATCCGTCGTTATCTCGAGCGCGGCATAGTGGAGGTTTGGGTCTTCAGCGGATGGGGAGATTTCGACGGAAGATGTAGCGGACTGAGCGGGCGCAGTCACTCCAAGCCCCTCAAGGGGAGGGGTCAGGGGTGGAGTCTGTATCTTTTTCTCCTGTTTATTGTCTACCTTAGCTGTTAGCGGTGTGGATGTTACAGACCCCACCCCACCCTTCGGGCACCCCTCCCCTTGAGGGGCGGGGAGCGGCTGCGCCGTCTTCTGCACCACCAACGGCGTTGTATCATTCCCCTTCACCAATAACGTTGTATCACCCCTCTTCCTGAATAACATTGTACCCGTACCTATTAGCAGTAGTAGGCTGGCAGCGGCAGCTACCCAACGCCACTTCATCCTGACGATGCGGGCCTTGGCTTTCTGATTAGCGGTCTGCTGCCGCTTCGCCATCATGGCATCGTATTCCGCCTCGCCCATCGCCAGTTCGCCCAGCATCAAACGAATGGTTTGCCATTCAGAAGGAAGATCCTCACGCAGCAGTTCCTGCGCTAGCATCCTTTCCTCCTCAGGCGAAGTCTCGCCTTCGAGGTAACGGTCAATCAGTTGCTGTATGTCCTTGTTTGTCATTGCTTCAATCTTTTTGTCAGTTCGGTGTAAACTTTCTTTCTGGCTGTCGAGACCATCGCGGCCACCGAGGCTTTGGGAATGGCCGTCTGCTCAGAGATTTCTTCCGTCGAGAGTCCTTGCTGTCTCATCAGAAAGAGCTGTCGTTCGCGTGGTTTCAGCAGGGCTATCGCCTCTTCCGTCATCCGCTGTGCATCCTCTGCCTCCATGAACTCCTGCGGAGAGCCCGACGGGTCTGGATGGTTCAGGAGCTGTGTCGCTACTTCTTTCTCATAGCTGCATTGCCTGGCAGCCTGACGTTTCCGATAGAGATTGATGCAGCAGTTTTTTGCCACTCGCGCGGCCAGATTCTCAATGCCACGACTGCCGTCAATCTGTTCGCAGTAGCGCCACAGCAGCAGCATCGCCTCCTGGGTCACGTCCTCAGCATCATCCTGATTTCCGAAGAAGTCCAGTGCAACCTTCAACATCCTGCCCCGCAGCTGCAGGGCGATATGTTCGAACTCTGACTGTGTCATCTATCTATAATACGCAAGATAGACACAAAAATTAAGTTGGAATTGTATAAATTTCTCTCGTTCGGCAAAAAAAGTTTATTCTGCTCCCAATTAATCGAATTTTTCGATACTTTGGCTGCGCCGAAGGTACTTTCGCTCGGAAATAAAAAGAAAAACAAGTATTCTTGAAGATTTTTATTAGATTAACAATAAAAATCGTGTATTTCCCTCGCTTATTTGTACCTCTGACTTCGTCGAAAGTACTTTCGCTCGAGAAAACTCAAATATTATTTGGTTTTCTTCTCGCTTATTCGTACCTTTGCAGGCAAAGCTTTATTCTATGGCCGATTATATCATTATTGTAGCAGGCGGAAAGGGATTGCGCATGGGCGGCGACGTGCCCAAGCAGTTTATGCCTATTGGCGGCGTGCCCGTGCTGATGCGCACATTGCAGCGTTTTCGCGACTATTCTGAAACGTTGAGAATCATCCTCGTGCTGCCTCACGAGCAGCAGGACTACTGGCGCTCGCTGTGCCAGGAGCATCATTTCGATGTGCCCTATCAGCTGGCTGATGGAGGAGCGACACGCTTCCACTCTGTGCAGAACGGCCTGAAGCTGATTCCCGATGATGAGCAGGGCGTGATGGGGGTGCACGACGGCGTGCGGCCCTTTGTCAGCGTCGATGTCATTGCCCGCTGCTATGAGGCTGCCCGCACACATGGTGCCGTCATCCCCGTGATGCCTGTGGTGGAGACGCTGCGCCACGTGGAGAAAGGGAATGTCTACCGCGCCGACTACCGCTTGGTGCAGACACCGCAGACATTCGACATTCAGCTATTGAAGGCTGCCAACCGCCAGCCTTACCAGGAATCTTTTACCGACGATGCATCGGTGGTTGAGGCCTACGGACATGCTGTGACGATGGTGGAAGGCAATCGGGAGAACATCAAGCTCACCACGCCTTTCGACATGCTGGTGGCCGACTGTCTCGACCAAAATTCGTAGTTAGGGTGAAGGAACGAAAATCCTCAAAAATCTGACGAAAATAATCTCCTGAAAAAGATTTTTGCCAAATTTTTGAAGATTTTTGTTCCAAATAAAAAAGGCTATTTCCCGTTGTGCTTCCTGATAATCTGCAGGGTTGAGCTGTCGCAGTCGAAGACGGAGTTCAGCCCCTGTGCCTCTTGTGCAGGATCGCCGCAGTAGGGGTCGCCTACCTGCCATTGCTCGTGCACAGGACGGGCCTCGCCACCCCATCCCCAGAAGTTGCAGCCGCGCACGGTGCTGTCGCCCATCGCCATCGAGAAGATGTAGTCGTAATACTGGTCGCGTGCTGTGGTAGGCGTGGCGCAGCCGAACTGGAAACCGTCGCGCGGATAGCCGAACTCCTCTATCACCAGGGGTTTCTGCAGCTTCTGGGCAATGCGCACATGCTCCTTCAGATATTCGCCGGAGTTGTCGCAGGAACGCTGGATATTCTCCTTCAGCGAGTCGGCCTTTGCCCAGTTCCAGTTGTAGGGCCAGATGTGGGCGTTGAGGTAGTCGATGTTCTTGTCGGCTGATACACGCTCATATAACAATGTGTCGCCCTCGCAGCCCCAGATACCCTCCGAGCCGATGCTGATGAGGTGGTTCTTGTCTAAGCTGCGGATGAGCGCCGAGGCCTCGCTGAGCCATTGTGCAAAGGGCTCCTTGGCCTCTTCGCTGAAGGCACGCGGCTCGTTGCCAATCTGCCAGGCCATGATGGTGGGATCGTCGGCATAGGCCACATTGGTATAGCGATTGGTGCGGCTGATGATGAAGCGCACATAGTCGTAGAACAGCTGGTGGGCCTTCTCGTTGGCGGCATATTTGCTCATGGCCTGCATGTAGGCACCATAGCCGTCCTCGTTGGGACGCGGCTGAGGCCCTTCGCCGGCCTGCTCCAGATAGAAGCCGTAGCCGCCGCTCCATTCCCATGAGTTGTTCAGATAGAGCACCGCCTTCATATTCCTCTTGCCCATCTCCTGCAGCAGATAATCGAGGCCAGCCAGGATGGTGTCGTTATAGACGCCAGGACTGACCTGCAGCGTAGGCTCCACCTTCGTGGTGACGCCACGCTCGCCGTCGCTGCCCACAAGGATGCGCAGGTTGTCGAGGCCCAGCTCATGCAGGTTGTCGAGTTCGCGGCAGAGGCGTGCCCTGTCGCCGCCCTGCCCCTCGCTGCCGAGAATGGCACCATACCAGAAGTTCGTGCCCACGAAGCGATAGTCGTGGCCGTCGACGATGAAGGATGTTCCCTGACGCTGCACGAAAGGACTGGCGGCATCTGTGGGCTTGTTAGTGCTCTTGCATGAGGCAAAACAGATAGAGAGAATAAGGAGGGGAATGGCTGTGCGTGTGAACATATTACTTCTGCTTTTGTTCTTTCTGTTTCTTCTTCCACTCTAAGAAAAGGATGCCTATGAGCAACAGCACGATGACAGCCATTGCGATGTAGGCAACGATTTCGGTAGTGGAGATTGTGGCGGGATGGAAGTCGAGCTCCACCTTGTGCTTGCCGCCGTCGATGTGGATGGCGCGCAGCACATAGTTGACACGGCCTATGTCTGCGGGCTTGCCGTCGACGGTGGCCGTCCAAGCGGGATAGTAGATCTCTGAGAAGACAAGCACGCCGCCGGTCTTGCTCTCGACATTGTAGACAAGGTGGTTGGGTGCGTAGCTCTCCAGCTTGACGGTGGAGGTGCTGTCCTGCTGGGCAGCCTGTCCGATGACTTTCTCGAACTGTTTGTCGGCAACGGCCTCGTGGCGCAGGTCTGTCTGCTCCAATGCGGCCAGCTCCTCGTCGGCTGTGGCCACATAGTTCACCTTGTCGACAAACCACGCATTGCCACATGTGTTGCTGTTCAGCATGGGCATCAGGCCTTTGTCTGTCTTCACCACCACATAGCGGGTGTTGAGCATGTTCAGCACGGGCATGAGCATGTCGCTGTCGATGGAATCCAGCTGATAGCCTATCTGCGGCGCGTAGTAGTTGATGGCCATCATCTCACGGATGATGCAGCTGTCGATCAGGTCCTGATAGCGTTGCATCTTCGCAGCGTGATAGCCGCCCACGCTCTTGTGGTAATAGCTCGTCTGGTTTTCGTTGAACACCGTGCTGAGCCCTCGCTCGTCGTAAGGCATGTTCAGTACACGGTAATCAAGGGTGTTGTCCTGCAGCAGATAGTCGTCAAGCGGCGTCTTGGCGTGTGTCTCCTCCTTGATACTGTCGCTGCGGAACATACCGTCGTTCAGGTAGTTCTTGTTCACCTGCCAGAGGTCGAAGAGGCAGACGACGGCGATGATGGCAATAGCCGGCAGCGCCTTCAGTTTCTTCGTCATGTAGAGCCACAATGTGACGGCACCGATGAGGACAATAGCCAACGAGCGCCAGCAGTCGGCTGTGAAGATGGACTGTCGCACATCCTGCACCACGCTGAGATTCTCCACCCATTCCGGCTGGTCAGGCTTTACAAAGCTGAAGAAAGCCGACGGGGCGATGGCGAAGAGGAGCAGTGCGCCACCCACAAGGCCGAAGCTCGTGGTCAACGGCGTCAGCGGCAGTTCCTTCTTGTCGAAAACGGCCATTGGGCTCTGCTTCCCGAAATAGTTCATCGTGCTGTTCACCATCACAATCAGCAAGGCGAGGATACCCATGAATAGCGTCACAGCGATGCCGCTGCTGATGCCCATCATCATGAGGAAGGCACTGAGGCAGGCGATGAGCGTGGTGACGTTGATGCGCTTGCGCAACAGCTCAGGCTCGTCGATGATGCGCTTCAAGCCCAGCATAGCCATCAAGGGAATGGTGAACTCGGCGATGACGAGAATGCTCTCTACGGTACGGAACTTCGCATACATCGGCACGTGGTCGATAAAGAAGTCGGTGAAGGCCTGATAGTTGCGACCCCACGACAGCAGGATGCTCATGATGGTGACGGCTAGCAGGGCCCATTTCATCGGTCCCTTTACCACAAAGAGGCTGAGCACGAAGAGCAGCATGACGAGGGCACCCACATAGACGGGTCCCATAGTGCCGCCTTCCTCCCAATACTGCGGTATCATCTCGAAGAGCTGGCCGGCCTGTATGCTCTGTCCGTCAGGCAAATTGACAATCTCGTCGGCCTTGTCCTTTGCTGCGCTGCTCTCGCTGAGGCTGCAGAAAGCGGTACCCTGCTCGGCATCGGCCCTCATCGAGGCGCCACCCTTCACATTGGGGATGAGCAGCGACCACGTCTCGCCCTTGCCATAGCTGTATTGCGTGATGTAGCTGCGCTCCAATCCGCCGTCGGTGCTGCCCTCACCCTGCGTGTTGGCTTTCAACTCCGAGCCTCCACGCATCGTGGCTTTGCTGTATTCCCACGTATGGTAGAGGTTTGAGATGTTCACCAGCACACCCAGCAGACCACCGATAAGGCAGACGCCAGTAGCTTTCACCCATTGTGCCATTCGCTTCTCACGGATGGCCTCCACCAGATAGGCCACCACCATAAAGAAGATGATGAACAGGTAGTAGTAGGTCATCTGCACGTGGTTGGCGTGCACCTCCAATGCCGTGAAGATAGCTATGACGAGCAGTCCCCACAGGTATTTGCCCCTATAGGCCAGCACCACGCCGGCAATCATTGGCGGCAGATAGGCCAGAGCCATCACCTTCCACATGTGGCCCGCGGCGATGATGATAAGGAAATAGGTGCTGAAGGCCCAGAGGATGGAGCCCAGCGCAGCTAAATATGTCTTAAAGTTGAACGCGCGTAAGAGAATGAAGAAGCCCAGCATGTAGGCAAAGAGATGCCACACGTAGTCGGGCAGCCACAGATGGTAGGCATTCTCCAATGTCGTTACCGGCGTGTTGCTGCTGTATGAAGGCGCAATCTGATACGTGGGCATACCGCCGAAGAGACTGTTCGTCCAGCGGGTACGCTCGCCTGTCCTTTCCAAATACTCCTTGGCCTCCTGACCAGCACCGGCACCAGCCGATGTGTCATGCTGATAGAGGATGCGGTGCTCCGTATCAGCAGGGAAGAAATAGGCGAAGGCCAGTACGGCAAACAAAACGACTGCCAGCACATCGGGCAGCCAGCGTTTCAAGTCTTTCATCTTTTTCTGTTTTGTTTTGTTTTGCGTGCAAAGGTACGGCTTTTCACACAATAATAAAAAGAAAAACGACTTTTTCTTCTTTTCTCAAGACAAAAAAGCGTAACTTTGCGGACGATATGACCGATACGACGAACGAGAAGATTCTGAGGGGCTTCATCAGATATCTGAGGTTGGAGCGCAGCATGTCGGGCAACACGCTCGACGCCTACAGCCGCGATGTGGAGAAGCTGCTGGCTTACCTCAAGCCCCAGGACAAGGCGCTATGCGACGTCACCCTCGAAGACCTGCAGGAGTTTTCCGCAGGCCTCCACGACATTGGCATCGGCCCACGATCGCAATGCCGCATCCTCAGCGGCGTGCGCTCACTCTTCCGCTTCATGGTGCTTGACGGCTATGTGGAGCAAGACCCTACGGAGTTGCTCGAGAATCCTGTCTTAGGTGAGCATCTGCCAGAGTTTCTGACACCAGCCGAAGTGGACACGCTGGAAGACAGCATCGACCTATCGGTGCCTGAGGGCCATCGCAACCGCGCCATCATCGAGGTGCTTTTCTCCTGTGGCCTGCGCGTCTCGGAATTGGTCAATCTGAAATGGAGCCAGCTCTTTGAGGAAGAACGCTATCTGCGCATCACGGGCAAAGGCAGCAAGGAGCGGCTGGTGCCCATCTCCGACAGAGCCTTGAAGGAGATTGAGAATTATCTGCCCTGGCGTCACAGCCTGAAGATAAAGCCGGGCGAGGAGGACTATGTGTTCCTGAACCGTCGTGGCACCCACCTGACTCGCACGATGATTCTCATCATGCTGAAGCGGCAGGCGGAGGAGGCTGGTATCACGAAGGTCATCTCGCCACACACACTCAGACACTCCTTCGCTACGGCCCTGCTGGAAGGCGGCGCCGACCTGCGTGTCATTCAGGCACTTCTTGGACACGAGAGCATCGGCACCACCGAGATTTACACGCATATCTCCATGCAGACGCTGCGTCGCGAGGTGCTGGAGCATCATCCCAGAAACAGGCAAAGGGAAACGGATAATCAAAATCAATAGGAAGATAATCAAAATATCATGTTGAGTATCGTAGAAACTATGTACTTTTGCAACACTATTTACTAACTGGGGCAAAAGCTACTAAGATAAGACCAACGATACACACATGAAGCAGCAGGAGTATTTCTTCGCCGTCGACCTCGGAGCAACCAGCGGACGCACCATCATAGGCAGCATCCAAGACTCACCCCTCACCTCTCAGCCCTCACCTCTCAAACTTGAGGAGGTGACGCGTTTTCCCAACAACCTCATCGAGCAGGGCGGTCACTACTACTGGGACATCCACGCTCTCTATTTCGAGATGATACGCGGCCTGAAAGAGGTGGCGCAGCGCGGCCTCAACATCAAGAGCATTGGCATTGATACGTGGGGCGTTGACTTTGTGTGTATTGGCCACGACGGGGCTATCTTAAGGAATCCACGCGCATATCGCGACCCCATCACCTTTGAGGCGATGGACGACTACCTGCATCACAAGCTTTCCCCTCGTGAGGTCTACGACGTGACTGGCATCCAGTTCATGCACTTCAACAGCCTGTTCCAGCTCTATGCGATGCAGCGCGAAAAGAACAGCGCCTTGGAGAATGCTGCAAAGATTCTCTTCGTGCCTGACGCCCTGAGCTGGATGCTGACGGGCAAGGAGGTTTGCGAATATACTATTGCCTCAACATCGCAGCTGCTTGACCCACGTACAAAGGAACTCGACGAAAAACTGTTGGCCTCGATAGGACTTTCAAGGGAAATGTTCGGCCCGATGGTACAGCCAGGCACCGTCATCGGCACACTTACTGAAGAGGTGCAGCGCCTGACTGGCCTTGGCCCTGTGCCCGTTGTCGCTGTGGCAGGTCACGACACAGGATCGGCTGTGGCTGCCGTGCCTGCGAAGGATGAGAACTTTGCCTATCTCAGCAGTGGCACGTGGAGCCTGATGGGCATCGAGACAAAGGATGCCATCATCAACGACCTTTCCTACGAGCGCAACTTTACCAATGAGGGTGGAGTTGAGGGTACCACGCGTTTCCTGAAGAACATCTGTGGCATGTGGCTGTACGAGCGTTGTCGTTTGGAGTGGCCCGAAGAGGTGCGTAAGCTCAGTCATCCTGAGTTGCAGGGCAGCGCTATGAGTGTAGAGCCGTTCCGCTCGCTCATCAATCCCGATGACGACTGTTTCGCTGCTCCCAAGAGCATGACCACTGCCATCCAGCAGTATTGCCGTGACACTCGTCAGCCCGTGCCTGAGACGCCTGCTGAGTTCTGCCGCTGCATCTTCGACTCGCTCGCACTCCGCTATCGTCAGGTATTCGAGTGGTTGAAGGAGTTTGCCAATTTCGACCTCAACGTCTTGCATATCATTGGCGGCGGCTCGCTCAACAAGTACCTCAACCAATTCACGGCCAACTCAACGGGTGCCACCGTCCTTGCCGGACCTCAGGAATGTACGGCTCTTGGTAACATCATGATGCAAGCAAAGGCTGCTGGTATTGTCGCTGACATCTGGCAGATGCGTGCCCTCATCGCTGCCTCCACGCAAATGGTGAAGTATGAGCCGCAGGACAAGGCCCAGTGGGATGCCGCATTTGACAAATACTTGAATGTTGTGAACAAAAAGAGGGAATAAAGGAACAAAAATCTTCAAAAATAGGACAAAAATATAATGTGACAGTTTCTTCGCTTGATTTTTGAAGGTTTTCGTCCTAATAAAAGCAGAAGTGAAAAATGAAGATTTTAGATAGAGAGGATTGCTTAGAAAAAATGTACAAAATCATTGGAGCTGCAATGGATTTGTACAATGAACTGGGCTATGGCTATTCGGAGCCAATCTATCAGGAATGCCTTTCTATCATCTGTACAGAAAAAAATATCCCCTGGGAACGGGAGAAACCACTGAAAATGTTCTTCCATGGTCATGAACTGAAGAAAGCTTATATTGCAGACTTTGTATGCTACGATGACATTATTGTAGAACTTAAAGCTGTATCTGAATTAACCAACGAGCACCGTGGACAACTTTTTAACTATTTACGCATTACCGATTCATATTCTGGCATCCTTATCAATTTTGGGAATCCAAACAAACTAATATCAGAAAGATACCTATATGATGCTCTTTGGGGGGAATATCGGTATGTTACAGCTAAGCAACGCGATTTTTGTTAGATTTTTGAAGATTTTTGTCCAATAAAGCAAACAATACTTATCAATAAAAATATTTTGTTTATGAAAGCAAATTTGATTGAACAGGCTTACGCCGTAGCAAAAGACCGCTACGCAGCCATTGGCGTCAACACAGACGCTGTTCTTGACCAGCTCCAGAAGCAGCAGATCTCGCTGCATTGCTGGCAGACCGACGACGTGGTGGGCTTTGAGCGTAACGACGCCCTCAGCGGAGGCATCCAGACAACAGGTAACTATCCTGGCCGTGCACGCAACATCGACGAAGTGCGCCAGGACATTGAGTTCGTGAAGACCCTTCTTGGTGGCAACCACCGTCTGAACCTCCACGAGATCTACGGCGACTTCAAAGGTGAGTTTGTCGACCGCGACCAATGTGAGGTGAAGCACTTCCAGAGCTGGATCGACTGGGCAAAGGAGAACAACATGAAGCTTGACTTCAACTCCACCTCGTTCTCGCATCCGAAGAGCGGCAGCCTCACGCTGTCGAACCCCGACAAGGCCATCCGCGACTTCTGGATTGAGCACACCAAGCGTTGCCGCCGCATCGCCGACGCAATGGGTAAGGCACAGAACGACCCCTGCATCATGAATATCTGGGTGCACGACGGCTCGAAGGACGTGCCTGTACAGCGTAAGAAGTATCGTGAGATTCTGGCAGCCTCGCTTGACGAGATCATGGAGGAGAAGCTCGACGGCGTGAAGAACTGCTTCGAGGCCAAGCTCTTCGGCATCGGCCTGGAGAGCTATACCGTGGGCTCACACGACTTCTTTACTGCCTATTGCGCTACGCGTAAGCAGATGTACACGCTCGATACGGGCCACTATGAGCAGACGGAGAACGTCTCTGACTTCATCTCGACCCTGCTGATGTATGTGCCTGAGCTGATGCTACACGTCAGCCGTCCTGTGCGTTGGGACTCTGACCACGTGACGATTATGAACGACCAGACACTCGACCTCTTTAAGGAGCTCGTACGCGCTGACGCCCTCGACCGCGCTCACGTCGGCCTCGACTATTTCGACGCCAGCATCAACCGTATCGGTGCCTACATCATCGGCACACGCGCCACGCAGAAGTGTATCCTTCAGGCCCTGCTTGAGCCGAAAAAGCTGCTGCGCGAGTATGAGGACAACGGTCAGCTATTCGAGCGCCTCGCCCTGATGGAGGAGGCCAAGTCGATGCCTTTCGGTGCCGTTTACGACTACTTCAACCTGAAGAACAATGTGCCCGTGGGTGAGGAGTTCATCCAGTGCATCCAGCAGTACGAGAAGGACGTGACCTCAAAGAGGTGATTCGTAATAACGAAATAACGTTATAACGTAATAGCGAAAGAAATGGCAAAATCCGGTTCTTTAGGGAGCACTATCGCTGTGTCTCTCACCAATTATCTCGACGCAGGCGCTATCGTGGCAGGTGCCAGTGGATTGACGCTGTGGCAGAACTATTTGGGCCTCTCGGAGGTGCATCTGGGATGGCTGAACTTCATCAGCGCCAACTGTTTAGGTGCAGCCATCGGCGCCATCATCGGCGGATTCCTGGCTGACAAATACGGACGCAAGTTCATCTTCACATACAACCTGCTGGTGTACATGCTGGGGGTGTTGCTCATCATGTGCTCGGTCAACTTCCCCATGTTGCTCTGCGGATTCCTCGTTACGGGCATCAGCGTAGGCGTGGGCGTGCCGGCTTCATGGACGTATATCTCTGAGAGTTCTGAGGTGAACAAGCGTGGCCGTAATATCTGCATTTCGCAGATGTCGTGGGGCCTTGGACCTATGTGCATCCTGCTCTTCGGTATGCTCTTTGCACCCGACGGCTATCTCTTTGGTGGCGTACAGCGTGTGGCACACGCCTTCCTGGGAGCCGATGCTGCTGTCAACGAGGTCAACGTCTTCTCGTCGCGTATCGTCTTCCTGACGCTGTTCATCGTGGCCTTCATCGCCTGGAACCTCCAGCGCAAGCTGCAGGAGAGCGCCGAGTTCGTCAGCAGCAAGGAGAAGGAGGAGAAGACAGGCCTTGTGGACAATATCAAGGTGCTCTTCCAGAATATGACTGCCGTGAAGACCGTCATCTTCCTCGCCACCATCTACCTCACATGGAACCTCGTGGCCTCTGTGATGGGCTTCTTCCAGCCGCATATCTACGAGACGGCAGGCGGCGTCAGCAACGAGCAGGCCAACTGGATGAACTGCATCCAATGGGCCATCATCGTAGGCGTGACGTTCATCGTATCGAAGCTGATCGACAAGACGTCGCACAAGGCCATCTACACCTTCGGACTCCTTGTGGCCATCGCCGCATGGGTGGTCATCATCACCGTTGGCGCTGGTGGTATGGCCGGCCTCTGGCTCTTCGCCATCCTCTGGGGCATTCAGGGCGGCTCTTCTCCGCAGATTTTCTATGCCTTGTGGGGTAGCGAGCTCTTCCCAGCCAAGTTCCGTGCTGGTGCACAGGGCCTGATGTTCTTCATCGTGCGTGGTTTGTCGGCTGTGTGGGGACTCGTCTTCACCTATATCTACGGCGACAACGGCGAGGGCTTCACGATTGCAGCCTGGTGCATGATCGTTCTGCTCTGCATTTCCCTCATCGTAGGCTTCATCGGTGCTCCGCTCACTCGCGGCCGCTCTCTTGATGCCATCACCAAGGAGCGCTACGGCGAAGAATTCTAAGCCATCCCCCTCATATCTATCGTGCCTGCTGTCCTCACATGGATGGCAGGCCTTTATATTTTCCTACGGAGCCTCCAAAAAATCGTGAGGAGCCTCCAAAAAATCGTGAGGAGCCTCCAAAAAATCATACGGAGCCTCCTTAGGAAATTTTGGAGCCTGCAAAATTTGTTAAACAGCCTGCGGAATTGTTAAAATTGGTTTTTCTTACAATTCTTACAATTCCTACAGGCGGAAATACGTACTACCAGAAAAATGGAAGAATAAAAAGATAATTTTTACTCTAATATATTTGTATAAATAATGTATTTATATGCAAATTTTTAGTCTTTCCATCTGAGGCAGGGCGCATATTTAGGTGTAAGAATTGTAGGAATTGTAAGAAATTACAATTTTAACAATTCTTAAGTCGTTGGGAACAGGATGCACCCTTACCTGATGATTCCATTAAAAGTTCTTGCGAACGCCCGTCCACTCGGGGAATTTCATTTTCAGGTATTCGTCGTCGAGGAAGAGCGCCGACTGCCCCACCTGGCCTTTCAGCTGCCAGTCGAGCCACTTGATGACGGCCTTGGCATAGTTGCCGCCATGCTTCTCGTAATAGGTGCCGCTGTGGCCGTCCTTCGAGTTCAGCATCACCACGGGGATATTGTCGGCAATGCGCTCATAGTCCTTCTGTGCATTGGCAAATGCGATGTCGCCAGGGCCGCCAATCATATAGAACATCGGCTGGTGAAGATTCTTCAGACTCTCTTTCGTCGTACCCATCATCTCCATGTCGCCTATGCCTGAGTTCAGCATCACACAAGTCTTGATACGCGGATCATGGGCAACGCCCAACACCTGTGCACCACCGCACGACTGTCCCATCGCTGCCACATGGTCGAGGTCGAGGCAATGGTAGTATTCCGAGCCTTGGGTGGCATTCTGGTCGGTCAGCCAGCTCAGCACCTCCAGTAGCATCTTGGGATAGGTCCTGAAAGGAGGCTCTGCCTGCTGCTTCTTGTTTTTCTTAGCTTTCTTCTGAGCCTCTTCTCTCTGCTTGGCCTGCTGTTCCTCGCGAGCCTGACGCTCTTCGGGTGTAAGCGGCAGTATCTTTTCGCCATTGGCCATGATCACCTCGCCTTTGGTTTCGGGATAGGCTGACAACAGCACGCCCTTCCATTGTGCCATCACGTCCTCTTCGTCGTAAGGGCCTATGGCTGCTATCACATAGCCGTAGGAAGCCACCTCGCTCAGCAGCAGGCGCATCTCTACGTTGTTGTTGAAGCAGGCTCCATTGGCATAGACAATCACAGGCAGGGCACCTTTCTGTGCCACCAACTCCTGCAGGTTCTGGGGACGATATACCGTGAAGCCCGGACAGGAGGCATCTCCCACCACTTCCGACTTGAACGGTCCCGTTCCACCTTCTTCCACTACTTGCCTTTGGGCCGTCTGGGCATTCGTCAGCCCCACACTTGCAGCGACCATCATCGCTGTCAGAAAAAGTTTCTTCATCATCACGTATGTTTTTTATTGTTCGCGAAGCAGATTCTTTATTGTTTGCGAAGCGGATTCCACCCCTGGGCCTTGAGCTCGAACTCCTGATTGTCGCGAGTGACGAGGACGTGGCCGTATTTCTGGGCGGTGATGTGGCCGATGAGGTGGACGTCGTCTATCTCACGCACCTTGTCGAGGTCGCCGATGGGCACCGTGAAGAGCAGCTCGTAGTCCTCGCCGCCGTTGAGGGCGCAGGTGGTGACGTTCATCTCCATCTCCTCAGCCATCACGGCGGTCTGATAGTCGATGGGCAGCTCCTTCTCGAAGATGCGGCAGCCGGTGCCGCTCTGCTTGCAGATGTGCATGAGCTCTGAGGAGAGGCCGTCGCTGATGTCCATCATCGCCGTAGGACGGATGCCGGCTTCGCGCAGACGCTGGACGATGTCGCCACGGGCCTCTGTCTGCAACTGGCGCTGCAGGAGGTATTCCTTGCCGCTGAAGTCGGGCATGGAGAGATTGGATATCTGGGATTTGAGATTTGAAATTTCAGAAGCGTCCTTGGCAGCAGCCAGTTTCTTCTGCAAATCGCTATACTGGCTGTAGTAGACGGCTTTCTCACGCTCGAGGAGCTGCAGGCCCATGTAGGCCGCTCCGAGGTCGCCGCTGACGCAGATGAGGTCGGTGTCCTTGGCGCCGCTGCGATAGACGATGTCGTCCTTATCGGCCTCGCCGATACAGGTGATGCTGATGGCCAGGCCGGTATAGCTGGAGGTGGTGTCGCCACCCACGATGTCAACGCCCCACTTCTCGCAGGCACGGCGCAGGCCGCTGTAGAACAGCTCGAGGTCTTCCACACTGAAACGCTTGCTCAGGGCCAGCGAGACGGTCATCTGCCGAGGCGTGCCGTTCATGGCAAAGATGTCGCTGATGTTCACCATTGCCGACTTATAGCCCAGATGCTGCAGGTCGATGTAGGTGAGGTCGAAATGCACTCCCTCCATGAGCATGTCGGTGGTGACGAGCACTTCCTTGTTGGGATAGTGCAGCACGGCGCAGTCGTCGCCTATGCCCTTTATGGTCGAGGTGTTCTTCGGAGTGATGTCTTGTGTCAGGCGGTCGATGAGGCCGAACTCGCCGAGGGATGCGATTTCCATCGTGTTTAGCGTTTATTGTTGAGTGACTATTCCCGTTATTTAAAACTGATGGTATTGCTGTCGTGAGGCAAAGGCTGCTGTTTGTTGTCGGCCTGTTGCGGACGGCTGTCCTTGCCTTTGACGAGGATGCTGTTGCGTGAGTTCTTCAGCACATAGCCCACAATGAAGTCGCAGAACTTCTGCTCCTGCTCTCTCTGCATGAAGCTGATGCGCACGGGCAGGGCGTAGAGATGCCTGCGCACCTCGTCGCTGAGGCCTTCAAGGGCGGTCAGGCGGGCAGCGTCCTTCTCTGTAGTGATGATAAGCTTGGGCGAGGGCATCTGGCCGAAGGTCTCGTTGATGTGGCGCACGTCCTTGCGGCTGAAGTGGTGATGGTCGGGATAGGTAAGGAGGGTGAGGCTCTGCACCTTTGGGCGCAGGTCTTCCTCCATCTGCCGAGGCGAGGCGATACCCGTCAGCAGCAGGACGTTGCTGTCTGCAGGTAAACCGCAGGCCACACTATCCTTTCGGTTTTCGTTTTCGTTTTCGTCTTCGTTTTCGTTCCCGTTTTGGTTTTCGTTTTCGTTAAAAACGGGCTGCAGCTCGCCGTAGTCGAGCGTCGTGAAGTAAAGATGCTGATAGGGATAGAGGTTCATGGCCTTCGTGATGACGCGAAACTCCATAGGCTTCAGCTCCTTCGGGCACTTGGTGACGATGACGATGTCGGCACGGTTCTTGCCGCTCAACGGCTCGCGCAGGCGTCCGGCAGGCAGAAGCTTGTCGTAGATGATAAGGCGGTGATAGTCAACCAGCAGGATGTTGACGCCTGGCTTAACGTAGCGGTGCTGGAAGGCATCGTCGAGCAGGATGACGTCGAGCTTTTCGTCATTATCCGTGAGTCGCTGGATGCCGCGTACGCGCTTGCCGTCTACAGCTATACTGACATCGGGGAACTTCGTCTTCATCTGGAAAGGCTCATCGCCGATTTCGCGTGCCGTTGTGTCGGCATCGGCAAGGAGATAGCCTCTGGTCTTGCGCTTATAGCCTCGGCTGAGCACGGCCACGCCGAATTTCTCGCGTAGCAGGCGGATGAGATATTCCACATGCGGCGTCTTGCCCGTGCCGCCTACGGTGATGTTGCCCACCGCGATGACGGGTACATGGAAGGCGCGGCTCTTCAGTAAGCCCACGTCGAAGCAGAAGTTGCGCATCTTCACCACTCCTCCGTAAAGCCAGCTGAATGGCAGCAGCCCTTCTCTGATCTTGATGTAGTCGCCCTCCATATTTGTTCCTTTTTTCTAGTTTAACTAGTTGCACTAGCATTACTAGTCTATTCCACAGCGATGCTGAACGGCACGCGGGCCTGCAGGCGATTGCGCACCTGGTCGAGGCGCAGCTGCAGGAACGGCTCGTAGAGGTCGCCCAGCACCATGCGCAGCTGCGACTGCACGCGGGCCTGCGTGAGCTTGTCGAGATAGGAGCCGCTCTTCTCGTCGGTACTGCCGAAGAGGTCTTCCGTCCACTCCTTCTTCACAGGATAGGCGTTGGCGTGATATTCCTGCATATTGGCCAGCTGAGCAGCCTTCTGAATAGCATCGTCCAGCGAGCCGAGCTTATCAACGAGGCCGATGCCGAGGGCATCCGTAGCCAGCCACACACGGCCCTGGGCGATGCTGTCCACATCATCGCGAGTCATCTTGCGCCCGTCAGCCACGATGTCGAGGAAGTTCACATAGCCGCGGTCGGTATAGCCTTGCAGATAGCGCATCTCGTCGCTGTTCTCGTCGCCGAAGATAAGGTTCGTCTCAAAGTCGGAGTATCGGTTGGTGGTGACACCATCCCAGGTGATGCCCAGCTTGTCGCTGACCAGTCCGCTGAAGTTAGGCACAAGGCCGAAGATACCGATACTGCCCGTGATAGTAGTGGGTTCGGCGAAGATGTAGTCGGCGCCACAGCTGATCATATAGCCGCCTGATGCAGCCATACCGCCCATCGAGACAACGACGGGTTTCTTTGTCTTCAGCTGCTTGATGGCGTGCCAAATCTGCTCAGAAGCGATGGCGCTGCCGCCACCCGAGTTGACACGCAAGACGACAGCTTTCACTTTCTCGTCCTCGCCCAGACGGCGCAGGTCATCGGCAGTCGTGCGGCCCACAATGTTATGGCCGCTCATGAAGCCGCTTGTAATCTCGTCGACAATCTCTCCGTAGGCGTAGTACACGGCTATCTCGTCGCCCTTCTCCTTCACCTTCTTCGCAGGCTTCAAATGGAGCATGTTGTCGAGCGTCAGCAGGTTCAGGTCGTCGTCCTTGTCGATACCCAGCTTGCGGCGCACCACCTGCTGCATCTCCTCAGGATAGAAAGCGCGGTCGATGAGGTGTGCGTTCTTGTAGTCGTTCACCGAGGCGAAGATCATGATGCTATCGTTGGCCAGCTGGTTGAGCTGGTCGGCGGTGGTCTTGCGGCTTTGGGCAATCTGCTCCGTCCATTGGCTCCAGATGCCATTCAAATAGGTAGCACGCTGCAAACTGTCCTCAGCACTCATGTCCTTGCGGGTGACGCTCTCCACATAACTCTTATACTTGCCCACGCGTGCGCATTGGTATTTCACGCCCAGCTTCTCATAGAGGCCAGTCATGTACATCGACTTGCCGCCAAGGCCCTTGAAGTCAATCATACCCGTGGTATTGAGGAACATGGAGTCGGCCACCGAGCAGACATAGTAGGAGGCCTGCATCATCTGGTCACCGTAGGCATACACCCACTTGCCACTCTTGCGGAAATCGGCCAGGGCGTCGCGAATCTGCTGAGCCGTAGCAGGCGAGTCGAACACGGTGGCACCTCCCTCGAGGTAGATGCCCTTGATATTCTCCTCGTCACGAGCCAGGCGGATGGCCCTCAAGATGTCGTCGAGACCCATGTCGTCGGCGTTGGCAGAGCCAAGCAGAACGCCCAACGGGTTGGTGCTCTCAGAGCGCTCGCTCACCATTCCGTTCAGTTTGAGCACGAAGACGGAATTCTCCTTCGCCTTCACTTTTGAGTCACTGCCAGCCAGGATACCCATGACGGTAAGGGCCAGCAACAGGCCGCCGATGATGGTCATCACAAGGATGCCGCACATCGTGGCCAGCATGTATTTAAAGAAATCTTTCATCGTTAAAAGGGTTTTTGTTATAAATCAACGGCAAAATTACAAATTATTTGTGATAAAGAAGAAGAAGGCATAGTTTTTTTAGCGATTATTAATTCCGTTTTACGAAGTGTTCCATAAAAAATATGTACGTGACGCCCTTGGCTGGAGCAAAAACGAAACGAGCCCCGGAGATTTCTCTCCAGGGCTCCCGCTTTGTAAAGAAGG
>CAMVJU010000009.1 GCA_947167935.1 uncultured Prevotellaceae bacterium | reverse complement strand
TGTTCATTCCCTTACGATAGTTCAACGACTTGAAATGAATGGTGGCAGGCGTAGCATCGAACTTCAGCTCCGCCAATCCTTCCCCATCATCATCATCGGCCATGTATTCAGTTGGCACTGAAGCAGGAGGCATCGTGTAATCCTTGTCGTGGATACCAAACACTTTGTAGTCGCGTTCCGCCAAACCTTCCAAGAAGTCAAATTCTTTCGTATTCAAAGGCAAGGGTTTGAAATAGAGGACGAAGTCTTTCCTTCCTGTGTCGTCCAAAATGATGTAGTCTCCTTCCAAAGGTATGCTATCGCTTCCAATGATGCTATACTGCTTCCCATTTGTTTGCAGATAACTGTCTTTGCTGATTCGGAAGCGAAAACCTGGTAAAAGATGATCCATCCTGACATACATGGCAGTCTTTTCCTTCGTCATTTCCACCTTCTGGATTTGAAAATACGGAATGGCAGAATAGGCAACAGATGGGTTTTCCCATACGATAGTCTTTTTTGCCCAGCCTGTCAATGCGACAAGAGTGAGCAATGTGGTGAGGATGCTGTGTCTAAGCATTATTCTTTTCGTATGATTTTCTTGCAAAATTACGATATTCACACGTATCTGCAGAATCTGAGGTCGTTAAACTTTCTAAAGGATAAAAAATCTTTACCTAAGTAAAGGATTTTTGGCATTATTTGGCATCGGGTGCCCATTTCCGCCTGTTGAAGGGTATCGCGTTTTGCGACACCCTTTGCTATTGTCCTCTTATTAATGCCGAGACCTGATCCGACAATTCGTTGGATCAGCTTTACTTATAGATGGGGAAGACAAAAGGACGCCCTGATTCAGGGCTCCCTTAGAGAAACGGGGCTGTCAAAACCACTACCCTGTTTCGAGGGACTGGTCTAAACTAAAACCACCGTCGCGAATCGCGACTCTGCCGCAGGCGTATGTGGGCACAAAATTGTGCTTACATCGGAAAGTAAAAGACTCTCCAAACTCCCTGTTTCAGGACAACAGGTTTAAAAGTATTTCCTGAGGAGCTTCTTTGTTTTGCTGAGGAGCCTCTTTATTTTCCTGAAGAGCCTGTTTATCCTCAAATCCTCTCGAGAACTCATCCCCTAATCTGCGTCAGGGCAAAATTCCCCTCACGTTCGCATTTTTCTATTTCGTTCATTATCAGATAATTAATAAATTTTGCTTGGTGACGTGGTGACGTGGTGACAGGTGACGTTAAGGAAGGGAAACAACCTCAAAAATAAATATATTATTATATAATATATTATTTTTGAATTTTACATCAGTAATTTTTTCGCTTAACGTCACCAACGTCACCGTCACCAACGTCACCATTCAAAGGTAGTGCGACTCATTTCTATTAGCAAACAGCCAACGGCGTTGGTGACGTTGGTGACGGTGACGTGGTGACGTTAAGGCCTCAAATGAGCAGTATTTTAACATTTTCCCTTGATTTCTTTGCGCTTTCAGAAATTTGTACAAAGGGAGTAACGAAACGTGACACCTTTGGTGGAGGGTAAGGGCACCATCGCGAATCGCGACTCTGCCCCAAGCGAATGTGAGCGAAATTTTTCGAACTGTGTGGTTGAAAGTCAGTATGCATGAAAGTTGACCACACATATTTTCTTTTCATTCAGAAAAGTAGATTTTTACATACATCCTACACTTTTTGTACTTATCTACCTATTATACTGATAGTTGCAAAGTGTAGGTATGCCTTTGAACCTACACTCTACCTACACTTTTGTGACGATGGGGTGGCTGGAGCCGCCGTTTGAGAGCTGATTCTGATGGCTAGAAAGGAGGGCGCGAGAAATTGTTTCAGCATATGTTCCACATCGGAAACAGTTTGTTTCCGCCTGAGAAACAGTTTGTTTCTGCCTTAGAAACAAACTGTTTCAAGCTTTGAAACTATCAGGAACACATTGATAATAAGCATAATAGATTGAAATACGTCTGTTTTCATGTCAAGAAAGCAGAAAAAAGTGTAGGTATATTTGCATTTTCTCTCGCTTATTCGCAACTTTGGCTTGCGCCGAAGGTACTTTCGCTCGGAAGAAAAAGAAAAAAGGTGTTTTTTCTTTGTTCTTCTCTCGCTTATTCGTACCTCTGTACCCAAAATGAATCGAGCAACAATGAAAAGGTTTTTAATAATGGTTGCAGTCGCCATGATGACTGCCATAAGCGCACAGGCGCAGAAGATTGAAGTGGTGGGTGCCGACGGACACGGCATACCGCTTGCAAGTGTATTGACCGAGGACGGAAACCTGATAGGTACCACCGACCTCAACGGCGTGCTCGCCGATGTGAAGGGTGCCGCGAAGGTGGCCGTGACCCACGTGGCCTACAAGCCGCAGCTGGTTACCGTGGCCGACCTGCAGGAGGGGCGTATCACGATGGAGGATGTGGGCTACGACCTCGCGGAAATCGTAGTGAAGCCCAAGCCTTACATCTTTGTCGAGGTGTTCTACCGCGTCTATGTCTATCGCGATGACTCGCTCTGCTACTTCCTCAGCGGTATCATGCCCAACGCCTACGACATCCAGAAAAAGAAGATGGAGCGCGGCAGCTATTATCAGGCTGTAGCTGAACATTGCAACAAGATGGGAGCCGGCTCCACATGGTTCGTCAGAGCACAACATTATGGCGCTGGCAAAGGAGTCACCAAGGGTATGTCTTACGTGAATGAGCAGTTAAAAGAAAAGTATTTTGTGACGGCTACTGTCGACGACTCCACCCATACTACTTACAGCAATCCGGAGGACGTCATAGGCCAGTTGGTACACACGGGCGGCCAGATGCGCATGACAATTGATGCAGGCAAGGCACAGATGTATGCCAACAAAGCCAAGGGAGAGACAAAGATACTGGAGAAACGCGAGGAAATGGGCTACGAGTATCAGTTCACCATGATTCTTAATGACAATGAAGAGGAGGACCACGCTGTAGAAAACTTCCTGATGGAATCCAACCATTGGGAATACAACGACAAGAAAGGCCACGTGAAGTTCTTTGTCGAGAACTATGCCACCAACCACTACTACATGGACAAGCAGGAGTGGAAGGACAAGAAGAAGGCGATGAAGGAGGACTACAGTAACAAGATGACACTCGACCAGCTGGACGCCTACGCCACCTCACACAACATCCCCACCCTGTCGACTGCCGCACGTCAGGCCATCGGCAAGCTTAAGCAATGGTAAGAATGGGCTTAAGCCCTGCTAAGAGCTAACAGCAAAAAAGCAAAAAGCTAAGAGCCCCACAGCAACAGCCCCACCTGGGTAACAACGGCTGAGACGAACCAGGCGATGAGGGTGGTATAGACGGCTGCGATGAGGGCCCAGCGCCAGGAGCCTGTCTCATGCTTGATGGCAGCGATAGTAGCGATGCAGGGGAAATAGAGCAGGACGAAGAGCAGGAAGCTGTAGGCCACAAGCGGCGTGATGCCCTGCAAACCGCCAAGGACGCCGATGGTAGAGGCCACGATCTCCTTGGCACCCACGCCGGCAATGAGGCTGACATCGAGCTGCCAGTCGAAGCCCTGCAGGGCGAACAACGGCTCTACCAAACGGCCCATCGTGCCGATGAAACTCTCCTCCATAGACGGTGCCACACCCATCGTGCCGAAATAGCCCAAAGCCCACACGATGATGCTGGCCACAAGGATGACGCCACCCATCTTTTTCAGGTATTCCTTGCCTTTCTCCCACGTATGACGGGCGCAGGCCTTCGCCGTAGGCCAGCGATAGGGCGGCAGCTCCATCACAAACGGCGTGTCCTCGCCCTTGAAGACGAATTTAGACAGCACCTTACTCACCACGACGGCCATCGCAATGCCAATGGCATAGAGCGATATCATCACCCACGAACGCCATTGAGGAGCGAAGAACACCCCTGTAATCATGATATAGATGGGCAAACGCGCCGAGCACGACATAAACGGCAGTACGAGCATGGTGATGAGACGCGAGCGACGGCTCTCGACAGTACGCGTGGCCATTACGGCGGGCACGTTGCAGCCAAAGCCCATGATGAGGGGGATGAACGACTTGCCGTGTAGTCCCATCTTATGCATCAGCCGGTCCATGATGAACGCTGCTCGTGCCATATAGCCCGAATCCTCCATAAAAGAGATGAACAGGTACAATATTAAAATTTGCGGCATGAACACGATGACGGCACCCACGCCGCCAATGATGCCGTCGACCAGCATCGAGCGCAAGGGACCCTCAGGCATCACGCCCTCTATCCATTCACCCAACTTGCCCACGCCTGCGTCAATCCAGTCCATCGGATACTGACCGATAGCAAAGGTGGTCTGGAACATGACGAAGAGAATGGCGAAGAAGATGGGGAAGCCCACATATTTATTCGACAGCACGCCGTCGATGAGGTGCGTCATGCGATAGGTGTCTTCCTTCGTGCCTGTGCGATAGCCAGCCTCGGTGAGGGCACCGTTGATGAAGCCGTACTTCGCGTCCATGATGGCCGTCTCTGTGTCGTCGCCCGTCTCCTCCTGCACACGCAAAGAGGCACGCAGGCGGGCCTTCTCAATATGGTCGAAGGAGGAAGGCAGCAGGTGATGCGACACCAGTTGCTCGATGTCGCTGTCGCCCTCTAAGAGCTTGATGGCCAGGTGGCGCGTACTGAGAGAGGGGGGCAGCTGACTGCCTTTCAGCCATTTCTGAATGTCCTTGATGCCGTCCTCCAGCTCGTGTCCGTAGTTGATGTGCAGGTGGCGGGCCTCGCGGCTAACCCCCTCATAGACCTGGATGACGGCACGGAAGAGGTCCTTCACGCCTTCGCCGCTCTTGAACGACGTGGGCACCATCGGCATACCGAAGAGGGTGCCGAGTGTCTTCACATCGACGTTGTCGCCACGCCGCTCGAACTCGTCGTACATATTCAGGGCACCCACCACACGCAAGTCCATATCGAGGAGCTGTGTGGTGAGGTAGAAGTTGCGCTCAAGGTTGCTGGAATCGATGACGTTGATGACCACGTCGGGCATCTGCTCCTGCAAGTATTTGCGGACATAAAGCTCCTCGGGAGAATAGCAGGACAGGGAATAGGTGCCGGGCAGGTCGATGAGATTGAACTCATAGCCGAACATCGAGGCATGGGCCTCGGAGGCGTCGACGGTGACACCGCTGTAGTTGCCTACACGTCCGTGGGCTCCGCTGGCAAAATTGAAGAGCGACGTCTTGCCGCAGTTGGGATTGCCTATGAGCGCCACATTGATGGTACGGCGCTGGCGGAGGGCATGGTGAAAGCCCACCCCCACCCCATCCTCAAGGGAGGGGATTTTCATATCATCTTCCTTTGAAAGCTGTCCTTGAGACTGTTCCGACTCCCCTCCCTTGTGGAGGGGCTGGGGGTAGGCCACTACCTCTATCAGCTCTGCCTCATGGCGACGCAGGCTTACCTCGTAGCCCATCACCTTGTACTTCACAGGGTCCTGCAAAGGAGCGTTCAGCAAGACTTCCACGGATTTTCCCTTGATAAAGCCCATCTCAACGATGCGCTTGCGGAAACCACCGTGACCATAAACCTTCACGATGACACCTTGCTGGCCTGTCTTCAGCTCTGATAATCTCATAGTAAGCGCCCTACCCTTTTAAGGACATGCAAAGGTAGGCAATAAAAGCGACACAGCAAAAAGAAAAACGCAGAATTATAGCTCAATACCTAAAAATGGGGATGCACTAATTATGAACTATGAACTGTGAATTCTAAAGTCCCCTAGCTTTCCAAATGCGTTCTTTGGCGGCATTGATTTCCTGGAACTTCTTCTCGGCAGCCCGTCGCACATCGTCGCCCAGCTTTGCCACACGGTCAGGATGATGCTCCAGGGCCAGCTTTCGGTAGGCACGTTTCAACTCCTCATCGGTGGCCTGCGGCGTGACACCCAACACCTTATAGTCATCGTCGATGGTCTGTCCACCCAAGTGCAGCATCGACTCCACCTCCGACTCAGGCACCTGCATCCAGCCTGCCACCTCTTTCAAGGCCGTAACCTCCGTCGAGTCCACGCTGCCGTCGGCCTTCGCAATCATCACGAGGAAGTTCATCAGCTGCAAGCGTCCCCCGTAGTCAAGATGCTGCGAGGCTTCGAAGCAGGCCTGGCGGATGGTACGGCGGAAGGCATCCCTCCCCTGCCGTTTCTCCTCGTCGAAAATCTTCAACAGGATGTCGTTGCCCTGCTTCATGGCCTGTTCGCCGAATTGCTGCCGCAGGAAATTGCGCACCAGCTCCATCTCTGAATGCATGACACGACCATCGGCCCTGATGATATAGGCAGACAGGACCAGCATCGTCAGCAGGAAACTGTTGCGCTCGCCCTGTGCGGTATTGCCCGAGAATTCCTGTGCGCCATCAGCAGGAGCATCGGCAGCCGAGTCGAGCATGGCGCCAATGAGGAAGCCCAGGATGCCACCTAATGGCCCCAGCGTGATCCAGCCCAGCGAGCCGGCAATCCATTTTCCTAAACCCATCTGTTGTGAGAGGTGTGGGTGAGTGGTGAGAGGTGAGCGACCTTATCCGATGACGTTCATCAGGAAATCGACGGCACCGTTGACACCGAACTTGCGCACATTGAGCGTGACATCATAGTTGCGGGCATCCTGCCAGTCGCTGCCTGTGTAGGTCTTGGTGTAGAGCTCACGCGAGTAGTCGTTGTCAACAATCATCGCAGCGGCATCCACTTCCGAGATGTCATACTTCTCAGCAATACGACGCTTGCGACAGGCATCATCGGCATGGATGAAAATCTTCAGCGCATTGGGATGATCGCGGAAGATATGGAAGCCGCAACGGCCGATAATCACACACGACTCCTGGGCGGCGATGCTGCGGATGGCATCGGCCTGTGCCTCGAAGAGCTGGTGCGACGTCTGGTCGTGCTCCTGTCCGTTATACTCGGCGCCAGCCATATACTGGCGGTAGAAGCTGGTGAAGTCGTCGCGCCACAAGGGATTGCGGGCTTCAATCTTCTCCATAGCCTCCTCCACGCCGCCAAAACGACGTGCCACCTCATTCATAATCTGCTTATCGAGCAGCTTCACGCCCAAACGGCGAGCCAGCTCAGCACCAATCTCGTGTCCACCCGTTCCAAACTGGCGGCTGATGGTGATGATGAATTTCTCCTCCTTATTCATATCTGTTGGGTGTTTATGGTTAAACAATGAATGACTTTTGACAAGTGATGTCGCAAAGATAGCGTTTTTTTCCTTAACTGCCAAGTTTTTCACAAAAAAAATGAACAGTCGTGATGCTTTTATCATAAAAAAGCCGTATCTTTGCAGGGAAAAATTAAACACTCAATAAAAATGGAAAGAACTTGGAGATGGTTTGGCAAGAAGGACAAAATCACCCTTGCCATGCTGAGACAGATTGGCGTGGAGGGCATTGTGACCGCCCTGCACGATGTGCCCCTGGGCGAGGTTTGGACAAGAGAGAAGATTCGCGACCTGCGTGAATATATTGAGAGCTACGGTATGCGCTGGAGCGTAGTGGAGAGCCTGCCCGTAGTGGAAACCATCAAGTACGGCGGCCCTGATCGCGACCACCAGATTGAGGTGTACAAGGAGTCGTTGAGGAACCTTTCGGCAGAGGGCATCCACTGTATCTGCTACAACTTCATGCCCGTATTGGACTGGGCTCGCACCGACCTCTTCCACAACAATCCCAACGGCGCCACCAACCTCTATTTCAACTATGCCGAGTTTGCCTACTTCGACATCTATATTCTCAAGCGCCCGGGCGCACGTGAGGAGTGGAGCAAGTTCCAGTTCCCTGCAGGCGTCGGCGAAGGTCGCAACGTGCTGGCCGAGTGCGATGAGCTGGCCAAGACGATGACACCCGAGAAAGACCACAAGCTCGTTGAGAACATCGTCATCAAGACGCAGGGGTTTGTCAGCGGCAACTTCAGCGAGAACGACGAGGCTCCCGTGCAGAAATTCCGCGAGTTCCTCGACCTCTACAAGGGCATCGACAAGGCCCAGCTGCGTGCCAACATGAAGTATTTCCTCGAGGCCATCATGCCCACCTGCGAGGAGTGCAACATGAACATGTGCGTACACCCCGACGATCCCCCCATCGAGATTCTCGGCCTGCCGCGCATCGTCCGTACCGAGGAGGATATCCAGTGGTTCCTCGACGCCGTGCCCAACAAGCACAACGGCCTCACCTTCTGTGCCGGCTCGCTCTCAGCGGGTGCCTATAATAATGTGGTGGAGCTGGCGAAGAAATTTGCCTCGCGCACCCACTTCGTGCACTTGCGTTCCTGCCACATCTTCCCCAACGGCGACTTCACGGAGGCTTCGCACTTAGGAGGACGTGCCGACCTGATTGAGCTGGCCCGTATCTTCGAGAAGGAAAATCCCAATCTGCCGATGCGCGTAGACCACGGCATGACGTTCACCGACGAACCTGGCGGCATCCTTGACGAGAGCAGCCACGGACACAATGCCGGCTACACCCTCCTAGGCCGTATGTTCGCCTTAGGCCAGGTGCAGGGCATCCTTGCCACCGTCGACCGCGAGCTGGGCATTCCCTACAAGCAGCCGGGATTCTTCGACTGATTTACGCTAACACCAGCTCCACCGGACAGTGGTCGGAGCCGAGGATGTCGGTATGGATGACGGCATCAACAACACGCGGACGCAGGCGGTCGCTGACGACGAAATAGTCGATGCGCCAGCCTGCGTTCTTCTGTCGGGCCTGAAAGCGATAGCTCCACCATGAATAGGTCACCTGCTCAGGATATTTCCAGCGGAAGGTATCGGTAAAGCCGCTGTTCAGCAAAACGGTGAACTGCTCGCGCTCCTCGTCGGTGAAGCCGGCATTACGGCGATTGCTCTTCGGATTCTTCAGGTCAATCTCCTCGTGGGCTACATTCAAGTCGCCGCAGAGGATGACGGGCTTCGTGGCGTCAAGTTTCTTCAAGTACTCGCGGAAGGCGTCCTCCCACGACATACGATAATCCAAACGCTTCAGACCATCCTGCGAGTTGGGCGTGTAGCAGCACACCAGAAAGAAGTCCTCCATCTCTAATGTGATGACACGGCCCTCGTGGTCGTGCAGGTCAATACCGATACCATAGGTCACATTCAACGGCTTATGCTTGGTGAAGACGGCAGTACCGCTATAGCCCTTCTTCTCGGCCGAGTTCCAATAGGAATCATAGCCATCGAACTGGATATCAAGCTGATCGGGCTGCATCTTCGTCTCCTGCAGGCAGAAGAAATCGGCGTCCAACTGGCGGAAAACTTCTCTGAAGCCTTTGCCCTCACAGGCGCGCAGGCCATTCACGTTCCAACTGATGAATTTCATATTGTTTTGCTCTGTTTATAATAATGTGTTGGCAAAGGTATAAAAAAAAAGGGAAAAAGCATTGCGTTCCTCATTTTTTTTGTATCTTTGCCACATTATTGACAACTATAACCTAACGAATATGATTACATTTACCATGATTCTGCAGCTGTGCATCGTGCTCGGTGCACTGTGGGTGGGCTCGCGCTATGGTTCGCTGGCCCTGGGTGCTATCTCTGGCATCGGCCTGGCTATTCTCGTTTTCGGATTCGGTCTGAAACCCGGCAATCCGCCTACCGACGTGATCTACATTATCATCGCCGCCGTCACCTGCGCAGGCATTATGCAGGCCTCAGGCGGTATGGACTGGCTCATCCAGATAGCCGAGCGATTGCTACGCAAGCATCCCGACCGCATCACGTTCCTCGCTCCGCTCACCACTTTCTTCCTCACCGTACTGGTGGGAACGGGTCATGTGGTCTACACGTTGATGCCTATCATTTGTGACATCGCCCTGAAGAAGGGCATCCGTCCTGAACGTCCCTGCGGAGTGGCCTCGATAGCCTCGCAGGTGGGCATCACCTGCTCGCCTATCGCAGCAGCCGTAGTCGCCTTCGTCACCATCTCCAATGCCAACGGCTTCGATGTCAGCATCCCTGGTGTGCTGATGGTGAGCATCCCCGCTTGTATCTGCGGACTGATGGCAGCCGCTGCTGCCAGCTATCACCGCGGGTTGGACCTGGACAAAGACCCCGTGTTCCAAGCCAAGCTGAAAGACCCTGAGCAGCGTGCCTACATCTATGGCAACAGTGCTACAACGCTCGACATGCAGATTCCGCAGTCGGCCAAGAATGCCGTGTTTGTCTTCATCGCCGCCCTGCTGGTCATCGTGATGTTCGCTATCTTCCCAAGCCTGCTGCCCTCATGGGACGGTAAAGCATTGAAGATGAATATCGTCATCCAGATTGTGATGATTGCTGCTGCCGCCCTGATGATTATCTTCTGCAAGGCCCAGCCGAAGAAGGCTGTATCAGGCCCCGTTTGGCAAAGCGGAATGGTGGCAGTAGTCGCCATCTATGGCATCGCCTGGATGGCCGACACGTATTTCTCGAACTACATGCCTGAGATACAAGCCATGCTCGAGGGTGTGGTGAAGGACTACCCGTGGAGTATCGCCATCGTGTTCTTCCTCGTCTCCGTGCTCATCAACTCGCAGGGAGCTGTGGTGGTGTCGATGTTGCCGCTGGCCTATTCGCTGGGCATCGACGGCCCCGTGCTACTGGGCGTGCTACCTTCGGTCTACGGCTATTTCTTCATCCCCAACTATCCCTCGGACATCGCTACTGTGAACTTCGACCGCTCAGGCACCACCGTCATCGGCAAATACCTGCTCAACCACTCGTTCATGATGCCTGGCCTCATCTGCGTCATCACCAGCACCATCGTAGCCTACCTCCTGACGCTGGTATTCTATTGAGTTTATACATAAAAGGCTGGAAACGATTGCTTCCAGCCTTTTTTGTTTTAGCAGCCTTTCGTTGTCATAATCCTAAGCACCATCTCATCGGTGGGGCCCATACCGTTGGCACCGATGGCTGTGAGGTTGCGGATACTCTTGTCCACGCTGTCGTCGACGATGCCCTCCTGCGAGCTGACGCACTTGCCCTCCATCGAGAGCAGGGCAGAGAGGACGGCGGTGGAGACACCGCTAGTAATCTTTAGCGAGCATGAGGGCTTGGCGCCGTCGCAGATCATTCCCGTGAGGTTCGCCACCATGTTCTTCACTGAGGCACAGATGCGGTCGTAGTCGCCACCCATCAGATAGGTGATGCCCACGCTGGAGCCAATAGATGCTACGACACATCCGCAGAGTGCTGACAAGGTGCCAAGCGACTGCTTGATATAGATGGCGGTGAGGTGGCTCAACATCAGGGCGCGGATGAGCTCCTCCTCGGTATTCTCGTTTTCCTTGGCATAGACGCAGACGGGATTGGTGGCACAAATACCCTGATTGCCGCTGCCCGAGTTTGACATCACGGGAATCATGGCACCGCCCATGCGAGCATCGCAAGCAGAAGCGGTGCGGGCAATGATGTGGCAGAAGATACTGTTACCGAAGATGCCCTTCGAGAGGGGACGGTCGATGGTTTTGCCCAGGTTGTGGCCATAGTTGCCCTTCAAAGCCTCGCGCGCCGCGTTCATATTATAGGTACGTGTCTCCTCGATGAAACGTATCTCATCAAGTGGAGCGGTGGTGGCGAAGTCGTAGACAAGGCGAAGGTTAAGGTCAATAGGACTACTCATGGGGCCAATAGGGCTCATGGGGCTAATAGGGCTAATAGGTTCTTCCACGAAGTGCGTATGGCTCCCCGCAATGATGGCTGTCGCCGTCTTCATCTCCCCTTCCTTTGGGAGGGGTTGGGGGTAGGCCACAATAATCTCCACATACAGTTTCTCCGTAATCCCTTCCTTCAGCTGGATGTTGATACGGTTCTCGCTGACGAAACGCTTTGCCTCCTCCAGAGCATCAGGCGTGAGGTCTTTCAGAACCTCCAACTGGTATTCGCTCTTGCCGACAATGGCTCCAAGGGCGATGGCGATAGGCAGCCCCGTCATTCCCGTTCCCGGAATGCCCACGCCCATTGCGTTTTTCAGGATGTTGGCACTCAGCAGGGCCGTGATATGTGCAGGTCGCCGCCCCAGCTTTTCAGTGGCTTTAGCCGTACACAGCGCCACACACATCGGCTCAGTACAACCGATGGCGGGCACCACTTCCTCATGCACCAGGGCGATGATTCGCTCACGTGTTTCCTTGTCTAACATAGCTGATTATTGGTCGTTTGCGGAATAGTTCTTCAGGCCCGTCTGCAGGAACTTGATATAGGCATCGATATCCTCGTCATAGGAGCGCAGGCCGTTCAGCGGTTTGCCTGTGGTCGGATCGAGAAGCACATAGAAGGGCTGCGTGTTGGCACCAATCTTCAAGCGCTCCAAATAACTCCATTTATCACCCACGGTACGCAACTTACGCGTAGTGCCATCGACATCAGTCACCTCGATGGGCTCAGGCAACGGTGTCTTGTCGTCGACATACAGAGAAATGAGCACATACTTGTCGTTAAGAAGGTCGCGCACCGTAGGATCGGTCCACACGGCAGCCTCCATCTTGCGGCAGTTCACACAGCCAAAGCCGGTGAAGTCGACCATCACGGGCTTACCCTGCTGACGGGCGGCAGACATGCCGAGGTCGTAGTCAGTATATTTGGCCTCAACGCCTCCTTCATAAAGGTTGAAGTCCTGCGTGTTCATAGGCGGCGAGAAAGCGCTAATAGCTTTCAGAGGAGCACCCCACAAGCCAGGCACCATATAGACGGCGAAAGCCAGCGACACCCAGCCAAGGAAGAACTGCGGCACATTTGTGCCACGACGTTCTCCGTCGTGGGGGAAGCGGAGCCATCCCAGCAGATAGGCACCCAGCAGGGCGAAGAGCACAATCCAAAGAGCGAGGAACGTCTCACGGTCGAGCAGATGCCATCCATAGGCCAGATCAGCCACAGAGAGGAACTTCAGGGCGAAGGCCAGCTCGATAAAGCCCAGCACCACCTTCACCGTATTCATCCATCCACCCGACTTCGGGGCCGACTTCAGCAACGAGGGGAACATGGCGAAGAGCGTAAACGGAATGGCCAAGGCGATGGCGAAACCAAACATGCCGATAGTTGGCGCGATGATGTCGCCCTGCGTAGATACGGCCACCAGCAGGAAGCCCACAATGGGACCTGTGCAGGAGAAGGACACCAACGCCAGCGTGAAAGCCATCAGGAAGATGCTCAAGTATGATTTGAGGCTAAAGGATTTTGCTTTATGACTGGAACCCTGCAAATCGTCTACTTTTTGGTCAATCTTATTCGACCAGCTGGAGGGCAGCGTCAACTCAAAGGCCCCAAAGAACGAGGCAGCAAAGACAATGAGTAGCAGGGCAAAGAAGATGTTAAAGATGGCGTTAGTGCTGAGTGCATTCAGGGCAGAGGCGCCGAAGAGCAGCGTCACCAGCAGCCCCAGCAGCACGTAGATGACCACGATGCTGAGTCCGTAGACAATGGCCTCACGGATGGCTTTCTTCCTGTCTTTGTTACGCTTGAGGAAGAACGAGACCGTCATCGGAATGATGGGCCAGACGCAGGGAGTAAGGATGGCTAAGAAGCCTGCCAGCAAACCTTCGAGGAATATCATCCACCACGAGAGCCCCATATCAGTACTGCCCGCTGAAGAGCCGAAAGCTTTTAGCTCGTCGGTGATGGGTTGCCAAAGGAACCCCATCCCCTGCTCTTCCCCAAGGGAGGAGGAAGTGGGAATACTATCAGCGAAAGCAATGGCTTCATCCTCTATGATAGAATCTGTTTTAGAGATATCTTCCGCACCTTCGTCTAATGAGGCGGCAACTGTCAACTCATCTCTCTTGGCTTCTTTTTCCTCTACTTGGGGAGCTTCCCCACTCTTGCTGAACTCCACCGTCGTAGGCGGCATGCACATCTCATCGTTGCAGGCACCGAACTCCAGGTAGCAACTGATAATGTACTTTGGCTTGGTGAAACGAATTTTCTGCACAAAAGCGCCACGTTCCTCGAAGAAACGCAACGTAGTGCCAAACATTTCTTCATATTGTTCCTTCACATTGCCTCGGGGCTGCAGCTTGCCTACCAGCTCAACTCCTTCAAGCTTGTCGGCGTGAAAAGTGGCACGTGTAGGCCCGTCATCGGTGATGTCGGTAGAATAGACATGCCAGCCTGGATCAATAGTGGCTGAAAAAACGATTTCTGCATTGTTTCCCTCAAGCATTTTCAGTTCAGTGCTAAAGTGCACAGGGTCAATCATCTGTGCCCTGCCGAAAACTGCCGACAATAGGACGATGACGAAAAATAAGAATCTCTTCATAGCTCCCGTTTAAGATTTTGGCTGCAAAGTTACAAAAACGTTGGTGTAAAACGAAAATAATTGGCAATTTATTTTGCAATTTGCACGTTTTGTCGTAACTTTGCAGCCGATTTCGAAAAAACGTTTGATGAAGACAGACAAAAAACAGAACCAATACCGCACGAACGAGCAGATTCGCGTGCGTGAAGTCCGTATTGTGGGTGAGAGCGGATCAACGGTGATGCCCACACGCCAAGCCTTGGATTTGGCACGCCAGCAGGGTGTAGACCTGGTGGAGATTTCGCCTAACGCTGATCCTCCTGTTTGCCGTCTCATCGACTTTTCGAAGTTCCTCTACCAGCAGAAGAAACGCCAGAAGGAAATGAAAGCCAAGCAGGTGAAGGTGGAGGTGAAAGAGATACGCTTTGGGCCACAGACCGATGAGCACGACTATCAGTTCAAGCTGAAGCATGCACAGGAGTTTCTGCAAGATGGCAATAAGGTGCGCGCCTACGTATTCTTCCGCGGACGTAGTATCTTGTTCAAGGAGCAAGGCGAGGTATTGCTGCTACGCTTTGCCAACGACTTGGAAGAGGTGGGCAAGGTTGAATCGATGCCGTCACTTGAAGGCAAGAAGATGTTCCTCTACTTAGCTCCGAAGAAGGCCGGCGCAGCCAAGAAGAGCCAACAGGCCCGCGACCGTGAGGCTGCCGTAGCAGAGCAGAAAGAAGCAACCAAACAGGTAAAGCTGCAGGATGCCGACATCGACGTAGAGACGCCATCCAACGGTGGACTGCTGGCCAATGCCAAGATTAGTGCTGATGCGCTGAAGAAGCTCACTGAGACAGAGAGCCCAGAATAAAGAAAAGGAAAAAGGTGCGCTGCGCCCGGTATATGCGTTGCCACCGCTTATTTAATAACAATTTAATCAAACAAAAAAAATGCCAAAAGTAAAGACAAACTCCGGAGCCAAGAAGAGATTCTCGTTTACCGGAACAGGTAAGGTCAAGAGACACCACGCTTACCACAGCCACATCCTGACAAAAAAGACCAAGAAGCAGAAGCGCAACTTGGTGGGATACGAAATCGTAGACAAGACCAACTTAAAGCAGGTTCGTGACCTGTTGTGTCTCCGTTAATCAAACCTATTGTCGAACATTAAAATTGTAAGAAAACTATGCCAAGATCAGTCAATCATGTTGCATCAAGAGCAAAGCGTAAGCGCATCCTGAAGCTCACCCGTGGCTACTTTGGAGCCCGCAAAAATGTTTGGACAGTAGCGAAGAACACCTGGGAGAAGGGTTTGACCTATGCCTATCGTGACCGTCGCGCCAAGAAACGCAACTTCCGCGCTCTGTGGATTCAGCGTATCAATGCTGCCGCACGTATGGAGGGTATCAGCTATTCGAAGCTGATGGGCGCCCTTGCCAAGGCCGGTATTGAAATCAACCGCAAGGTGCTGGCCGACCTCGCCCTGAATAACCCCGAAGCTTTCAAGGCTATTGTGGAGAAGGTCAAATAAAAACAAATGAATAAAAAGGCTGCGCGTTATCAAGATGCGCAGCCTTTTTTTATTCTATTTATTCTTTTAATCTTTTAAATTTTTACAGTCTCCACCAAGGTTTCTTCTTCGGATGCGATTCCTCGTAGGAAGATAGGGTAGCACTTCGTACCTCTTCGCGCATCAAGTCGCGCCATGTACGGCGATGGCTAATCATACGATAGATGGTGCCCCAATCGGGCAGGCCACCAATATTTCGGTCGTCTATCCAATAATCGATGCTGTTCAACTTGCGGCTGAAGTGAGGATTGTTCTCAAAGGTCTCTTCAGGATAGTCGCGGTTGATGGCGTAGAACTCCACACCGCGCTCACGGCACCAGTTGACGGCATCGTCGAGCAACTGCCCCTCGCGGACCGTCCACAAGATAAGCTTGTGGCGGTCCTTGATGAGCATTTTCAGCGTGTCAATGGCAAAGGGGCGTTCCTCGCCAATCTCCGGATAGCGGTGTTCGACAATCGTCCCGTCGAAGTCAACAGCAATCGTAGCCATGCATTAACCTTTTTTCTTCAACTTGATAGAATTATCACCCTTGTTGCCATAGTGGCTCTCGGCATAGTTGCCATAGCTACCATAATTGCCATAGGAACCATAGGCACTATTGCGACCATAACTGCCATATCGGCCGTACTTGCCATACCGGCCATAGCCATAGTAGTAGCCATACTTCTTTTTCGACATGTCGATACCATTGAGAACGATACACATATTGGGCATCTTCTTCTCGGCAACCAACGAATTGACAAAGGCAAAGCTAGCCTTCGGAGTATAGTCGGCGCGGCAGACAAAGACAGACACATCGGTCAACTTGCCAATCTGCAACGTATCAGTTACGAGTCCGACAGGAGCCGTATCAAGGATGATGTAATCGTAATGATCGCGAAGTATACTGATAATGTCAGCCAGATTCTGGCGCGCCAGCAACTCTGCGGGGTTGGGAGGAGTAGGACCGGCCAGCAGCAAGTCAAGATTTGCATTGACGCCCGAGGGTTGAATCTGCGACATCAAGTCAGCTTCGGTTACCTTATCCTTTGCCAACAATGTAGTAATACCACGATCACGGTCGGCGATGTCAAAGAGGCGTCCCAATGCAGGCTTACGAATATCAAGGCCCAACAGGATAACCTTCTTACCCAGCAATGCAAAACTCATAGAGAGATTAGCAGCGTTGAATGTCTTACCCTCTCCTGATGTGCTGGAAGTAAAGAGGATAACCTTCTGCCCTTCCGTCATCATAAACTGGATATTGGTACGCATGGAGCGGAAAATTTCGTCAATCTGGTTGTTCTTATTCTCCTGCACCACAATACCGGCCGAATTTTTCACAGAATCGCTTGCCACAGCCACTTCAGCCACAATGGGCAACTTGGTGAGACGTACCACATCGTCGTGACCCTCAATCTTGTAGCGCAACACCTGGAGCAGATAGATGAGGAACAACGGCAAGAGGAAGCCCAGCAGGATGGCAGCCGTCATGATGAGCGAGCTCTTAGGGCTCACCTTTCCTGCCAAAGCCGGATACTCGATGACGCTTCCCTTATCAGCAGTAGCAGCCAATGAGATGGAGTTTTCTTCACGCTTCTGCAAGAGCATGAGATAAAGTCCAGACATCACCTCTTGCTGACGGCCTATCTGTGTAAGAATACGCTCCTGCTCAGGCGCACTAGAGATACGCTGACTATAGGCGGCATACTGGCTCTCAATGCCCTGTCGCGTAATGTCGGCAGAACGACGTGCCTGCTGCAAGGCTGTCTTGATGCTGGCGGTGAGGTTGTCGAGTGTGTTGGTCAGAGTGATGACCTGCGGCGCATTCTCAGAAGCTGAACGCAACAGCCTGTCACGTTCCTGCACGGTTTTGTTATACTCGTTAATCAGTGATGCCGAGATGGGATCCGTCATACCCACGTTGGAAGGAATGATCTGGTATTTGTTGGTCGGATCGTTGACGTGCTCACGCAGATAGTCGAGCAACATAATCTGTGTGTTCGCCTCAGCCAGCTTGGCAGCATATTGGCTCGACTGCGTCAGGGTCTGCGTAGCGTCGAGGCGCAACTCAGTAAGATTGTGCGTGCGTTTGTACTCCTCCAGCTCGCCTTCTGTCATGCCCAGCTCATTGGTAATCTTCGTCAAACGCTCGTTGATGAATTCCTCCGTCTTGAAGGCAATCTCGTTTTTGTCGGCATTGGCCTGACGGTTATAGCACTCCACTAGTTGATTGAGATAGTCAAGGCCTCGCTCCACATTCTTATCATTAAGTGTGATGAGAGCGATAGAAGTCATCTTCGACGTAGGATCTGCCGTGAGCGCTTTGGCATAACGTGCAGCCATCACTTTAGGCGGATAGATATTGACGATAAGCCTTTCACCATTGACCATAGGCTCAACACCTTCTACCACGTTGGTAGTGAAGATAAGTGTACCATAAGGTGTCTTCAGCGAGTCGGGCATGTTAGTAAAAGTCCCCTTAAAGGGTTGGCACTTCTCGCTTTCCACTTCATACTTATCGCTCTTGCGCGTGATAATGAAAGTGAAACCTGCAGGTGCAATCTTGTCAAGTCTGTTCAGCGACTCCAAATCGAGGTCGACGTTCAAAGGCTGATACTTGTAGACGAGACAGCGCTTCAACTTACCGTCACTATAATACTCCGTGTAAATCTTCAAATCCCTGACAGCATCCTCAGCCAGACGACGTGTCTTCAAGATTTCAACCTCATTCTCAATACCAGTTGAATTGGTAATGAAGCCCATATCCTGCATGTTTGACAGCATCTGATTGCTGGGACGGCGATTGTTCATCTCGTCCTTGATGTACATCTTCATGCTGAGACTGTAGACAGGGTCGGCATATCTGAGATAAATCAGAGCACCGCAGACGAAGATGAACAGCGACAGCAGGAACCACGGCCAATTGAGAATGAAGATACTATAAACCGTCCTTAGATTGAACGATGATTCCTCATCTTTTTGTTCAGGAACGTTTAAGCCTTCGATGGTTGTTTCCATTTTCTTGCTTTCTTCCATTGTGTTTTTCTCCTTATAATATAATAATGTGTAAATATTCTTTTCTTAACCTTTAGATTTCCTTAGCCAGCTGCATCAGATATTGCCCATAGCCATTTTTCAGCATGGGTTGCGCCAGGTGCTCCAGCTGCTCAGCATCAATCCAGCCACGCTTAAAAGCAATTTCCTCCAAGCAGGCCACCTTCAACCCTTGACGCTTTTCGATAACCTCGATGAATGTAGAGGCCTCAGCTAGCGAGTCGTGCGTACCGGTGTCGAGCCAGGCAAAGCCGCGCTGCAAGGTCAGCACCTTCAGCTTCTGATGCTTGAGGTATTCCTGATTAACAGTAGTGATTTCCAATTCGCCGCGAGCACTGGGCTTGATATTTTTGGCAATCTCCACCACACTATTGGGATAGAAATAGAGACCCACCACAGCATAGTTAGACTTGGGATTCTGCGGCTTTTCCTCGATGCTGAGGCAGTTGCCGTCGGAGTCAAAGTCTGCCACACCATAGCGCTCAGGGTCGTTGACATAGTAACCAAAGACAGTAGCCAGCCCATGCTTCTCTGCATTCTCCACGCTCTGGCGGAGCAGGCCTGTAAAACCAGAGCCATAGAAGATATTGTCGCCAAGGACAAGACAGGCGCTATCGTCGCCAATGAATTTCTCACCGATGATGAAAGCTTGTGCCAGACCATCGGGCGAAGGCTGCTCGGCATACTCGAAACGCACGCCCAATTCAGAGCCGTCGCCTAGCAGACGGCGGAATGCTGGCAGATCATAAGGTGTAGAGATAATCAGTATCTCGCGTATACCCGCAAGCATCAAAGCCGAGATGGGATAATAGACCATCGGCTTGTCGAAAATAGGAATCAGCTGTTTACTGATGCCCTTAGTAATTGGGTAGAGGCGCGTACCACTTCCACCTGCCAACACAATACCTTTCATGCAATATTACGTAATACGGCTGCAAAGGTACAAATATTTAAGGAGTTAAAGACCATAAGGACGTTAAAAGGAGTTAAATAGGTTTCACATACGACTTTTATCACATCATTCACAAAATTTACCCATATGACTTAGATATTTTTCTCATTGACCTAGCAAATTTACCTATATGACAAAAATATTTTTCTCATATGACAAAAAAAATTTTCCCATATGACAAAAATATTGTACCTTTGCAGCCAATTATCTACACACACATTATGGGAATATTTGCAAAGATTTTCGGCCGCAATAAGGCTGATAACGAAATGAGGATAGGAGGCATGGAGGATTTCATGACCCTCATCCGCGTCTACTTTCAGGCAGTTATGGCCGCCGACCTTCACATCACCAATCTGGCTGCGCTGCCTGACCTCCGCACCTTCAAGGTAACGCTGAAAGTACCCACGCAGCAGGGGCGTCTCGGTGTTGGCGAGAAAGCTAAGTGCCGCAAGATGCTGAAGGAAATGTATCAGATGGACGATGACTTCTGCAAGGAGATAGACCAGAGCATCAACCGCCGCTGCAAAAAGATACAGGACGTACAACCCTACATGGTACAGTTCCAAGCCTTTGTACAGGACATGATGATGCTGACAGGCAATCTGATGAAATTCAAGCTGCGTATGCCCGGTTTTTTCAAGAAAGCCATCTACGGCATGACGCAGAAAACCGTTCACGACATCTACACGAAGAACGACTACAAGGATGCCGGCGTCATCAAGACCGTTTTGGCTGTACGCGAATACAACAAGCGTCTGAACTTCTCTGAAAAGTGGAGCACCGACCTTGTCTACCGCATCGTCATGCTGGCAAAAAAGGAGCCAAAACCGAAAAATTGAAAAACAAAAAACTCAAAATTGAATTAAAAAAGAAGGAAAAACGACTGAAGACCGTTAAAACGTGTTAACGTCAAGTAACTTTCATTTTTCAATTTTCACTTTTCAATTTTAAATGCCTACCTTTGTAGGATAAAAGCAGTAGCCATGAACCAAAACGAGAAAGATTTATCCGTTTTCCAGACTCGGGTCAGGCAAATGATTCTCCGTTTTCAGGAACTAAAGCAAGAGAATCAGGAGCTCTACGCCATAGTGGACGAGAACGAACAAATCATTGACCAGCTAAAGGCTAAGCTGGCTCAGCAGGAACGTGACTACCAATCGCTGAAAACGGCACGCATGCTGGAAATCACTGACGGCGACCTCGAGGGAGCCAAGGAACGTCTGGCGTCCCTCATACGCAGTGTGAACAAGTGCATCACCATGCTCAGCGACGAAAAGTAGGGATAAAGCCGAAACGGAAGTAACAAAATGCCAGAAGAAAGCAAAGAGAAACTCAATATAAGGTTGCACGTCTATGACGAAGACATTGCAATGGTGCTGCACAACCGCGAGGATGAGCAGTACTATCGTGCAGCAGCCAAGCTCATCTCTGAGCGCTACGGGGCCTATGCACAGGTCTACAAAGGGCGCAAGAGTGACCATACCATCGCGCTGATGACTCTTATCGAGATTGCGCTCAGGTATGAAAAGGAGCTCGGCAAAAACGACACGACCCCATATGATAATATTCTCCACCAGCTGACTTCTGAGATAGAGGAAGCCATGAAGTAGCGAGGTCTCCCCTACCCTTGCATTATTCGGCAGAAGGAAGAGAGAATATTAACACCAATATATATTTATGAGTACCATTTTAGCGATTATCATTGCCGCCGCTGCACTTATCATCGGAGTGGTAGGCGGATACTTTATCTTCCTCAAAGTTATCAAGGGGAAGTACAACGACATGATTGAATCAGCCAATAAAGAGGCTGAGGTCATCAAGGAAAAGAAACTGCTCGAAGTGAAGGAAAAATTCCTCAACAAAAAGAGCGAACTGGAAAAGGAAGTGCAGCAGCGCAACCAGCACATCCAACAGAGCGAGAACAAGCTGAAGCAGCGCGAGCTCTCGTTGAACCAGCGTCAGGAAGAGCTGGGTCGCAAGAAGAACGAGCTCGACAACCTGCAGCAGCGTGTGGACAATGAGAAGAAGCTCCTGAGCGTGAAGGCCGAGGAGTTGGAGAAGATGCAGCAGAAGGAACGTGAGATGCTTGAAGAGGTGTCGGGTCTGAGTGCTGAGGAAGCCAAGACACGTCTGGTGGAGGCCATGAAGGATGAAGCCAAGACCGCCGCAGCCAGTTACATCAACGAGATCATGGACGAGGCGAAGCTCAATGCCAACCAGCAGGCCAAGAAGATTGTCATCCAGACCATCCAGCGTGTGGCCACTGAGACGGCTGTCGAGAACAGCGTCAGCGTCTTCCACATCGACAACGACGACGTGAAAGGCCGTGTCATCGGTCGCGAGGGTCGTAATATCCGTGCCCTGGAGGCTGCTTGCGGCGTCGAGATTGTCGTCGACGACACCCCCGAGGCCATCGTCATCAGCGGCTTCGACCCCGTACGCCGTGAGACCTGTCGTCTGGCCCTCCACCAGCTGGTGGCCGACGGACGCATCCACCCCGCCCGCATCGAGGAGGTTGTCAACAAGGTGAAGAAACAACTCGACAACGAGATCATCGAGACCGGTAAGCGCACCGCCATCGACCTCGGCATCCACGGCCTGCACCCCGAGCTCGTGCGCATCATCGGTAAGATGAAGTACCGCTCCAGCTACGGTCAGAACCTGCTGCAGCACGCCCGCGAGACCGCTAACCTCTGCGCCGTCATGGCTGCCGAGCTCGGTCTGAATCCCAAGAAGGCCAAGCGTGCCGGTCTGCTCCACGACATCGGCAAGGTGCCCGATGAGGAGAGCGAGATGCCCCACGCACTCTACGGCGCCAAGATTGCCGAGCAGTTCAAGGAGAAGCCCGACATCTGCAACGCCATCGGTGCCCACCACGACGAGATGGAGATGCAGACGCTGCTGGCTCCCATTGTACAGGTGTGTGACGCCATCAGCGGCGCACGTCCTGGTGCACGTCGTGAAATTGTCGAAGCCTATATCAAGCGCCTCAACGACCTCGAAGCCATCGCCATGAGCTATCCTGGCGTTACAAAGACCTATGCCATACAGGCAGGCCGTGAGCTTCGTGTCATCGTCGGTGCTGACAAGATGGACGATGCCGAGACAGAGGCACTCAGCGGACAGATTGCTTCAAAGATTCAGAACGAGATGACCTATCCTGGACAGGTGAAGATCACCGTTATCCGTGAAACACGCTCTGTGGCTTACGCAAAATAAGAATAGAAACGCGAACATCGCAGTATGCATAAAAATGGCTGCGCCTCCTGTTTGGGGATGGCGCAGCCATTTTTAATTCTTTTATTCTTGTATTCTTTCTTACTCCGTCATCGTACCGTCGATGTAAAGACGAGTTAGCTCCACAGCACCATTAGTGCGAACGGTGATAGACTTCTTGAAAAAACCCAGCGACTTGCCAGTGCCGTTGTAAAGCACCTCAATGACGCCAGTGGCACCCGGCTGGACAGGTTCTTTCGGATACTTAGGAACGGTACAGCCACAGGAGGCGACAGCCTGATTGATGACCAGCGGCTGCTCACCCACATTAGTGAAGGTGAACGTACAGGTCACCTTGGGATTCTTCTGTGAAAACTCTCCGAAATGGTGAGTGGTCTCCTCAAATTTAATTTCTGCAGGTTTCTGTGCCTGTGCAGTAACCATGCCACAGATGAGCAACATGGTAAAAAGTATAAACTTCTTCATAGCTTTTCTGTTTTTGTACATTTTTATGACGCAAAATTACTGCTAAAATTTAATTCGCGGCACATGACATGAGTTATTTGCGCACAAATTTATGCTTTTTTAATATAAAAACGGTATCAAGCGCCACTACTTCAGTAGTTTGTAGTATTCAGTAGCTCCTAGGAGGAAGCATCCTGTGCCATAGTCCTCGAAGTCAGGCACCTTGTCATAGCTCAGCGGCTGACCAGCTGATGGGTCCTTACCCGTGCCCTGCATCCAACCGAGGAAACCGTCAAGATGGACGGCAACACGGACCATTGCCGACCAAGCTTTCTCACATGCAGGACCATAGACGTCTGCCTTCAAATAACCCTTTTGTATGCCCCAGGCCATACCGTAGAGGAAGAGAGAAGTGCCGCTAGTCTCTGGCATTTCGTAGCTGGTGGAGACCAGACTGGGATTCCAGAACCCATCCTCACGTTGGCATTTCAGTAACGCCTCACTCATTAACATAAAGTCCTTCTTCAGCTCCTTGTAAGCCTTCGACTTTTTCGGCAGCACATTCATGCAGCGCACAAGGGCGGCATAGACCCAACCGTTGCCGCGACTCCAGTAGCACTGCTGACCATCGGGCTCCTTGTAAGGCGGAACGTAGTCGGCATCGCGCCACCACAAGCCTTCTTTCACGTTAAAGAGCCCACCGCCACAATCATTGCGAGTCCAACGATACATCTTCATCGCATGATTGAGATAATTCTCTTCGCCCGTCACCTGATACATCTGCATATAGAGCGGCATCGCCATCTGTATAGCGTCAATCCAAGTCCACCAGCCATACAACGAGCCGTTCTTGGGATTCGGCGTCTGCATCTGATGAGCCAGGTTCGCGCGTACATTATTTAATTCCTTGCAGTCAAGCACATAATCTAAGGGACGACACCGACCTGTATAGGGAAGCAACTCCACATAGGTCTGTCCGCAGCACTGGTCGTCGGCATCACAGGTATTGATGCCGTTGCGTGGCGACCATTGGTGGAAATTGGCCCATGTCGTGGCATAATCGATATAGCGTTGCTGCGGGTCAATATCATGCAAGGCCATCAAACCTTCGTAGTACACGGCGCGCGTCCACAGATTGCTGGGCCTAATCTTGTTGACATTGGTAGGAACGGTGGGGTCTTCATACTTCTGCATGAAGTAGTTGTTTACGCGTTGTGCCACCTCTAGCACCTCATTGGCGTTTATCTGTGCCAACATATTGCAAGAGAAGGCAACGAGGAAGAACACCAGTGTGAAGATTCTGATAGTTTTCATTCTTTGTGAGTAGTTTGTATAAATTCGGCAGGTGTCATGCCTGTTCTTTTCTTAAAAATAGTCTGGAAATAGCTTCGGTCGGTAAATCCGCAGCGCAAAGCCACAGTCTCGTTGCTCCAGTCAGGATGTTCCATAAAGATTCTTTTAGCTTCGCTTATACGCAAGTCAGTTATCCATTCACTGTACTTCATATTCTTTTGGCGAAGCCATGCAGACAGCAGATACTGCGGTATATTAATTTCTGAGGCAGCATTGGGCATTTTCAAGCCATTTTGCAAGTACCCCCCCCCTTGGAGCCACTGTTCTATGAGGTGTCCAACGCGATCCATCGTATCATTATCGATTTTCTGCTTGTCGTTACCCACTGTTTCCCTTCGCACGTTTCGCTCGCTCTCCTCAGCTTCCTGCAATTTTCTTGGTACAGAGCTCTGCACATAACTGCAGAAACTGTCTACAAAATAGAAAATACTGGCAAAGAAGAAAAGACCATAAGGAACGAGTAATTTGCTTGTCCCATAGATGATAAGAGGCACCGTCAAGCCTACCGACACCAGAATGAGAATAGTGAACTGCATCCATCTCAGCTGGTTATCCTCCATAATCCAGTCATAATAGTTCTGAAGCGTAGTGCGCATGGCCTTCATGTATATGACATGACGCCAAAAATAATACAGTAGCATCAAGCCATAGCAGATTGATGCGGCAATCTCTGCAACATGTTTCTCATGCGAGTCGCTCAGCAACGGTTTGTTATCAATGGCACAGGCAATGAGGATAAGCATCATCGACACACACCATGTCACCAGTCCCACCAGCTTTTCCATCTTGGTGATACGTCCCTGCCGTTGCAGAAGGATCATAGCCACTGAGCACAGATAAGAGCAGGGAATAAACATGGCCAAATTTAGCATCACAGACTGCGTAATACCCTTCGCACGCAAATCAAGAGCCAACTGCAGCAGAAAATGGATGGCCAAAATTGCAGTCCCACTGGCTATCAGCCAGCGGGATTTGTTGATAGCTGGATACGCGGCCACCCTCGCTGGCAGCAATGCCAGCTTTAGCGTGAGAAGTACCATCAGCACAATGGCCGTAAACTGCATTTGTTCCATTTCGCGGACAAAGTTAAATAAAAAACATGAAATTACAACAAAAAAGATGTGTAAATTTGCGAAATTCTAACATCTTGTTGATGCAAATTGCACATCATTATCAAAAAATATACACTTTTTCTATGTAAAACGGCTTATCTTTGCAACCGAAAAATATTTAACATCATAAGTCATATGAAATAATTCGCTTTATTTGCTACCGCCAGCATACTGCTGCTTGCTAGTTGTTCTGAAGAAAAAGACATCTACAATCTCTCACAAGACGAGATTACTGCAGCACAAATCAAGACTAATGCCGAAAAAGTATTTGGTATCACTTTCGATCCTAATCACGACTGGAACACCACTACCAGCGGCGAGGTGACTATTCAGGCTGATGCTTCCGTCAAGAAAGTTCAGTTATTGGTCTATGTATGTGAAATTACCGACCCCTCTACGCCTTCTTACGTCACGCGTAATGCAATGAAATTGCTGAACCAGACTGAGACCAACGGACAGTCTACCATTAAACTGAATTACGACGCACCCCAGGACAATCTCGGTCTCTACGTTGCTTTTAGCACTGACCATGGATATTTCGTGAGGAAGGTGGTAAACAACAGCGCATCGCTTGAGAGCACAGGAAAGAGCAGGATGACCAGAGGCGAGACATTGGACACTGGCTACACACTACCTGACGGAGACTTTGCTATTGCCAACATTATTTCCTCGTATGCTTCCGATCGTGGATGGAATCCCGGTGAAAAGCTCTACGAACTCAGTGATGAAGACTATGGCAAGCTTAAGTTGACATCAGCTACAGAGGCGGACTATTCCGATGAATTCAAAGAGAGCTTCAGGGGCTTGGTATTCACTAGTTTTCCCAACGGAAGAGATTACAACAACCTGTCAACAGTCAAGAGTATGGGATATTACAACGAGGGTTCATATCTCATCACTACAGGCGAACCCATCATCGTGACACCCATGTATAAGTGCGACCATCCACAGGATTATGGTGCCGAAGTTTACAACTCCGACCTCTATTACTACTATTATAATCCCGCAGAGGTAGAAAGTCCTAATGCCGAATACCTGATGAGCCTACCCAAGTTTAAGGCCATTCCCTTCAACCAGAGTTTTACTGAAACTGAAGACGACATCATCAGCAAACACGGTTCCTTTGCCTTGCTGTATTACGGTGACAGCAAAACACCTCAGGTGGGAACCAAAGGCAGCTTCTATTTCCCCAAGAACTACAAGATCGGTTTCATGGTACGTGCCAAAACCACCCATGACAACGGGAAGAAACAGGGTGAGGTTTACGCCGATGGACGCTTGAACAACGAAATTAACACAAACACGAATTACTACTTCAGTAGCTCATTTAAGAACGAAACAAATAAAAAGGATATCCCACGTGCAGTATGGTTTACCCACGAAGGAAGAAAGTTCATGTGCTGGGAGTCAGGCACCGATGCAGACTTCAATGACATCATGATGGAAGTGCAGGGGGGCAAGCCCATCGGCAATAATATAGATCCCGACCCCGAGGTCTTTACCTACTGCTTTGAAGACACCAAGGTGGGTGACTACGACATGAACGATGTCGTTATCAAGGCCGTCAGAATGGATAAGACTACAGTAGAGTATAGCCTCGTTGCTTGCGGTGCGTACAAAGAGTTGTACATCCTCAATATCAACGTAGCCCCCATCACTGACGAGGCCGAGGTTCATAGTCTCTTCGAGTTAACTCCCAACCATTTCATCAATACTGATGGAAGCAACACGCGTGATTACGTCACCGTAACTAAGACTGTTCCTGAGACATTCAGCTTCAGAGATCCTGAAACTATGCCCCAGATTCTCGACAAGTCTACTGGCAATATCATCAAAGTGTCCAAAAAGGGAGAGAGTCCTTACGGTATTATGATTCCCGATGATTTTAAGTATCCCATTGAGAGAATCTGCATTAAGGATGCCTACACGAGGTTCAATGAGTGGGGAAAGAATGCTGTTCTCTCTACAGATTGGTACACAGAGCCCGTGGATTCTAAAGTTTACAATAAGTAATCGATTCAAAAGGTTGATATAAAAAGCATTCAAGTTCCCCCTGAAAAACTGATCAGATTTTTCAGGGGGGACTTTTTATGCAAAAACACGAAAAAATACAGGAAAAAGAAAAAAATACGCTTAAAATTTGTTGGTAACGGAAAAAAGCAGTACCTTTGCACCCGCAAAACGAAAAACGATGCACCCGTAGCTCAGTTGGTAGAGCACCTGACTCTTAATCAGGGTGTCCAGGGTTCGAGCCCCTGCGGGTGTACGATTAAAGGAAAAAGGTGGTTGAAAAGCCACCTTTTTGTTTTTTCTGCAAAAAGTGTACATGTTTCAAAATCTTTTCGTATCTTTGCACCAAAATTGCGAAGAATCTAATCGTGGAAACTAAGAAAATAGAGATACTCAACCATATTGACTACCCAGCACAGCTGCGCGAATTGCCCATTGAGCAGCTACCGCAGGTGTGCGACGAGTTGCGAGAGACCATCGTACAGGAGCTGTCTGTGAACCCTGGACACCTGGCTTCGAGCCTTGGCGTAGTGGAGCTGACGGTAGCGCTGCATTATGTGTTCAATACCCCTGAGGACCGCATCGTATGGGACGTGGGACACCAGGCCTACGGACATAAGATACTGACAGGCAGACGAGAGCAGTTTCACACCAACCGTATGCTGCACGGTCTGCGTCCCTTCCCATCTCCTGAGGAGAGCGAATATGACTCGTTCATCTGCGGACACGCCTCGAACAGCATCTCGGCAGCATTGGGAATGGCTGTAGCAGCCTCACACCCCTCACCTCTCACCTCTAACCTGTCACGAAAAGTGGTGGCCGTCATCGGCGACGGCGCTATGAGCGGAGGCCTGGCTTTCGAGGGACTGAACAACGTTTCGTCGAGCCCCAACGACATGCTCATCATTCTGAATGACAACAACATGTCCATCGACCGCAGCGTGGGTGGCATGAAGCAATACCTGCTGGGGTTGAGCACCAACGAGACGTATAACAAGCTGCGCTTTAAGACGGCTCGCTTCCTGCAACGTCACGGTATGCTGCACGATGACCGCCGTAAGGGTCTCATCCGTCTGGGCAATGCGCTGAAGAGTGCCATCTCGCACCAGCAGAACATCTTCGACGGTATGAACATCCGCTACTTTGGGCCCTTCGACGGGCACAACGTGAAGGAACTGGTGCGTATACTCCGTCAAATCAAGGATATGCACGGGCCGAAACTGCTTCACCTGCACACGAAGAAGGGGCACGGCTATGCGCCATCGGAGCACTACACGCCCGTGTGGCACGCTCCAGGTAAGTTCGATCCTGAGACAGGAGAGCTGATCAAGAGCGAGACGGAAGAGAAAAAGCCGAAATATCAGGATGTGTTCGGCAAGACGCTGCTGGAGCTGGCAGAGCAGAATCCACGCATCGTGGGTGTCACGCCTGCTATGCCCACAGGCTGTTCGATGAACATCATGATGGACGCGATGCCAGACAGGACCTTTGACGTGGGTATTGCCGAGGGGCATGCCGTCACTTTCTCCGCAGGTATGGCGAAGGAGGGGCTGATTCCTTTCTGCAACATCTACAGCGCCTTTGCACAGCGTGCCTACGACAACATCATCCACGACGTGGCCATCCTGCGCCTCAACGTCGTGCTCTGTCTGGACCGTGCCGGTCTGGTGGGCAAGGACGGGCCCACACATCATGGTGCCTTCGACCTAGCCTCGCTGAGACCTATCCCTAACCTCACCATCAGCTCACCCATGAACGAGCACGAACTGCGCCGATTGATGTATACTGCGCAGCAGGAGAACATGGGCCCCTTCGTCATCCGCTATCCCCGTGACCGCGGCGTCCTCGACGACTGGCAATGCCCGCTTGAAGCCGTTCCTGTGGGAAAGGGACGCAAACTGCGCGACGGCAACGATGTGGCCGTCCTCACCCTTGGCCCGATAGGGAATGATGTGGAGGAAGCCATTAGTAATTTGTCATCAGCCACTAGCCAAGAGCCAAACACTAAAAGCCAAACGCCAAGTGTCGCTCATTACGACATGCGCTTCCTCAAACCTCTTGACGAAGACATCCTGCAAGAAGTGGGCAAGAAGTTCAGCCGCATCGTCACCATTGAGGACGGTGTGCGCAATGGAGGTCTTGGCAGTGCCGTCATGGAGTGGTTGAATGACCACGGCTATCATCCGCAGATCACCCGCATGGGCCTGCCCGACAACTTCGTGGAGCATGGTTCTATCAACGAGCTGCGTGAGATAGTCGGTCTTGACATAAACAGTATCAAACAAGCCATCAACGGGATAAACCCCAAATCTCAAATCTAAACCCAAAATCATGAAAATCGTCATTGCCGGCGCAGGAGCTGTGGGCACACATTTGTCGAAGCTCCTTTCAACAGAGAACCACGATTGCGTGCTCATCGACGACGACGAGGAGCGCCTGAGCGGCGTTGATTCCAATTACGATATCATGGCCGTATGCGCCTCGCCTACCAGCATCAAGACACTGAAGGACGCCGGTGCCGGCTCTGCCGACCTCTTCGTGGGTGTCACCCGCTATGAGAGTCGTAACATCACGGCCTGCATGATGGCGCACGCCTTGGGAGCGAAGAAGACGGTGGCACGTATCGACAACTACGAATACCTGATGCCTCAGAATCTGGAGATGTTCCAGCACGTAGGTGTCGACTCGCTGGTCTACCCTGAGGTGCTGGCCGCTACTGACATCATCAACGGTCTGAAGCTATCGTGGGTGCGCCAGCGCTGGGACGTACACGACGGTGCCCTCGTACTCATGGGTATCAAGCTACGCGACAACTGCCAGATTCTCGACCAACCCATCAAGGACCTTTGCGGCCCTGACGATCCCTACCACATCGTGGCACTGAAGCGTGGTGGCGAGACCATCATCCCAGGTGGCCTGGATATGCTGAAGAGCGGCGACTTGGCCTACTTCATGACCACCGGCGAATATATTCCACATATCAAGCGCATCGTGGGAAAGGCTGAATACGAGGACGTGCACAACGTGGTCATCATGGGTGGCGGCAAGACGGCTGTCAGAGCTGCCCTCACATTGCCCGAGAACATGCATGCGAAAATTATCGAGAGTTCGCTAGAGCGCTGCGAGCGCCTGAACCAACTCATCGACAGGCCCAACGTGATGATTATCCACGGCGACGGACGCGACCTCGGTCTGCTGCGCGAAGAAGGCATCAAGAACACACAGGCCTTCGTTTCGCTGACCGGCAATGCCGAGACCAATATTCTAGCCTGTCTCACGGCGAAGAAGCTGGGCGTGCGCAAGACCATTGCGATGGTAGAGAATCTTGACTATGTCTCAATGGCTGAAGGCCTCGACATCGGCACTATCATCAACAAGAAGACAGTAGCTGCCAGCCACATCTTCCAGATGATGATGAAAGCTGACGTGCGTAACATGAAGTCGCTGATGATGGTCGACGCCGAGGTGGCCGAATTCATAGCTGCCGAAGGCTCGCGTGTGACGAAGAATCCCGTAAAGTCACTCGGTCTGCCGTCGGGCATCGCCATCGGCGGCTTGGTACGCGGAAAGCAGGGCATCCTCGTCAACGGTAACACGCAGATCCAGGCTGGTGACAGCGTGATGGTATTCTGTCAGCGCCACACGATGGAGAAAGCCGAGAAATATTTCAAGAAAAGCCTCCTACCTTGGTAGGTCATTAGAGGTGAGAAGTGTGAGGTGAGAGGTGAGAAGTGAAAAATGATTAACTGGAAGATCATAGCAAAGATCCTGGGGTCGCTGCTCTTCATGGAGGCATCGTTTATGGCGTTGTGCCTCGTGATGACCATCATCTACGGTGAGGCAGACATACCCATGTTCATCACGTCGACGGCGCTGACGATGACGGGCGCCTTCCTCTTCCGTTTCTGGGGCCACGAGGCCGAGAACTCGCTGAGCCGCCGCGATGCCTACGTTGTGGTGGCACTGGTGTGGGTAGTGTTCTCGGTCTTCGGCATGGTGCCCTTCCTTTTGAGTGGCTCCGTGACCAACTTGGCCGATGCCTACTTCGAGACGATGTCAGGCTTCACCACGACAGGCGCCACCGTCATCGACGACGTCGAGTCGCTTTCCCACGGTCTTTTGTTTTGGCGTTCGCTGATGCAATGGATAGGTGGCTTGGGCATCGTGTTCTTCACCGTTGCCGTGCTGCCTTCACTGGTAGGAGGTAGCGTAAAAGTCTTCTCAGCAGAGGCTACTGGCCCCATGCGTTCGAAGTTGCATCCAAGGCTATCGACCAACTCGAAATGGATATGGAGCATCTACCTGCTGCTCACCATCGCCTGCGGCGTATCTTTCTGGCTGTGTGGCATGGATTGGTTCGACGCCACCAACTACTCGATGACGACAACGGCAACTGGCGGTTTCTCCACCCACAACGGCAGTATCTTCCTCGCCTCGCCTACCATCGAGTATCTGGCCATTCTCTTCCAATTCCTTGCAGGTATCAATTTCACATTGCTCTACCTTTTCTTCTTTAAGATGAGGGCTGGTGCCATCCTGCGCAATACTGAGTTCAAGCTCTATGTCATCACCATCCTTGGTGCCACGCTGTGGATTATGTATCTGCTGATGTCGCGTATGGACTACGACGTGGAGGAAGCGCTGCGCTCGTCGCTGTTCCAAGTGGTTTCGTTTATTACCACCACAGGCCTCAGCAATACCGATGCCGGCGCCTGGCCGCACCTGACGTGGGTCATCCTGGGCGGACTGATGTTCATGGGAGCCTGTGCAGGCAGCACCACAGGTGGTTTCAAGAGCATCCGCGTACTGATGCTGCTGCGTGTGCTGCGCAACGAGTTCCACCACATTTTGCATCCCAATGCCGTGCTGCCTGTGCGGTTGGCAGGACAGAACGTGCCGCAAGGCAGGCTGGTCACACTCTTGGCTTTCTTCACGCTCTACATCATTATGCTACTTGTCACCGCCGTTGTGATGGTGCTCTCAGGCATTGACATCACTAACGCGCTGACCATCTCGCTGAGTCTTATCAGCAACGTAGGCGCAGGTCTGGATACGAATATCGGTCCGGTGATGTCATGGGCTGACCTCAGCGACGGGTTGAAGTGGCTCTGTTCTTTCCTGATGCTTGTCGGCCGTCTTGAAATCATGGCCGTGCTCGTGCTCTTCACCCGCTCGTTCTGGAAGAAGAACTAACGAAAAAGGCTGGCACGCAAGCCAGCCCTTTTTATTTGTGAGCAATCCATCAAAGCAGATTGTTTCTCTATTTGTGAGCAATCCATCAAAGCAGATTATTCTTCTCGATGTCCTTGAAATAGCGGTAGGTACCGACCTTCAGCTCATCGCAGGCTGCATCGTCGGCAACGATGATACCATGCTGATGCATCTGCAAGGCGCTGATGGTCCACATGTGGTTAACGCTACCCTCAACAGCGGCCTGGAGTGCACGGCACTTGGCGTGGCCATTGACGAGAATCATCACCTCCTTGGCTGCCATCACAGTGCCTACGCCAACGGTGAGGGCCGTCTTGGGCACCTTGTTGGTGTCGCCCTCGAAGAAGCGAGCATTGGCGATGATGGTGTCGGTGGTGAGCGTCTTCTGACGGGTGCGGCTGGTGAGGCTTGAGCCCGGCTCGTTGAAGGCGATGTGGCCGTCAGGGCCGATGCCGCCAAGGAACAGGTCTATACCGCCTGCCTCCTCAATCATCTGCTCGTAATGGGCGCACTCGGCAGCCAGGTCAGGAGCATTGCCGTTGAGGATGTGGATATTTTCCTTCGGGCAGTCGATGTGGTTGAAAAGGTTGGTGAACATGAAGCTGTGGTAGCTCTCAGGATGCTCCTCGGGCAGACCCACATACTCGTCCATGTTGAAAGTGAGCACGTGCTTGAAACTCACCTTGCCTTCCTTCACGGCCTTCACCAGGCAGCGGTACATGCCGATAGGGCTAGATCCTGTAGGCAGACCCAGCACGAAAGGTTTCTCAGCAGTAGGCTTGGCAGCGTTGATTCTCTCAATTACATGATTTGCTGCCCACTGCGACATCAAATCATAATTCGGTTCAATAATCAGTCTCATAATTTTGTTTGTACTATTAAATTAGTTAAAGACGAAATTCAAATGGAAATGATAATTGGTGTATGCTCACGAGAACTATCGAACCAGCAGTTTGCGGCCATCCTTGATGACGAGGCCACGGGCAGGCTTGCCGTATATGCGGCGACCCTGCAGGTCGATAAGAATTGAAGCTTGGCGATTGACAGTTGAAAGCCGGTTGTCAACAATGCCGCTGGGGATAGTGTCGCTCATGAACTTGAAGGACACGGTGCCGTCATCATGCTGCACAATGTTGGTGATAGACTTCGACATGAACAGCACCCCATCAGCGTTCTCATTATATACAACTGCGGCAGGAACCGAAGTATCGGTCAGCGAGTCGTTGAGGATTCCTTCGTCATCCACCAAGGGATAAGGCGCACCGCTCAGGTGGAGGTTGTTCATGCGTCCTGAATTAGCATATTGCGACGTAGCCCCGCTATTCTTCAGAAAACTATCCCAGTCGTCATAGTCCCTATTGTCGGCAGCGAAGAGGCAGAAGTTACGCGCATCCTTTTTGTTGTTGACGTTGTTGCTTGACCAATAGGAGGGAATATAGTTCACATGGTAGATAACCAGACCCTTGCCTGGTGCTCCCAAATCCCATCCGCTCCATTGGCGGTTCTCCAACAGGTAGTATTCGTTGTCGGTATTCTTCACCATATAGACCTCGCCTCCGTCGGCCACAGTCTTTAGGTTGCTGATGGTCTTTGGTTCATTAAGCTCGGTAGGCGTCAGCCATCCTAACAGCATCTTCTCCAACGGAGTGTAGTTGGGCGGACACCATCCAAAGTTGGTAAAGTTGCCGCCGTCCATCAGGTCCCATTCGTCCACTACGCTATAGCCGGCATTGCTTATTGTGGGATAGATATCAGGCAGGCCCAAGGAGTGAGTGTACTCATGGCAGATGGTTCCGAAACCGCACGACGAGTCGGAAGTGCTACCAGCCCATAACTCACAACTACACGAATAGTCGGCGATTCTCTTCCCGTCGGGAGTGGTAATGTAAGAAAACGAGCTGGTGTTGGGCCAAATGTAGCCATAGCACTTCTCGTTGTTCTGGTTGCCAGTGTAACCTGCGCAGACATAAACGACCTGATTCACCTTTCCGTTGCCTTCCCAGTCGTATTGCGAGAAGTCGAAGTCAGGATTCTCTTCCAGAAACAGGTTCGTAGCTGCCCTCAACTGGTCGCGCCCGTAGTTGTGTGTCGATGAAGTGGGGCTTTCATAGGGCTGTGCCTTGCTATCAATCTTGTAGGGACCATAGACATCGAACTTCACGTTGAACAGGCCTCCCGACTGTGCACGGAAATAGTCGGCCATGCATCCAGGACCCTTACGCAGGTTGTATCCTTCCTCGTTGAGCATCTTGTCGTAGAAGGTCTTCGGATCCTCTTCCCTGAAGTCGGTATCAGAGAACGACACGAGGATAACCAGCTGACGATAAATGCGGCCGGCATCCCATGAAGTATTGATAGCCGGCAGACGACGCATAGCATCACTACGGCCAGCTGCCACGTCATCAGCAGTCACGTCGGGCAGGCAGTTGCCGCATCTGAGCGACATATCCTGTGCCGGCGAAGGTAAAGCCAACAATGTGGCCAGCGCTGCAATGATGGCGAATGTTACTTTGCGCATGGTGCCCAAGGTTTCAAGGTCTTGAAGAAGTCGTTGCCCTTGTCGTCAACGAGGATGAAGGCGGGGAAGTCCTCGACTTCAATCTTCCAGATGGCCTCCATACCTAGCTCGGGATACTCCACGCACTCAATGCTCTTAATGCTCGACTGCGAGAGCACGGCAGCGGCGCCACCGATACTTCCGAGGTAGAAACCGCCGTGCTTCTGACAAGCATCGGTCACCACCTGCGAGCGATTGCCCTTGGCAATCATTACCAGCGAGGCGCCCAACGACTGGAACTCGTCCACATAGGGATCCATGCGGTTGGCCGTAGTCGGACCCATCGAGCCGCAGGGATAACCGACGGGCGTCTTGGCAGGGCCTGCGTAGAGCACGGGATATTTCTTGAAGTATTCGGGCATTTCCTCGCCAGCGTCGATGCGGGCCTTCAGCTTGGCATGGGCGATGTCACGAGCCACAATGATAGTGCCCTTCAGGTTGACGCGAGTGGAGACGGGATATTTACTCAGCTCCTGGCGCACCTTGTCGATGCCCTCGTTCAGGTCGATGACGATGGTGTTCTGTCCCTCGCCGGCCTTGGCATACTCGGCAGGAATCAGCTCGGCGGGATTCGAGTCCATCTTCTCCAGCCAGATGCCGTCGCGGTTGATCTTGGCCTTGATGTTGCGGTCGGCCGAGCAGCTCACGCCCATGCCGATGGGACAAGAGGCACCGTGACGAGGCAGACGCACCACGCGGATGTCGTGAGCCAAATACTTGCCTCCAAACTGTGCGCCCAAGCCGATGCGATGGGCCTCGTCGAGCAGTTTCTGCTCCAGGTCGATGTCGCGGAAGGCACGTCCCGTCTCGTCGCCAGTAGTAGGCAGCGAGTCGTAGTATTTAATCGAGGCGAGCTTCACGGTGAGCAGATTCTTCTCAGCAGAAGTGCCGCCAATAACGAAGGCAATGTGATAGGGCGGACATGCAGCCGTGCCGAGGCTCTTCATCTTCTCCACGAGGAACGGGATAAGCGTGCCCTCGTTCTGAATCGTAGCCTTGGTCATCGGATAGAAATAGGTCTTATTGGCAGAGCCGCCGCCTTTGGCCACGAATACGAAGCGGTATTCAGCGCCCTCGGTGGCCTCAATGTCAATCTGTGCGGGCAGGTTGCAGCGGGTGTTCACCTCTTCGTACATCGTCAACGGAGCATTCTGCGAATAGCGCAGGTTATCCTGTGTATAGGTATTGAACACGCCGAGGCTCAGCGCCTCCTCGTCCTCGAATTCCGTCCACACCTGCTGGCCCTTCTCGCCGTGGATGATGGCGGTGCCGGTGTCCTGACAGAAAGGCAGGATGCCGCGTGCAGCCACCTCGGCATTGCGCAGGAACTGCAGGGCCACATACTTGTCGTTCTCAGAGGCCTCGGGGTCGCTCAGGATAGCGGCCACCTGCAGGTTATGCTCGCGGCGCAGCATGAACTCCACATCGTGGAAAGCCTGCTGAGCCAGCAGCGTCAGGGCCTCGGGGCTCACCTTGATGATGTCCTTGCCCTCAAACTGGCCGATGCTGATGCCGTCCTTGCTGATGAGCCTATACTCGGTCTTGTCTTCGCCCAACTGAAACATCGGGGCGTACTTGAATGTCGTTGTTGCCATATTCTTGTTTGTTTTAATATTTTCGGCTACAAAATTACAACATTATTTATAAATATGTGTCATTCGAACGGAAAAATCTTCAAAAAAAAATGACACCGTTTTTCTCTCTTCCCAAGGAACAAAAGGCCTACCCTACTGCCGTGTGACAATTGTGACAATTAGGACAGTCATTTTTACGCACCTCCAACGAAGAGAGAAGATGAATGATAGAGATTATGATAAATAGATTATAAATAATTATTGAATAAATATTCAAATCACAAATATTTACTATCCTATTCTTCTGCCGAAGCGCGAAAAAAACATTGTCACAATTGTCACAATTGTCACAAACCCCATCAACAAAAACACACCATACTGATAGTCAGCCATTTAGAAAATTCCCTGCGTAACTTGCACGTTTTCTGGCGTTGGAAAAATTCATAAACAGCCTCCAAATTTTCATAAAGAGCCTCCAAAATTCCGTAAAGAGCCTCCAAAATTCCGTGAGTCATATAGAAAAAATGAGAAAAATGCTGAAAAATTTGGTGTTAAGCCTCCATCTTCGTACCTTTGCACCAACAACAATCAACAAACAATTAACAACTATCATTAAACCCATTCAACCATGAAAAAGATTTATCTGGCACTGATGTGCATGGCAAGCCTCTCGCTGATGACTGCTTGCGGCGACAAAAAGTCCGACAAGGGCGACGCCAAGGACGAAAACAAGACCGAAGAAGTGGCCGACAACGAGAATAATGACGTCGACGACGAGGAACTCGAAGCACAGCCCACTTCCGATGAGAGCGATGTGTGGGGCGACCCTGACAAGGCTGAGGTTCAGGATTTGGCAGCCCTGTATGTCAGCGGCGATTTCAAGCCCGCTATGAACGTCATCTTCGAAGACACGCTGTCGCAGGATACTGAAGATGTCGGTGAGCTGCCCACAAAGTGGGACATCAAGGATGGCAGCGCTGAGATAGGACTGGCAGGCGACCATCGCTACATCAGTATGCTGGGCGGTACCACCGTGCTCTGCCCGCAGGTTGGCAGCAAAGACTTCCTGCCCTCGAAGTACACCGCAGAGTTTGAGTTCATGTTCGGCAAGGACGTGTGGTATCACGTCAACTTCTTCGATGCCGAGGACGAGAACATCGGCAACTTCAACATGTGGCTATGCCACGCCGACTGGAACTTTGCCAAGACCGACACCGACGAATGGATGAACGGCGAGAAGGACGAACTGGAAAACCTGATGAACCGCGACGGATGGAACCATTTCGCTGTCAGCTATGACAACGGCAACCTGAAACTGTTTATCAATGGCAAGCGCATCGCCAACCTGCCCAACATCAAGCAGGCTGCCTACTTCTATGTCACTGGCGACGGTGCCGACGGCGAAAGCCACTACATCCGCAGCATACGCGTCTGCAAGTAAGCACTAAAGCAATTCCTCGGTCAACACCGCTTCCAGCTCTTCTGCCGACAGGCGAAGACGGAAGCGGCCCGACGAGGCGATACTGATGCCGCCCGTCTCTTCAGAGACGATGACAATCAAGGCATCGCTCTCCTGACTCATGCCCAAGGCGGCACGATGACGCAAGCCCAGCTCCTTCGGAATGTCGAGGTTGTGGCTGACGGGCAGGATACAGCTGGCAGCACGGATGCGATGATCGCTGATAATCATGGCACCATCGTGCAGCGGCGAGTTCTTAAAGAATATATTCTCAATCAGGCGCTGGCTGATGTCGGCATTCACGATTTCTCCCGTGGATACGATGTCAGCCAGCGATGTTGTGCGCTCAATGACGATGAGGGCACCCACCTTGCCCTTCGACATCTGCATACAGGCCATCACGACGGGCATGATGTCGCGTTTCAACAGCTCGCGGTTTTTATCCTTGTTACTCTTTGGCGTAAAAAGTTTCAGCAAGCGATGCATGCGCTGGTGCGCTCCCAGGTTGTAAAGAAACTTGCGTATCTCGTCCTGAAACAGCACGATGATGGCTATCACACCCACCGAAACCAACTTATCGAGGATAGTGCCCAGCAGCTTCATCTCAAACACCTGCGACACCAACAGCCAGACAACCACAAAGATAGTGATGCCCACAAAGACATTGAGCGAGCGCGAGGCACGCATCAGCCTATAGACATAGTAGAGCATCAAGCCGACCAGCAGGATGTCGATAGCGTCTTTTATTCCAAATCCGAAGAACATATTATGAGGTGAGAGGTGAGAAGTGAGAGGTAAGAGGTGTGAGAAGCTTGACGCACTCCACGGCCTCCTTGATATCGTGGACGCGCAGGATGCTGGCACCTTTCATCAGGGCGACGGCATGCAGGGCCGTAGTGCCGTTGAGAGCGTTGGCTGGCTCCGTTTTCAAGAGGCGCCAGATCATCGACTTGCGACTGACACCCACCAACAGCGGCAGCTCCATCACCAGCAACTTCTCCATCGATGCCATCAGCTCATAGTTTTCTTCCAACGTCTTTCCGAAACCGAAGCCTGGGTCGAGGATGATGTCCTTGTGACCCATGTCGCGCAACTGCTGCACACGCTCGGCAAAGAAGAGCAGCGTCTTCTCCAGCGTAGGCTCAGACGACATGAGAATATAGGGTACGTGCAGGCGCGAGACGATACGTCGCATTTCCGTTCCGTCTTGCGGTGTGTCGTAAGTGCCTACGTCGTTGATGATGTCAACATCGTATTCCTCCACAGCCATACGCGCCACATCGGGACGGAAAGTGTCGACACTCAGCACGGCATTGGGCAGCTTTCTACGAATAGCTCCAAGTGCCATACGCAGGCGATCCATCTCCTCCTGCTGAGTGGCGAACTCAGAGCCTGGACGCGTGGAACAGGCACCAATGTCGATGATGGTTGCACCCTCGTCGAGAATCTGTCGCGCACGCTGCACCACTTCTTCAGCCGTCTGCATACGACTGGCAGCAAAGAACGAGTCAGGCGTGGCATTGAGGATGCCCATCACCTGCGGCTGCGCCAGGCTCATCAATTGTCCTCGGATGTTCAGGGTGTAATTCATGGGGTATTTTCTCGCTATAACGTTATGACGTTATTACGTTACTTCGTAATCTCTGTGATGGCCTCGCCTGTGCAGGCATCAGGCTGCTGGATATGCAGTAGCTGGCAAACGGTAGGAGCAATGTCGGTAATGCTCACCTGGCGCGAAGTGGCACCCTGCGGCACATGCCAGCCATAGAACAGGCAGGGGATGTGGGCGTCGTAGGGGTTCCACTCACCATGCGTCGTACCTGTCGGCGACGACCATGAACCGAATTCGTAATAGCCGGGCTTGGGGAAGAAAATGAGGTCGCCCGAGCGTCCAGGATAGTAGCCCATCAGGGCACGGTCTTTGATTACGGGCGGCAGGCTACTGTTGGCCAAGTCCTTGTAAATGGCGGCAAATTGAATGTCTGGCTCTTTCTCCAGCTCCGACAATATGTGCTGCTCCATATTTGCAGTAATCAGGCCTTTCTCTTGTATCTTCTCCCAGTCGAGGAAGATGCGATAGTCCATGATGTCGCCAATGTAGCCGCCATCCTCGCCGATGTCGTTGGAAATGGCGTTGTAGACACGCTCCTTCATCTCGCCGCTTTTCCAAGGCCCTGCGGCCAACTTGTGCTCTTTCATAAACTGCCAGTTGTGGGCAGCACCATGATCGGCAGTAAGGAAGACGAGATAGTTGTCCTTACCCACCTGACTGTCGAGTGCTTTCAGCAAACGGCCTAAGTCGCGGTCAAGCTCCAGATAGGCTTCATCGGTATTCTGTCCACGCGTACCATATTTATGACCAATGAGGTCGGTCTGCGAATAGCTTACGCAGAGCATGTCGGTTTGATCGCCCTTGCCCAATTGCTCATGCTGAAGGACATTGATAGCCATATCGGTGATGATGGCGCCGCAACGGGGCGACAAGCCGATGTCCTCGCCCAGCTTCTTGAAGTCCTTGTCCTTCGTCAGCTTCTTGTTATACTCCTGCAGCCACTTCGGCAACTTGTCCATGTAGTAGGTGGAGGTGATGAAGCAACGGTTCTTCAGGTCAAGCCAATACGCAGCATTGGCGCTATGGCCGGCTGGCAAGATGGCTGCACGGTCTTTGTAACTGACGCCGATGACCTTCGACTTGAAGTCGGTATGCAGCCGTAGCTGGTCGCCAATAGTGGTAGCCACCATGTTACGAGGCGACATCTTGCCTTTCTCGCTGTCGCTCCCCACGGGCTCTACGGTATTGTCTGCACAACAATATGTCTTCTTGCCGTTAATGTAGAAATTGTTGCCACAAATGCCGTGAAACGCAGGGGTTGTGCCTGTGTAGACTGATGCATGGCCGATGGCGGTTATCGTCGGCACATAGTTGATAAGGCAATTGTTGCACGAGAAGCCCTTGTCAATGAGGCGGCGGAAACCGTCATTGGTAAACTTGTCATAATAGCGCGAGAGGTAGTCCCATCGCATCTGGTCTACTACGATACCCACCACCAATCGGGGTTTCTCGCCAAAACGAGACTGCGCCGCTGCCGTCAGCGACAAACAACATAAAAGGAGAAAGAGAAGGCTCTTTTTCATAATAAAGGTCTTTAATGGTGTTGCAAAAGTACAACTTTCTTTGCAAACAGCCAAGGTTTTTCATTCATTTATTTGTTCAAAAGAAAAAATATGCCTAACTTTGCATGTGGTTAGAAAAAATGTGAAGCGTATGCAGCAAATTAATTCTCACTTATCAAGGCTGATACACGACGTGGCCGCCAAGTTGGGCGACCGTGAGGCACTCATCTATAAAGACTTTGGCGGAAAGCAATGGAAGTCGTATTCATGGAACGAGTTCTCACAGAAAGTGAAGTTGGTGTCCAATGCTTTGCTGAATATGGGTGTGGGCGTGCAGGAAAACATCGGTGTGTTTTCGCAGAATAGTGTGCAGTATCTCTTTACCGACTTCGGCGCCTGGGGCATCCGTGCCGTCACCATCCCGTTTTATGCTACCAGCTCTGAACAGCAGATCCAGTTCATGGTCAACGATGCTCAGATTCGTTTTCTTTTCGTGGGTGAACAGGCTCAGTATGACAAGGCGCGACGTATCTTCCCCACCTGCAAGTCCTTGGAGCGCATCATCGTCTACGACCCCGCTGTCAGCATTCCTGATGGCGACAAGACCGTTATGCATTTCGACGAGTTCCTGCAGTTGGGTAAGGGTTTGCCTCGACAGAGCGAGGTGGACAACCTGACCCGCGAGGCCACGATGGAAGACACGGCCAACATCCTCTACACCAGCGGCACCACTGGCGACTCGAAGGGTGTAGTGTTAAGCTGCGGCCAATACCATGCAGCGATGGAGGCCAATCACAAATGCGTACCCGTCACAAGCGAAGACCGCGTACTCAACTTCCTGCCGTTTACGCACATTTTCGAGAAAGGCTGGAAGGTGCTCTGCATCACGATGGGCGCCCGCCTCATCGTCAACACCAATCCATTGGAGGTGCAGCAGAGTATGCGCGAGACACACCCCACATGCATGAGCTCCGTCCCACGTTTCTGGGAAAAGGTCTATCACGGTGTGTTAGAGAAGATTGAGGATAGCGGCTCCGTGAAGCGCCGTCTATTCAAGCATGCCCTAGAGGTGGGACGACGTCATAATATCGAATACCTCTCACGTGGCAAACGCCCGCCCATGAGTTTGCATTTGGAATATGAGTTGCTGAACAAAACCGTCTTCTCGCTTGTACGCAAGGAGCTGGGTTTGGAGAACGCCCATTTCTTCCCTACGGCAGGCGCTACTGTCTCGCCTCAGGTCGAGGAATTTGTACACTCCATCGGTATCTGTATGGATGTGGGCTATGGCCTCACCGAGTCGTTGGCTACCGTCAGCTGCAACCATCTTGACAAGCCATTTACCGTAGGTTCAGTAGGAAGACCCATCGACAGCATCAGCATAAAGATCAGCGACGAAGGCGAGATACTGCTTAAGGGGCCGACCATTACGAAGGGCTACTATAAACGCGATGACCTGACACGCCAGGCTTTCACTGAAGACGGCTATTTCCACACAGGCGACTCAGGCTATATGCAGAACGGCGAGCTTTTCCTGAAGGAGCGCATCAAAGACCTCTTCAAGACCAGCAACGGCAAGTACATTGCTCCGCAGATGATTGAGTCGAAGCTCATCGTCGACAAATACATCGACCAGATAGCCATCATCGCCGACCAGAAAAAGTATGTCTCGGCACTTATCGTGCCCGACTACCGTCTCTTGGAAGAATATGCCAGAATGCATCATATAGACTTCATCGACCTGCGCGACTTGTGTCAGAACGGACAGATACACGAGATGCTGATGGAGCGCATCGATACCTTGCAGCAACAGCTGGCACAGTATGAGCAGGTAAAGCGTTTCACTCTCCTGCCCCACCCGTTCTCTATGGAGCGAGGAGAACTCACCAATACGCTGAAAATCAAGCGGCGCGTGCTCAATGAAAATTATCGCAAGGAGATTGACCTGATGTACACATGAGGTCTGAGGTAACAAACAGATTGACCTGATGTACAATGAGGTCCGAGGCAACAAACACGTGGCTACTGACAGGAACGAGTGCCTTGTTGCATTTCCTGGTCGACGGGCTTTGTGTCTGTTGTCTCTATCTTTTGCTCTCGGCCTATGGAGGTCCTGCGCTGGTGGGCTCCTTCATATTATATAATGTGTTGGCTTTCTTGACGCAGCCCTTGACGGGGATGCTGGCCGATAGTCGCTTTCTTCCGCTGTTGCTACCATTGGCGGTGGTGTTCTTGGCCATAGCCGTCGTGCTTGCCTCATTGCTATTTGCCAACACTTCTCCCACCACTCACCTCTCACCTCTCACCCCTTTATTAGTTGCCTTTCCCTTAGGTATGGGCAATTCGCTATTCCATGTATGGGGTGGCAAGATAGTGGCCACCACTACAGGGAATGATGCACGCGCACTCGGTTTTTTTGTGTCCACAGGCGCCTTCGGATTGGCGGTGGGCATGTGGCTGCACACTTGGTGGGTGCTCTATTTATTTTTGATAATGATTGCCCTGCTGGCTGTGATGGGACCTATGTGGCTTATACGTCCCACAAGCCCTGCGAGGCCTTCAGCCATTGGCGCCATCAGCCTCAAACCCCAATTTGTATGGGGCATCTTATTGCTGCTTATGGGCTTTGTGACGTTCCGCTCATTCTTGGGCGAAATACTTACAATAGGTGTGACCAAGGCTGGCGCAATGGCGCTGCTCATCGGCGGCATTGCCATGTTGGGCAAGGCTCTTGGCGGTTGGGTAGCGCACGGCGCTGGGCTATTCGCCGCCTTTAATCTCGCCATAGCGGGTGCCATATCCTGTATGCTGATGAAAGGCCTCGTCCTGTGGCTATGGCTCCCAGGTCTGCTATTTATTAACGGTACGATGGCGGTGACGCTCTGCTGGGCTAACAAAACGATGCCTGGACGCGAGGGGTTGACCTTTGGACTTCTGGCTGCAGCCCTCATGCCTGGCTATATGCTAACGATGGCAGGTGCCAAGCTGTTGTTCATTGCGCCGATACTACTTTCGACATTAGTGCTTACCATCGTCATCGAACTCGGCGTGCTGTGGATGCTGCGCGAGCGTCGGGCCGATGTGCTCTGCTCGTCTGTGGTTGTAAACATTCTTACCAATATTCCCCTGAACCTCTTTTTGATTTACGTCACAAGTTCTTGGCCCGCCTGGCTCGCCGGCGAGCTGTTGGTGCTGTTGGTCGAGACATTGTGGTACCGCTACTTCGTGGGCGAATGGCGCCGCGCCTTCGTCTATAGCGCACTCTGCAACGCCATCAGCTTCCTCATCGGAATGTTGGTGCAACTCTTCATCCAGTTAACAGATAAGATTCTATAAACCTTTTAAAAACGAATTGTTATGCTTAGATTATTTGCCGACGTAATTCCCATTGATCCCAGCGAGTATGAGAGACGCTACAGACCCATCCGTGATGTTGTCGTTGACACGGTCGACACCGTTGTGGGTGTGAGTCAGGATTTTGCCAACGGCGTACAAGGAGGCGGCGGCCACAGCCTGCCTTGGATTTTAGGTGCTATAGCCGCCGCGCTCATTGCGCTTGGTTTCTGTATTTTTATGGTGCGTTCCTTCCGCCGTCGCAACGAACAGCAGGTAGGCTTCGCCACTTCGCGCTCATAGCTTCAGGGTCTGGCTCTTGCCTGCCTTGAGCTTGAGGGTCTTTTTCTTTCCGTCATACAACACAGTGACGGAACTATTCTTCTTGGCTTTGATGGTTGCCTCCTTCAGACAGCCATTATTCCATTGCATGTCTACCTCAAAGCCACCACGGGCACACAAGCCCTGCACCTCGCCGTCGCTCCATTGTGTCGGCAGGGCAGGCAGAAGTTCGATGACGGCCGTGCCATCAGCGCCAAGCTCACTTTGCAACAGCATCTCGCACACGCCAGCCGTTCCACCGAAGTTACCGTCAATCTGGAAAGGCGGATGCGCATCGAACAGGTTTGGATAGGTGCCACCTCCAGGCCTGCGGCGATCAGGGCCACGATATTTATCAGGACTGACATATGTGAGCAGTTTCTGATAAATGTGGAAGGCCTGCTCTGCATTGTGCAGACGTGCCCACAGGTTGATGCGCCAGCCAGTACTCCAGCCTGTCGTCTTGTCGCCCTTCTGCTCCAAGGTCTTCGCACAGGCGTCGAGAATGGGCTGGGACTCATAGGTCTTATGGGGCGCATGAGTCCAATGGGCAAGGTGGTGTCCGGGATAGAGTCCGATGAGGTGACTCTGATGACGGTGGTGCGGGTCGTAGTCGCGCCAGTCGTGATACCATTCATTCAAGTCACCCTCGCTGCCAATGGTGTAGGGGTGCAGCCTGTTCAGGGCAATCTGCAGGGGCAGGCATTGATCGACCAAGGCTGGGTCAATTTTCTTGCTGGCCGAGTGCTTCTCCAAGATATGGTGTGCAGCAATCGTATTGGTGAACAGCTCGCGGATAATGGCCAGGTCGGCTGTGCCGCCATAGCAGGTCATGCCGTGATAGCCCTTGTCGGTGACGTACTCATTCTCAGGCGAGGTAGAAGGGGCAGTTATCAATTCCTGCGGATTGTTGGGGTTCTCAACAAGCCATTCGAGGCAGAACTGCGCCGCGTCTCTCATCAGCGGGTAAGCCGTCTCACGCAAATAGTCTTCGTCCATCGTGAAAAGATACTTCTCCCACAACGACTCTACGAGCCAAGCGCCGCCCATAGGCCAGTTGGCCCATTCCGGTTTCTCGTTCTTTTCGCCCACAGGATTGGCCATCGCCCAAATGTCGGTATTGTGTCCAGCCTGCCATCCATGATGGATGCCGTAATAGTTCTCGGCTGTATAGCGGCCATTCTCAGCCAGCGCCTTCACAAAGCCGTCTAAGGGCATCGCCATCTCTGCCAGGTTGCAGTTGAAGGCGGGCCAATAGTTCTCCTCTAAATTGATATTGATGGTGTAGTTGCCGCGCCAAGGAGCCCACTGATGCGGGTTCCACAAGCCCTGCAAGTTGGCGGGAACGTTGGGTGTGCGCGAGCAACCGATGAGCAGATAGCGGCCATACTGGAAATAGAGCGTCTCCAAATAGCGGTCGGCCTCGCTGTTGCCCGTATTGTAGGCTTTCACCAGAGAATCGGTGGGGATGGGGTATCTATTATCACCAGTTTGACTAGTCATACTAGTTGGACTAGAAAGATTCAGATTGACACGAGTGAAGAACTGTCGGTGGTCGGCGATGTGGCGGGTGCGCACGTCCTCATACGTCACATTCTGCGTGTGCCAGGCGCGGTTGTTCGCCAGGTCGATGAAGGGTTTGCCCTCTTTCACAGGATGACGGTCGAAGCCGTTGAAGCTGGTGGCATTGACGATATAGACAGTAGCCTCGCTAACGCCCTTCAAGCAGAGTGTTGAGTCAGTATTGGCAACCTGTCCGTCCTTGTGTGCCACACGCACGATAGTGCAGAAATGAATGGTGTTCTGCTCGTCGCCGTCGGCATGTCCAATCATCGTCAGCTGTCCGCGACTGGCCTTCGTATTGTGCGGCAGGATGGCGTCCAAGCTCAGATCGAGGTTAAGTTGCTGCGGCTTCGAGGCAGTCAGGCGGATGGCGATGAGGCTATCGGGTGCTGAAGCCAAATATTCGCGGCAGTAGGTCACATCACCTATCTTATACGTCACGCGCGCGAGGGCTGAGTCGAGGCTTAGCTCACGGCAGTAGTCAGTAGGTTGCGATGACATCGTAACAGAGGGGAGAATGTGCAGGGTGCCGAGGGGCTGATAGTGGCAGGAGTTATGCCCCTGCACGTGTAGCTGCAGCGAGTCGGCCAAACGGTAGTCCTCGTTGAAGAGCGCCTTGCGAATATCAGGAATCCAGCGCGAAGCTCCTGCATCCTCCTGGCGGTCGATAGGCTGTCCTGTCCACAGGGTGATATCATTCAACTGGATGATGTCGTTGGCGGGATCGCCATAGATAAGCGCACCAAGTCGTCCGTTGCCGATGGGCATGGACTCCTCAAAATAGGTGGCGGGCGTGTTGAACCAGAGCCTCATCGGAGGCTGTGCGGCCTGTGTAGCGATGGTCGTCAGGCAGGCGAAAAAGAATAGTAATCGTTTCATGGTGGCAAAGATACGAAAAAAATAGTGAATCTCATGTCTCCTTTATGGAAAAAAATGTGTTTTTTTGCTGTTATCGGAAATTCTTCGTACATTTGCAGTCAGAAATCTACTAAGACGATGAAGAGACTGATTAAAAGCCTGTTGCTGCTGATGCTGCCCATTGCTGTGGTGGCCAAGGTGAACGTGGAGAACCTCAGGGTGGAGAATCTCGTCGAACCACTTGGACTCGACACACCAACACCACGTTTCTCGTGGATCATTACCAGCGACGAACGTGACGTGGTGCAGACGGCCTATCACATCATCGTGAGTGACGACAACGGTGAAGTATGGAATAGCGGCGTGGTCGATAGCGCCAAACAGCTATGGATACCCTATAGCGGCAAAACCCTAAAAAGCGGACAACACCTGACGTGGCGCGTGAAAGTCACGACCAACAAAGGTGAGACAGAATGGAGCAACGCCCAGCGTTTCAGCATCGGTCTGCTGACTGAGAGCCAATGGAATGGACGATGGATAGGCCTTGAGCAGCTGCAAGACGGAGAGGTAGCCAACGAGGTGCACAGTCGATTAGCGGCCCGCTATCTTCGCCAGACATTTCGCTTGAGCGGCAAACCGATAAAGCGTGCTACTGCTTATGTCACAGGTCTTGGGTTCTATCGGCTCTTCGTGGGTGAAACAGAAATTGGCGCCAACGACATGCTGAAGCCTGCGCCATCAGATTACCGCAAGACCATCTACTACAACACCTACGACGTTACCGACTGCATGGCCGACAGTTTTGCCATAGGCATCATCCTCGGCAACGGCAAATACTTCGCACCTCGTCAGGACAAGCCCTATAAGAATACCACTTTCGGCCTGCCAAAATGCCGCATGAACATCATCGTGGAGTATGTCGACGGCACAACGCAGCGCCTGGTTACCGACGAGAAATGGCGCGTCACCGCCAATGGTCCCATCCGCGCTAACAACGAGTATGACGGCGAGGAATACGATGCCCGCCGCGAACTCACAGGTTGGCTTGCCTTCAATTACGATGACAGCGACTGGCTGCCTGCGCAGCGCACCGCCATTCCGCAAGGTACGCTGAGGGCGCAGATGATGGAAGGCATGAGTCCTATGAGCCCCATCAGTCCTAGAACTCCCATTAGCCCCACCATCTACGACTTTGGCCAAAACATGGCAGGCTGGGTGAGCTTTGTTCCGACAGGCCGCGAGGGCGACACCATTCGCGTGCGCTATGCCGAGTGGCTGAACGACGACGGTACCCTCTACACCGACAACCTTCGCAATGCCCGGTCAGAAGATATTTACATCTGTGGAAAACCTCTCACCTCACACCTCTCACCTCTCACCTCCTCAGCCTGGCATCCCTCTTTCGTCTATCACGGTTTCCGCTACGTCGAGGTCATCGGCCCAGTCAAAGACGTAAAAGCCTGGCCCATCAGCGATCGTATGGAACAAACTGGCACCTTTGCCTGTAGCGACACTATATTAAATAAAGTGGTGGAGGCCGCCCGTTGGGGCATCCTATCGAACTACAAGGGGATGCCCGTCGACTGTCCGCAGCGCAACGAACGCCAGCCTTGGCTTGGCGACCGCACCGTGGGGGCCTTGGGCGAGAGTTTCCTCTTCGGCAATGAGCGACTATACACGAAGTGGATGCGCGACATCTGCGAGAGCCAGCGTGCCGACGGTGTCTTCAGCGATGTGGCGCCCGCCTTCTGGAACTACTACAACGACGATGTCACTTGGCCCGCCGCACTACCCTTCATCTGCGAGATGCTCTACCGCCAGTATGGCAACGCGCAGCCCATCATCGACAGCTATCCCAGCATGAAGCTGTGGATGAACCATTTGTTAACTGAGGGTTTACGCGACGGTCTCATCACGAAGGACAAATACGGCGACTGGTGTATGCCGCCCGAGAAGCTGGAGCTCATCCACAGCCAAGACCCTGAACGGCAAACCGACGGCACCCTCATCGCTACAGCCTACACCATCCATTGCCTGCAGCTGATGGAGCAGTTCGCAGAGATGCAGCAGTTGGATGAGGCTAACCGATGGAAAGAACAATGTGAGGCATTGACTACCGCTTTCAACCGCCGTTTCCTGCACGTAAATGTTGGTAGCAGCCCGTGCCCTGGTCATCCGCTTTTCCCCGACAGCACTTTCTATGACAACAACACAACGACTGCAAATTTGCTGCCGTTGGCCTTCGGCATCGTGCCGCCAGAGTATAAAGATGAGGTGGTGAAGAACGTAGTGAAGAAGATTTTCGAGGATGATAAAGGCCACATCACCAGCGGCGTCATCGGCATCTCGTGGCTGCTGCGCACCTTGTCGGAGAACGGCTATCCTGACGTAGCGTTCCATTTGGCCACACAGAAGACCTATCCTTCCTGGGGCTATATGACAGAGAATGGCGCCACCACCATCTGGGAGCTGTGGAACGGCGACAAGGCTGATCCCGCGATGAACAGCGGCAACCACGTCATGCTGCTCGGCGATTTGCTGACTTGGTGCTACGAGTATCTGGCAGGCATCAGACCTGAAGATACTGCCTTCCGTCACATTTTTCTAAAACCAGAGTTTACCATCCAAGACTGCTTCAACGTTGATGCCACCTACCAAACGCCCTATGGTCTTATCGTCAGCAAGTGGAAGAAGACGCTGCAGAAGCTACATTGGGAGGTCACCATCCCCTGCAACACCAGCGCCACCGTGTGCCTGCCGTCAGGCGAGCAGCGGGAAATAGGCTCGGGCAGCTATACCTTTGATGTAGCTATTCCCACACGCGATGAGCGCATCCTCAAGGACGAATTTCTCTACGAGACGGCACCCTTCGCCTCGCCCCACGCAGCTACCATTGTCGAAACGAAGAAAGGCGACCTCGTGGCAGCCTATTTCGGCGGCACCTACGAGCGCAATCCCGACTGCTGCGTCTGGGTGAATATCAAGAAGAAAGAGGAAAGAGGAAAGAGGAGAGAGGAGAGTGGATGGAGCGCGCCTATCCTCGCTGCCGACGGAATGGTAGACGGTGTAAAGACGGCCTGCTGGAATCCCGTGCTGACGGAGATGCCCAACGGCGAGCTGTGGCTGTTCTACAAGGTGGGTAAGAGCGTGGCCGACTGGACGGGTTGGCTGACAAAATCGAAAGACGGAGGCCGCACGTGGAGCAAAGGCGAAAAGCTGCCCGACGGGTTCCTGGGACCAATTAAGAATAAGCCGCTGCTGCTGAATGACAAGCTCATCTGCGGCTCGTCGACGGAAGACAATGGCTGGCGCTTCCACGTCGAGATCTATGACCTCAAGACGAAGGAGTGGCAATATGTGGGGCCAGTCGAATCAACCCAAGCCTACCGCACCGACATGATGCCCACGCCTGCGGAAATGCAGGATTCCAACTATATTCCCGTGGAAGGGACGAAGCGACCCATCGACTGCATCCAGCCCTCGTTCCTGCAATTAAAGGACGGTCGCCTGCAAGTGCTGATGCGTACCAGAAACGGCAAGATTGCCACATCCTATAGCAGCGATGAAGGCCAGACATGGGAACCCGTCACCCTGACCGATGTGCCCAACAACCAGAGCGGCACCGATGCCGTCACCCTGCGCGACGGTCGCCACGTGCTCATCTATAACAATTTTGAAACCCTGCCAGGCACGAAGAAAGGGCCGCGCACACCACTCAGTCTTGCTGTTTCCGACGATGACGGAAAGACCTGGCGCCATGTGCTGACGCTTGAAGACTCGCCCGTAGGCCAGTATTCCTATCCTTCCATCATTGAAGGTCGCGACGGCACCCTCCACATGGTCTACACGTGGAGGCGCAAGCGCGTCGCATACAAGCAGGTAATAATACGTTGAAGAAAATACGAATTCTCTTATTTCTTGACCTTCGTAGCTCTAATGAAGTAGAGAATCAGCAGCACGTAGGCAATCAAGGCGACCACCTCCGACAGCGGATTCATCATCCACGACTCGCTGACAAAGTTCAGGTTGCCAAAGCGCATCAAGGCACTTATCACACCCATCAAGGCACCACCGGCAATAAAGCCGGAAGCTATGAGCGTGCCACGCTCGCCACGAGCCTCGTTCACAGCCTTATCCTTCGAGCGCGTTGTTACATACCAACTGATGGCGCCGCCAACGACCAACGGGGTGTTCAGCTCCAAGGGAATGAACATACCCAAAGCCACAGCCAAGGCTGGCATCTTGCAGAAGTTGATGATGAGTGCCAGCACAGCACCGATGCCGTAGAGCAACCAAGGTGCGCCCTCACCACTCATCACAGGGTCGATGACGGCAGCCATCGCGTTGGCCTGCGGAGCCGACAGTTGTCCGCTGGTGAAGCCATAGGTCTCGTTCAGCAGCATGATGACACCACCAACAGTAGCCGCCGAGATGAGCGTGCCGAGGAATTTCCACGACTCCTGCTTCTTGGGTGTCGAGCCCAGCCAGTAGCCGATTTTCAGGTCGGTGATAAACGCGCCGGCCATCGACAACGCCGTGCACACCACGCCACCCATAATCAATGCTGCCACCATACCGCTGGTGCCGCTGAGGCCCACGGCCGACAGCACGACGGAGGCGAGGATGAGCGTCATCAGCGTCATGCCTGAAACGGGGTTAGAGCCCACGATGGCGATAGCATTGGCCGCCACAGTAGTAAAGAGGAATGCGATGAAAGTCACCACGAGGATGGCCACCACAGCGAACATCAGGTTGTGCATCACGCCCAGCCAGAAGAAGATGAACGACACCAGCAGGGCCACGATAGCGGCGATGGCGATGAACTTGAACGACAGGTCTTTCTGCGTGCGAACCGCCGTTGTCTCAGCTCCTGCGCTGCCTTTCAGCTCCTTGCCGGCCAACGAGACGGCACTCTTGATGATGCCCCACGACTTCACGATGCCGATGATGCCGGCCATAGCGATGCCGCCAATGCCGATGCTGCGTGCATAGGTCTTGAAGATCACCTCAGGCGACATCTCGCCAACGGTCTGCGTCACGCTTACGCCGCCGATGTTCAGCACCGTATCATGGAACAGCAGGCTCATGCCGGGAACGATGAGCCACCATACGAACAATGAGCCCAAGCAGATGAAGAGGGCATATTTCAAGCCGATGATATAGCCCAGGCCCAAGACGGCAGCGCCCGTGTTCACCTTGAACAGCAGCTTTGTCTTCTCAACGATGGTGTCGTAGCCGTTGATGATGTTCGTCGTCACCACCTCGTTCCACCAGCCGAAGGTAGCCACGATGAAGTCGTACAAGCCACCGATCAATCCAGCCAGAATGAGGGGCTTTGCCTGGTCGCCGCCCTTCGCACCGCTCACCAGCACCTGCGTCGTTGCTGTGGCCTCGGGGAACGGATACTTGCCATGCATGTCCTTCACGAAATACTTGCGGAAAGGGATGAGGAACAGAATGCCGAGGATGCCGCCCAAAGCCGAGGCCATGAAGACCTGCAGGAACGAGGCCGACATCTCTGAGCCGTATTTTGCCTGCAAGATATAGATGGCAGGCAGCGTGAAGATGGCGCCAGCCACTACGGCTCCTGAACAGGCGCCGATGCTCTGTATGATGACGTTCTCGCCCAATGCCTTCGAGCGCTTGGCTGCTGTGCTCACACCCACGGCGATGATGGCGATGGGGATGGCGGCCTCAAACACCTGACCCACCTTCAGACCTAAATAGGCTGCGGCGGCCGAGAAGAGCATGGCCATTAGCACGCCCCACGTCACCGACCATGAATTCACCTCAGGATATTTGCCGCTTGGCGACATCAGCGGCTCATATTCTTCACCTTCTTTCAGCTCACGGAACGCATTCTCCGGCAGCTGCGTCTTGATTTCTTCCATATCGAAAGCACCTGTTATTTCTGTGAACGTTGGCTCTCCGTCTGTTCACGCTTCCATTTGTAGTAACGGTCCACAAAGTCAATCTGCTCGCGGTTGGGCACCATGATGAGCGAGGCACCGTTGCTAAACTGCATCGTGGTGGGCTTGGCCTCGTCGAAGGTAGGCCAGTAAGGCAGTCCCTTGGCGTTGGGATTGCCCGTCTTGGCGAAGTTCACCCAGTACTCCTGCAGGATTTCTGCCACAGCGGCCTCGTGCGGGAACTTGTCGGGCTGTGAGAGGAACTCGTTGTTCAGATACATGATGTCATCGGCATGAGCCACACCCTTGCGACGCGGGTCTTGCGAGAAACTGCGCGTGGAGGGCTGAGCCAGATAGGCAGCATAGGCAGCACTCTTGCCCGTCTTGCTCTGCAGGTTCACCCAAGCGAATGACGGCCAGGCAAAGCCCATATCGCGGAAGGCATCAGCATTGCCGTGCCAGGCCTCGTCGTTGGTATTGCCGGGATAAACCTTCAGGGCCTCGTCAGCATAGTCGCCGAAAACGTTGCGAATCTGCTTCTGATAGTCCTCTGCCTTGATGTTGCCAGGCGTAAAGAGGGCACCCTCG
>CAMVJU010000008.1 GCA_947167935.1 uncultured Prevotellaceae bacterium | reverse complement strand
AAGAGTATCGGCATCATCACCGACGCTCCAAAGCTAATAATGTAGCTGAATACTTGTTCCATTTTTATGTTGTTGATTTGTCTTTAGCGTAGTTCGCTGCAAAAGTACAAAGTTTTCACGAAATAACGGCATATTTCGGGAAAAACTTTTGTCTTAGTCTTGGAAGTACACTCGCTTAACACGGTTGGATACGCTGGTGAGCACCTCATAGGGGATGGTCTCGAGAATGTTGCTGAGCACGGTGACAGGCAGCTGCTTGCCGAAGATTTCCACCTGGTCGCCCTCCTCGCAGGGGATGTCGGTGACGTCGATGAGGGCTACGTCCATGCAGATGTTGCCCACATACTCTGCCTTTTGGCCATTCACGATGCAGTAGCCGTGACGGTTGCCGAGATGGCGGTCCAGACCGTCGGCATAGCCGATGGGGATAGCGGCGATGCGACTGTCGCGTGTCAGTACGCCCTTGCGGCTGTAGCCCACCGTCTCATCCTTCGGTACGTTGCGTATCTGCAGGATGGTGGTCTTCAGGGTTGAAACTGGGAGGAGGGTGGAGGGTAGAGGGTTAAGGGAGACATGGTTGTAGGGCTCCACGCCATAGAGACCGATGCCCAAGCGGCACATGTCGAGCTGGCGCTCAGGGAAGTGCTCAATGCCGGCGCTGTTGTCGATGTGACGCAGAATCTTATGGCTGAAGGCTGCTTGCAACTGTTGGCTAGCCTTGTCAAAACGCTCAAACTGGAGGGCAGAGAACTTGTCGAAGTCATCGCTGTCGCTACCCACGAAATGCGAGAAAACGGAACGCGGGATGATGGCCTGCTGCGTTTTGAGGCGGGCGATAAGCTCGGTGATTTCCTGGGACTCAGGAGACTCATTGGCCCTATTGGCCCCATTGGACTCATAAGCTCCAAAGCCCAGCCGGTGCATACCCGTGTCGAGCTTGATGTGAACGGGCCAGCCCGTGATGCCTTGAGCACGGGCAGCACGGATGAGGGCGTCCATGATGCGGAAGGAATAGACCTCGGGCTCCAGATCGTTGTCGAAGAGCGTCTTGAACGATGACATCTCAGGATTCATCACGATGATGTTCTGCGTGATGCCTGCACGGCGCAGCTCGGCTCCCTCGTCGGCAGTAGCCACAGCCAGATAGTCGACGCGATGCTCCTGCAGGGTCTTCGCCACCTCGATGGCGCCAGCTCCGTAGGCATCGGCCTTGATCATGCACACCATCTTCGTCTCTGGCTTCATCAGCGAGCGGAAATGGTTCAGGTTGTTCACCACAGCGTTCAAGTCTACCTCGAGGATGGTCTCATGCACCTTTTGCTCCAGCATTTCGGTGATGCGCTCAAATCCAAAGGCGCGTGCACCCTTCAGCAGCACAATCTCGTTGTGCATGGAACGCAGCAGACTGCTCTGAAGGAACTGTTCCACATCGTCGAAGAACCACTTGTGGCCTACTGTTATCTGCGCTGCCTGACTGGTAATCTCTGGTCCGATGCCGATGAAACGGTCGATGCCGCGCTTCTGCATCAGCTCCGACACCTCTCTGTAAAGTTCTGCCGGCGATTCGCCTGACTGATAGATATCGCTCAGGATGAGCGTCTTGCGCTTGCCCTCCTGCTCCGGACGACGATTCATGAAGTCGAGGGCGATGTCGAGTGAATTGACGTCGTTGTTGTACGAGTCGTTAATCAGCGTCAGCCCGCGCTGTCCCTCCTTCACCTCCAAACGCATAGCGATGGGCTCCAGTCGGGCCATACGCTCAGCTATCTGCTCTGGCGTCAGACCGAGGTAGAGGGCGACGGTAGCGCAAGTGATGGAGTTCTCGATGCTGGCCTCGTCGATGAAGGGAATCTCGTAGCTGCCCTCCACATCTTTATATTTATAGGCAACGTGGCAGCCTTCAGTCTTGACGAACATGGGGGCTTTCTCACTAAAGCGGCTCCAGCCGATACGCTCACCCTGATATTGCGAACGACGCACGCAACGGCTTACGGTGTCGTCGTCAGAGGGATAGACGATGACCTCGGCGTCGTGGAAAAGCTGCAGCTTCTCCATGCACTTCTCGTCCAGTGAGCGGAAATTCTCCTGATGGGCCATACCCATAGAAGTGAACACACCGATGGTGGGCTGAATGATGTCGCGCAAGGCCAGCATCTCGCCTGGCTGACTGATGCCTGCCTCGAAGATGCCGATACGCGAGTTCTCGTTTAGCAGCCATACCGACAGCGGCACGCCTATCTGTGAATTGTAGCTGCGAGGTGAACGCGTCACGCCTCCCTCTGGCCTGAGTATCTGGTAGAGCCACTCCTTTACCCACGTTTTGCCATTTGAGCCGGTGATGCCGACGATGGGAATGCTGAATTCGTCGCGATGGCGCTCGGCCAAACGCTGCAGGGCGGCTAATGGCGAGGGCACCTTGAGGAAGTTGGCATCGGGATAGACCTCAGCAGGAAGACTTTCCACCACGAAGTTCCTCACGCCGCGACGGTAGAGGTCGTCGATATACTTATGCCCATCGTTGCGCTTAGTGCGGAGGGCGAAGAAGAGCGTCTGCTCAGGAAAGCAGAGCGAGCGGCTGTCGGTGAGCAGCCATCCGATGTTGGCATCGGTTGAACCATAACGGCGGGCGCCTATCAGCGTCGCTATCTTGACGATAGAGTAAGTCATTTTTTGTTTTTATAGCTTATAGTTTATAGTGCATAATTGGTGCAAAGGTACATAAAAACAAACGAAGTGCAAAAGAAAATGCCATTTTTTAATGCAAAAAGAAAGGACGTCCTGTTTTGGGGCGCCCTTTCCTTGTTTATTAGAAAAATTGTGGATTACTTCACAACGATTACTTAATCACGACTTTCTTGCCATTGATGATGTAGAGACCCTTACGGGCGTTCTTCACCTCCTGGCCGTTAAGGTTGTAGATTTTGCCGTCGTAGTTGTTCTCGATGAACATACCGTTGATGCCAGTTACTACTTCCTGATCCACACCGTCGATGAGGGTTTGGATGATGCGGCCGGTGCTGGCGTTGACCTTCAAGTATGCGCAGAAGCCGTTGATGGTGGCTGCCTTGCTGCCTACTGCAACACCGTCGGTATTCATGATGTAGTCAAAGCCTGTGAGCTTCTTCGGCGAGTAGATACCTGTGAGGCTGTAGTATGTGCCTGCGACAACGGGCTCGCCCTCTACAATCTGCACGCCCTTGAACACCTGCTCCGTGCTGGGCTCTGAAACCTTAACGAGCACAGGAGTATTGGCTGCGATGGAACCGTCGCCTCTGTCGAATTTCACGATGGTCTCAGAAGCTTTTTCACCAGCATCGCTGAAGTTGTAGACAATAGCGTCCTTACCGAAGGCGTCCAGTACTTGGTTGGCGGTCAGCAGGAAGGGCAGTACCACTGTGTTGTAGCCCTCTACGATGTTACGCTTGATAGTGACATCGGCTACGATGGTCTTCTCGATGGTGTTCTCCTTGGTCTCGTCGTAAACGATGTCCTTAGCCAGCTTGGTGGCTGAGAGCAGCTCGCCGTCAGCGATAGACATCCACTGATACTGTGATTTAGCCTCAGCATAGAAGGTCATCGTCACCTCGCCTTCCTGGTCCAGTGTGAAGGGCAGGAAACGCCACTGCCAGCCAAAGCCTACGCCGTCGCGTGCAAACTCGCCGTCCGTCCAGGATGCCTCACCGTCCTTGTTGATGCCTCTTCCATAGGCAGAGAAATTGGGCAGAGCAATGGTTTGGTCTGTTGCAGAGCAGCTGACCGTACCGGTTGTACCTTCAGAAGCACGTGCAGCAACTTTGAGGACATAAGAGCCTGCAGGCAGGATGCATGTCTTTTCGTATTTAATGGTCCAGCCAGCGCTATTGCTCCAGCCGTTTGCAGCCTGCTCATAGTATGCGTGTGTCTGGCCACTCCAGTGTTCGTTGCTAAGATAATTCGGAGTTGCGGGCTGTCCAGCCACAGTTGCGGTGCCTGTCCATGTGCCGAAGTCGCCAATCAGTCCTGAGCATGAGTAGGTGTAGTCGCTTGTCACCTTGTTGTATTGGGCTACGTTCAGGCTGTGTATAGCCGTTTCTGCCTCAGCGGCAGTGGTGGGAACTGAGACGCTGTTGGCCATCTCATTGCCGAATATAGCAGCGGTCTCAGCCTTGTAGGTTAAGTATGCCTCATACTTGGGTGCTGCGGATATAAAGGTGCTCAGGGCTGTCTCAAGTGCCTGAATCTTCTCCAAATAGTTGGCTTTCGACTGTCCGTTGGGGGCATCGGCGATAGCTGCGTTGAGGTCGGTCAGCTCTTTGCCAGTAACGGCAGGATAATCCGACTTGGCTTTGCCGGCATCCTGAACGAGGCTGGCCCATTGCTCCTGATAAACAGAGTAGTCACAAACGGAACCATAATAGTGCAGGGTAAAGTCGCGGAAGATGGTCCATTTGTCAGTTTGAGTATCATTGTTCACGATACCAATCTTAATAGTATTACTTTCATCTTCAAGGGCGAACTTGAGGCTTACCTTACCATTGCCAGCATCAAAGTAATCTTTTGCTTGAGCCATTGTGTTAACGACAGATGATTCTACGCCAGGAATCAAAATTTTGTCTTCGCCTGCATAGAAATAAGTGGAATGGTTTCCAGCACGATGGAAGCCAGTCACGCCAAACTCAAATGTACCCTTCGGGAGAGTCAGCGTCTGATAGAAGTCAAACTGATTCTGATAGAATTCTGTCTCCTCGTAATTTGTTACACCGTTGCTGGACCATCCTGTTGGGTATCCTGAGGGATTAGTCAGCGTCCAACCATCAATGTTTTTACGAACAGTAGGATTGACAATCCAAAGATTCGTCATGTCGAAGTATTTGCCTTCCTTGACGGTAACAGAGGTTACAAATGTCAGAGCTGCTGCATAGAGCTTGTCTATGGCTGCTTCTACAGCCTCAACCGTGGTTGCGGCAGCGAACGCAGCTTCGGCTTCGCTAATGTCGACGGTAGCAGAGCCTTCAAAGACAGTAGCGTCATCATCAAGAGCCAAAACTAAAGCTTTAATTTCATTGTATTTGTTTTTCTCCAATGCTAATGGGTCTTTCAATTTTAGGGTACAGAACGTAAAATAGGTGGGATCGTCATACTTGGCAGGAGCAGTATCCTTTAGATATTTATCTGTTCCAATATTTTTGAGGGCGATTTTTCCTTCACCGTTTACTTCAAGATTCCAAACAGCACCATTCTTGATGTCTTGGCCATTTTGACCGTTCAAACCGAGAGCAAAGCAACACCAGTCTTTTGCTGCCTGCGAATTGAAGTAACCACCCGGTGCCCAATCATAGTTAAGAAGATTTCCATCTTTAGAATAAGCTTGAAGATAATAGTATTTCGATACATCTGCTCCCTCAGCGGGTGATAGTTTGAAACAGCAGGCTTTGGCAGTTTGAGCATCACCATTAGCATAAGATTTGTAGAACAAATCCCAGCCATTGTCTCCATAGCCGAAACAGAAAGCCATTTCGTCAGCCTCATTTACAATATAAAATGTCTGGCCGTCAAGAGCAGCGACACTTGTAAATCTCTGGTCGACTTCATACTCTTGAGCATTTGCGCCCAATCCTAGCATAGCCATAAAGGCTACCATTAAGAGTCTAAGTTTTCTCATAAGTTGTTAATTAGTAAGTTATTAATGGGTTAGTAAAAATTGAAATGTTTTTCATGCGTACATTATATTGCGTGCAAATTTACAGCTTTTTATTGAAATAGCCAAATGATTGGGGGACTTTTTTCAACGTAGGAGCCGTTTTTTTGTAACGCTACTCAGGAAATTATCCAATGCAGAAAAATAATTTTGGAGCCTCCAAATTTTTCTATGGAGCCTCCAAAAATTCCTGCGGAGCCTCCAAATTTTTCTGCGGAGCCTCCAAATTTTCCTACGGAGCCTCCGCATCCTACACCACCTACACCCCATCCTACACCAGATAAATTATTGATTTTCACATAAGTTACGTTTAAATGTAGGCAATGTAGGCAAAAACTAAAAATTATTTTTTCTGTGTAGCCAGATTTCGATGGAGTTGATGATGTTCTGCCAGAGAATGTAGCAACCAGGACCGACGGAGGAGAGTGGATTAAGATAGGTGTAGCTCAGCCAGATGGCGAAGGCCGTGTTCTTCTGACCCAGCCCCTGTCCGGCCTCCTGGGTATGGCCGAAGAAATGTCCGATGAAACGGCCTACGGCAAACTGCACAATGCAGATGGCCAGTCCTAAGAAGGCAATGGTCAGCAGCAGCAAGAGCGACGCCTCCGCGTGTACGATATTCTTAACAGTTGTACCCGTTACTATCATCAGCGAGCACGCCCACAAGTAGAAAGAAAGGTCACGGATGCTGATGATGCGCTGGTGCAGGAGGTGAAGGTAATGTTTCACGATGTAGGCCAGCAGCATGGGCAACACCAATAGGAGCACCACCTGCGAGAAAATCTTCCAAAACGCCTCCATAAACGACACGTCGACGCCTTTCTCCAGCATGGGGAAACAGACGGGTACCAACAGCACGGTGAGGAAATTAGAGAAAAATGTGTAGGTGGTCATCTGCTCCAGCGAGCCTCCCAGCTTCTGCGTTACCACAGCCGCTGCTGTGGCGCAGGGTGCGATGATGCACATCAGCAGGGCTTCTAAGAGTATTTTGGTGGAGGGTGGAGGGTTGATGGTGGAGGGAGAGAAATAGAGGGCGATGGCCATAATGAGACCTACGAATAGCAGATTGAAGAGCAACACCCAGAAATGCCACCAAACAGGACGCATGCGGTGGAAGTCGACCTTGCAGAACGTAACGAACAGCACCAAAAACATAAATACAGGCAGCAGGTCGTCCATCAGGGGAGAAAAGAACTGGGCAGCGCCGTCGAGTGCCGGCACGAGGGCGAACACCAGATAGATGACGGTGCCCAAACCCATAGCCACAGGCAGCGTCCAGTCCTTTACGAAGCGCAGTAGTTTTTCTTTCATCCCATTATCTTCGAAAACGGCTGCAAAGGTAGCATAAATTATTGGTATGCGCAACGCTTTGCGTGTCTTTTTCACATCTTTATATTGCAATAATCCAAAGAAGTGCGTAATTTTGCACAGTCTGATTCCAACACAAGAAGACAATATAGCATAGCATTACATTGTGGAGCCATCTGCCTGTGAAGGCGGGTGGCTTTGTCGTAAAAGGAAAGCAACGCGTTGCGCAACAAAACATTGACTTGTTGCGTTAATGTATTGTCAGAATTGCTTATCTTTGCAAAGAACTATGAAACGAATATCGCAACGCGACATAGCCCGGCAGCTGGGCGTCAACGTGAGTACGGTGTCGAGGGCACTGAGAGGACTCGACGGTGTCAGCCTGGAGCTGAAGCAGCAGATAGAGCAGTTGGCTGAGGAGGGCGGCTACAGGCCGAATCCTTTCGCCGTCAGCCTGCGCTACGATACGACGCGCACCATTGGCATCGTGGTGCCGGATGTGGCCTACAACCATAATGCCCACATCGTGAAGAGTATTGAGGCAGAGGCCCGCAAGGCAGGCTATATGTGCATCATCACCGACTCCAACGACCAGAGCGAGAACGAGAAGAACTGTGTGGAACTGTTGCTGAATATGCATGTGGAGGGCATTATCATCTGCCTAGCGCAGGACACAGCCGACTTCTCGCACTTAGAGCGTCTGAAGCGGGCACATATCCCTGTGGTACTTTTCGACCGTGCGGCAGACATCGGCCTCTCGTCAGTCATTATCAACGATGTTGCCTCTGCCCGCGAAGCCACCAACAGTCTCATCGAGGGAGGGTCCAGACGCATCGCCTTCCTCGGCGGCCCTAACCAGATGAAACAGAACACGGATCGCAAGCACGGCTACTTGGAGGCTTTGCGCCAGCACAATATCCCTATTCGTACAGAGCTGGTGAAATGCCACCGCATCAGCTTCAACTCAGGCCTTACTGATACGCTCGAACTGCTCAGCCTGCCTGAGCCGCCCGATGCCATCCTCGCCTCGCACGGTCTGCTGGGCATCTCAGCCCTGCAGGCTATTGAGAGTCGCGGCTTCCGCATCCCTGACGATGTCTCCATTATCGCCTATATGACTGACTGGGTATCAGAGATGTCGCATCCACGCGTCTCGTTTGTGAAACAGAATCTCAAGGAAATCGGCATCAAGGCCTTCCGCCTGCTCCTCGACCAGATGAAAGGCGACGACAGCGTGCAGCATGTGGTCGTCAGCGCCCGTCTGGAGCTGCGCGACAGTACGAAGAAAAAAACTCTGAGAAAATACGACTAACACAATCACATATACAAAGATGAGAAAACTATTGTTTTTTGCTGTGCTGATGGCTTCGTCCACAGGGAGTGCACAGGACTTGCGACTTAACGAACTGGAATACTTCGAACGGCAGGGTGTCAACGTGCTGGTCTTCAGTAACAGCTTCAACGGCGGCTTCAACGATGAGAAGAACTCGGGCATCGAGATCATTCATCATGGCGTGCGAACCATACAGGGAGGCGCCGTCCGCCTGAACAACACCCCTGAGCAATGGGATCTCGTGCCTACGATGACCAGCCGCAAAGTGGATAAGGAGAACGGCAGCATCGAGGTGACGATGCGATACAACGACTACGACTTTGAAAGCCGCGCTGTGGTGACGGCGAAGGGAAAGGCCGTGGAGATTGCCGTCTGGCTGGACAAACCCGTACCCGAAAAGCTGGCTGGCGAGGCTGGCTTCAACCTGGAGTTCCTGCCTTCGCAATACTGGCTGAAAACCTTCATCATGGATGGAAGGCTGAACCGTTTCCCACGCTATGCCACCAGTCAGACCATCACCCGTCCGAATAGCGAGAAACCCCGTCAGTTCAAGGGTTTCAAGACCTACGACGATCGTGGCACAAACCGCTTTGTCGATCCGCTACCATTGGAAACGGGCCATCGCATCGTGATGGCTACTGACGATCCGGAACGTATGATAACCATCAGCAGCGACGATGCTGAACTGAAGCTCTACGACGGAAGGATGCTGGCGCAGAACGGCTGGTTCGTGCTGCGCAGCGTGCTGCCTGCAGGAAAGACGGGTAAGGTCGTTATCTGGATGGTGGAGCCGCATGCTATCCCTAATTGGATACGCCAGCCCAACATAGGCTTCTCACAAATCGGCTATACACCCGAGCAACCCAAGGTGGCCGTCATCGAGCTCGACAAGAAAGATACGCCGCAGGCTTCCGCAAAGCTGATGCGTATTCAGGAGGACGGCACGGCGACTCAGGCATACACAGGTGCCCTCGTCAACTGGGGCCCCTACTACAAATACAATTATGTGAAGTTCGACTTCTCTTCAGTCCGTCAGCCAGGTGTGTATTACATCCAGTATGGCGACGTGCGGACGAATGACTTCCTCATCGACGAGCATGTCTACGACAAGATAACGGATGCCACGACTGATGTCTGGGTGCCTATCCACATGAACCATATGTATGTGACTGAGGGCTATCGCACGTGGCACGGTGAACCCTTCAAGGAGGGCTATCTGCAGGCGCCAGAGAGCGACCACTTCGACCTGCATCGTCAGGGTGCAACGACCGATACGAAATACAAGCCCTTTGAGCTTATTCCCGGCTTGAACGTGGGTGGTTTCTTCGATGCCGGCGATTTCGACATCGAGACGAGTTCGAACATCAACGTTGTGCAGAACCTCATCCGTGCTTGGGAATTGTTTAGGCCCCAGCGCGACGAGACCTTCGTCAGTCAGGAGCAGCGCTACGTAGACCTGCACCGTCCTGATGGAGTGCCTGATATCCTGCAGTTCATCGAGCACGGCACCCTGAATCTCGTGGCTCAGGCTGAGCAGATTGGCCATATGGCGCAGACGCTGTCAAATAGTGTGCTTGACAACTATCACCACTTAGGAGATGCAGCCTCGATTACTGACGGTCTGCACTACGACCCCTCGCTGAAACCCTACGAAGTGTCGGCCGACGGCAAACGCAGCGGCACTCCTGACGATATGTGGGCCTTTACAACCCGCAATCCAAGTCTCGACCTACAGGCAGCAGGCGTGTTTACTTCTGCGGCTCGCGTGCTGAGAGGCTATAACGATGCCCTTGCAGACAGGGCGCAGATACAGGCCGACCGCTTGCGCAAGAAAGCTGAAGAGCTGCTGGCCAAACGCAGGGGTCGACGCGATGCCCAGGCCGAGACCGACAACGACTGGCTTACAGGTACGGGCGACGGAAACTACCACAATGTGGCCCGCAACCTACAGACTATGCTTGATTCTATCCCGATGAAAGATGAGGCTTACAAACAGAAATTGCGTCCTGCCGTTCAGCAATACGCCGAATACATCAAATCTTTCGATACGCAGAATCCCTATGGTGTGCCTATCGGACTAGGCAACTGGGCTGGTGTCAACGCCGTGCTCAACTTCGGCATCACCGTCAACTACGCCCATATCTACTTCCCCGACATCGTCAGTAAGGATGAGGTATATCGTGTACCCAACTGGCTTTACGGCTGCCATCCCTACCACAATTATTCCTTTGTGGCGGTGGTGGGGGCCACTCGTCCCAAGCAGGTGTTCTACGGTAACAACCGTGCAGACTTTTCAGCCATCCCGGGCAACGTGGCTCCTGGCCTCCTCTTCCGTAAGCCCGACCACTTCGAGAACTACGACGACTGGCCTTTCCTTTGGGGACAAAACGAGGGAACTATCGCAGGCAATACACAGTACATCATCTTTGGCTCAGCGCTGAAAAACATCGTTGGGGCTAACAAATAAAAAACAACTATGAAGATACTTCTTATCGGTGGAACAGGCACCATCAGTAGTGCCATCACACGACAGTTGGCAGCAGGCGGCCACGAATTATGGCTCCTGAATCGCGGCAATCGGCGCTCAGAAGTGCCAGCAAACGTCAAACAGATTATCTGTGACATTGACGACGAAGCTGGCGTGCTCGACGCTTTGCCCGTCGAACCCTTCGATGCCGTCTGCGAGTTTATCGGCTTTGTGCCGCAGCAGGTGGAGCGCGATGTACGGCTTTTCCGCGGACGCACGCATCAGTACGTCTACATATCGTCGGCCTCAGCCTACAACAAGCCTGCAGCTAATTATGTCATCACAGAGGGTACGACGCTTGCCAATCCGCATTGGCAGTATTCGCGCAACAAGATTGCCTGCGAGGAGCTGCTCATGAAGGAATATCGCGAGAATGCCTTCCCCGTGACCATCGTGCGCCCCAGCCATACCTACTGCGAGCGTGGTGTACCTCTGAGCGTTCACGGGCTGAAGGGCTCGTGGCAGGTTCTGAAGCGTATGATGGAGGGTAAGCCTGTTATCATTCACGGCGACGGCTCATCGCTTTGGACGCTAACGTGGAACGAGGACTTCGCACGTGGCTTTATCGGTCTTTTGGGCAATCCGAAGGCCATCGGTGAGGTGTTCCAGATTATGAGCGACGAACAGCTCACCTGGACACAGATATACAAGTGTGTTGGCAAAGCCCTCAATGTAACTGTGAACCCCTATTATGTAGCCTCCGACTTCCTCGCTGCCGTAGCTCCGAAGGAGTGGGACTTTGAGGGCAACCTGCTGGGCGACAAAAGTGTGACCGTCTGCTTCGACTGCACCAAGCTGAAGCGCGCCGTTCCTGGTTTCCAGGCTACCACCCGTTTCGACGAGGGCGTCCGTCGCTGTGTCGAGCATATCCTCGCTCATCCTGAGCTGCAAGTTCCTGATCCCGAATTCGATGCTTGGTGCGATAAGGTGATTGAGGCACAGGAACGGGCAAAAGAATCTGTGCTTTGAATTAGCGGAGATATAAAGAGAGAAGAGGATGACTCTGTTGCGGAAGATACGTACATCGTTTACTACCCAGCTGTCGCTCTGGGTGGCCGGTTTCGTGGTGATGATATCGGGCGTGGTCATCTTCCTGCTTGCCAGCTTCTCGGAGGAAGTAATCCGCGATGAGACCATCGACACGACGATGCAAGCACTGGAAAATACGGCGCTGCGCATCGACAATACTTTGTGTCAGAGGGAGATGAAGGCGCGTCTGGAGCATCAGCAGCTGCGTGTGAACCGTTCGCGTGTTGAGCAGCTTATCGAAGAGAGCAATTCGCTGGCTGCGCTGCGATTGTCGTTGCCCCATGCGCAGCTTTATGTCACACGTCGCGACAGTAGTCATTTCGACACCTTCATCACAGGTGGTGCGAGCGGCTATCGTCAGTTGGTGTACGACGACAAGGAGATTTATATCTTCTCACAGCCTCTTGGCGACCACCAATATTGTCTTGCTGCGGTCTGTCCGGCTGAGGATATCTATAGTAAGTATGGACGTATGCAGTGGCTCCTGCTGTGCTGTGGTTTGATTTCTGTGCTCGCGCTGCTTTACATCCTCTATGTCGTTATCGGCCGTCATCTGCGTCCGCTGCATCGTCTGGCTGATTCGGCGCAGGCTATTGCCCGAGGCAACTTGGATACACCGATTGCTGTCACACAACATAGCGATGAGACAGGCCGTCTGCAGAACAGCTTGTCGATGATGCAGCGCAAACTTGCCGCCTATATGGTCGAGATGCAACAGAAGCAGGACACGCTGAACCGCCAGCACGCCGAGCTACAGGCCGCCTACGATGAGGCGCAGGCCTACGAAGAGAAAAAAGCAAAGTTCCTGCATAAGATGACCGACCGAATGGCTGCGCCAGTAGAGCTGCTCTGTAGCAGTACCGACACCATCTGCCGCAACTATTCGAACCTCTCGAAGGAAGATATGGCTGCCCTGCAGGCTGATATCATGCAAGGAAGCAAGACGATTACCGAATTGCTGGACCGTCTCATTAAAAACCCTGCCGGCTCATGAAACGACTCTTCACCTACATCCGGCAACGCCTCTCACTCCGTCTCGGCCTGCTCATCGTGCTCATCGTATCGGTGGTCTTCACATTGCTTTTCGACTTCCTCTTCTATCGTTGTAAACGTTACATACAGCACGCCGCTATCGACCGCGCCACCCAGCTGCTCGACAATACCGCCGAGCGCATCAACGGCATTATGGACGAGACCGAGCTCGTAACCAACTATATGGCTGTGACAGTCCCTCATAGCCTCTATCCTGATTCGCTGCTGGCCTTTACTCGCCAGACGGTGCAGGATAACTCCTTCCTTACGGGTTTTGCCATTTCAATGGAGCCCAACTTCTTCCCTGAGATGGGTCGCTATTTCTCAGCCTACTCCCTACGGCATCGTGACATTGCCGACAGTATCACAACCGTGCGTGAGGGACCCTTCGAATACTTTGATGCGATATGGTACAAGACACCACACACACTTGGAACATCATGCTGGGTGGACGCCTTCGATGACTACAACGAGGGAACCCTCTCTTCGCCTGACATCCTGACGTCCTACTGTTGTCCGATGCGCGACGCTGAAGGCCACTATGTCGGCAGTATTACCGCCAGCCTCACCTTGAAGTGGCTCAGTCAGGCTGTGACTGTCTTGAAACCTTATCCCAACTCGTCGGCCATTATGATTGGGCGTGACGGCTCTTATCTTGTTCATCCTGATACGGCCAAGCTCTTCCGCCATACAATCTTCAGCGACGCCGCACCCGAATCCCGTCGTGATATTGAAGTCATGGGGCACGAGATGCTCTCTGGCAACAGCGGTATGACGGAGACCATCGTTGATGGCCGTTCCGCCTTTATCTTCTACCGTCCCCTCGAACGAACAGGTTGGAGTATCGCCATTGTTTGTCCTGAGAGCGATATCTTCGCCCGCTACAACCGTCTGCTCATCATTGCTTGGATTGTGATCGGACTTGGCATTGCCCTGCTTATGCTCTTCTGCTATCAGACTGTGCGTCGCGCCGTGCAACCTCTGCGACAGCTTGACGAACAGGCCAATCGCATCGCTGAAGGCCATTTCGACGAGCCGCTGCCCAAGAGTCCCCGCCATGATAGTGTGGGCCGTCTGCAGAACAGTTTCATCAGTATGCAGAAGTCGCTTGCACAAACCGTTAGTAACATCCGCCTCGCCAACGAAGAGCTTGAGCAGCACAACGACGAGCTGGCTAGTGCCTATCAGCTTAAGCTCGAAACCAACCACCGCAAGGCAGCGTTCATACAAGATATGTACCATCAGATTCGCACGCCCCTCAATATCATTGGTGGTTTCACTCAGGTCCTTGCCGCTAGCCCTCACGGCCTTCCTGCCGATGAAGTATCTGACATTACTGCCCGCATGAAGGAGAGCGCGAGCGCCATCAGTCGTCTTTCCCGTCAGCTGGAGGAGGCGGCTACCGACAGCCGCTCATCGGCGTCGTCAAGTGCTGTTGAATCGTGATGAGAATCAAATAATAGTTAATTTCCAACGGAATATGGTAGTAATTCCAAATAAATGCGTAAATTTGCAAACCATTTGAGAACAGACTTAACTTTTATTGTGATGAAGAGACTGCTGATAATCTGCCTATTGGCGGTGCTGGGGTCGTTGACGACCTCTGCGCAACGAGGTTTGCGTATGCGGAAGGACGTGCCGCTCGACTCCATCCGGCTGAGTGACCCAGCAATTCTGGCTGACCAGAAGACACAGATGTACTATATGACGGGCACGGGCGGGATGATGTGGCGTAGCACCGACCTGAATCTTTGGGAGGGTCCCTTCCGTGTGACGGAATTTGAGGCCGATTCATGGATGGGCCCACGTCCGATGATTTGGGCAGCCGAGTTACACCAGACGGGCGACGAATGGTACTACTATTTTGGCACGTTTACGAACCAGGCAGTCAAAATAGATACAGTACGCGGCAACGTCATCGAACGTCGCGCCTCTCAAGTATTACGTGCCGACAATCCGATGGGGCCTTATCGTGCTTTTGGCGATGCTGCCTATCTGCCCGCCGACCGACCGACGCTTGACGGCACCTACTGGAAAGACAAAGACGGCAAGTCGTACATGGTGTTCTGCGGCGAGTGGCTGCAGAACTGGAACGGCACGATAGAGAAAATTGAGCTGAAGCCCGACCTCAGCGGTACCGTAGGTGAGCCGAAAGTCCTTTTCCGCGCCAGCGATTCGCCTTGGAGCCGCGAGAAGAATGATCAGGGCGAAATCACTTGGAACAAGGTGACCGACGGTCCCTATCTCTTCCGTACGGTGACTGGCCGTCTGGGTATGCTTTGGACATCGTGGGTGTTTGACGTTTACACGCAGGGGGTGGCCTATAGCGAGAGCGGCACCCTCGACGGCCCTTGGACGCAGGAGCCTGAGCCCATCACACCGCCGGGCTACGGCCACTCGATGCTCTTCCAGCGCTTCGACGGCCAGTGGATGATGTCGGTACACCATCACTCGAAGGATGCCCGAGGGCGAACCGTCCGCATCCCGCACCTGTTTGAGGTAGACCTGAGCGGCGACAAACTGAAAATCAAACAATGACAATACAATGAAACGACTGTTATTCATCATCCTTGCTGCCCTGCTGGCTTTTCCGATGGTTGCAAAACCCAAGCGCACCCTTACTGAGAAGGATATGGGCGCCTATCTGTTCACGTTTTTCAGCGACCCGACACACGGTCTGTTCATGGCCATCAGCTACGATGGCTACACCTTTACGGCAGTGAACAACGGCGAGCCAATAATTAGTGGCGACAGCATCGCCGAGCAGCACGGCATCCGCGATCCGCACATCTATCGCGCACCCAACGGGAAGTTCTACATCGCGATGACCGACCTGCACATCATGGGAAAACAGAAGGGAATCCGCACCACACAGTGGGAGCGTCCCGACGAGTTCGGCTGGGGTAACAACCGAGGGCTGGTGCTGATGGCGTCAGACGACCTGATACATTGGACACACCACGTTGCCCGCATTGACAAACTGTTTCCCGAGCGGTTCGGCGAGATAGGTTGCGCCTGGGCACCGCAGACCATTTGGGACCCGCAGACGGGTAAGCCGATGGTGTATTTCACCATCCGTCAGCAGGCCGGCGGTCGTACGAAGCTCTATTACAGCTATGCCGACGAGGACTTCACCACGCTGGAGACCGAGCCGCAGTTACTCTTTGAGTATCCCGACGAGACCACGCAGGTGCTTGATGCTGACATCTGTCCGATGCCCGACGGACGCTACTTCATGACCTACGTGTCGCAGGACAATCCTGCGGGCATTAAGTACATGATCTCAGACCGCATCAACCATTTCGACGACTTCCATCCGGAACAGATTGATGCGGAAAACGGCGCCTGCGAGGCTCCCAATGTGTGGAAGCGTATCGGCCAGAATAAGTGGGTCATCATGTATGATATTTACAGCATCCGTCCCAACAACTTCGGCTTCGTAGAGACCTCAGATTTCAAGACGTTTACGCCGCTGGGCCATTTTAATGAAGGAAAAATGAAGCTGACCAATTTTGAGTCACCCAAGCATGGTTCAGTCATCCACATCACGAAGGCTGAGGCGAAGCGCTTGGAGAACTATTGGGAGTCACAGCAGAAGAAGCCGAAGACTATCCGTAGTGGCGAGCTGTGGTATGATACTGACGGACGCCACATCAACGCTCACGGAGGCGGCATCCTAAAATACAACGACACCTATTATTGGTTTGGCGAGCACAAAGACGAACGCACCAGCGATGCGCTGGTTGGCGTGATGTGCTATTCGTCGAAAGACCTGGTAAACTGGCGCAACTGCGGTGTGGCGTTGAGCGTCACCGATCCGGCACCTGGACAGGACGGGCAGCGCAGATGGGGGAGACGAGGCGCGACTACGGACTCCGACATTGAGCGCGGCTGCATCCTGGAGCGCCCAAAGGTCATCTATAATCCTGTGACGAAAAAGTTCTGCATGTGGTTCCACCTCGAACTGAAGGGGCAGGGCTATAATGCCGCCCGCTATGGCGTGGCTGTGGCCGACCGTCCTGAGGGACCGTACAAATTCCTTTACTCGCAGCGGGCTAATGCCGGCACATGGCCTGAAGAAGGCTCACCTTTGGATTTCGATGAATATCTGAAGCGTGACTTCAATCCTGGCCAAATGTCGCGAGATATGACACTCTTCGTCGATGATGACGGCAAAGCCTATCACATCTTCTCGTCGGAAGAGAATTACACGCTGCATATTGCCGAGCTGACAGGCGACTACCTGCATCATACCGGCCGTTACACTCGCGTGGCTCCTGGCGGTCAGAACGAGGCACCCGCCATCTTCAAGCACGACGGCACCTACTGGATGATCACCTCAGGCTGCACCGGCTGGGCACCCAACGAGGCCCGCATGTTCTCTGCACCGAGCATCTGGGGACCTTGGACGCAGCATCCGAATCCGTGCCGCGGTCCGAAGGCTGATAAAACTTTTGAGGGGCAGAGCACGTTTGTCTTAGTGGTGAGAGGTGAGAAGCAAGAGGTGGGATACATCTTTATGGCTGACATCTGGCGTCCCAATCATCCCATCGACGCCCGCTACATCTGGCTCCCCGTTGAGTTCGAGGACGGCAAGCCCGTCGTGCGTTGGCGTGACGAATGGACATTAGAAACCAACAAATAAAACGAGACGATGAAACAGGACGGAACGATGCGTGTCGGTATTATCGGTACAGGATGGATAGCTGAGAAGGCGACCATCACATTGAATGGATTGAGTCGGGGATTGCAAATCCCCTCCAACTGTGAACAAATCCCCTCCAACTGCGAGGCCTACGCTGTGGGCTCCCGCTCGCAAGATACGGCGGATGCTTTCGCTGCGAAATGGGGCATCAAGAAGGCATACGGCTCATACAGCAAGCTGATTGCCGACCCCGATGTCGACCTTGTATATATCGGCACACCGCACTCTCATCACTACGACGTGACGAAGGAGGCCATATTGGCAGGAAAGCCTTGTCTCGTTGAGAAAGCTTTTATGGCCAACGCCCGACAGACGAAGGAGATTCTTGACTTGGCACATGAGCAGAAGGTCTTTATTGCTGAGGCCATTTGGACGCGCTACCAGCCAGCCGTCGGCATCGTCCGCAATCTAATTGCTGAGGGACGCATCGGTCAGCCGCGACTTGTCACCGCCACTTTGGGCTACTCGATGGGCGACAAGCCGCGCATCATGCGGCCCGACCTCTGTGGTGGCGCATTGCTCGACCTCGGCGTCTATGCGCTCAATTTCGCAAGGATGTTCTTCCCTGCCGATATCGTCAGCATTGACGGCACGTGTGTGAAGTCGGCTACAGGTATGGACTTGACAAACGCGATGACCCTTGTGCTCGCCGATGGAATGCTTTGTAACCTACAGTCGAGTGCGGCTTGCGTGGGCGACAATATCGGTGTCATCGCAGGAACGGAGGGTAACCTCATCATAGACAATATCAACAATCCGCAGACGATAACTGTGAACGGCCCCGACCGCACCTACATCGAGACCATCCGCGTGCCGCAGCAGATCACGGGCTACGAATACCAGTTCCTCGCCTGCCGACAGGCGCTCATCGACGGTCTGCTTGAACCCCGCGAGATGCCCCACGCCGAGACGCTTTACATCATGCAGCTGATGGACGGTCTACGTCAGAAGTGGGGCGTGCATTATCCAATGGACTAATTATAAATTGAAATATGAGAAAGATTCTATGCTTGTCATTCATGGGACTGTCGGCAATGTTTGCACAGGCCCAGACAGCAGACACGCTTTCGCTGGATGAAGTAGTAGTAACGGGTACACGCAATGCGGTAGACGTGCGCCACCTGCCGATGACGGTAACAGTCATCAATCGTGAGAAACTGACCGAGCAACATCAGGCAAGTATTCTGCCTACCGTGATGCAAGAGGTGCCTGGATTGTTTGTTACCTCTCGCTCGATGATGGGCTACGGCGTGTCGACGGGTGCTGCAGGCGGCATCAATCTACGTGGCATCACAGGTGGCGCCGGCCAGCTGATGGTGCTCATCGACGGCCATCCGCAGTATCAGGGCATCTATGGCCATCCTATCAGCGACAGCTATCAGACGTTGATGGCCGAGCGTGTAGAGGTACTGCGTGGTCCTGCAAGTGTGCTCTACGGCAGCAATGCTATGGGCGGCGTGATGAATATCGTAACCCGCCATCCGGTAGGTCATGATGGCATCACGACAAACGTGACGCTGGGCGCAGGCAGCTACGGCACCGTGCAGACGGAGGCCACGAACCAGGTGCGCAGCGGCAAGTTTAGCAGTACCGTTTCGGCGCAGTACAACCGCACCGACAACCACCGCCCGCGTATGGGCTTTGAGCAATATGGCGGTTATGTGAAGCTGGGCTACGATCTCAACGACCACTGGAATACCTACGTCGATGCCGATATCACCCACTTCAATGCTTCTTATCCTGGAGCCGTGACGTCGCCACTCTACGATGCCGACCAGTGGATTACCCGTGGTGTCGTCTCTGCCGCCGTTGAGAATCATTACGGCAAGACCAACGGTGCGCTGAGCGTCTATTCGAACTTCGGCCGCCATAAGATTGATGACGGCACCAACGACCCAACAAAGCCTACTGCCCGCTATTTCCGCTCGAAGGATGCCTTGACGGGTGTCAGCTGGTATCAGAGTGCACAGCTCTTTGAGGGCAATCGCCTGACCGTCGGCGTGGATTATATGCACATCTACGGCAATGCCTACTACACCTCGAAGGAGACTGGCGCCGTGCTGGACACACCGAACAAGCAGAGCGGCAAGTCCTATCGCAACGAGATTGCCGGCTATGTGGATTTCCGTCAGAATCTCTTTGACTGGCTGACCGTTGATGTCGGTGCTCGTGTAGACCACCACAGCATCACGGGTACGGAGTTCGTTCCGCAGGGTGGCGTCGTTGTGCGACCTGTCAAGACGGGCGAGATCAAGGCGATGGCCAGCAAGGGCTTCCGCAATCCCACGATGCGTGAGATGTACCTCTATCCGCCCTCGAATACTGAGCTGGAGCCTGAGCGTTTGTGGAACTATGAGCTTTCGTGGCGCCATCGCAAGTATAATCTGACCTATGGCGTCAACCTCTTCTACATCAAGGGCGACAACATGATTCAGACCGTCAACCGCAAGAACGTGAATACGGGCGAGATTGAGAACTACGGCATCGAGCTGGAGATGAAATATCCCCTCAGCCGTCATTTCAGCGCCACCTACAACTACTCGTTCCTTCACATGAAGAACAAGGTAATTGCCGCGCCTGAGCAGATGGACTATCTTGGTATCAACTACCATAACGGCAAGTGGCTCGCCACCCTGGGCCTGCAGTATGTCAAGAATCTTTATACCTCCGTAGGTGAGAACGCGACCACCGAAGACTTCAGCCTGCTGAGCGCCTCCATCACTTACGCTGCTACCCGCTACCTCAGCCTCTGGGCACGTGGTGAGAATCTCTTGGCACAGAAGTACGAAATAAACCTTGGCTATCCTATGCCCCGCGCCACATTTATGGGCGGCATTAGCCTAAGTTTCTAACGAAGACGAAAACGAAAACGTAAAAAATATCAACAAAAATGGAAACAACTGTAAGACTGTACACATTGAATTATGACGAGGTGAAGACCTACCTCTGGGCAACGATATTCGTGGCCTGCAACCTGGTGCTGCCTCAATTGTTCCACCTCATCCCGCAGGGCGGCGTCATCTTCTCGCCGCTGTCGCTGGTCATCCTCGCTGGAGCGTATAAGTTCGGCTGGAAGACGGGCCTGCTGGCCGCCGTGCTCTCGCCGTTAGTGAATCATCTGATTACGGGTTTGCCCGCTTGGGACGTGCTGCAGGTGATGACGCTGAAGCTCGTCATCCTCGCAATGGTTGCCGGACTGGCTGCACAACACTTCAAGACCGTCAGCCTGCCGCTGCTCATCGGCGTCATCCTTGTGAGCAAGGCCATCGGTTGTCTGGGCGAGTTCGCCCTTACCGGCGGTATTGAAGCCACCATTGCCGACTTTACCATTGGCTGGCCTGGCCTGCTGCTTCAGGTCATCGGAGCCTGGCTCATCTTGAAATTCGTGCACTAACCCACCAATCAAGCAAATAAAATTGGACGATTAGATTTCTATGAACAGACTTCTTTTCTTGTTGTTCTTCCTTGTCTCGGTGCTCTCTGTCAAGGCGCAGATGGATGACCAGGAGGTGAACAGACCCCTCTCAATCAGCGGCCAGCTGCTGGACGCAGACACCAAGGAGCCCGTGCAGCTGGTTACCGTACAGTTGTTCGCTGCTCCTGACAGCACCTTCGTAGGTGGTACTATCTCTGACGAGAAGGGTAATTTCAGCCTGCAAGCCCCGTCGAATGGCACCTACCGCTTGAAGTTTTCCTTTGTAGGCTATCAGACGATGCAGCGCGAGGTAACGCTGCGGCGCAACCAGAGTCAGGATCTGGGTGACCTGATGTTCTCGCCTGATGCCATCACGCTGAAGGAGGCTGTGGTGACAGGCCGTGCGGCACAGATTGTCGTGCGCAAGGACACGCTGGTCTACAACCCTGATGCCTACCGCACGCCTGAGGGTTCGCCCATTGAGGAACTCATCAAGCGAATGCCTGGCGCCGAGGTGGATGAGGACGGCAACATCACCGTCAACGGCAAGAAAATTGAGAAGATTCTGCTCGACGGCAAGGAGTTTATGCTGGGCGATGTGGAGACGGCGCTGAAGAACCTGCCCGTCTCGATTATCCAGAACGTGAAGTTCTACGACCAGCAGAGCGACCAGGCCCGCATCACCGGCATCGAAGACGGCAACAAGCAGGCTGTGCTTGACTTTACCATCAAGAAGGGCATGAACCGCGGCTACATGACGAACCTCGACATCGCCGGAGGTACCAAGCACCGCTATGCCTCACGTGGTATGGGTTCGAGCTTTACCGACAAGATGCGCTTCGTGCTGATGGGCAACCTGAACAACAAGGAGGAGAATGCCGGTTGGTGGAACCGCCGCGGACTGAATGCCCGCAAGATGCTGGGCACCAACCTCAACTACGACGACGGAAAGAAGCTGAAGGTGGACGCCTCGGTGCGCTGGAACCACCGCGACGGCGACAATGCCAACGAGAACGCCAGCGAGAATTTCTACTCGCAGACCTCGCGCACCTTCTCGAACAGCCGCTCTAACAGCTATTCCCGCAGCGACAACTGGAACGGCAACATCCGCTTCGAGTGGAAGCCCGACACGCTGACCAACATCCTCATGCGTGCCAACGGAAGCATCGGCAGCAACGACGGTACCTCTACCTCGGCCAACGCCACCTTCGACGACGACCCCTACCTCTACGTTGAAGACCCGTTGGCCTCGTTGGGCTCCTTGGCACCCTATCTCGTCAACAACAGCCGTAGCGCCAGCCTCAGCTACGGCGAAAGCAAGAACGCCTGGGCCATGCTGCAGTTCTACCGCAAGCTCAACCAGCGTGGCCGCAACGTCACCCTGCGCGTTGAGGGCTCGCTGGGCGACAACGACAACCGCAATGCATCGAACAACGAGGTGTGGCTGCACCGCGTGAAGAACGCCGCAGGACAGGACTCTACCTATTTCACCTCGCGCTACAACACTACGCCCAGCGACAATCAGGGCTACGTGCTCTCTGCCCTCTACAGCGAGCCGCTATGGAAGGGCGCCCACCTGCAGTTCAACTACGAGATGCGCTACAATCAGAACAAGAGTGACCGCCAGACCTACGACTTCAGCCACATGGATTTGAATCCTTTCACAGGCATCACACCTATCTATCGCGAGTGGGATCCCTGGCTTGGCGCGCTCTATCCGCTTGACGGCTACCTCGACAAGAACCTCAGCCGCTATTCCGAGTATAAGAACTACACCCACAACATCCGTCTCACCCTGCGCCACTATCAGGAGGAGTACGACTACAACGTGGGCTTCCTCGTGCAGCCGCAGCACTCGAACTTCATTCAGGACTATCGCGGCGTCTACGTTGACACCATCCGCAACGTAGTCAACCTCACCCCGACGATTGACTTCCACTACAAGTTCAGCGACCAGGAGAGCATTTGGCTGCACTATCGCGGCGACACCCGTCAGCCTGACATCACACAGCTGCTCGACATTCGCGACGACTCCAACCCGCTCTACATCACGTCGGGTAACCCGGGTCTGAAGCCGCAGTTCACCAACTCGCTGAATGTCTACTACAACAACTACATCCAGAAGTACAAGCGCAGCATCGTGGTCTATGCCAACTACCGCCACATCCGCAACAGCATCTCCAACCTCGTGCGCTACAACGCCGCGACTGGCGGCAGCGAGTCGCGTCCTGAGAACATCAATGGCAACTGGAATGCCGACGGAGGCTTCACGTTCAACACCGCCATCGACTCGACAGCCCACTGGAACGTAGGCTCCGACACTCGCCTGCGCTACAACCACTATGTGAGCTATGTGTCGCAGAACATGGCTGATGCTGCAAAGAACACCACGAAGACCACCAACCTCAACCAGCGCCTCAATGCCAGCTTCCGCAACGACTGGCTCGAGGTGACCATCGACGGCAACGTCAACTACCAGCACTCGCGCAACGAGCTGCAGCCCAGCGCCGACCTCGACACGTGGCGCTTCAGCTATGGCGGACAGGTGATGTTCCGACTGCCCAGCGGCTTCGAGATCTCCACCAACCTGCATGAGAACAGCCGCCGAGGCTACAACGACCCCTCGTCGAACACCAACGAGCTCATCTGGAACGGTCAGATATCGAAGACTTTCCTCAAGTCGAAGACGCTCGTCGTGGCCCTCAACTTCTACGACCTGCTGGGTCAGCAGTCGAACTACGAGCGGTGGGTCAATGCCAACGGGCGCAGCGACACCCGCTACAACAGCATCAACTCCTACGCCATGCTGCACGTGCGCTACCGCCTGAACATGTTTGGCGGCAAGGTCGACACCGAGGGCCGCTACGATAAGAAATGGGGAAATAATGATCGCCGCCGCAGGTAAGGATAAGCCATCGACTGAAACAGGCTGACGAAAAAACAAGAAAAGTGCCCGAAATTGGGGCCTTAACGTTCAAACGTTCAAAGTTCAAAAGTTCAATTCTATGTCAGCTGAACAGCCTGTTTGTTTTTCTGAATGGCCTATTGATTTTTCTAAATAGCCTGTTTAATTTTCTGAACATAGGTGTTTTGTGTAGGATTCGCGCCTATTCGTGTCGTTTTGAACTTTTGAACTTTGAACGTTTGAACGTTAAGACCCCATTTTCGGGGGTATTTCACCACATTCAGCCAAAAAAGTTCCTTTTTTAGCAATAGTTCGCAGAAAAACCGTAACTTTGCATCCGAAAGCAAAACAAGTGAAATATGAAAAAAACGATAAGATTGATGAGACCATTGCTTGCGTTGCACGTCCTGATTATATGGGGCGTTATGCTGGCTTCATGCTCGAACGACGACGACAATACGACGGCCCCCACAGAACAACTGCTTCAGGACGGAGAGTGGACGGGTAGCGGCGAGGGGCGCAGTGGCACAATCATTGCCAAGGTGGTGGTGAAGAACCATCAGGTGGAGCAGGTCACCATCGTCAGCCAGTCGGAATCGGTCTTCGCTCAAGATGCCATCAACAGCATTGTGGCAAGTGCGGTAGGCAGGCAGGAACCGATGAGTGTCGAGGTAGATGGTGTCACTGGTGCCACACTGACTTCAACGGGCGTGATTGATGCCATCAACATGGCCTTGCTGATAGCAATGGGCAGTCAGGTGGAAATGTCTCAGACCTACAGGGACGGCACCTGCGACATCGTTGTCGTAGGAGCTGGTGGAGCAGGGCTATCGGCAGCGGTGGCAGCAGCCGAAACCGATAAAAACCTGAAGATTGTCGTGCTGGAAAAGCAGGGCATCATCGGCGGCAACACCAACTATTCCACAGGCGGCATCAATGCGGCAGAGACAGACGTACAGCGGGCACTCGGCATCGAGGATAGCAAGCAACTGTTCTATGACGACATCATGCGAGGCGGCAAGCAGCAGAACATTCCGTCGCTAGTGAGAAGTCTGGTGGAGCATGCCCCCATCACTATCTCTTGGCTGATAGGACTTGGAGCCGACCTGAGCGACGTGGGTCTGATGGGCGGAAGCAGCATGAAGCGTACACATCGTCCCAAAGGAGGTACGGCCATCGGCCCGCATCTGATGAAAATGCTCAAGATGGCCAGTGAGAAGGACAACATCGAGATACGTACGTCGAACAAGGTCATAGGACTGTTGACCGCAGGCGATGCCGTAACGGGCGTAAGGGTGCAGAATGCCGACGGCAGCAGTTACAGGCTCACCGCAAAGGCTGTCATCATTGCCACAGGAGGCTTTGGGGCCAATTTGGCTATGGTGACAAGTCTTCAGCCCTCGCTGAGCGGATTTGCCACACTGAACCATCCGGGTGCCACGGGCGATGCCTTCAACTGGGTGACGGCCATTGGCGGCGTAACCATCCAAATGGCGAATATCCAGATTCATCCTACGGCAGAAGCCACCAACCATATCCTCATCACCGAGGCGGTGAGGGGCAATGGGGCCATCTTGGTGAATCTGGGCGGACAGCGTTTCTGCAACGAGATGGATACACGCGATGTGGTGTCGGCAGCCATTCTGAAACAGGAGGCAGGCGAGGTGTTCCTCGTCTTCGACCAAGCTGTGCGACAGTCGCTGGCGTCCATCGAGACCTATGCCAACCAGCATCTGCTCAGCGAGGGAGCCACCGTCGAGGAGCTGGCAAGCCGCGTGGGTATCCCTGCCGAAAGCCTTTCCGAGACCATTAGCCGCTACAATGCCCAGCAGAAGGCGGGACGCGACGATGACTTCGGACGTAGTGCCACGGAGATGACGGTACCTTTGGAGACACCACCTTTCTATGCCGTGCGCGTCACACCTGCCATCCACCACACCATGGGCGGCTTGAGCGTGAATGCCGAGACGCAGGTGCTACGGGCTGATGGCTCGCCGATCCCTGGCCTCTATGCCGCAGGCGAGGTGACAGGTGGTCTGCATGGTGCCAATCGGCTGGGGGGCAATGGTGTGGCCGACATTGTGGTCAATGGCCGTTTGGCAGGAATGATAGCGAGCAAGAACCTGAAATAGCTCGAGGGGCATCCACGGCTTGGAACTGGCATGCAAACGAAAATAAAGGGGGGAACGAAAAAAAGTTCCCCTTTTCATTGGATTTCGAAGAAAATTTGTATCTTTGCAGTCGAATGACAACTGAATCTAAAACCAACGACACAATAAAACCAAAACGAAAATGAAGGACTTTAATTTCTATGCACCGACGGAAGTGGTGTTCGGCGAGAACTCAGAGGAGCAGGTGGCTCAGTTAGTGAAGAAATATGGCGGCACAAAGGTGTTGGTGCACTATGGTGGCAAAAGCGCCATCAAGTCGGGGCTGCTCGACAAGATGTGCAGACTGCTCAAGGAGGGTGGGGTAGAGTTCCTTACCCTTGGTGGCGTGGTGCCCAACCCGAGGCTATCGCTGGCCAGGCAGGGCATCGAGCTGTGCCGTAAGGAAGGTATCGACTTCATCCTGGCTGTGGGTGGCGGTTCGGTCATCGACTCGGCCAAGTGCATCGCCTACGGTGTACCCTACGAGGGTGATGTTTGGGACTTTTATTTGGGCAAGGACCAGGCGAAGAAGATGCTGCCCGTGGCCTGTGTGCTCACCATTCCCGCTGCAGGTAGCGAGATGAGTGAGGCCAGCGTCATCACTAACGAGGATGGCGACATCAAACTTGGATATAGCAACAACCTCTCGCGCCCGAAGTTCGCTATCATGAACCCGAAGCGCACCTTCACGCTGCCTCCCTATCAGACGGCTGCTGGAGTGACCGATATGATGATGCACACGATGGAGCGCTACTTCACTAAGGACGACGATATGGACTTTACTACGGACATTGCCGAGGCCATGCTACGCAACATCAAGAATGCCGTGTTCGCCGTGCTGAAGAATCCCGAGGACTACCGCTACAGGGCACAGATCATGTGGGGCGGCTCGCTGATGCACAACGGCTTGACGGGCTGTGGCGTTGCCGACGACTGGGCCACGCACCAGCTGGAGCACGAATTGAGTGCCATGTTCGACGCCACTCACGGCGCAGGCCTCGCCGCCATCTGGCCTAGCTGGGCACGCTATACCATGCATGAGAACCTTCGCCGCTTTGTGCGCTTCGCCGTCAACGTGATGGATGTACCCAACGATTTTACCGACCCCGAAGGCACGGCGCTGAAGGGCATCGAGGCAATGGAGCGCTTCTACCACGCCATTGGTATGCCAATCAACATCCATGAACTCATTGGCCGCGACATCACCGATGAGGAAATCAAGGAGATGACACGCAAGTGCTGCCAGGACGGCCGCCGTAGCATCGGCTGCTTGAAGGTGCTGAAGGCAGAGGATATGGAAAGAATTTATCATATGGCAAAATAATCAGCTATGAAACGATTCTTATTATTCACCCTGCTGGTCGGGTGTGTTGCGATTTTGCCGCAACAAAAGGCACTGGCACAAGGAAACTTCCCCGCAAACTTCAACGCAAGCCCTATCGGGGAGGGAGACGAGGTGTTCACCCTTTCAAATGGCCGTGTCAGCATGGTCGTCAACGCTTCTAAGGGCGGCAAGATTCTGTCGCTGAAGTATCAGGACAAGGAAGTGCTGTCGCAAAGCCGCTGGCCGGAGTCCTTCGGCAGCACGTTCTGGACCAGTCCGCAGAAGGAATGGAACTGGCCTCCCGTGCCTGAGTTTGACAAGCAGGCCTACAAGGTGGTGCGACAGAGCAACGACCGCTTGGTCATCACCAGCCCTGTGTGTGAACGCTTAGGACTCAGCGTGGGCAAGGACATTCAGGTGGAATATCCTCGTATGGGCGGAAAAGGGAATGAGCCGGCTTTCACCATCACCTATTCCATTAAGAATGAGGGCAGCGAGCCGCGCAGCGTGGCTCCGTGGGAGATTACGCGTGTGCCAAACGGCGACGGACTCATCTTCTTCGAGGCTCCCGTCGACAGCATCTGGCCTGCCGGCGTGATGACCTTCGAGGGTACTCACGGCGCTGCCTGGTATAAAACCGACGAGGCACCGCAGAATCGCAAGGTGAATGCCGACGGTACGGGCTGGCTGGCCTATTTTGCCGACGGATTGCTGCTGATCAAGGAGTTCGATGATTTGCAGGCAGGTCAGTCCGCTCCTGGTGAGGCCGAGGTGCAGGTCTACGTCAACCGTGGCAAAACCTACATCGAGCTGGAGAGTCAGGGCGCCTACACCTTGCTGCAGCCCGGCGAGGAGCTCAAGTGGAGCGTCAGCTGGTATTTGGTTCCAGTCGCCGATGCTACGCAACCCTCTGCAGAGCTGGTGAAGATAGTGAAAGACTATGTCGAATAGCAACTCAATATTAACAAAAAAATAATCATTTAAATGAAACGTAACAATCTTTTTTCAACAAGTAGGCTACAGCTTCTTCTCATGCTGTTGGCCATGGTGCTATTGGTGGCTTGCGGCAATGGTAAGGACAAAAAATCTGCCGACGACGATGAAGACGAAACAGAGGTTAGGGCAGAAATAGAGGATGACAGCGACTTCGACGAAGAAGACTTCGACGTGGACGACATGGACGAGGAAGACTTCGACGTGGAAGACATCGATGAGGACGAGGACGTGGCTGGCAGCAGCGAACTGAGCGTTTCTTCCCTGTTCGATGTGTTCTACAAGACCGTTGTCAATGAAGACCTGGAATACTGCGCCGAACAGCTGGTGATTAAGGGCCTCACGTATGATGGCGACAAGCAAGTTGAGGGCTTGGAAGCTTATATGATGTTCTCACATCCTGATTACGGTGAATTTTATGTGGGAGCAAGCAATGAATTACCCGACCTCCATGTACGCTATTATGCCGGTGAGGTATCTGAGGACGAATTCTTTAAAGTGGCTCGGTCGCGCGGCTTCAGAGAAGTTGAATCTGGTGTATACAGCGATGGAAAATGTACTATCAGCTGGTCGGTCGATGGTTTCTTTATGAAAAAGAACTAACAGGGCGTCTGCACGTAGAAACAGAATGACAAAAGCTTACCTATGAAAAGATTATTATTGACAATGGCCGTGGCATGTGCCGCAGTGTGTGTCCAGGCCCAGATACGCTACAACCAGGTGGGCTGCTATCCCGGTCAGGAGAAAATGATTGTCGTAGAGGGCACAAATCCCTTGGGCAAGGTGCGTGTGACGACGCCCTCGGGCAAGGTGGTGAAGCCGAAGAAGGTGCGCAAGGCCGTGTCGCCTTGGTCGGGAAAGACCCGCTACGTCGTTGACCTAAGTAGCCTGGCAGACGTTGGTTGCTATCAGGTCAGCGTGGGTAAGGAGTCGTGTAGCCTTTTGGTGGACGAGCGTCCCTACAGTGACATCGCCAAGGCCTCGCTGCGCCTCTTTTATCTCATCCGCACTGGCGTGCCCATCACGATGGGGGGCGAATATAACCGTCCTGCGGGTCATCCCGACACCCACGTGCTGGTGCATCCGTCGGCCGCCTCGCCGCTGCGTCCTGCTGGCACGATCATCAGCTCGCCCTACGGCTGGTACGATGCTGGCGACTATAATAAATATGTGGTGAACTCAGCATTCAGCATCGGCTTGATGCTGGCCGCCTATGAGCAGTTGCCCGACTATTTTGCTGGTCTGAACACCAACATCCCTGAGAGCAACAACCATACGCCCGACCTGTTGGATGAGATGATGTTCAACCTGCAGTGGTTTCTCACGATGCAGGATCCCTATGACGGCGGTGTCTACCATAAGCTGACAACGCCTAACTTTGAGGCGTTCATCATGCCCAAGGATTGCAAACAGCCGCGCTTCGTGGTGCAGAAGACCGTGACGGCCACGCTCGACTTCGCCGCCGTGATGGCCGATGCAGCACGCCTCTACGAGCCTTTTGGCCAGGACTATCCGGGCTTCTCGGCACAGGCTGCCGCTATGGCTGAGCGTGCCTACGCATGGGCCAAGGCCAATCCTACGGCATTCTATCGTCAGGAACAGCTGAAAGCCCCCGCTGTCACTACGGGTGCTTACGGCGACGGCAGTGCCCGCGATGAGTTCTTTTGGGCTGCTACGGCCTTGTATCGCTTGACGGGCAAGCAGCAGTATCTCGACGACGTGCGTCAGTATCAGCCTGCGGCCTTTACCACGCCCACATGGGGCAATGTGGCCTCGCTGGGCGCTTTCGAGTGGCTGGCCGCTGGCGACAAGTCGGCGTTGTATGAGCCGATGTTGCAGCAGTTGGTGGCCTATTGCGACGATGCTGTGAAGGATGTGGACAAGTCGTGCTTCCAGTCGCCTTATGGCAATAAGAAGAGCGACTTCGGCTGGGGCTGTCTGGCTGAGTTCTGCTGTTGCCAGGCTGTGGCCTTGCTCTATGCCGACCAGCTGACGGGCAAGCCCTACCGTGTCTATGCCTTTGAGAGTGCCGACTACCTGCTGGGCCGCAACGCCACGGGCTACTGCTATGTGACGGGCTTCGGCGACAAGAGTCCGATGCATCCCCACCACCGCATCTCGGAGGCCGACAACGTAGAGAAACCCTTCCCAGGTATGCTTGTTGGCGGTCCGAATCCCGGTCAGCAGGACAAGAAAGACATGCCCATGCCCTACACGTCAAATGAGCCCGACGAGTCCTACATGGATGTGATGCAGAGCTACGCCTCCAACGAGATAGCCATCAACTGGAATGCCTCACTCGTTGCCTTCCTCTGCTGGCTCGATGCCCTGAGACCATAATAAGCAACGGATGCGCTCGGCTCTGCCGTTTTGCTCCGCAAAGAACACGGAAAAACACTGAAAAAGCATGAAGAAGATATTTTTGTTATTATTGCTGATTGTGCCCATGATGGCACAGGCAAAAGAGGTAACATCGCCCAACGGCAATGTAAAGATGAAATTCTGGGTAGACGAGAAAGGCCGGCCCATGTACGAGATGAGCTACAAGGACAGGCCCGTGGTGCTGCCCTCGCACTTAGGTCTCGAGTTGGCACGTGACAAGCACGCCTCGCGCGGCCTCAACGAGCACGACCTGATGGATGGCTTCAAAATCGTGAAGGAGGAAACCAGCACCTTCGATGAGACTTGGCAGCCCGTGTGGGGCGAGACCCGCGACATCCGCAACCATTATGTCGACTATGCTGCAACATTGTTGCAACAATGGACCGAGCCCCGTGTCACCGCCCGGGAGGGTGAACGCGGCATGTATGAGGAACGCCACAAGCGCACCATCCTCATCCGCTTCCGTGTCTATGACGATGGCATCGGCCTGCGTTACGAGTTTCCGCAGCAGAAGGAGCTGAACTACTTCCTCATTCAGGATGAGCGCACCGAGTTCCGCATGGCTGGCGACCACACGGCGTGGTGGCTGCCCGGCGACTACGACACGCAGGAGCAGGAGACACAGCAGACGAAGCTCTCAGAGATTCGTGGACGCATGAAGGAGGCTGTCAACTGGGGCAACTCATCTGTGGCCGTCTTCTCGCCGACGGGTGTGCAGACTTCTTTACAGATGAAGAGCGACGACGGCCTCTACATCAATATCCACGAGGCTGCCTGTGCCGATTACGCCACAATGCACCTCGAACTGGTGGATGCCGAGACAAAGGCGCTGACCACCGAGCTGGGCGGCGGCAGCAATGCCTACACACCGGCGCCGAAGCCCTCGCGCTATCCCCTGCCTGAGACGTTCACTTTCGTGAGCCACTTGACGCCTGACGCCACTGGTCTGAAGGGCTGTATGCAGACGCCCTGCATGACGCCGTGGCGCACCGTCTTGGTGTCTGACGACGCACGCGACATGCTCTCCTCCAACCTCATCCTCAACCTCAATGAGCCGTGTGCCCTTGACGACACCTCGTGGATTCATCCCACGAAATACTGCGGCGTGTGGTGGGAGATGATTGTGGGCCGCGGCTCCTGGCACTACACCAATGACTATCCCTCCATCTATCTTGACCAGATAGACTGGACGAAGGTAAAGCCCAACAGCACGCATAAAGCCAACAACGAGAACGTGAAGCGCTACATCGACTTCGCCGCGAAGAACGGCCTCGACGAGGTGCTCGTGGAGGGCTGGAACGTAGGTTGGGAGGACTGGGCCAACATGTGGAAACGCGACGTCTTCGACTTCCAGACACCCTATCCCGACTTCGACATCAAGATGCTTAACGACTATGCCCACTCCAAGGGCGTGAAGCTGCTGATGCATCACGAGACCTCTTCCTCGACGCAGAACTACGAGCGCCACATGGAGAAGGCTTTCCAGCTGATGAACCAGTATGGCTACGACGCTGTGAAGACGGGCTATGTGGGCGACATCATCCCGCGTGGCGACCACCACTATTCGCAGTCGATGAACAACCACTACCTCTACGTGGTAAAGGAGGCTGCCAAGCACCACATTATGGTGAACGCCCATGAGGCCACGCGTCCTACTGGACTCTGCCGCACCTATCCGAACCTTGTGGGCAACGAGAGTGCTCGCGGCACAGAGTATGAGGCCTTCGGCGGCTCGCGTCCGGATCACACCTGCATCCTGCCGTTTACTCGTTTGCAGGGTGGTCCGATGGACTATACGCCGGGCATCTTTGTTACCAAGCTGAGTGAGTGGAGCAACAACACCTCGTGGGCACGCATCACGCTGGCTGGCTCGCTGGCCCTCTACCTGACGATGTACTCACCTCTGCAGATGGCAGCCGACCTGCCCGAGAATTACGAGAAGTTTGACGATGCCTTCCAGTTCATCCGCGATGTGGCCTGCGACTGGGACGAGAGCATCTATCTGGAGGCAGAGCCCGCCGACTACATCACCGTGGCCCGCAAGGCAAAGGGTACGGACAATTGGTTCATCGGCGGCAAGTGCGATGAGAATGGCCACATGGCTATCGTGAAGCTCGATTTTTTAGACAAGGGCCGTAAGTATGAGTGCACCATCTATCAGGATGCACCCAACGCTCACTACGAGACGAATCCTCAGGCCTATGTCATCACGAAGAAAACAGTGAAGGCCGGACAGACGCTGAAAATAAAGGAAGCCCCCGGAGGAGGCTTCGCTGTGTCGCTCAAGGCGCTGTAGAAAAGAGTCTATTGATTAACGATGATTATGTAGCAGCCTGCAGATGATGCGGGCTGCTTCTTTTGGTGCCTGCTTGTCGCCCAAGCGCTGCCACACATCGTTGTAGTCTTCCAACATCTGGCGGCGCTGCGGACTGTCATCGGGCAGAAGGACGGACAATTCTTTCTCGATATTCTCAGCTGAGAAAGTGTCGACCACCAGTTCCTTCACCACCTCGCGGTCAGCAATGAGGTTGACTAACGACACATATTTTACCTTCAGCAGCTTTTTGCGCAGCCATTTGAAAAACCAATGGAGCTTCGTCTCGTAGCATACCACCTGCGGCACGCCGAAAAGGGCCGTCTCCAAGGTGGCGGTGCCACTGGTGACAAGAGCGACGTGAGCCTGTGAGAGCAACTTGTAGGTCTGATTAAAGACGATGCTGACTTTGTGTCCTTCCATGAATGGCTTATAGTAGTCGGCATCGATGCTCGGTGCGCCTGCAATGACAATCTGACAATCATCGCTGTATTTGTCGGTCACCTGCAGCATAGCCGGCAGATTGGCCTTAATCTCCTGACGACGCGAGCCACAAAGAATGGCAATTGTTTTATGTGAAGAATCCTCTCTTGACTTTTCACTTTTCAGAAACTCCCTCACCTCATCCGCTGTCGGGTTGCCCACATAGTGGATAGGGTAGTGATGCTTGCCTTCAAAGAAGTTCACCTCGAAGGGCAAGATAGAGAATAGCTCGTCCACGTCGCGCTTGATACTCTTGATGCGATATTCCTTCCACGCCCAGATTTTTGGCGCGATGTAATAATAGACAGGCGCAATGGCGTTCTTCCTGACGTATTTGGCAATCTTGAGATTGAAGCCGGGATAGTCGACGAGGATAACGACGTCGGGCTGCCACGCCTTGATGTCCTTTTTGGCGCGCCGCATGTTCATCAGGATGGTGGGCAGGTGGAGGAAGACAGGGATGAAGCCCATGTAGGCCAAGTCGCGGTAGTGCTTCACCATCGTGCTGCCCTCTACAGCGGCCATCTGGTCGCCTCCGTAGAAACGGAATTCCGCCTCGGCGTCCTGTTTCTTCAGTTCCTGCATCAGGCGCGATGCGTGCAGGTCGCCCGATGCCTCACCGGCTATCAAGTAGTATTTCATGGGAATTACGAATTTCGAATTACGAATTACGAATTACGAACTCGGAATTAAGAAATTCCATTGCTTCGTAGGCGGTGACATCCATGCGGGTGGGAGTGATGGCTACGTAGCCGTGATCCAGAGCCCAGCGGTCGGTGTCAGTAGCTTCCGGCTCGTCGTCGTGATAGTGTCCCACCATCCACCAGTAGTCGTAGCCACGTGGATGATGGCATTTCGTTACTTCGTTCTGCCAAGAACCGAAGCCCATGCGGCAAACCTTCACGCCTTGGTAATCTCTCTCCTCTCTCCTCTCTCCTCTTTCCTCTAATAAAGGGAAATTGATGTTCAGGCAGACACCCTTGGGCAAACCCTCCTCTAATATCTGTGCCGTGAAACGCTCCACATAGGGACGCATGGGTTCGAAGTCGGCATCGGCGCTGTAGTCGCAAATGGAGTAAGCCACTGAGGGGATGTGCTTCATGCAGCCCTCCATCACTACGCCCATCGTACCGCTGTAATGGGTGTTCACTGAGGCATTGTCGCCATGATTGATGCCACCGATAACGATGTCGGGCCGACGGGGAACAATCTCGTGCAATGCCATCTTCACGCAGTCGACGGGAGTGCCGTTGCACGACCAAATCTCTACACCGTCGCTCTTCTCGCGAAGGGTAAGCACCAGCGGCGTCGTGGCAGAGAAGGCGCAGGCATATCCTGAGCGGGGCCCGTCGGGGGCACACACAATGACGTAGCCCATATGTTTGACCATATCGACGAGGCTGCGGATTCCTTTGGCCTGATAGCCGTCGTCGTTGGAAATGAGAATCAGCGGACGTTCCATTTTTTATGAATGATTATGCTAAATGCCTATTGCCAAAAGCTAATTGCTAAAAACTTAAAAAGGCAGCCAGGTCTTGATGGCCTGACTGCCTCGTTGGTGGTAGCGGGAGCCGGGATTGAACCGGCGACCTCATGATTATGAATCATGCGCTCTAACCAGCTGAGCTATCCCGCCAACAACCTTTATCGGTTAAGCGGGTGCAAAGGTACGGTTTTTCGCCTAAACGCAAAAATGTAGGCAAGAGAAAATGCTTGCTGTTAACTTTATTTAGGATTTACCCTGCAAAATATTTTCTTTTCTTGGCATGTGTTCTCATTATTTTTTGTAATTTTGCGCCATAATAAATACCTGACCTGATGAATACAAAGAAACAGAGACTGGAGCTGGAATATCCGCTGAACGCCCGCAAGCCGGACATCCTGTGGACATTGATGAGCACCGATCACGGGTTGGAGCGGTGGATAGCCGACCGTGTGAACGAGGCCAATGGCGTGATGGAGCTGACGTGGGGAGATTTGTGGGGCGAGCATCACACGATGTGCGCACGCATCATGGAACGTGAGAAAAACAGCCATATCAAGTTGAAATGGTTAGACGACACCGACCCTGATGCATACTGGGAGATGCGCATAGGCCGCAGCGAGCTGACTGAGGAGGTGTGCCTCTGTGTCACCGACTTTTCTCTGCCCGATGACATCGACGACCTGCACGACCTATGGGACGGCAATTTGGAGCGTCTTCACCAGTCTAGTGGTCTTTGATTTAAGTAAGGACATCAAGGACAATTACTTTACTACGATTTTTTTGCCGTTTTGGATGTAGAGCCCTTTCGTGGGATGAACCACGTGGCGGCCTTGTATGTCGTAATAAAAGTTGTTGTTATCGTTAAGTTTAACGTTAACGTTGTCAATGCCTACCGTCATGCCATCATCGACTATGCTGACGTCGTCGATGATGAGGATATATTGGTTGTTGCAGTTGAAATGACGGATGGCTACATAAATCTTTTGGTTGGTGTAGGCGCTTAAGTCGGCTGTGTAGTAATGCCAGGTGCCAACACGCCTTGGTGCTTCCTGTCTGCCACCAACAAATTCACGCGATCCCGTCAGCGTCCATTCTTTTATCAACTTGAAGTTGCTGGTAACGGGAGTCCCTGTAGAGACGAAAACACCGAAATGATCAGCAGCATAGGTGGCATCGACAGCAGCGGCCCAGAAGCTGATTTGGCAACCTGTCGAAACCTTGAACTGTGGTGAGACAAGATATTCGTTGGGCGTCAGTGCACCGACGCCGTTGATGTATGAACCGCTGCACACAGCGTTGCTGCCTGAATGATACCAGTCAAGCGTGATATTGGCATAGGAAGGCCATGTAGAGGGAATGGCACTGGTCAGCGTCCATGTGTATCCGTCGTTATTGCCGTCAATGACGATCCAGCCGTCTAAGCCGTTTTCAAAGCCCCATTCATCGGCTTTCACTCCCGTTGCAGCAAGCAGTGCGACGAGAAACAGAAAAAGCTTCTTTTTCATTAATTGTGTTGCCATATTTGTTGTTGGGTTAATTGAAAGTGCGGCAAAGATACAAAAAAAATCAAATAATCAGTAGTTTTTAGCGAAAAATATTTCAAAAATGTGTAACTTTGCACCTCGAAAGAAATGCTCGGAATAAAGAGACTCGACATATTCATCGCCAAACAGTTCGGACTGCTGTTCGTGGCCACCTTCTTCATCTGCCAGTTTGTGCTGATGATGCAGTTTTTGTGGCGTTATATCGACGACCTGATCGGCAAGGGACTGACGATGGACGTGTTGGCGCAGTTCTTCTGGTATATGGCGCTGATGCTGGTGCCGCAGGCCTTCCCATTGGCCATTCTGCTGAGCTCGCTCATCACCTATGGCAATCTGGGTGAGTCATCAGAGCTGACAGCTATCAAGGCGGCGGGCATCTCGCTGCTACAGTCGATGCGTAGCATCATCATCATCGTCATCCTCATTACCGGTGTTTCCATCTATTTCCAAGAGAAGATAGGCCCTGATGCCAACAAGAACCTGGCGCAGCTGCTCATTTCGATGAAGCAGAAGAGTCCTGAGCTGGAGATTCCTGAGGGCGTGTTCTACGACGGCATCCCCAACACCAACCTCTACGTGCAGAAGAAAGACCTGACGACGGGCAAACTCTATGGTATGATGATCTACCGACAGAGTGGCTCGTATGAAGACCAGGCCATCATTCTGGCCGACTCGGGCATGATACAGTCGACGGCAGAAAAGAAACACCTGCTGCTGACGCTGTGGAGCGGTGAGTGGTTTGAGAATATCAAACAGCAGGATATGGTAACCTCTGCAGAGGTGCCCTATCGCCGTGAGACCTTTGCCTATAAGCAGATCCTGCTCGACTTCGACGGCGAGTTCAACTTGGCCGATGCTTCGACACTGTCGGGTAACGCGAAGGCAAAGAGTTCGAAGCAGATCCTGCACGACCTCGACTCTATCCGTATAGCCAACGACAGCGTGGGGCACCGCTTCTATTGGGAGGCACGGCAATACTGTATGGCGGAGCCCCGACTTACACACGATGACTCATTGCGAATGGCTGTGGCGCTGGATCAGGGCAAGCGGCCCAATGTGGATTCCATTTTCAGCTCGCTGAACGGCGACATGCGGCGTGAAGTGACGAAAAACGCTGCCCGACAGGCGCAAACGACGTTGGGTGACGTAGCGATGAAAGCTGAGATGGCCAAGTATAATTTCCGTCAGGAGCGTATGCACGAGATTGAGCTGGTTGGCAAGTATACGCTGGCCCTGTCATGCATCATCTTCTTTTTTATCGGCGCACCACTTGGTGCTATCATCCGCAAGGGTGGTCTGGGTTTGCCTGTCATTATCTCAGTGCTGGTGTTCATTGTCTACTACATTTTCGAGAACTCCGGCATGCGCATGGCACGCGACGATAACTGGACAGTGTGGTTCGGAAAGGGCATCTCGACCATGGTGCTGGCGCCGCTGGCTGTCTTCTTTACCTATAAGGCCAATAACGACTCGACGGTGTTTAACATGGATGCCTACCGTCTGCTCATCCGTCGTATGCTGGGCTTGCGGATGAAACGTAACATTGTGGCAAAGGAAGTCATCATCAACGATCCTGACTATCGTGCTGACAGCCTTCTGTTGTTAGACATCAATGCTGAGATTGACACCTACAGCCAGGAACACCACCTGCTGCGTTGGCCCAATCCCATCAAGGTGTTCTTCCGTCCAGGCGACGACCGTCAGATTATTGACATTAGCGAACGCTTAGAGACCGTCATCGACGACCTGTCGAACTCGCGTGAAAAACAGACGCTGCACCTGCTGAATCAATATCCCGTCTTGGCCACCCACGCCCATACGCGGCCTTTCCGCCAGCGTTGGCTCAACGCCTTGACGGGCATCATCCTGCCTTTGGGCATCTTCTTCTACATCCGTATGCTGCGCTTCCGCCTTCGTCTCTACAAGGATTTGAAGACCATCGAGAAGACCAGTAACGCCATTATCGAGACCCACCCCCTTACCCCTCCCTGTGAGGGAGGGGAGCCAATAGAACTACTCTCAGAAGACAACAGTTAAATCACGCTTGACTAACAAATAAGACATTTCCAGATATGCAGAAAAAAATAATAACAGAACTATCTACTCCCCTCCCTCATAGGGAGGGGTTGGGGGTGGGTCTCTCAACAATAGATGCGGCCCTTGACGACTTCCGCAATGGTAAGTTTGTCATCGTGGTCGACGACGAGGACCGCGAGAACGAGGGTGACCTCATCTGTGCCGCAGAGAAGATTACGCCAGAGATGGTGAATTTCATGCTGAAGTATGCCCGCGGCCTGCTCTGCGCTCCCATCACTATCAGCCGCAGCAACGAGCTGGACCTGCCCCATCAAGTGCAGGATAACACGTCGCTCTTAGGCACGCCCTTCACCGTCACAGTCGACAAGATTGAGGGTTGCACCACGGGTGTGTCAGCCCACGACCGTGCCGCCACTATCCGGGCGCTGGCCGATCCCGCCTCAACGCCGCAGACCTTCGGCCGACCAGGTCACGTCAATCCCCTCTATGCCCAGGACAACGGCGTGCTGCGCCGCTCAGGCCACACCGAGGCTGCCATCGACCTTTGCAAGCTGGCCGGCCTTTATCCTGCCGGCGCATTGATGGAGATTATGAACGACGATGGCACGATGGCACGTATGCCGCAGCTCATCGACTTCGCCCGTGAGCATGACATGAAGATCATCACCATCAAGGACCTCATCGCCTACCGCCTACAGCAGGAGTCGCTCATCGAGGTGGGTGAGGAGGCCGACATGCCCACTCAGTACGGGCATTTCCGCATTATCCCCTTCCGCCAGAAGGTGGGCGGACAGGAGCATTTCGCTCTGATCAAGGGCACGTGGAAGGAGGATGAGCCCATCCTCGTGCGCGTACATTCTTCTTGTATGACGGGCGACATCCTCGGCTCGAAGCGCTGTGACTGTGGCGAACAGCTGCATCGTGCTATGCAGAAGATAGAGGAAGAGGGCAAGGGCGTCATCGTCTATATGCAGCAAGAAGGCAGGGGTATTGGTTTGATGAACAAGCTGGCCGCCTACAAGTTGCAGGAAGAGGGCTATGACACCGTCGACGCCAACCTTTGTCTGGGCTTCAAGGCCGACGAGCGTGACTATGGCTGTGGTGCACAGATGCTGCGCTATCTGGGTGTGCACAAGATGCGTCTGATGACCAACAACCCTGTAAAGCGCGTCGGATTGGAGGCCTACGGGCTGGAGATTGTGGAGAACGTGCCTATCGAGGTCACGCCCAACGAGTACAACATCAAATACCTCAAGACGAAGCAGCAGCGCATGGGTCACACCCTGCATCTCTGATTCCTGACCACGAATTTTCTAATTTAACGAATTACCTTAATAACAGACCAATCATGAAAAACTGTCCTAAATGTGGTGCTAGTTATGAAGACGATGCACTGTTTTGTGAGAAATGCGGCTCGTCCCTGGCGGGCCTTGGAAGAGTCATCCAGATGGATGAAGAAGGTGAAGAAGCAGAGACTGTCCAGGAGGTTGACGACTCTCCGTCTACTGTGATGGCAGAGTCGCAGGATTCAAAAGACGCTTCATCTGCTATGGCGGCAGGGGGAGCCCATCAGCAAAAGCCTGCCAAGAAGAAAGGCAGCAAGAAAGGCCTGATCTGGACGCTGGTCATCCTGCTCCTGCTGGGTGCGCTGGGTGGCGGCGGCTACTATCTCTACTCCGAAGGCATGCTTGACGACATCCTGGGAACACACCAGAAGAAGGCTGCTGTGGACGATGAGGATGACGAAGACGATGAAGACGACATGGACGAAGACTCCGATGACGACGATATGGATATGTATGAAGATGATGGTGACGAAGACGTGAGCGACACGGAAGAGGCCGCCATTGAAAATGTCTCCATCGATGAGCCTGTGGTAGAGGAACCAGCCGCACCGGCTCCTCGTCAGGAGACACCTGCTCCTCGCCAGGAAACACCGGCTCCACGTCAACAGACGCCGACACCCCGTCAGGAGACACCTGCACAGCCTGTCCAGCAGCAAACACCGGCACAGCCTGTGCAACAGCAAACACCTACACCACGCACGAATGTGACACCTGTCACACCGCCGCAGCCCACAGTGACATACGTGACTGTCACGTCCAATATCCCGAGGGCTATGATCATCATCGACGGCGTGGACGTGGGCTGGGCTCCCTGGAGCGGCGAGCTGACACCAGGCATGCACACCTTTGCCATGAAGGCCAAGAATAAGGAAAAGCTGAGGACGTCGGACTTCACATTGAACATCACAGGAAGGAGCATGACGGTGCCCATCAATGTGCCCGACCCGTCCGTCTTTGAGTGATGGCAGGTTGACATACTGTCAAGCAAAGACGGGAAAAAATGAAAAAAAAGACAAAATCTTTCGCTGGGAAGAAATAAATGCGTACCTTTGCACGTTGAAACTATACAAAACGAAATTACAGAATGGCACAACTATCTAATCGCTTGCAGCGCCTGGCCCCTTCGGCCACACTGGCTATGTCGCAGAAGAGCGCCGAGATGAAGGCGCAGGGCATCGACGTCATCAACATGAGCGTCGGAGAGCCCGACTTCAACACACCCGATCATATCAAGGAGGCAGCGAAGCAGGCTATAGACCAGAACTACTCACGCTACTCACCCGTTCCCGGCTATCCTGAGCTGAGAAAGGCCATCGTGGAGAAACTGAAGCGTGAGAACGGGCTGGACTATCAGACGAGCGAGATACTCGTTTCCAATGGTGCCAAGCAGAGCGTGTGCAATACGGTGATGGCGCTGGTCAACCCGGGCGAGGAGGTGATCATTCCTGCTCCCTACTGGGTCAGCTATCCGCAGATGGCGCTGCTGGCAGGAGGAACGCCCGTCTTCGTCAATGCCACCTTCGAGCAGAACTTCAAGATGACACCCGAGCAGCTCGAGGCCGCCATCACACCGAAGACGCGCCTGCTCATCCTCTGCTCGCCCAGCAATCCTACAGGCTCTGTCTATAATAAAGAGGAATTGCGCGCGCTCGCGAACATTATATTAAAGCATGACGACATCTTCGTTCTGGCTGACGAGATCTACGAGCACATCAACTATGTGGGACACCACGAGTCGATAGCCCAGTTCCCCGGCATGAAGGAGCGCACCATCATCGTCAACGGCGTCAGCAAGGCCTACGCCATGACGGGTTGGCGTATCGGCTATATCGCTGCTCCTGAGTGGATTGTGAAGGGCTGCAACAAACTGCAGGGACAGTACACCAGCGGTCCGTGCTCAGTAAGCCAGAAGGCTGCCGAGGCCGCCTATGTCGAGAGTCAGCTGTGTGTCGAGGAGATGCGGCAGGCCTTTGAGCGGAGGCGTGACCTCATCGTCAGCCTCGCCCGTCAGATTCCCGGCTTGGAGGTGAATGTGCCCGAGGGCGCCTTCTACCTCTTCCCCAAGTGCAGCTCGTTCTATGGCAAAACTGCGCCCGATGGCTCTACCGTCGGGAACAGCACCGACCTGGCCATGTATCTTCTGAAGGAGGCCCATGTGGCTACCGTCGGCGGCGATGCTTTCGGCGATCCCGACTGCTTCCGCATGAGCTATGCCACCAGTGATGAGAACATCCGTGAGGCCATCAGGCGTATCGCCGAGGCCCTCGGTAAACTGAAATAAAGAAAAAAATACACGTTAAACGTTGTTAAATCCTTACGAAGTACACTTTTTTGTGTTATCTTTGTCGCGCAATATGCCGTAGGCAGTAGCCTGTCGGCAGTTTGCCGCGACGTAACTATCAACAATAAGCAACTTTACAATTAATCTATTTAATAACTTAAAAAACAAAAAGATTTATGGAAGCTACACAGAAGGCTGCTCCTAAGCAGCAAGAAAAGAAAGCCCCTAAGGCTAAAGGTACAAGCAGCATCGGTATCAAGGATGCAATCTGGGTGATTGTCATCTGCGCTATCATCGCATTCTGCAACTTCTTCTTCAACCTGGGCAGTCCCAGCAACTTCGTTGACGGCGACACAGAGGGAAGCCCCGCCAACATCTGGGGTACCATCTTCAAGGGCGGTGTTATCGTGCCTGTGATCCACACCCTGTTGCTCACCGTGCTGTTCATGGCTGTTGAGCGTGTCATCGCTCTGAGCAAGTGCATCGGTAAGGAGAAGCTCGCCACCTTCGTTGGCAAAGTGAAGAAGAACCTGAAGGCTAAGGATTTCGACGCCGTTCTGAAGAACTGCGACTATCAGGGTGGTTCTGTGGCTAACGTCGTCCGTGCTGCCGTTATGGCTTACAAGGAGGCTGACGCTGCTACCGGTATCAAGAAGGAAGTGAAGCTGGCCCGCATCCAGCAGGCTCACGAGGAGGCTATCGCCGTTGAGATGCCTACCCTCACGATGAACCTTCCCATCATCGCTACCATCGTTACACTGGGTACGCTGACTGGTCTGCTCGGTACTGTGGTAGGTATGATCAAGTCGTTCCAGGCTCTGGCACAGGGCGGTGGCGGTGACTCCGTCGAGCTGTCAGCTGGTATCTCTGAGGCTCTGATTAACACGGCCTTCGGTATCGGTACTTCTTGGCTCGCCGTGGTGTCCTACAACTTCTTCACCAACCGCATCGACAAGATTGCCTTCGCATTGGACGAAATCGGTTATTCAATCGCACAGACCTACGCAGCTACTCACACCGACGAAGCTTAATTTTCCGCATAGTCTAATCTAAAAACCATTTACGACTATGGCTAAGTTGAAAGTTAAGAAAAGCGACGTCTGGATCGACATGACTCCTATGTCGGACGTGATGGTGCTGCTGCTGACCTTCTTCATGCTGAGTGCAAACTTCGTGAAGAATGAGGTGGTGAAAGTCACGACCCCGTATTCGGAGACCATGGCCAAGGTGCCTTCAACGGCTACCCTCGACATCACTATCGACCCTGAGGGAAGGGTGTTCCTTGCCACAGATAAGACCGTGACGATGTCAAAGGCCCTGGATCAGATGTTGACCGAGAGAGGCGTCACGCTCACAAAAGAGCAGAAAGAGGCCTTCCTGCAGGAGACGCAGATAGGTATTCCCGTCAAGCAGCTGCCTGAGTTCCTGACCAAGAATCATGAGGATCAGGTCAAGCTGATGAAGGCTGCGGGTATTCCTACCGATAGTCTCAAGGATAGCAGAGAAGACCAGATGAGTGAATTCCAGCTCTGGGTGAAAGCTCTCAAGAAAGGATACAAGGATTGGTACAACGAGCAGGACGATGCCACGAAGGCTTCCGCAGCCGACAAGCTCGAAATCTGCATCAAGGCCGATGCCTCAGCTCCCTACATCACCTTCAAGCAGGTGATCAACGAGCTGCAGGATATCACTGAGAGCCGTTACAAATTGGTTACACAGTATAAAAAATCGGACGAATAACTATGGCTAAGAAAAAAGAAAGCAAGCAGAAAAAGATGAATGTCCGCGTCGACTTCACGCCGATGGTGGATATGATGATGCTTCTTATTACGTTCTTCATGCTGTGTACTTCACTGGCAAAGCCCCAAGCTATGCACCTTACCATGCCTGCCAAGGACCAGAACCTGACAGCTGACGATAAGGATAAGGCCAAGACCGACCAGATGGTGACCATCTACCTGGGTGCCAACGACAAGATCTACTACTATATGGTAGACCGCAAAGAGCAGTTCGGCGACCCCCAGTTCCTGAAGGAGACCACCTACGGCAAGGCTGGTATACGCGAAGTTCTCAGAAAGCATAAGGTAGCTCCTACGGGAGTGCTGATGGATGCCAAGAAGCAACTCCAAGCCTGGTATGACAAACAGCCCAAGGCCCAGAAGGAGCTCAGCGACTCCATCTACGACCGCGCATTGATCATGATTAAGAAAGGCCATACCAGCGTCGTGAGCAACAACGACCTGAACAAGGCTGAGTACAATCGCGTGGATGCTGAGATGAAGAACAAGAACGAAGATGTCAACAGAATGGAGCCGGTGCTGTCTATCAACATCAAGCCCGCCGACCAGTCGACCTACGACAACCTCGTCACCATCCTCGACGAGATGCAGATCTGCTGCGTGGGTAAGTATGTGATTGACAACATCAACGAAAAGGACACCCAGATTCTGGAAGGCGCTGGTGTCGATCTGTCCAAGTAACTGTCAATGTTGAACAATTAAACACTGAAAAGAACTATGTCAAAGATAGATCTACTTGACCAGAAATGGATTGACCTCGTCTTCGAAGGTAAGAACGAGGCCTACGGTGCTTATCAGATTCGCCGCGACACAGGCAAGCGAAACCTCATGGGACTCTTGCTGATGTTGCTCGGTATTGCTGTCATCTGGGGTGGTGCTATGGGTATCTCCAAGGTGTCAGAGGCCATCGCTGCTTCAAAGGAGCATGAGACCGTAGTCGAGCTCGAGGCAGTCGAGGAGGAAGTACCTGAGGAGGAAGAGATTGAAGTCGTCTACCAGGAAGAGGAGCTTGAGCAGCTCGTCGAGCAGGAGGAGGTGATGAACTCTGAGAAGTTCACAGCCTACGAGGCCGACGATGAGGTGAAGCCCGAAGAGCAGACGAAGACGCAGGACGAAATGGCCGAGAGTACAACGGCTGTGGGTGCCCTCGACTTCGATCAGGGTAGCGACGAGGCTACACACGTGTTGCAGCTGGATGAGAAGGTGGTGGACAAGAAGCCCGAGGTCGTTGAAGAGCAGAAGATCTTCGACGTCGTGGAGCAGCAGCCCACATTCCCCGGCGGTGACCCCCGCGTATGGATTGGCAACAACATCCACTATCCTCCTGTGGCTGAGGAAAACGGCGTGCAGGGAACGGTGGTCTGCCAGTTCGTGGTCGAGACCGACGGCTCCATCAGTAATGTCACCGTGGCTCGCGGTGCCGACCCCTCGCTCGACAAGGAGGCCGTTCGCGTCATCAAGTCGATGCCGAAGTGGGTGCCTGGTAAGCAGAACGGTCGTGCCGTACGTGTGAAGTACACCATCCCCGTGAAATTCCAACTCCAGTAAAGCACAGACATGAAAACATCATTCAACGTAACTGTTGGATTGACACTCTTAATCGTATTAGGCTTGCTCCCATCATGTGGGGGCAAGTCTAATTCTGACGTTAACAAGAAACCCTATGAAGAGGTCGCCAAGTTCCTTGTTGCTGACGAGAGCCTCAGCCCTGTCATCAACGAAGAGCTCGACGCCTATCGCATGAGGCGTAAAGACCTGAAGATCGACACCCTCTACACCAACGAATACGATGCCGTGGACATGCTGGTAAAGCGTGAGACATGGATCGCGTTCACCACGCGTCAGCTGACGCCCAATGAGAAGCAAATCCTTAGCGATAGAGGCCTCAAGCCCAATGTGATGCCCCTGGCATACGACGGAATGGCGCTCATCGTCAACAAGAATAATCCCGACAGCATCATTGCAGCCAACGACTTCGCCCGCATCATCAGTGGCGAGATTAGCTGCTGGAACGAGATCGACCCCTCCTTCCCCGCCGACACCATCCGTGTGGCCTTCGACAATCCCAAGTCGGCCACCTACCGTTTCTGCAGCGATTCCATCCTCCGCAACAAGGAGATGAAGACCACGGGCAACATCCGTGCCGTGCAAACCAGCCGCGAGGTCATCGATTATGTGGAGAATCACCAGGACGCCATCGGCATCATCGGTTCGCTGTGGCTCAACGACCAGCGCGACACCACCAATGCCGTGTATGGACGCGACATCAGGGTGCTCAAGGTGAGCAAGGGCGACGTCGCCACACCCACCAACAGCTACGACCCGTCGCAGTATAACATCGCCTACGACAACTACCCCTTCATCCGCACCATCTATGCCATCGTCACCGACCCCAGGTCGCAGGGCGAGGCACGCGGACTGGGCAATTTCTGCATCCTGCCCGACGGCCAGCTGGTGTTCTTCCATGCCGGCCTGTTCCCAGCCCGGGCAGAATATTCCGTCAGAGATGTCATCATCCATTAAACCATTGTTCCTGATCAGAAGTCAAAACAACAGACAGGCAACCTCGTCAGGACCATCATACAAACAAAGAGAGAAATTAACACATTGTCAAACGCATAGAAAAAGAAAGCTATGAAACAGATTAAATATTTATTCGTAAGCGCCCTGCTGATGGGTTTCAGCACGGCTGCACTGGCACAGGACGGCACAGCTGCCGACATCGATGCCGTAAAGAACCTTATCAAGAGTAAGCCTGCTGACCTCAGCAAGCAGATGAACAACTTCTACAAGAAGAACAAGAAGAATGCCGACAACCTCGTGGCTTTCGGACAGGCCTTCCTGGAAGCACAGGACACCGCCAATGCTGCCATTGCCGCTCAGAAGGCAATTGATGCAACAAAGGGCAAGTCCGCTCAGGCCTACATGCTTCTTGGCGACATCGCCGTGCTGGCCGACAATGGCGGCAAGGCTGCCCAGAACTATGAGATGGCCATCCTCAACGACCGCAACCTCGTGGAAGCCTATCGCAAGTATGCCACCATCTATCGTAAGATAGACCCCGAGGGAGCAGTCGCCAAGCTCGAGGAGCTGCGCCAGGTGCGTCCCGACTATCCCGTCGATGGTCTCATCGGACACATCAGCTACATCTCGCAGCGCTACTCCACCGCTATGGATGCCTTCTCACGCATTCCCCTCAACCAGCTCCGCAAGAACGACTACATCGAGTATGGCTTCTGCTGCTATCTGGCCAAGAAGTACGAGAAGGGTCTCGAGGTTGTCACCACCGGTCTGCAGAAGTTCCCCACCGATGCCACGCTGACACGTCTGGCCCTGTTCTGCGGCACCGAGACGGGCAAGTTCCAGGATGCCATCGGCTATGCTGATGCACTCTTCAACAAGCTCCCCAAGGACAGCGTCAACCTCTCCGAGCTCGACTACCTCAACTATGGCAACGCCCTCAGCGGCAACAAGCAGTTTGAGGAGGCCATCAAGCAGTATCAGGAAGGTCTGAAGATTGAGCTCGACGATCCTACTGGCCACGCCAACACCTATGCCGCCATGTCCGAAGCCTACAAGGGCCTCGAGGACTATCCCAATGCCATTGAGACCTACAAGAAGTTCCTCGAGCTGAGCAAGGACGTCTCGGCCAACGACTATGCAGGCCTCGGCACGCTGGCCATGCGCTATGCCCGCTCACTGGCTGTCGACGAAAGCAACACCGAGCTCACCGATGCCGACAAGGCTGCCAAGAAGGCCGCCCAGGTCGAAGCCTTCAAGAACGCCGACCAGATCTATGTCGACCTCATCGAGAAGTTCCCCTCAGCCAAGGCCTTTGGTCTCTACCAGCGCGGCATGGTCAACTCCAATATCGACGCCGACATGAGCCAGGGTCTTGCCAAGCCCTACTTCGAGGAAGTCATCACCCTGCTCAACGAGCAGGAGGAGCTCGACGCCCAGGGCAAGCGCTATCTGGAGACCAGCTATCGCTACCTCATGTCCTACAACTATCAGGTGAAGAAGGACAACAAGGCCGCCCTCGAGTGCGCCCAGAAGATTCTCGAGATCAAGCCCGAGGACGAGGGCATCAAGCAGGTCGTCGAGACCCTGAGCAAGGCCGTGAAGTAACAACATTTCGTTTCCCTCATACAGCGCTGGTTTTCATCCGAAAGCCAGCGTTTTTTCTTTGTGTCACAAAAAAAGCCCCCGAAATTGGGGGCTAATCGTGTTATCGTTAATAGTTACTTTCGTTATTTTCGTTACTTTCGCCCTTACTTCACCTCATTCTCGAAGGCCATTGCGGCATATCGACCCTTTCCGATGTGAGCGAAAATTTTCGCCCACATTCACTTTCCCAGGCTGGCTCCATGTTTCGGATAGCTCTCAGCACGTCCTTATAGGGCTTTCCCTCACACCTCCCCTTGATGGGAGGGGAGCGGCTGTGCCCCTGCTAAACAGACTTTCAACCGTACAGCTTACTTTTTCTGCTGCGGAGCCTCCTTTTTCCCCTCTGGAGCCTCCAAAATTTCCTGAGGAGCCTCTTTATTATGCTCAGGAGCCTCTTTATTTTGCTCAGGAGCCTCCGTATGAAGGCAGGGGAATATGTCCGGCCCGCATGACCGAGGACACCAGCCTGGACTACACCTCTCTCGCTCAGAAGATCAAGACTGGCGAGCTGACCCTCTCCAGCGTCAAGAGCGAGTACATCGCCATCACCGCGCTAACCACCACCAGCTGCATGGGCTACGGCCCCATCTAAAGGACGAAAATCTTCAAAAATATGACAAAAATGGGAAGAGTCTAACCCTACCGTGAAACCTCTATTTTTGGTTGATTTTTGAAGATTTTTGTTGTTGAACTCAAATAAATTTGGTATTTCGCTCGATTTACAGTATCTTTGCAGCGTGAACACTAAATAAAAAGCATTATGACGGCAATTACTATCAACATCCCCAACCATGAGGTCAGCTTCTTCAAGAAGATGATTTCCAAGATGGGCTGGACATACAGCGAGGCCGATGTGGTGCGTACAGCAGCCACGCCAAAGGAACAGGCACTTGCCAAGGTTGACCACGCCTTAGGTCAGCTGCGCCAGATGAAGGACGGCCAGCTGCAGGGCATCAATGCGGAGGAGCTGCTCAATGAACTGTAAGATTGAGACCACCCCAGACTTTGCCCGTGAGCTGAAGCAGCTTGCCAAGCGTTATCCCTCGATGAAGGATGACTACCGCGATTTCCTCGATACCCTTCGTAAGTCGCCGCTTCAGGGCGAACCCCTCGGCAAACACCTGCGCAAGGTGCGCTTCCCCATTGCATCGAAAGCCAAGGGCAAGAGTGGTGGTGTAAGGGTTATTACCCATACCGTGCTTGTAGAGAGTGACGGAGCCAACATCACACTCGTCACCATCTACGACAAATCAGACCAAGCCAACATAACTGACAAGGAACTGAAAAAACTGATAAAGAAAAACGGATTGGATTAATAACCAAGTCCGACATTTCCCCATAATATTATCCGCCGCGACCACATACGTAGTTCCGGCGGATTTCGTTTGTGTAAGTAACCGAAATCTTCCAAACTTATGCCGTTTTCTCGAAAAAAAGGTAAAAATCTGCACCTCTATTCGCTTTTTTTAAAAACATGGAGGCGAATTACGAATAATTATGTATCTTTGCGGCAGCATCTGCCCGCTTGGCTGTGATGTCATCTGTGGCCGTTTGCAGGATTGTTTGTATAAAAAAATGGAAGTTTCGCTGAAAAGGACTTTTTGTGTTTTAACAAGGCAATAAATATGGGTCTTCACAGGAATATGATGTCTTGGGATTGGTAGCTGACATCATGCCGATGCCACTGTGTTTTAGGCACAACCCATCACCGACATACTCGTGGGAGTTGCTACTATGCTGTTCCTTTTGAGAAGACTAAACAATAGATAAGATGATCATTGATATTCAGAAAGCTACGAAAGCACAGTCGGCAGAGATTGCCCGACTGATTATGATGGCCATGACCGATGAGTGCTGCCTGCATTTCTGCGGCGAAGGCTATGGTCTGGCAGACTTCCGCAAGATGATGACCCAGCTGGTGGAGCTCGAGCAGTCGCAATACAGTTACAGCAATACACTGGTGGCTTTGGCCGACGGTAAGGTTGTCGGTGTGGCCGTCAGCTATGACGGAGGCCGGCTGCATGAACTGCGGCAGGCCTTCATTGAACATGCAAGGGAATGTATTGGAAAGGATCATTCAGGCATGGCAGATGAGAGCCAAGCTGGTGAACTCTATCTTGACTCCTTAGCCGTATACCCGGAATACCGCCACAAGGGAATAGCTACGCAGTTGCTGAGAGCTACCAAGGAAAAGGCTGATGCCATGAGCTTGCCTCTCGTGGGACTCTTGGTAGACAAGGACAATCCCACCGCCGAAGCCCTCTATTCTTCCGTCGGTTTCCGCTATGCTAATGACAACCAGTGGGGAGGACATCCCATGAAGCACATGATTTGGTAAGAAGCTCTCTAGGAACTGGTGACCGCGACACGGGATTGAACCAGATAAACATTCAACAGGACGACGAACTGGTGTCTTTTTGGGCTTGCAAGTTTCAAAATTTACAATTTTAGTCTCAAAATCGTAAAAATCTGCAGCGTTGGCGGTGTTTTTCTTGCATATCTGAAAAAAATGTCGTAACTTTGCACTTTAAGTTGTAATGGCAACCAATACAGTTATTAAATGAAGAAAAGAATCGTTTCAACCGCCTCTATATTATTATTGGCATCCCCGTTCTGCTACGCCCAAGGATATACGTTGGCTGACGCCAACCATATCATTGTGATACTGATCATTCTTGTGATAGCCCTCATCGGTTTGGGATGCTACAGTTTGCATAATAATAAAATCGTCAGACAGCGAAACGAGCAACTTCGACGCATTCTCACGGCGCTGGACGAATATCGGTCCATAGTGGGCGACAAGGTTCATTCGCAGGATGCACTTGAAGAGATTTGGAAGGAGGAACAGTCGAAACCGAAGGAAACGAAGGTGGTTCAGAAGGATGAGGTGCAGAGCTTCTTCGTGATGATGGATGCCCGCATCAATAAGGAGAAACCTTTTACGGATCCTGATTTCGACCAAGATGCGCTGATAAAGTTTATGGGAGTGAGCCATGAGGCGTTCTGCAAACTGGTGCCGCGCTATACGGATCCCGCCAGAACACTTGACTACATCAACTCCCTGCGGGCAGAATACGCTGCAAAGATACTCATAGATCTCTCGGACTGCTCGGCAGAAGACATTGCCCGCAAGTGTGGCTTCAAGAATACTGCAGCATATCTTACTGCCTTCAAATTCGCCTTCGGCATCACCCCTACTGACTTTATAAGCAGCATGGGCCGGATGTTTAAAACCAAAGAAAGCGCATGAAGGTGACGACGGATGAATCCGAAAAACGAACTATTATCATATGCACAAATCATTTTTGAAGAAGATGATACTCGTGGCCCTGATGGTGATGGGCTGCCAGACGATGCTGGCCGATGATTTCGAGACGGCGGCAGAGGCCGTTGCCAACATGCGGGTGGGCTGGAATCTGGGCAATACACTCGACAGCAACTCGGGCGACGTGAATAACATGTGGATCGAAGCCTGGACACAACGCAGGCCGACAGACTATGAGACGGCTTGGGGGCAGCCCATGACGAAGCCCGAGCTGATGAAGATGTTCAAGGCGGCAGGCTTCAACGCCATCCGCGTGCCTGTGACGTGGTATCCTCACATGGAGGCCACGTTCAACGGGGTGAAGTGGGACAACGCCACGAACAGCCTGACTGCATGGGACACAGCGGCCGACCCCATCGGCACGAAGATTCAGGCAGCCTGGATGAAGCGCGTGCATGAGGTGGTGGACTACGTCATCAGTCAGGGCATGTACTGCATCCTCAACATCCATCACGACACAGGGGCCGGCAGCACGGCATGGCTCGTGGCCAGCGAGGCCGACTATGCCAAGCAGAAGGAGCGCTTCGAGGAGGTGTGGAGACAGATTGCGGAGGAGTTCAAGGACTATGACGAACACCTGCTCTTCGAGGGCTACAACGAGATGCTCGACACGTATGACTCGTGGTGCTTCGCTTCGTTTTCTGCCCCTAACAACTACAACAGCAGCGTGGCCACCTCGGCCTACAACGCTATCAACTGCTATTCCCAGAGCTTTGTGAACGCTGTCCGCTCGACAGGCGGCAACAACGCACAGCGCAACCTCATCGTCAACACCTACGGCGCCTGCAACGGCAGTGGCACGTGGAACCAGCACCTGCAAGACCCGCTGAAACAAATGAAACTGCCCACAGACAATGTCAGCAATCATCTCATTTTCGAGGTGCATACCTATATTGGCGTAACAAACCTTTCCAATGCCAAAAGCGAGGTGAACCAGATTATCAGTACGGTAAAGAGCAACCTCGTGTCGAAAGGCGCACCCGTCATCTTCGGCGAGTGGGGCACCTCGACTGATAAAGGTTACGAAAACTATCGCAGCAATATGCTTGCCTTTGCCCGCTATTTCGTGGAACAGGCGAAGGCCAACAATATGGGAACCTTCTACTGGATGGGCCTTTCTGACGGCGAGCATCGCTCCGTGCCTGAGTTCAACGAGGCCGACCTGAAGGATGCCATCATCAAGGGCTACTACGGCGACGAGGGCTATCAGGGCATCAGCTATGTGGAAAACAGCCCCTCGCAGCCTGTTGCCTACTATGACCTTTCAGGACACAGAATCACAGCCCCACAGGGTGGATTGAACATCATCCTTGAGGCAGACGGAACGGTAAGGAAGGTTTACAGGAATCCCTGATGGCGCAGGGCGTCGAGCAGGCCCTGGCTCATAGCCTCGTTGTCGCTACGGGTGTAGCGGATATCGGTAAAGACCTGCGCCAGCGTCTGCTTGTTGTTGATTTCAACGAAATGCCGGTTCTCGGGCAGGCTCTCCTTGTAGGAATAGAACTGGTCGATATTCTGCGGCGTGTAGTCCTGGTAGGTCTCGTTGTGGATAAAGGCCTTCAGCGGCAGACGGTCTGACTGCGGCGGATTCTCGTCGGGCCATCCGATGGTGAGGGTGGCGACAGGCATCACCAGCTTGGGCAGGCCGAGAATCTCAATGATACGCATCGGCTGATAGAGCGTAGTGCCCAAAAAGCAATAGCCCAGGCCCTTCTCGTCAAGGCGGCAGCAGAGCGTCTGCGTGTAGAGCAGCGCATCGGTGGCGGCATTGAGGAACGAGAGAAAATTGTCGTAACCCGGCTCGGCCTGACGGCATCGTGCCCATTGCGAGGTACGGTTGAAGTCGGCACAAACGGTAAGCACCACAGGGGCCTGCGTCACCATCGGCTGATTAAAGTGGGCTGGTGCCAGCTGCTCCTTCATCTCCTGCGAACGGGTGATGACGACGCTGTAGAGCTGCAGGTTGCCCATCGTCTGGGTGCGTGTAGCCTCGTCGATGAGACGGCCCAGCAGACCGTCGTCCACAGGTCGGTCGCTGTATCGGCGGATGGTGCGCCGTGTGCGAAGGTTTTTCATAAGTAATTTCCCTTTTTTCCTTAATTGCGTGCAAAATTATAAAAAAAATCTCATTCCAAACCCATAAATTCCACTTTTTTACTAATTTTGCAGCAGAAAACGAAAAACGAAAACGACGATGGATAAACAGCAACTGAATACTTGTCAGGATGTCTTGACGACGTGGATAAGCACATTGGGTGGCGAACAGCATCTGGCCGAGATGCTGGCCGAGATGGACAAAAGTAACAAAAAGCCCGTCAGCACTGCACAAGCCATACGCGTGTTGGCACATCTGCACACCATAGCCGCTGAGACGCCGCTGCCCTTAGAACCCAGGCCGCAAGTGACTGAGATCAGACCGCAGGTGCTGGAGTGTGACGTGGTGCGCTTCCAGAACAACAAGGAGAAATGGGTGGCGCTGGTAGGTCTGCTCGACGGCTATCCCTATGAGATCTTCACCGGTCTGCAGGACGACGACGAGGGCATCATGCTACCCAAGTCGGTGAGCAAGGGCAAGATTGTGAAGCAGGTGGGACTCGACGGCACGAAACGCTACGACTTCCAGTTCGAGAACACACGCGGCTACAAGATCACCGTCGAAGGTCTGTCGGAGAAGTTCAACCCTGAGTATTGGAACTACGCCAAGCTCATCTCAGGTGTGCTGCGCTACCGTATGCCCATCGAGCACGTCATCCGCCTGGTGGCCTCACTACAGCTGAAGGACGAGAGCATCAACACATGGAAGAACGGCGTGGAGCGTGCGCTGAAGAAGTACCTGCCTGGAGGAGCCTATGAGACTGAAGAGTAGTATCATCTTTATTGACAACCTGCGCCTCTACGCCCATCACGGCGTGATGGAGCAGGAGCAGCGCGTAGGTGCGTGGTTCCTCATTACCCTTCGCGTACATTATAATATACACATGGCCATGAAGACCGACAACATCAAGTACGCTTTGTCGTATGCCGACGTTGTCGAGGTGGTGAAGGAAGAGATGGACAAGCCCTCTCGCCTGCTGGAGCATGTGGCCGCACGTATTGTCGATGCCATCTTCGAGCGTTTTCCCCGTGCCCTTTCCGTTGATTTGAAACTGACGAAGGAAAATCCGCCTATGGGTGTCGACTGCAGTGGAGCCGGCGTGGATATCCGCTGTAAGAGAGATGCGGGCCCCGACTCTATGAATAATGAAGACTGAAACTGAAAAAGAATGAGCGATATGAATAAGACCACACGATGGAGGACGATGCTGATAGTGAAAGTGCTGCTGGTGCTTGTCACTTGTCATCTATCACTCATCACTTCAATGGCTGCCGACAAGGACAAATTCGTACTCGTCATCGACGCAGGACACGGCGGCAAGGACGGCGGCGCCTGCGCCAACCGCGCCAAGGAGAAGAACATCAACCTCAGCGTGGCTTTGGCCTTCGGCAAGCTGGTGGAGCAGAACTGTCCTGACGTGAAGGTGATCTACACCCGCAAGACCGACGTCTTCATTCCCCTGCACGAACGTGCCGCCATCGCCAACAGGAACAAGGCCGACGTATTCATCTCTATCCACACCAACTCTGTGGAGAGTCGCAAGCCCGTCACAGGCATGGAGACCTACACGATGGGTATGCGCCGCTCGGATGAGAAACGCAGCGCCGCTATGCGTGAGAATGAGGTCATCACCATTGAGAGCGACTATCGCGAGCACTACGCAGGCTTCGATCCCCGTGTGCCTGAGAGCTATATCATCTTCGACATCGTGAACGAGACGAACATGGCCGAAAGCGTCGAGCTGGCTCAGCTCATCCAGAAAAACGTGTGCAGCACAGCCGGACGTCCCAACAAGGGCGTGAAACAGGATGCCTTCCTCGTGCTGCGCGAGACGTCGATGCCCGCCTGCCTCATCGAGCTGGGATATATCACCACCGCCTCGGAAGCCACCTATCTGACAAATCAGGCCAATGTTGACAAGATGGGAAAGGGCATCTATCAGGCCTTCGTGGCGTATAAGAACAAGCGCACGCAGACGGCTCCCACACAGCCCACGCAGCAGACTCAACCCCAACCCCTCCCTACAGGGAGGGGAGAAGATACTCCTGCCACAGATAATCCGGGGGTACAAGGTAATACCACCCCTCCCTCACAGGGAGGGGCTGGGGGTGAGTCCTCTGCTCCCGTCTTCAAGGTGCAGATTATGGCTCTCGACCGTCAGTTAGCACCTACTGATCGCCAGTTCAAGGGCTTGCAAGGAGTGGAGAGCTATCAAGACGGCAACATGTGGAAATACACCGTAGGTGCTTCTGAGAACTATAACGACATCAAGAAACTGCGCAAGGATATTCTCGACAAATTCCCGCAAGCCTTCATCGTGGCCTTCAAGAACGGCGAGCGCGTCGACGTCAACGGCGCCATCGAGGAATTCCGACGCAACAACAGATAAGATATGAGATTTTTCACCAAAGAAGTAAAGATAGCGCTTGTGGCCATCCTGGCCATCATCGTGCTGTTCATAGGCATGCATTTTCTCAAGGGCACGCCATTGTTCTCATCGAATGATTCCTACTACATCCGATTCAACAACATCAGCGGCCTGACAGCCTCCAGCCCCATCTATGCCAACGGCTATCGCGTGGGTGTGGTGACGAATATCGACTTCGACTACTCGAAGCCTGATTGTGTCGTCGCCATCGTCGACCTCGACCCCAAGCTGCAACTGCATGAGGGTACACACGCTGAGATTGTGAGCGATTTCCTAGGCAACACGAAGCTGGAGCTGCGCCTCGGTCCTGCCACAGGCCGTCTGCTGGCTAAGGGCGACACTATTGAAGGCATTCAGCAGCTGGGACTGATGGACAAGGCTGCGCAGATGATGCCGCAGATAGAGCAGCTGTTACCCAAGTTGGACTCCATCCTGGTCAGCCTGCAGACACTTGTGTCCGACCCAGCAATTGCTGCCACCCTGCACAACACGGAAGAGCTGACGGCCAGCCTCAACACCACAGCCCGCCAGCTGAACCAGCTCACGGCACAGCTGAACCGCGAGGTACCCCAGATGATGACAAAGGCTGAAGGCGTACTCGACAACACCCAGACGCTGACGGGCAATCTCGCGCAACTTGACCTGCAGGCCACGATGCAGCGTGTAGACCAGACGCTGGCCAACGTGCAGCAGCTCACCGCTGCGCTGAACAACCCTCACGGCACGGCCGGCATGCTGCTCAACGATGCCCAACTTTACGAGAACATCACCAATACGATGCGCGATGTCGACTCGTTGCTCGTCGACTTCAAGCAGCATCCGAGACGCTACATCAACTTCTCCGTTTTTGGTAAAAAAGATAAGTAATTTCAATTTTGTCTAAATAACAAAGTGCATGCAAAGCACGATTTCGCGATTCACAAGCTATTGAAAAACAAAGACTTTTAATCTTGCAAGAGCAAAATTAGGCGAAAACCCGTGAAACAACATAAATGACGTAGAAAGAGGAGGTTACAAAGATTGTAAACACGCAGGGAAAAAATCGACAATTTGCACGGTTCATTTTTTTTTGCGAACTTTGCACTCGAAAGCCGACGAAAGCCGACAAAAGCCAGCTTCCCCTAAAAGGACGAGCAGACAAGGTTTGACAAAGCCAGCTTTCGACAGGTCATTAATCTAAAACTAATGCAGAAGAGTCATCAGGAACTCTGGGACCGCTGCCTGCATCTCATCAGGCAAAACGTCACAGAGCAAATATATAAGACGTGGTTCGAGCCCATTGTCTTCGAGAGCTACGACGAGCAGCTCTCGACGGTACTGGTGCAGGTTCCAAGCCCGTATATCTACGAGTACTTGGAGCAGTACTACGTACGCCTGATGGCCTGGGCCCTCAACAACAGCTTCAAGGCAAACGTCAAGCTCACCTACCGCCTTGTGGTAGACCGCGAGAACGGCAAGAAGGTGGACATGGAGGGTGAACGCCCTGCAGCTATCGAAGCTCCTGCACCCACCACTCGCGCCAACCAGTCGCCGAATATCCTTGATGCCGCCGTGCCTCAGGAACTGAATCCGCAGCTTGATCCCAGAAACACCTTTGAGAGTTTCATCGAAGGCGACTCCAACAAGCTGCCACGTACCGTTGGCCTGAACATTGCCCAGCATCCTGGCAAGTCAATGTTCAACCCCTTCTTCGTCTTCGGTCCTTCCGGCTGTGGCAAGACGCACCTCATCAACGCCATCGGCGTAGAATGTAAGCGCCTCGATCCGCGTCGCCGCGTGCTCTACGTGTCGGCCCGCCTCTTCCAGGTGCAATTCACCGACTCCGTGCGTCGCAACACCACCAACGACTTCATCAACTTCTATCAGAGCCTCGACGTGCTCATCGTCGACGACATTCAGGAGTGGGTGAACTCGCCAAAGACGCTCGACACCTTCTTCCATATCTTCGACCACCTGTTCCGTCTGGGCAAGCAGATTGTGCTGGCCAGCGACAGGCCACCCGTAGATCTCGAGGGTGTGAAGGACCGTCTGCTGACGCGCTTCGCCTGTGGCCTCATCGCTGAGCTTGAGAAACCCAACATGCAGCTCTGCATCGACATCCTCAACTCCAAGTGCCGCCACGACGGCCTGAAGATTCCTGCCGACGTCATTCAGTACATCGCACAGACGGCCAACGACAGCGTGCGCGACTTGGAAGGTGTGGTGAACTCGCTGATGGCCTACTCCATCGTCTATAATTCTGCCGTCGACATGCATCTGGCCGAGCGCATCATCAAGCGTGCCGTGAAGACCGACAACCATCCGCTCACCGTCGATGATATCCTCGAGGCCGTATGCCGCCACTTTGGCGTGAAGCAGCAGGAGGTGTTCAGCAAGAGCCGTAAGCGTGAATACGTACAGGTCAGACAGATATCGATGTACCTGGCACAGAAATATACGAAGATGCCCGCCTCGCGCATCGGCCACCTCATCGGCGGACGCGACCACAGCACCGTATTGCACAGCTGCACGGCCGTTCAGCAGCGCCTCAAAGTGGACCAAGCCTTCAAGGAGGACATCAACAGCATCGAAAACTCATTCAAGCTTAAGCAATAGAAGCCACACAGATTGACCAGACCTTTCAGAACACTCTTCTTGCTGCTGACGCTATTCTGCCTTTCCATTCGCGCCGGCAGTCTTGACGACATCAAGCAGACTTTGCAGGCGTCGTCACAGCAGCAAGCGCAGGAAAAGGTCTTCGTTCATACCGACAACCAATGCTATTTCGTGGGCGACACCCTATGGTACAAGGCATACGTGGTGCGTGCCGACAACCTCAAGCCAACCAATATGAGTCGCCTGCTCTACGTGGAGTTGCTGTCGCCCGACGGCATGCTCGTAGAGCGTCAGACCGTCATCATCAGCCCTGCCGGCTACACCTGCGGCCAGTTTGAGCTGACGGACTCGCTCTATAGCGGCTACTATGAGCTGCGTGCCTACACCCGCTGGAACCTGAACTTCAACGTCAGGAAGCATTATTACCGCAGGGAAGAGACGTGGTGGTTCTACAACAAGCAGATGGCCGCCGACTACTACCGTGTGTGGGACGGGCTCTATAGCCGTGTGCTGCCCATCTACAGCAAGCCCGAAAAAGCTGGCGACTACGATGCCCGCTACATGTACCAGCGACCAAAGACACGCCTTCCCCGCAAGAAGAAAGACGATCTGGTGGTGAAATTCTACCCTGAAGGCGGACACCTCATCGACGGTATCGAAAACCGCGTGGCCTTCGAGGTCAACGACCAGCACGGCGAGGCCATCAACATCAAGGGCACTATCGACCTGGACAACGGGCAGACCCTTACCCTGAGGACTGAGCACATGGGGCGCGGAGTCTTCACCATTACCCCTAACGGCAAACGTCTGCATGCCACCTTCCATTGGCGCAACAAGGACTGGACCATCGACCTGCCGAAGGCTGAGGTGCGTGGTGCCGCCTTCCTGCTCAACGGCAACCAACTCAATATCAAGGCATTTGGACTGCCAGAGGACAAGGAATATGCTGTGAGCATCCTCTGCCGAGGGGCCCTGAAACACTTCGAGCAGGTGCAGTTAACTCTTAACTCTCAACTCTTATCTCTTAACTCTCAACTCACCCTCCCCTTCGACAAGCTGCCTTCAGGTGTGGCCGACATCACCCTCTTCGACAGCGACGGGCAGATTCTGGCCGACCGCCTCTGTTTCGTTAACAACCACGAGCACGACTCGCTCCTCATCACGGCTCCCATCGAGCGCACACATACCTACACCCCCTATGAGCGCGTCGACCTGCCCATACAGCTGCATGGTGTCAGCCAGCCCACAACCTTTTCGCTCGCCATTCGCGACAGGTACACCGACGAGCCCTCTTACGACGACGGCAACCTGATGACCGACCTGCTGCTTTCGAGCGAGCTGCGCGGCTTCATCGCCCATCCAGCCTATTACTTCGAGGCCGACGACGACGTGCACCGTCACCACCTCGACCTGCTGATGATGGTACAGGGCTGGCGGAAATACAAGTGGCAGGAGCTAGCCGAGGCCGACCGTCCTATGCGTTACCAGCCAGAGACGACGCTGACCATCGAAGGTGCTGTCTATAAGATGCTGAATATCATCCCCGTAGGCGATTTCAAGGCTGGCTATGACGAAATCACCGACTGGCAGTACGGCGTCTTTCCCAGCGACACCGAGGAAGACGAAAGCCTGGGAGACAACATTTCCTACAACAGCGAAAGCGATGCCTCTGGCGACGAGACGGAGATGACAAGTACCACAACTGAGCCCACTATTATCTACAGCGACCTGGCATCGGCCAACGACAATATCGGCATCAATCACGGCAATCTCAAGCATGAGGTGATGGTGGAGGCCGAGGTTTCCTTCGACGACCACTTCGTTGGCGCCGTGCAGGAGACGAAGGGCGGACGCTTCATCTTCGAGGTGCCGCCGTTCTACGGGCTGGCCTATCTCAACCTGAAGGCCTACAACGAAAAGGACTCCCTGAAGAAGAACATGGCCTCGAGGAAGGACGCCAAGGTGTATGACGAGGATGCCTTCCCCGACTACTACGTCAAGCGCGACCTTTTCTTCCCCGTCTTCACCCATGACTACAACTACTACGAGAAGCATCAGCCCGACGTTGACTATTCGCAGCTCGTCGACACCCTCTCGGAATACTCGATGGAGAACGACGTGCACGAGCTGGGCGAGGTCAACGTGAAAGGCAAGCGTCGCGGACGTCGCGCCATCGACTGGAAGAAGCCGGCCTATGTGGTCGATGCCTACGACCTGTACAACGACCTCACCGACCGCGGCCTCAGCTTCGGCAAGCTCGACATGCGCCAGTTCCCCGTGCAGGTGTGCAAACTACTCTTCGGCAATATGAACCGTCCGTTGAACTACAATGTCGACGGGCGCATCGAGGGTCATACCTACTATCGCAGCTACTCTCCCTTCACCAGTGGCGACGAGGCAGAGCGTGCCGGTCTTTTTGTGGCCAACCGCACATCCACGCACCTCTACCGCCTCCTGAAGCTGAAACGCCTGCAGAACATCCGTGTATACACCGACTACGAGCCGCGTACTGAGGACTCGCTGATGGTCTACGACTCTCACACCGCCGATGCCACCGTCGACCTGGAGCTCATTCCCGACGATGGCGTACAGCCTACCTTCCGCGACCGTCATATTCTGTTGCGTGGTGTCAATATGGCAGAGGATTTCTATCAGCCCGACTACAGCCATCGCGCAGTCGACAGTCTGCCCGCCGACTACCGCCGTACACTCTATTGGAATCCCAACGCCGTTTCCGACTCTGAAGGACGCTTCACCGCCACCTTCTACAACAACAGCAAGGAGACACGTATCAGTATGACCGCCGCAGGCGTTACCCTCGACGGCCATCTGCTGCACTCCCCCTAAAAAGGATTGTTATTTTATCACCTTACGTGTGAAGCCACCTTTTCGCTCAATGACAAGGCCGTGGCGTTTGTCGTCAGTAGTGAGCTGACGCCCCTGCAAATCATAATAACGTTTAACGGCTATTGTTTCACGGTCCACGTCGGCAATGCCGTCCACATACTCAGGCAGCTTGCCCTCGATGTAGTCGGGCAGGTAATAGCCGAGGTGCGGCGGCTGGTTGTAGGCCGTGTTCTGCCAGCTGATACCCATACGATAGACGTGGTCATGCATCAGCGTGGGCACGGCATAGTTAGTAGGCGTCCAAGTGGTATAGAGCATCACCTGCGATGAGTCTTTCTTGTTCCACATCACCAGTTCCTCGCGCCAGTCGCCGATGATGTCGGCCTGCAGGCAGGGCGTGGCCTTGGTGTAGTTGCAGCTCTGCGCATAGTTGTAGGTGGAGCTGTAGAACGAAAGCACATTGGTGAACGACGAGCCGTTCCATTTCTGGATATAAGGCTCGGAATGGTCGGCACCAGAGCCGTGAGAGCCGTCGAATAGCTGGTCGGCACAGGAGCCGTCCCAATAGATGCGGAAGTTGACAGAACAGCTTTTGCTGATGACAGTCTTGCCAGTCGAGGCGTTGCGAGGATTGCGCTCATCACCCGACCAGAACTCATAGCCGTTCTTCCCTGTCAGGTCGGCAGCCATACCGCGACCGTTATCCTTGTCGGCTGAGCCACCGTGCCAGATGATGCGGCCCGTGCGGGCATTGTGCAAGTCCCATGAGCCGTGCTCGGCAGGCAGTTTGTCCTCATGCACCTCGAAGACGTAGAGGTCGGTGCTGTCAGGAATCATCTTGCCTACATGCATCGCGTCGCCGTGGCCATAACCTGTGGCATAGAGCAGGAAGCCGTCGTTGTCGAGGGCCGCAGCACCCCAGATAATCTCGTCACTGCCGTCGCCATCGACATCGGCCACACTCATATTGTGGTTGCCGTTGCCATAGAGGGTGTTGCTGCCACTGCCGTTGGTGGCGCCTGTGATGCCTGCCGTGTTGAGCGGAGCAGTCTTCAAGGGCGTGCGCTGGAGCACGTCGCCGTCGACGGTAACCTTGGGCCACGACTTCGTATCGTCAACCTTCGAAGTAAACACCAGCGACTGCGTGGCGTTGGGCGAGGCGTGCAGCCACTCGGTGTGCAGGCGCTCGCCATCGAAGCTCACGGCCCAGACGTAAGCCCTGGTGTAATAGCCTCGGCAGAAGACGGCGCTGGCCGGCTGGTCGGCCCCATTGAGATAGGCTACGCTGGCGAGGTAACGCTCCGAGCGGTTGCCATAGTTGTCGCCCCAGAAAGCCTTCTCTGGGTAGGCCACCTGTTTGCCCAAATCTGAGCCGCCCTCAGTGGCAGACGATCCAGAGGGAAGCTTGCTGCCCGTGCCCGTGCGGCCAGGCAGATACCACGTGGTGTGGAGCGCCTTACCCGTCTGACCATCGAACACGGTCAGGTATTCAGGGCCTTGCAGCACATGACCGCCTGAGTTGCGGTAGTTCCTGTCATTGGGATGACCCTTGATGGTAGCATCGGTAGCTGCCTGATTGACATAGTTGCCCAAGCCATCCTTCGAGCCAATGGCCGTCTTGCACATCATCTCGGCACGGCCGTCGCCATCGAAGTCGTAGACCATGAACGGCGTGTAATGCGCTCCGCCACGGATGTTCTGTCCTAGGTCGATGCGCCACAGTAGCTCACAGTTCTCATCCTTCGCGGGATTGACCTTGTAGCAGTCGATAAAGGTGTTGCCCGTGTAGCCATAGCTCTGTGAATTGTCCTGGTCGTGCGTCGACTCCCATTTCAGGATGAGCTCGTACTGGCCGTCGCCATCCACATCGCCTGCCGACATATCGTTAGGGCAGTAGGCGTAGGGAACATTCTGCTTGCCGTCCCACGAGGCATGGACGCCTCCCTCAGGGCGCTGCAGTTGCAGGGTAAGGTATTTCTTTGCCCAGGGCGTTACGCCGTCAGAGGTATCGACAGCCTCACCATTCACACGTGTCACCACCTGATAGACAGACGATGGCGATGCCTGCGTGTCCTGATAGTTAGTCTTCGTCAGGTCGCTGGCCACCACCTCACCGTCGCGCAGCAGGTCGAAGGTGGTAATGCTCTTCTGGTCGGTGCCAAGGAGGCGCCAACTAACGAAGTTGTTCGTGCCTGCCGTGTTCGTAGGCAAGGCCACAAGGCCGCGGTCCAGCTTCTCCATCTGGCTGTAGGGCGTCACCTGAGCAACAGAGGAGAGAGGAAAGATGAGAGATGAGAGAAATGTCAGTAGAATCGTTTTCGTTTTCATTTGTTTATGTAGTTCGTTTATAAATGCATGATAAGCGCTGACCGGGCGGGAACGGTGACGGTGGGACCGCTGACGTTGCCAAGGCCCTGCTCGTCGATGCGGCCGTCACGACACACAACAGTATAGTCACCCTCAGGCACGCTGACCTTCACGGCCTTTGTATTGGCATTGAGGATGACAATAATGTCCGGCCACTCGTCGTTGGGTGCATCTTTAAGGCGGAAAGCCACGAGGCAGTCCTGCACAGGCAAGAACGAGAGATGCTTCCTCACCAGCTCGGCCGTGCCTAAGCGGAAGGCGGGGTGATGGCTGCGCAAGGCTATCAGGCGCTTGTAGTATTCAAAGACCTCGGCGTAGCGCTCCTTGTTCGTCCATTCGAGCTGGTTGATACTATCGGGCGACTCGAAGCTGTTGTGCACGCCCAGCTTGGTGCGCAGCAACTCCTCACCGCTGAGCATGAAGGGCACACCCTGCGAGGTAAAGACGGCAGTCTGGGCCAGAAGGTCAAGCTTGATGAGTGACCCACCCCTGTCCCCTCCCTGCGAGGGAGGGGTGTTATTACCTTGCAAGCCCTTAACGCTGGCCATAAGCCTGTCTACCAAGCACATATCATCGTGGCAGCTCACGTAGCTCATCATCTGCGTAGGCTCTTTGGCCCAAGGCTCATCGCTGTAGTTCACCTTCGTGTAGTCCACCTGCGGATGCTCCACCATACCGGCGATGCCAGCCTTCAGGCTCTCTTCCTCACCAGCGATGCCAGCCAAGAAGGCGCCTTTCGTGTCGTCGCTGAAGGGGCCGCGCAGGGCATCGCGAATCTCGTCGCTGAAGGCGGCCACGCGGGGCACCTTCGAGATGTTGGCCTTCATAGCCAGCTGCTCGTTGGGCAGGGCGCATTGTCCAGCGCTCCATCCCTCGCCATAGATAAAGATGTGCGGGTCGATGCTGTCCACAGCCTGGCGGATGGTGTTCATCGTCTCAATGTCGTGACAGCCCATCAGGTCGAAACGGAAGCCGTCAATGTGATACTCGTTAATCCAGTGTTTCACGCTCTCCACCATGAAGCGGCGCATCATCGGCTTATCGCTGGCCGTCTCGTTGCCGCAGCCGCTGCCGTTGGAATATTGAACATTGTCATCCTGAGAGACATTTTCATCTCCTCTCCCGCTCGGGAGGGGTTGGGGGTGGGTCTTCCTATAATAATAGTCCGGATAGGTACGCTGGAAATTCGAGTGGTCGATGTCGTAGGTATGGTTATACACCACGTCGAGGACGACGCAGATGCCGGCCTTGTGCAGGGCCTGCACCATCTGCTTGAACTCGCGGATGCGGCAGAGCGGGTCGCTGGCATCGGTCGAATAGGAGCCCTCGGGCACATTGTAGTTCACGGGGTCGTAGCCCCAGTTATACTGCGGCACGTCGGGCTTCGTCTCGTCCACAGAGCCATAGTCGTAGCTGGGCAGGATATGCACGGCGTTGATGCCCAGCTCCTTCAGATGCTCGATGGCCCACGGCTCCGTCAGGGCGAGGAACTTGCCCGGATGCTGTGCATCGCTGCGGGCGATGGAGAAGTCGCGGTGGTGCAGCTCATAGATGCACCAGTCGGCGTAGCGCTCAGGACGCGGCCCGCGGTCATTGGCCCAGCCCTCGGGGTCAGTATCGCGCAGGTCTACCACCACGCCTTTCTGTCCGTTCACCGTTACGGCCTTGGCAAAGACACCTGGCGAGGACACGCCATTCACCACAAACTCATACGTCTTGCCCTTCAGGTCACCCTGCACAATGGCCTTGTAGATGCAGCCCTCTTCTGTCTCCCCTCCTTTCGGGAGGGGCTGGGGGTAGGCTTCCATCTTGATGCTGTCACCATCCACCACGACGAGGCATTTGGCGTTGTCGGGAGCAAACACCTTGAACACCGTCTCCGTGGGCGAATAGGTCATCTCGTCGAACCTGTACGGATCGTCTTTCTTGGGGTCACAGGCCATCATTGTCAGTACCATTCCTGCTATCAAAAATTTTTTCATAGGTTATACAGATCATTAAGTTGTTTCACTGGCTGCAAAGTTAGTGTTTTTTTTCAATAGCAAAAAGCAAAAAGCAAAAAAAGTGCCTCCAAATTTTGCTGAGGAGCCTCCTTATTTTGCTGAGGAGCTCCCTTATTTTGCTGAGGAGCTCCCTTATTTTGCTCAGGAGCTCCCTTATTTTGCTCAGGAGCCTCTAAAATTTCCTGAGGAGCCTCCTTATGAAATCCTAGAAGGGAGCTTGTTATTGCGAAATCTGACATCTTACAGTCTGACAGTTAGATTTTGCACCCCTGATACTGAGAGTGAGAAGAGAATGGCAGGAAGACAAAGAAGAAGAATAAGAAATAATTAAAATTAAATATAATTATTGTTAATTTTCTTTCTTTATTTCTCTTATTGTTCTCTCCTTCTGCCTCTACCCCTATGCAATTTAAAACTGTCAGACTGTAAGATGTCAGATTCGGCTAATTCCGCGTGCCCCATCAGGAAAGAAAGAGAGCTTGGAAAGATTTTCGTCTTTTTTGCCGTCTGCAACGGCGAAATTACTCCGTCTCGGCAAAAAAAGAAACGAGTTTCTTTGTTATGCTCTCGACTTTTCGTAATTTTGCAGCCAAATTGACTAAAGAACAAACACGATGAAGATTCTACTCTTAGGCAGCGGCGGCCGTGAGCACGCCTTGGCATGGAAAATCGCGCAGAGCGAGAAGTGTGACAAACTGTTTATCGCCCCTGGCAACGGAGGCACGGGCAACGTTGGAGAAAACGTGAACATGAAGGCTGACGACTTCAAGGCCATCAAGCAGTTTGTTGTCGACAACGATATCAATATGGTGGTGGTAGGCCCTGAAGACCCGCTGGTGAAGGGCATCTACGACGAGCTGAAGGCCGACCCGCGAACCAGCAGCGTGCCTGTGATCGGCCCGTCGAAGGCCGGCGCCGTGCTGGAGGGCTCGAAGGACTTCGCCAAGGGCTTTATGCAGCGCCACCACATTCCCACGGCCCGCTATCAGACCTTCACCACCGCCACCGTGCAGGAAGGTTTCGCCTTCCTGGAAACCCTCCAGCCACCCTACGTGCTGAAGGCCGACGGTCTCTGCGCCGGCAAGGGTGTGCTTATCCTGCCCACGCTGGAAGAGGCGAAGAAGGAGCTGAAGGAGATGCTGGGAGAGGACACCAAGCCGATGTTCGGCGATGCTTCAAGCCGTGTCGTCATCGAGGAATTCATGAGCGGCATCGAGTGCAGCGTCTTCGTGCTGACCGACGGCGAGCACTACAAGATCCTGCCCGAGGCCAAGGACTATAAGCGTATCGGCGAGGGCGACAAAGGCCTGAACACCGGCGGCATGGGCAGCGTCAGCCCCGTGCCATTCGCCACGAAGGAATGGATGCAGAAGGTGGAAGACCGCATCATCCGTCCCACCGTGGAGGGCCTGAAGGAAGAGGGCATCGACTACAAGGGATTCATTTTCTTCGGTTTGATCAACCGCGTCAATACACCAACCGGCGAGCCTGAACCCTACGTCATTGAATACAACTGCCGTATGGGCGACCCTGAGACGGAGACGGTGATGCTGCGCCTGAAGAGCGACCTGGTGGACCTGATGGAAGGTGTGGCTGAGGGCAACCTCGACCAGCGCACGATTGAGTTCGACGAGCGCTCTGCCGTCTGCGTGATGCTCGTCTCGGGCGGCTATCCGCAGGCCTATAAGAAGGGGTACGAAATAAGTGGAATTGACCAAGTGGAAGGCAGCATTGTCTTTCACGCTGGCACAACGCTCACCCCTCTTTCGGAGGGGCAGGGGGAGGCTCAGCTTGTGACCAATGGCGGCCGAGTCATTGCCGTCAGCAGCTACGGAAAGGATAAGGAGGAGGCCCTGCGCAAGTCGTTTACCGAGGCTGAGAAGATACAGTTCACCGACAGGTACTTCCGTCGCGACATCGGTTTTGACCTCTGATTGCAGAAGAGACGCCACGGACTTGCACCGACTTTTACGGATTAAATGAAGAGACCGCAGAACATCATAGCGGAAAGCGGACTGACGCTGCCTGTGGCGGCGCTGTTCAGCGTGGTGGTGTGGCTGCTCGTAGGCCTTGTGCGCCTGCAGCTATGGCCACAGCTGGCCTGTTTCATTGCCACCATCTACATGGTTGTGGAGATGACCAACCAGAACGCGCTGCTGCGAATAAGAAGCCGCATGGTGTCAAGCACGTTCATTGTGCTGTCGTGTGCCTCCTGTTTCCTTTTTCCACAGATGACAGGCGGTGTAGCGCAGCTGTGTATGGTGGCGGCGTTTCTGATGCTCTTCCAGACTTACCAGACGAGCCGCTGCATGGGACGCATATTCTATGCCTTTGCCGCCATCGGCCTGGGCAGCCTGGCCTTCGTGCAGATGCTATGGTATGTGCCCGTGCTGTGGTTATTGATGGCCACGCAGCTGCAGTCGATGAACTGGCGCACATGGTTGGCGTCGATGCTGGGCCTTGCCATGCCCTACTGGTTTGCGCTGGTGTGGTTTCTGCTGCCATTTAATCTCTCGGCCGACTGGACCGCCGACCTGTCGCCTTTGGCCGACCATTTCGCCCTGCTGGCCGATATCTCGCGTCCCTCGATTCCTACCCCACCCTACCTGCTGGGCAGCATCCTCGCCCTTGTACTGACACTCATCCTGGGCGCTATCGGCATCACCCATTTCTGGCAGTACAGCTTCGAGGACAAGATACGCATCCGCCTGCTCTACGGCTTCTTCACCGCGATGACGGCCTTCACCGTGTTCCTCATCCTGGTGCAGCCGCAGCATTTCGATGTGCTGATGCGCCTGTTGACGCTATGCGCCTGTCCGCTGATTGCCCATGTGCTGACGTTCACGAGTTCGCGCCTCAGCAATATCCTCTTCTTTGTGGCGCTCGGCCTTGCCCTTGCCCTCACGGTCTTCAACCTTATCGGAAATGTTTGACGGATTCATCGAGCTTCTGACAAGCTACGGCTACTGGGGCATGTTCCTGGCGGCGTTCCTGGCGGGCAGTTTCTTCCCCTTCAGCAGCGAGGCCGTGATGGTGGGACTGATGGCGGCAGACCTCGACCCCTGGGTGCTGATGATCTACGGCACCAGCGGCAACGTGCTGGGCTCGGTGTTGAACTACTGCATCGGACGAATGGGCAAGACGGAATGGTTTGAGAAATACCTACATGTAAAGCCCGAGAGTATGGAGAAAGCGCGTCGTTTCATGCGGGGACACGGCGCCTGGATGGGTTTCTTCGCCTTCATCCCCCTGCTTGGCAGCGCTATCACTATACTCTTGGGCCTGATGCGAGCCAACCCAGTCATCACGTTTATCAGCATCACGCTGGGTAAGCTCTTCCGCTATATCATCCTGATCTACGGATTCCGACTGTTTACGTAACGGTTATTGGTTATTGGCCAAAGCCTCCATAATCTTGGCCTGCAACTCCTCGCACAACTCGGGATTATCCTTCAGCATCTGCTTCGTGGCGTCGCGACCCTGACCTAGCTTCGAGCCTGCATAGCTGAACCATGCACCTTTCTTCTCGATGATTTCGTGTTCCACGCCGAGGTCAAGGATCTCACCTACCTTCGAGATACCATCGCCGTAGCCAATCTCGAACTCAGCCTTGCGGAAGGGAGGGGCCACCTTGTTCTTTACCACCTTCACACGTACCATGCTGCCAATGGGCTGTTCGCCGTCCTTCAGCGTCGAGATCTTGCGGATGTCGAGGCGTACCGATGCATAGAACTTCAGGGCATTGCCGCCGGTGGTGGTTTCAGGGCTACCGAACATCACGCCGATCTTCTCGCGCAACTGGTTGATGAAGATGCAGGTGGTGTTGGTCTTGGCAATAGTGGAGGTCACCTTGCGCAGGGCCTGACTCATCAGACGGGCTTGCAGGCCGACGACGGAGTCGCCCATATCGCCCTCAATCTCCTTCTTCGGCGTCAAGGCAGCCACCGAGTCGATTACGATGATGTCGACAGCGGCAGAGCGGATAAGCTGGTCGGCTATCTCCAATGCCTGCTCACCATTGTCGGGCTGCGAGATGTAGAGGTTGTCAATGTCCACACCCAGATTCTGGGCATAGAAGCGGTCGAAGGCGTGCTCGGCATCGATGAAGGCGGCCACGCCTCCCATTTTCTGACACTCGGCAATGGCGTGGATAGCCAGCGTGGTCTTACCACTCGACTCCGGGCCATAGATCTCGATGATGCGTCCCTTGGGATA
>CAMVJU010000007.1 GCA_947167935.1 uncultured Prevotellaceae bacterium | reverse complement strand
TAGCCCACACCGTTGATGTCGCCGTGGGTGATGGCTACTCTTATTTTTCTGTCTTCCATTGTTGTTTAGTATTATAATCTGTTCTGTAACTCCTTGGTGGATAGAAGGCCGCAGGCGGCAAGGATATCCTCTCCGCGGCTGGCTCTGATGGTGGCAAAGACACCATGACTGGTGAGATAGTCGCGCAGCTGTTCCATGCGCAGCGGGTCGCTGGCGGGCAGGTCGACATCGGGAATGGCGTGGAAACGGATGAGGTTGACGCGGCACTCTAATCCTTGTACCAGCTTTACGATTTCCTGGCCATGCTGCAGGCTGTCGTTCAGACCACCGAAGCAGATGTACTCGAAGGAGCAGCGGCGCTGGTGTGTGAAGTCATACTCCTTGAGCAGGGCCACCGTCTCACTGATGGGCATTGCCTTCTCGGCAGGCATCAGCTGCAGGCGCTGCTCGTGCAGGGGAGAATGCATCGAGATGGCTACATGACACTGACTCTCGTCGAGGAATCTCTTCAGCTTATTCTTTACTCCTACTGAGCTGACTGTGATGCGTTTAGGACTCCAAGCGTAACCTTCACTTGAAGTCAGCATCTCTGTGGCGCGTAGCACGGCGTCGAGATTATCCATCGGCTCACCCTGCCCCATAAATACAATGTTCGTAAGAGGTGTGAGGTGAGGGGTGAGAGGTGAGTGAAGGGGTAGGGAGTAAATCTGATTGAGGATGTCAGCGGCAGTCAGCTGGCCTTCGAAGCCCTGCTTGCCTGTCTGGCAGAATAAGCAGTTCATCTTGCAGCCCACCTGGCACGACACACAAAGTGTGGCGCGATCTTCGTCAGGGATATAGACGGTCTCCACGAAACGGTACGCAAAAGATGTGTCGTGTTGGTTGCCATCTTCCTTCGGTTGAGCAGAAAGGTGAGAAGTTGTCCGGACGGGGAAGAGAAACTTGATGGTGCCGTCCTTCGACTCCTGGCTGGCAATAGGTGCCATCGCCCCTACGGTGTAGCGCTCACTGAGAAGCTGGCGTGCCGCTTTCGACAGATTCGTCATCTCGTCAATCTCAGTTACGTGCTTCTCATACAGCCACTTAGCCAACTGCCCGCCCGTATAGGCAGGTAGACCCAAATCGATGGCAATCTGCCGCAATTCACTTGCGTTCAAACCCATCAATGGCTGCTTTGCGTCAATCATGGTGCAAAGGTACGAATAAGCGAGCGAAAAGCAAAAGAAAAATCGTTTTTTCTTATGCTGTTCCGAGCGAAAGTACCTTCGGAGTCAGCCAAAGGTACGAAAAAAACGCAAAAACGCAAAAAAAAGATGTGAAAGAGCTTGGTATGTAAAAAAAAGTTTGTATCTTTGGCACTCAGAATTGAAACCAGTAACATAAAACATCAGAAATTGCTTATGGAAAACAATGCTCAGCTTATCGCACAGTGCGAGGCACTGGCAAAGCAGTGGCTTTCTCCGGCCTTTGACAAGGAGACACGCAAGGAAGTTCAGGCTATGCTCGACAATGAGGACAAAAGCGCTCTCATCGATGCTTTCTACCAGAACCTGGAGTTTGGTACGGGTGGTCTGCGCGGCATCATGGGTGCAGGCACCAACCGCATGAACAAGTATATCGTCGGTATGGCTACGCAGGGCTTTGCCAACTATATCAACAAGGCATTCCCCGACATCCAGCCTGCCGTCGTTGTAGGTCACGACTGCCGCAACAACGGCCGTATGTTTGCTGAGAGCGTGGCAGACATCTTCTCGGCCAACGGTATCAAGGTGTATCTCTTCGAGAGCCTCCGTCCCACGCCTGAGATCTCCTTCGCCATCCGTCAGCTCGGCTGCCAGGCAGGCGTCAACGTCACCGCCTCGCACAACCCCCGCGAGTACAACGGTTATAAGGCCTATTGGGACGACGGCGCTCAGGTGCTGGCTCCCCACGACAAGGGTATCATCGACGAGGTGAACAAGGTGAAGATTGAGGATGTGAAGTTCGAGGGCAACAAAGACCTCATCATCCCCATCGGCGGCGAGATGGACTGGGACTACATCCAGGCCGTGAAGGAGGCAATGGTCGACCAGGACGTCATCCTGCGTCAGAAAGACCTCAACATCGTCTACTCGCCCATGCACGGCACAGGCCGCGTCATCATCCCGATGGCCCTGCGCTCATGGGGCTTCCAGAACATCCATGTGGTGCCCGAGCAGATGATCATCGACGGCAACTTCCCCACCGTCGTCAGCCCCAATCCTGAGAACGCTGAGGCTATGACGCTGGGCATGAAGCTCGGCACGAAGCTCAATGCCGACCTCGTCATCGCTTCCGACCCCGATGCCGACCGTCTCGCCATCGTCTGCCGCAACTCGAAGGGCGAGTGGGAGATCCTCAACGGCAACCAGACCTGCATGATGTTCTCGTGGTACATCATCGCCAACAAGAAGAAGCTTGGTCAGCTGAAGGGTAACGAGTTCTTAGTGAAGACCATCGTCACGACCGAGGTCATTGCCGAGATTGCCAAGAAGAACGGCGTTGAATATACCGACTGCTATACGGGCTTCAAGTGGATTGCCAACGAGATCCGCGTCAACGAGGGCAAGAAGAAGTACATCGGCGGCGGCGAGGAGAGCTTCGGCTTCCTGCCATACGACAAGGTAAGGGACAAGGATTCACCAGCCTCCATCTGCCTCATCTGCGAGATTGCAGCCTGGGCACGCGACAACGGCATGACGCTCTACGACTTGCTGATGAATATCTACAAGGAGTACGGCTTCTCACGCGAGGTGACTATCAACGTGGTACGTCCCGGCAAGACCGGTGCCGACGAGATCAAGCAGATGATGACCAACTTCCGCGCTACTCCGCCTACCGACCTTGGCGGCTCGAAGATCGTGCTCTCGAAGGACTTCCAGAAACTGGAGAAACGCGATGCCGACGGCAACGTCACTCCGCTTGACATGCCCGACAAGAGCAATGTGCTGCAGTGGTTCTGCAACGATGGCACGAAGGTTTCCGTGCGTCCCAGCGGCACCGAGCCGAAGATCAAGTTCTACCTTGAGGTGAAAGACCCGTCGTTCCAAGGCGCTGCTGACTACGAGCGCTGCATGGCCGCTGCTGGCGAAAAGGTCGAGGCCATCAAGAAGAGCCTGAATCTGTAGAAAATTGTATTTTTTGAGAATGTGAAAAAAGAGGGTGTGCTTTTTGGAGCACACCTTTTTTATGCGCTTGAGCGAGAGCAACCTCCACAATTATCTGCGGAGCTTCCAGAATAATTTTTGGAGCCTCCAAAATTTCCTACGGAGCCTCCAAAAAAAATTTTAGAGCCTCCAAAATTTTCTATGGAGCCTACAAATTAAGTGTGGGAAATCGTCGTTGAATTTATAGCTGACTGAGGCGTGCGATGTATTTGCCAAGGATATCGAACTCGATGTTCACGCGGGTACCCACCTCGATATCCTGGAAATTGGTGTGCTCCATCGTGTAGGGGATGATAGCCACCTGGAAGGTGTTCTGCGTGGGGTTGCAGACGGTGAGCGATACACCGTTGACTGTGACGGAGCCTTTGTCGACGGTGAAGTAGCCTTTGCGGGCCATTTCGCGGTTCTCGGGATATTCGAAGGTGAAATAGGTGCTGCCGTCGGCATCGTCCTTTGCAGCGCATACGGCGGTTTGGTCGACGTGACCCTGCACGATGTGTCCGTCCAGCCTGCCGTTCATCAGCATGGAGCGCTCGATATTCACCTTGTCGCCAATATGCAGTTGGCCGAGGTTGGTGCGGTCAAGCGTCTCCTTCATGGCTGTCACCACATAGTTTGCGCCGTCAATCTTGACGACGGTGAGGCATACGCCGTTGTGTGCCACGCTCTGGTCGATGCGCAGCTCGCTGGTGAAGGAGCAGGTGAGGGTGAAGTCGATATTCTCGCGGTCGTGGCGGATGTCCACCACAGTGGCAAATTCTTCAATGATTCCTGAAAACATGGTGGGTAACGGTTATTGTTTAACGGTTAACGTTTATTGTAAAAAAGGACTGTGCCGACGATGTGATGAAAACTCCTTGATGACAAGTTGTGGGAGCTCTCCGCCTTTGTAATCCGCCGGCTCTGAATGAAGCTTGGTTAGCGGCCCGCCATTGGCCGAAGACGACATCCCTGTTTTCAAAAGTTATTTGATGAGTATCCCGATCAGTCTGGCACAGTCCCTATATTGTTTATTGTTGATTGTTAAATGTTAATTGATAATTGATAATTGATGAGTTAGTCCTCCAGTATCTCGTAGTCGTCGTGAATTTCTTCCTCGGGTTGCTCTTCCTTCTGCTTGCGACGCAGCAGACGGGCGAAGAGACCCTCGCTCTCTTCCTCAATGCTGTCAGGTGCGTATTGTTTCCTGGCCTTCCTTTGCCTCCAGAAGAGGATCTGCAGGCCGATGACGGCGGCAATGATCAGATAGAGCCAGATGGCGTTGGTGGAGAGGAGGAAGTGGGGCGGCACGATGATGGTGATTTCCTTGATGTCAGCCCATTCGGGAGATTCCAGCAGAAAAGCCTTCACCTTGAATTTGTAGGTGCCTGTAGGCAGCCCAGGATAGCTGGCCATACGGGTGCCGTCGGCGTTGTGCCACTGTGTGTCATAGCCCTCCAGCATATATTGGTAATGTACGCGATGCTGAAGCTGATAGTTCAGTGAGACAAAACGGAATGCGATACGGTCGCTATGAGAGCGCAACGAAATCTCGCGGCTCTCGGGCACGTAGAAGTCGTAGTAGTCGTTCAGACGCGGGCTCTGCATCTCGTCATTAATCCAGAAGTCGGTGATGCGCAACTTCAGCAGCGATGCATTGGTGTTGGCCAGCTTCCTGCGGTCGATGGCATAGTATCCGTTGATGGTTCCGATGAGGATGATGTCGTTGCCCATAGCCGCTGCAGCACCTTCCGAGCACATCGTCTCGTCAACGCCGTCGAGGCTGGAGAAGGTGGAGAAGAACTGCTTCTCGGTGTCGAAGGAGCAGATGACGTTGTCGGTGGCAAACCACACGTTGCCCTTGGTGTCGAAGGTGATGCTCTTAATCTCCTCACTTGGCAGCCCGTCTTTTGTGCCGTAGTTGCGGAAGAGCCAGCGTCCGGCCTTGTCCTTGCCCGTGGTACAGGCAATGCCTCCGCCATTGGTGCCCACCCACATCATGCCCCGCTTGTCGCGAGCCAGGCATACGATATCGTTGGACATGAGGATGCTATCGGGATATTCCTGCGATTCCTCCAGCTTTTTGACGTTGACTTCGCCGTTCTTGTAGTTGAAGATGAGGATGCCGTCGGTGGTGCCTGCCCATACGTTGCCGTCGCGGTCGGTGGCGACGGTACGTACCTTCAGGTGTGAGCGGTAGGGGTAGCCCACCATGCAGTTCTTCGAGTGCATGAACACTTCATGTCCGTTCTTGTTTTTCGCCAGCGCATTGACACCTCCGCCATAGGTGGCCACCCAGATGTTGCCCTGATTGTCCTCAACAGTGGCGTAGGCTCCGTTTGACGACAGCGTATTGATGTTCTGATCGTCGTGACGCATGTTTTTCACGCTGTAGCTGTCAAGACCGGTGGGTGTAATGCAGAACAGACCGTTGTCCTTCGACGACAGCCAGTAGCGGCCCTTCGAGTCTTCCGATAAGCCGTAGCATCGGCCGATGGGGTTACCCTCGTCGTCCTGCGTGATGGTATTCACCACGTTGAAGTCCTCGTCGTAAAAATAGAGCGTGTTGGCCTTGTTGCCTATCAGCAGGCGATGGCGCTTACTGTCGTAGAGGATGGCACGTGTCTCGTTCTCCAAGGCAGAGGTGGCGCCGGGCACGATGAGCTTGCGCTCGATGGTATTCTTGATAATCTCAAGCTTCTCCAATCCGCGCCTGCCAGTCGACTCAAACACCACGCCTTCGTCAAGTTCGAGCGAGGCGTTGACGGTGTTGCACAGGTTCCAGGGGTTGGTGGGGTCGTTGTGGAAATATTCTATCTCGTCCGTCTGACGGTTGTAATAGCCGTAGCCGCCGTGATTCATGCGTACCCACAGGGTGCTGAAGGTACTGTCAACCGTCTCTTCCTTCGATTCGTAGAACAGGCCGCCCATGCCATCATAGTCGGGCATCGTCAGCTCCTGGGTGAAGTATTTCACGTTGCCGTCTACAGGATTGATGCGCATGGCTCCCTGGCGCTCGTCAGTAAACCAGATGAGCTGGTGGCTGTCTACGAAGACCACGAGGATAGGATGCTCGTTCTCGTAGACTACTCGTGGCTCTGTGCCATAGGCAAAGGAAACGACCTTGCCCGACTTGGTGCCGGCATAGACGTTGTAGTGGTCAGAGTAGATGCAGTTGATGTATTCGTCGAGGAATTGCCCCTCGCGTTTTACGGCCATATTGCTGGGATCCAGCAGATGGATGCCCTGGTCGGTGCCCAGCCAGATGTCGCCCTTGTAGCCCTCGGCCATACAAGTAATGACAAGCCCGCTGGTGGTGAAAAGCTGTGGCTCAAAGCCTTGCGCAGTGATGCGGAAACGGTAGATGCCCACGCCGTCGACGCTGACAAGTACATCGCCGTTGGTAGCCATCATGATGCGGCAGCTCGTCTGGAACTCCTCATAGCCGTTGATGCCTTCGAAGGGATTGATGATGCGGTCGGTGGAACGTTTCACCACGAAGACGCGGCCGTCGTACATGCGCATCCAGATGTTCTGCTGCATGTCGACATACAGCCTGGAGATACGGTTGTGCAAGAGAGGAATATGAGAGCCTGCACCCGTCTGATAATTATAGAAGTGGAAGCCGTCGAAACGCGACAAACCATTCCAGGTGGCTATCCACACATAGCCCAGGTCATCCTGAACGATGTCGGAGATGGCGTTGCTAGTCAATCCGTCCTCGGTGCTATAGTGTGTGCGTGAGGCCTGCATCACCTGTGCCGTCGTGCTGAGACAGCTTGCTATGAGAAAGGCAGCCGTAAAGGCCGTTTTGCGTATGTTCATTTTCATGCTGTTGTCAGTCTTTCGATTTCGGGCCATAAAGGTACGAACATTTTTTGACTACACCTAACATTTGCTGCTTTTTAAGCTTTTTTAATTCTATAAGTTGAGCGTTTCCTGTGCCATGTCGCTAAAATTATGTAACTTTGCCGCAATTATCAAAACACAGCCATTATGAACAGACAACAGCTGATAGAACAGATCAGGCAAAAGCGCAGTTTCCTTTGTGTGGGTTTGGATACCGATCCGAAGAAGATGCCGCAGTGCGTCTTTGACATGCACGACCCTGTGTTCGAATTCAACAAAGCCATTATCGATGCCACCGCTCCTTACTGCGTGGCCTACAAGCCCAACCTCGCCTTTTATGAGGCTTTCGGGCTCAAGGGTATGGAGTCGTTTGTCAAGACCGTCAAATACCTGAAGGAACGCCATCCTCATCACCTCATCATTGCCGATGCCAAGCGTGGTGACATTGGCAATACATCTAAGATGTACGCGCGAACATTTTTTGAAGAGTACGATGTCGATGCCCTTACCGTAGCACCTTATATGGGTGAGGACTCTGTGACGCCTTTCCTCGAGTATGAGGGCAAGTGGGTTATCCTGCTGGCTCTGACTTCAAACGTTGGTTCGCGCGATTTCCAGATGACTACTTCGCTGTCTCCCGAGCCTGAGCATCTGTTTGAGAAAGTGCTGCGCGTCAGTCAGCAGTGGGGCAATGAGGAGAATATGATGTATGTTGTGGGTGCTACGCAGGGTCGCCTGTTCGAGGATGTACGACGTGTTGCTCCTCGCCATTTCCTCCTTGTTCCTGGTGTGGGTGCTCAGGGCGGCTCGTTGGAAGAAGTCTGTAAGTACGGCATGAACGAAGACTGCGGCCTGCTTGTCAACTCCAGCCGTGGCATTATCTACGCCTCTCAGGACGACCACTTTGCTGAGATTGCAGGCAACAAGGCCCGCGATCTCCAGCAGCAGATGGGCGAGATACTGAGTGAACATCGTTTTTAATATCCAATCTTTAATTACATAAACAATGAAGAACATCAGTTTAGACATCACGAAAGCCTCCTGTTTCCTTGAAGCAGGAGCAGTGGAGGCTTTTGAGCCAAAAGTAAAGGCAGCCCAGGAAGCCCTTGAAAACGGCACATGCCCTGGAAACGATTTCCTTGGCTGGCTGCACCTGCCTACAGAGATTACACCCGCTTTCCTCGACGAGATTGAGGCGACGGCCAAGGTGCTTCGCGACAATTGCGAGGCTGTGGTTGTGGCTGGCATTGGCGGCAGCTATCTGGGTGCCCGTGCCGTCATCGAGGCCTTGAGCAACAGCTTTGGCTGGCTCATTCAGGATGGCAAGAATCCGACCATCCTCTTCGCAGGTAATAATATTGGCGAGGACTATCTCTTCGAGCTTACTGAGTATCTGAAGGGCAAGAAGTTCGGCGTCATCAATATCTCTAAGTCTGGTACCACCACCGAGACTGCCCTGACCTTCCGTCTGCTGAAGAAACAGTGTGAGGCTCAGCGTGGTAAGGAGGAAGCCAAGAAGGTGATTGTGGCCGTGACCGACGCCAAGCGCGGTGCTGCCCGTACCTGTGCCGACAAGGAGGGTTACAAGAGCTTTGTTATTCCCGACAACGTGGGCGGTCGCTTCTCGGTGCTGACACCAGTAGGTTTACTGCCTATCGCCTGCGCAGGCTTTGACATCAAAGCTCTGGTTCAGGGCGCACAGGATATGGAGAAGGCTTGTGGCATGGACGTACCTTTTGCAGAGAACCTCGCTGCACAGTATGCTGCCGTACGTAACGGCCTCTATCAGAGCGGCAAGAAGATTGAGATCATGGTGAACTATCAGCCCAAGCTGCACTTCGTCAGCGAGTGGTGGAAGCAGCTCTACGGAGAGTCTGAGGGTAAGGACAAGAAGGGTATCTTCCCCGCCAGCGTCGACTTCACTACTGACTTGCACTCTATGGGTCAGTGGATTCAGGACGGCGAGCGTACCATCTTCGAAACTGTGATCAGCATCGAAGAACCCGAGAAGAAGCTGCTTTTCCCCAGCGACGAGGAGAACCTCGACGGTCTGAACTTCCTTGCTGGCAAGCGCGTGGACGAGGTGAACAAGATGGCTGAGCTCGGCACTCGTCTGGCTCACGTCGACGGTGGTGTGCCCAACATTCGCATCAGCGTTCCCAAGCTTAACGAATATTACATCGGTCAACTCATCTATTTCTTTGAGATTGGCTGTGGCATCAGTGGCAACGTGTTGGGTGTGAACCCCTTCAACCAGCCAGGTGTAGAGGCTTACAAGAAAAATATGTTCGCTCTGCTTGACAAGCCAGGCTACGAGGCTGACAGCAAGGCCATCAAGGCTCGCCTTGAAAGTGAAAAGTGAATCTAATAATTTGCTTTTAAAGTTGAAGAAAACGATTCTGCAATATTTTGAGAAGCATGGCTTTGAGGCGCTTTGTCCTAAAGCCGTGCTTTTCGATATGGACGGCGTGCTTTATGACTCGATGCCCAATCATGCGGTGGCATGGCAAGAGTCGATGGCGAAGTTCAACATCAGTATGAGCGCTGAAGACGCTTATGCTACAGAAGGCCAGCGTGGTATAGACACCATCCGTCAGATGGTAAGGCTACAGCAGGGTAGGGACATCAGCGAGCAGGAGGCACAGACGATGTATGACGAGAAGTCACGTCTCTTCCACCTGATGCCTGAAGCACCGATGATGCCGGGCGCTATTGAACTGATGGCACAGATTCAGATGATGGGCATGACCGTTTGTGTGGTGACTGGAAGCGGACAGAAGCCTCTCATCGAGCGCCTTAAGCGCGACTATGGCCCATTCCTCGACGAACAGCATATAGTTACTGCCTACGACGTCACTCGTGGCAAGCCGCATCCGGAGCCTTATCTGAGAGGATTGGAGAAATGTGGCGGCCTCAATCCCTGGGAGGCTGTCGTCGTAGAAAACGCTCCGTTAGGGGTTGAGGCCGCTGTGGCTGCCCGTATCTTTACCGTTTGTATCAATACGGGCCATTTGCCTGTAAAGTTGTTTGAAGAACGCCGTGCTGACTTGATTCTCGACAGCATGTGTGAATTGAACGAACGGTGGTCGTCGTTGCCGATATGGGACGTGTGACTCGCGTCCCTCTTATTGCTCTCTCACATCCAAATCGTCGCGGTCGTTGTAGGTGAATGGCTTGATGCTGGTGCCACCGTGTCTGTCAATCTGCATCAGCAGGTCCAAGGACTCGTCCTCGCTCGCTTCAGGATGGTTGAGTGAAACGATGAAGGTCAGCAAGTCACCCTCAATGCCGAAGAAGGATATACTGGCGAGGATGGCTTTCTCGCGATAATCCTTGTTCAGCCAATTGGCAAACGACTCCTTGGTGAATGTCTGCTTGAAGAAAAGCGTGCTATCAGCGCGCGTTACATCCACGCGGATGGCATTGTCGATGAATTTCTGGCCGTATTCGTTCTCCACCATCGACAACGTGCTGTCAGCCTTGCCAGTGATGGTCACATAGTAGCGGCGGCCTTCTACCCATTCCACCTCTTCGCTCACCGTGCTGACGCTAGAAACTTTTGGATCAGTGGGTTTGGGAGCCTCGTAGTCGGTTTTGATGATGCCATTGTCTTCGGCTTTCTTTTCCTTACACGATGCCAGCGACAGTAAAGCGGCCGCCGTCAGCAGTGTCATCGTCAGAATCTTCTTCATGCCAGTTATATTTTTGTGGTTGTCTTATCCATTCATTGACATGAGGAACTCCTCGTTGTTCTTGCTCTGCACCAATCGGTCGTAGACGGTGTTCATGGCCTCAATGGGATTCATCTCAGCGATGAACTTACGAATGATCCACATGCGGTTCAGCGTGGTCTGATCCTGCAGCAGGTCGTCGCGGCGTGTGCTCGACTGTACCAGATTCATCGACGGGAAGATGCGCTTGTTCGACAGCATACGGTCGAGCTGTATCTCGCTGTTGCCTGTTCCCTTGAACTCTTCGAAAATCACCTCATCCATCTTCGAACCTGTGTCGACTAGGGCTGTGGCGATGATGGTGAGCGAGCCGCCGTTCTCAATCTTGCGTGCGGCACCGAAGAAACGCTTCGGCTTCTGCAGCGCATTGGCGTCAACACCACCCGTCAGCACCTTACCGCTTGCCGGCGATACCGTGTTGTAGGCGCGTGCCAGGCGTGTGATGGAGTCGAGGAAGATGACAACGTCGTGTCCGCACTCCACCATGCGCTTGGCCTTCTCCAGGACAATGCCTGCAATTTTGACGTGGCGGTCGGCGGGCTCGTCGAAGGTCGAAGCGATAACCTCGGCGTTGACGGTGCGGGCCATATCGGTTACCTCCTCAGGGCGCTCGTCGATGAGCAGCATCATGATGTAGGCCTCGGGATGGTTTGCGGCGATGGCGTTGGCGATGTCCTTCATCAGGATGGTCTTACCTGTCTTGGGCTGAGCCACGATGAGTGCGCGCTGCCCCTTGCCAATGGGTGAGAAGAGATCGACGATACGTGTCGACGGGTTCGTGGTTTGCGGGTCGCCTGTCAGGTTGAACTTCTCTTCAGGGAAGAGCGGTGTCAGATTTTCGAAACTCACACGGTCGCGCACGTCTGACGGATTGCGTCCATTGATGCTGTTCACCGTCGACATGGCGAAGTATTTCTCACCCTCATGCGGTGGACGTACGGCGCAGTCTACTACGTCGCCGGTTTTCAGCGAGTATTTCTTAATCTGCTGCTGCGAAACGTAGATGTCGTCGGGCGATGAGAGGTAGTTGTAGTCGCTGCTGCGCAGGAAACCGTAGCCGTCCTGCAGGATTTCCAGCACGCCGTTGCCAGCGATGAGATCGCCGAAGTCGTAGCGGGCGTTGGCACCAGTGTCGGCTTTTGGCGTCTGCACGGGTTTGAACATCATGTCTGTCTGCTGAGGTTGCATCGGACGGTCGAAGATGTCAAGCGTTGGAATGGCGGCCTGATCCTCGATGGGCAAGTCTACTATGGTGATGAAGTCAGTGCCGTCGCCGGGATCGCCTGCCCATACACCATCGTTTTGCATGTTCTCTGCGGTGTAGCTGTTCTGCTCATCGTCGTCGTTGCGCTTAGCCAATTTTTCCTGCAACTGTTCCAGCATCTCCTGATTCAGGCTCTCTTCGCTGGGCTTTACTTCCATTTCTGCCTCAGGTATTACGTCAATGGCAGGCTGGGCATCGTCTTGCTGACTGTCCTCCTGTTGTTCGTTATTTGCGGCAGCTTGTGCGGCTTCTGCAGCAGCAATAGCAGCCAGCTCGGCCTTCGACTTGCGTCCACGACGCTTAGGTGCGGGTGCAGGTGCTGCTTCTTCAGTAGCAGGTGTTGTCGATTCAGTAGCAGGCTCTTCTTCCTTAGCCTTACTTCTTGTCTTTTTCTTTTTTTCTTCAGCTACGGGTGCGTCGGCAAAGAGCGAGGGTGCCTCAACCTTCTTTCTCTTGCGAGGCTTTTCATCCAGGTTCTCACCTTCGGTGCCTGTCACGCTGTACACGTGGTCAGTGTCTTGTTTTGCTATACGTGTGCGCTTTCTCTTGGGTGAAGCGCTTTCATTGGCTGCACTCTCAATGGCAGCACGGTCGAGGATGTCGTAGATGACTGTCTCTTTGCTGTCGTTCTGCGACACCTTTACACCAAACTGTTGGGCAATAGCCATCAGCTGGCCTGCCTCCATCTGTTCTAATTCTTCTTTCGTATACATAATTGTAATGTAGATGCAAATAAGTAAATCAAGGAAAAATCCAAAAGGAATTCATCCGATGACGAAAATGGTGGATGAGAGCGGAATACGGGACTCGAACCCGCGACCCTCGGCTTGGGAAGCCAATGCTCTACCAACTGAGCTAATTCCGCAAGAGGGATAAAAAACAATAGGGGAAGCTTGCGCCGTCCCCCCTCCACTTCTTGAGCCGATACCCGGACTCGAACCGGGGACCCACGCATTACGAATGCGTTGCTCTACCAACTGAGCCATATCGGCAACCCGTATTTTTGGTGCGCTAAACCTCGTTTTCGGTTTTGCGGCTGCAAAGGTAGGCAAAAAATTTCTTTCCTACAAATTTTGACAGCGTTTTTTTACTGCTGTCCTCTTTTTTTCAAAAATGTATTCGTTTTGTTAGTTTTATTGCTGCCGATTATGTACCTTTGTGGACAAAACAATTATTCTTTAGTAAGCTCATGAAAAAATACGCCATTCTAACTGCGTTGCTGATGTTCGTTTTTGTCAGTAGCACCTCTGCCCGTTCACGAAAGAAGCGCCCTGATCCCAATCCGCCTTCTACCATTGAAATCATTACGAAGGTCAACGACTATTGGCAGTCGAACCACAGTCCGAAGGTGCGTTCCTTCTGGGACGAGGCCGCCTATCATACGGGAAACATGGAGGCCTACCGTCTGTTGGGCAAGGCCCGTTGGCTGGCCTATAGCGATGAGTGGGCACGCCACAACAAGTGGATGGGTGCGCGTGAGAAGGACACCTCGAAGTGGAAGTACAAAAACTACGGCGAGGGGCAGGACTATGTACTCTTCGGCGACTGGCAAATATGCTTCCAGACATATTTAGATATGTACGCGATGAATCCTGATCCGTACAAGATTGCCCGTGCCATTGAGGTGATGGACTATGAGGTGCGCTCGACGGAGACTGATTTCTGGTGGTGGGCCGACGCCCTTTATATGGTGATGCCTGTATTTACTAAGATGTATAAGGCCACGGGTGAAGTGAAATATCTGGATAAGCTATACGCCAACTTCAAATGGGCTGACGATCTGATGTACGACAAGGATGAGCAGCTCTACTATCGTGATGCGAAATATATCTATCCGAAGGTGAAGACCACGAATGGCGGCAAAAGTTTCTGGGCACGTGGCGACGGCTGGGTGCTGGCAGGATTGGCGAAAGTGCTGGCCGATATGCCCGAGGACTATACCCACCGCGATTTCTTCGTGCAGCGTTTTCGTGAGCTGGCTGAGGGCGTGGCTCGTGTGCAACGCCCGGGTGGCTACTGGAGTCGTTCGATGCTCTGTGAGGAAGATGCTCCAGGCCCTGAGACCAGCGGCACTGCTTTTTTCACCTATGGAATGTTGTGGGGCGTCAATCATGGTCTGCTTGACCGCGATACATTCATTCCTGTCATCGACAAGGCGTGGAACTACTTAACCACCGTCGCTCTTCAGTTCGACGGCAGCGTGGGCTTTGTGCAACCCATTGGCGAGAAGCCTGATCCCACGAAAACCGTCGATGCCCATTCCCAGTCGAACTTTGGCGTGGGGGCTTTTCTCCTCGCCGCATGTGAGCATCTGCGCTATGAAGACAACAGCGTGAATGGCGGTTCTCCTGCCATTACCGTTAGCATCACCAATGAGAGCAATGAGTTCCGTCAGCAGGTCATCGAGTTGGATGCCGGCGAAGTGTCTGCCCGTCTCGGCATACAGGGCGGAAGACAATTCGTCGTCTATGATCCTGCCGGCCTTGAGCTTCCCTATCAGCTGACCTACGACGAGAAAGTACTCATCGATGCTGGCGTCAGTCCAAACGCCACGCTGACGCTGACGTTGAAGAAAGGCACACCGCAGGTGTTCAAGACCGTCTGCTACGGCCGCATCTATCCTGAGCGCAAGGATGACTATGCCTGGGAGAACGACCGTGGTGCTTATCGCGTCTACGGACCGGCTCTGCAGAAGACCGGCGAGAAGAGCTACGGTACGGACGTATGGTCGAAGAATACGCCCGAGCTCGTTGTCGAGCAGCGCTACTGGACGGAGGATGTGGCGATGATGCCTACGGTGGAGCAACTGCGACGTGAGAACCGCCAGAAGGGCGACTCGCTCTACCGCACCATCTCCTATCATCACGACCACGGACGCGGGATGGACCTCTACAAGGTAGGCGCTACGCTGGGTTGTGGCACACCTGTGCTGATGAATGGTGATGACTTGGTCTATCCTTATTGCTTTAAGAATTATGAAGTGCTCGATAACGGACCGCTGCGCACTACCGTCCTCCTGAACTACGAGAAGAAGGCTTTCAACGGCGACAGCATCACTGAGCACCGCCTCGTCAGCCTTGACAAAGGCAGTAACTTCAACCGCTGCACCGTATGGTATACGGGCATGACGAAGCCTGCCCGTCTGGCCTCAGGCGTGGTCATCCACTCGGAAGACAAGGAAAGCTATGCCCTCGAAAAAGACTACGTGGCATACGCCGACCCGACGGATAACCCACGGGTTAACAACTGCCAGCTCTTCGTTGCTACGCTCTATCCGCAGGGTGACATTCAAACCACGATGCTACCCTTTGACCAGTCGCGCAACGGCAACGAGGGACACGCCTTGGGCATCGTTGATGGCTACAAGGGTGAGCGTTTTACTTATTACTTCGGTTCGGCCTGGTCGAAGTACGACGTTCGCACAATGGAAGAATGGCAGCAGCGCATCGCATGGACGCTTCGCTCCCTCAGACAGCCGCTAAAGGTTGATGTGCGCTGATTTCTTGTCTCTCGCTACTCACTTCTTACCGCCTTTTACTCATGGTGATAAGGCTCGCTCTTGATAATGGTGCAGGCGCGATAGAGTTGCTCGGTAAAAACAAGCCGCACCATCTGATGTGAGAATGTAAGCTTTGACAATGACAGCTTCTCGTCCGCACGGTCATAAACTGCGGGTGAGAATCCGTATGGTCCCCCGATAACAAAGACCAGTCTGCGAACCGTCTGCTGCTTGCGCTCTAACCAGCGGGCAAACTCTATGGAACGCAGCTCCTGCCCGTGTTCGTCGAGCAGCACAACCGTATCAGAGGGCTGTAGTTGTTTGAGGATGAGCTCGCCCTCGGCCTGCTTCTGCTGTTCCTCTGTCAGGTTCTTTGTGTTGCGCAGTTCAGGGATGACGTTGATGTTGAAAGGCATGTAGTGACTGATGCGTGTCGCATAGTCGCTGATGCCCGCCTGAAAGTGCTTGTCTGCGGTGCGTCCTACTAATATGAGCTCTGTCTTCATAATTTTTGGCAAAGGTATAACTTTTTTGCCGAAAAGTAGCATGTTATGCGAAAAATGTGTACCTTTGCACGCGATTATGACTCAGGAACAGGATATCAGGCAAGCTGTGGACGTGCTCAGGAAGGGTGGGGTGATTCTCTACCCAACGGACACAGTATGGGGTATAGGCTGCGATGCCACCAATGAGGAGGCCGTAGCCCGTGTGTACAAGATTAAGCAGCGCGACGAACGCAAGGCACTTATCTGTCTTGTCGACAGCGATGCCCGCCTGCAGCGCTATGTGCGCCAGGTGCCCGATGTGGCCTGGCAGCTTATCGACTGCATCGTGAAGCCCACAACCCTTATCCTTGATGGTGCCGTCAACCTTGCGCCTAACCTCATCGGCGAAGACGGCAGTATCGGCATACGCATTACGCAGGAACCCTTCAGTCACGAGCTGTGCTACAGGTTTCAGAAGGCCATTGTCAGCACCTCCGTCAATATCAGCGGTGAGCCGCCTGCCCAGAACTACCGCGACATCGACCCACGCATCATCGAGCAGGTGGACTATGTGTGCTGGACGCGTCGCCAGGAGCACAAGCCCCACCAGCCGTCGAGCATCATCAAGCTGGGTATGGGTGGCGAAGTACAGATTATCAGATAATTCGTAATTCATAATTCGTAATTCATAATTGCTTACACATCTTTATATACGTAACTTCGCGCTGATTGACGAGCTGGATATGGAGTTCCATAGCGGCTTCTCGGTCATTACTGGCGAGACGGGAGCCGGCAAGAGCATTATCCTTGGCGCCATTGGCCTGCTGCTTGGCCAGCGTGCCGACATGAAAGCGCTGAAGCAGGGCGCCGACAAATGCGTGGTGGAGGCACATTTTGACCTCTCGCATTATGAGGACATGGATGCGTTTTTCGAAGAGAACGACCTGGAGCCCGATAAGACCGATACCATTATCCGTCGTGAGCTGACCGCTGCTGGCAAGAGCCGTGCTTTTGTCAACGATATGCCCGTTGGTCTTTCCTTGTTGAAAGAACTTGGCGACCGCCTTATCGACGTTCACTCGCAGCATCAGAACCTTCTTCTTGGCAAACATGATTTCCAGCTGAGCGTGGTCGACACTCTTGCCGACAGCCGCGTTCTGCAGGATCAATATGCACAGGCTTTTCGTGCTTGGCATGAGGCCCAGAAACAATTGGAAGAGCTTCGCGAGCAGATAGAACAAAGTTCTCAACAGCAAGAGTTTATGCAGTTTCAGTTTGAGGAACTCTCGAGCGCTAAGTTGGTTGATGGCGAGCAGGAAGAATTGGAACAGCGCAGCGACACGATGACTCACGCTGAGGACATCAAGCAGTCGCTTTACGAGGCAGACAACGCGCTCACGGCAGAAGGCACAGGCATCGTCCCACAGCTGCGTGCAGCAGCTCAGTCGCTGCATCGCATCGAGCGTGTCTTGGCTGCTGCTCCTGAGTTGGCTGTGCGATTGGATGAGAGCTATATTGAGCTGAAGGATGTGGCCGAAGAGGTGAGTGCCAGCATGGAAGACATTGAGTTCGACCCTGCTGAGCTGGAGCGCATCGACGCCCGTCTCGACCGCATCTACGAATTGCAGAAGAAATACCACGTAGAAAGCATTGCAGAGCTTCTGACCCTGCAAGAAGACCTCGACCAACGCCTGCAAACTATCGAAGGCGGCAGCGAACTGCTCGCTGACAAAGAGCATGAGGTGCAGCAGCTTTTCACCGAATGTAAAAAGAAGGGTGGGGCTTTGACAAAGCAACGCAAAGAAGGCGTTCGTATGATTCAGGATCAGATGGCGCAGCGCCTGGTGTCATTAGGGATGCCGCACGCCCGTTTCGAGGTGAGTATGGAGGCGTGTGAGCCGTCGCCCTCAGGCTGCGACCGCGTGGCCTTCCGTTTCTCGGCAAACACATCGTCGCCCTTGCAGCCTGTGGCGCAAGTTGCCTCTGGTGGCGAGATTGCCCGCGTTATGCTGGCGCTCAAGGCGATGGTCAGCGGCGTAGTGAAACTGCCCACCATCATCTTCGACGAGATTGACACAGGCGTCAGCGGCAAGATAGCCGAGCAGATGGCGAAGCTGATGGCCGAGATGGGCGCTGGCGGCAGGCAGGTGGTGAGTATTACGCACTTGCCGCAGATTGCCGCCTTGGGCACGACGCATTACAAGGTGTACAAAGACGAGACGCCGCAAGGCACTACTACCCACATGCAGCTGTTGACGGAGCAGGAACGTATCGGCGAGATAGCCCAGATGCTTTCTGGCAGCGATGTCAGCGATGCCGCCATTCAAAATGCAAAACAATTATTGAGATTATGAAACGTATGATGATGATAGCCAGCCTGTTGCTGGTGGTTTGTGCTTCGTTTTCCCAGCCTTCATGGGTGAAGAAAACTGCCAAGTCCGTATTCACTTTGAAAACCTTCGATGCCGATGGCGCATTGATAGGCAGCGCAGGTGGCGTGTTCGTTGGCGAACGTGGTGAGGCGCTCAGTAGCTTCGAGCCTTTCCGCGGTGCGTTTACCGCTGTGGTCATTGATGCCGCTGGCAAGGAATATCCTGTGGAGATGATACTCGGCGCCAACAGCACCTATGATGTGGCGAAGTTCCAGGTAGGCGTGAAGAAGTCGCAGCCCGTACTCCTCTCGACAGCCAATGCCGCCGAGGGTGCCAATGTATGGCTCCTGCCATTCCGTGCTACGAAGGATGCCATAGGGGGCACGGTGAGCAAGGCCGAGACTTTCAGCGATTATTACGCTTATTACACCGTGCGGATGCAGATGCCGCAAGACGGTGTGGGACTGCCGCTGCTGAGCGATGATGGTCTGCTCCTTGGACTGATGCAACAGCCTGCCGCACAGGGAGATACACTCAGCTATGCCGTCAGTGCCCTCTTTGCTGACAGCTTGAAGATGGCAGGCCTGAGCATCAACGATCCTGCTCTCCGTTCTACGCATATCAAAAAGGCGCTGCCCGACGATGTGAAGCAGGCCATGCTGACGCTTTTCGTTGCGCCCTCGTCGCTCGATTCTGCATCGTGCGCTGAGCTGGTGGATGACTTCATACAAAAGTTTCCTACAGAGCAGGAGGGCTACGTCACCCGTGCCCAGTTGGCTGCAGAGGCAGAGCGCTTTGCCGATGCCGATGCCGACATGCAGAAGGCCCTCAAGGTAGGCGATAGAAAAGACGAGGCGCACTACAGCTACTCGCGCCTTATCTATCAGGTGCTGATGCAGAGCAACGAGAATCCCTACGAGCCTTGGACTTTGGACAAAGCCCTGAGTGAGGCGGAGGCTGCCTACGCCGACAGCCCCTTGGCACTCTATCGCCAGCAGCAGGCCTACGTGCTTTACGGCCAGAAGAAATATGCAGAGGCTAGCAACGTCTATGAGACACTCTATCACAGCGACTTACGCTCGCCCGACCTCTTCCTTGAGGCTGCTACCTGCAAGCTCATGCAGACCGATACGCTGAGTTACCTGGCGCTGCTCGATTCTGCCGTCAGTCTTTTCTCGCAGCCTTACCTGAAGGAGGCTGCGCCCTATCTTCTCACGAGGGCACAGGCCCGTATGGAGGCAGGTAAGTTCCGCGATGCCGTCAACGACCTCAACGACTACGAGAAGCTGATGATCACGCAGGTGAACGACCAATTCTATTACTTGCGTTTCCAGGCCGAACAGGGTGGACGCATCTTCCAGCTGGCGTTGAACGATATTGCAAAGGCCATTGAGCTGAATCCGCAGCAGGAACTTTATTATGCCGAGAAGGCCTCGTTGGAGGTTCGCGTGGGGCTTCATGACGAGGCCATTGCGACGGCACGCAAGTGTATCGAGTTGGTGCCGACTTACAGCGACGGTCATTTGTTTCTTGGATTAGCGCTCTGTCTGAAGGGCGATAAGGCTGAGGGCGTGAAAAGCCTGCAGCGAGCCAAAGAACTGGGTGATCCGCAAGCTGAAGGGCTTATAGAAAAGTACGGGAAGTAAATCAGCTACATCCCGTTGCTGAGTACCGCTATTCCCATTGCTGAGTACTGTTATTCCCATTACTGAGTACTGTTATTCCCATTACTGAGTACTGTTATTCCCATTACTGAGTACCGTTATTCCCGTTACTGAGTACCGTTATTCCCGTTACTGAGTAAGGCTTTTATGGCTTGTTTTTATTCGAAAATGTGCAAATGTGCAAATTGCAAAATTTTTTCTGATTTGAGAAAAGGTGAGATAGGTAAAATATAGTATAATATTATTATAATATATTATATATCAATAAGTTATATATTAAATATAACTATTTTACCTTTCTCTCTTCCCCACTACTAAAAATTTTTTATGCAATTTGCACATTTGCACATTTTTGGCTTACGGATGAGAAAAATGCTAATTCGAGTGTAGATAATGCTGTATTCTGCGGATGGCGCGGTCGCGGATTTGTCTGACGCGCTCACGCTTTAATCCCATGTCTGCAGCAATCTCAGCCATCGTTGCGTGTTCCTGATTGATGCCGAAGTAGGCGGTAATAACGCGGTATTCGCGTTCGTTCAGGCTGTTGAGGGCATGCTCTATCGCCTCAAGCTGTGCGCCGCTGTAGAGTCGGCTGTCAGTTGGCAGTAGGCTGTTGTCGGCAAGCACCGACAGTAAGCTCATATTTGGCTTGATGCCGAGCGGAGCGTCGAGGGAAGAGGAGGGGGCTGGGGCGAGGCTCTTTTCTATTTGGCGGCGGATGAAGGGTATGGCGTAGCCTGCAAAACGTATTGCACGTCCTTCAGGATTGAATTTCGCGGCGGCTTTCATCAGGCCGATGTTGCCCTCGCTAATCAGGTCATCGATGCTCATTCCCTTGCCCTGATAGGGCCTTGCTGTCGCTACAACGAGGCGAAGGTTGGCCTCCACCAGCTTGTTGAGGGCGCGCTCATCTCCCTTGCGGATGCGCTCCGCCAATTGCCGTTCCTGCTCCTCAGTAAGCAACGGAGTGCGGCCTATCTCGTCCAGATAGATGTCAAGTTTGTTTTCTCTCATGCAGAAAAGTTTTTGCAAAATTACTAAGAAGAAGGCAGACAACAAAAGAAAATCGTGTTTTTCTTTGGTTTATTTGCAGAAAATATGTACTTTTGCACCCTCATCTAATATTGTACGGGCACATGAATCCATTTAATAGGTTGTTAAATTGGTACTTCTCTAAGGAGTCACTACCATATTGGTGTGTGTTGATGGCAGATACGGTCATTGTGTTCTTGTCAACAATTTTCACTTTTTGGGTGTTCCGCAAGACACAGGTCGTTTTCGAACTCCGCTTCTCACTCCTTTATACTGCGCTTTTCTATGCTTTTATCAGCTGGGCCGGCGCTAAGATCTTTTCCACGTATTCGGGCGTGGTGCGCTACAGCTCGTTTGTTGACTTGATGCGTGTGGCCTATGCCAATGCCTTTAATGTGGTGGTCGTCCTTTTGCTGATAACGTTGTTTGAGCATATCCATTTTGATGCCTTGTCGGCATTGACGCAGACAGAGACCGTCATCACTTTCGTAGTGGCCACTCTGCTGATGTGGGCTGTCAGAGTTATTATAAAAACGTTGCACGACCTGTCGCAGCAGAGCTCGCAGGCTATGCGCGTGCTGATATATGGTGCGCTGAGCGGTGGCATTGGTTTGGCAAAATTAATCCGTAGCCAGCGTCCGCTGCGCTTCCGTCTTTGCGGCTTTATCTCGCATGACAAGCGTGCCAGGCACATGCTGCTGATGGGCGAGAAGGTATATAATGCTGAAGAGGATGATTTGGCAAATGTTATTGAGCAGCAGAAAATCCAAGCCGTGCTAGTGTCGCCATTGCGTCTGACTGATTTCCGTAATAATCAGGAGATTCAGGATATGCTTATCAATGCCGGCGTGAAGATCTTTATGGCCCGCCCAGTAAAGGAAGCCAGCGTCAAGGACGGCGAGTTGAGCGACATGGACTTTGATGACATGCAGTTGCGTGAGGTGTCAGTAGAAGACCTGCTGCCTCGCTCGGAAATCAAAGTCGACCTTGATTCGGTGTGCGACCAGCTGCATGGCAAGCGTGTGCTCATCACAGGCTCGGCAGGCAGCATTGGTAGCGAGATGGTGCGCCAAATTGCCCAGTTCAAGCCTGAGAAGATGATGCTTATCGACCAGGCCGAGACGCCTGAGCACGACATCCGCCTGATGATGCAGCATGACTTCCCTGATGTGGATGCTGAGACCGTCGTCACTAGCATCTGCAAGGAGCAGCGCATGGAGGAAATCTTCAGCCGTTTCCGTCCTGATTATGTGTTCCACGCTGCCGCCTACAAGCACGTGCCTATGATGGAGAACAACCCCTCTGAGGCTGTGCAGAACAATATCTTTGGTACGAAGGTAATTGCCGACCTATCAGTAAAATATGGCGTGAAGAAATTCGTGATGGTGTCTACCGACAAGGCTGTCAATCCCACCAACGTGATGGGATGTTCAAAGCGTATTTGCGAGATTTATGTGCAGGCGCTCGACAAATCCTTGAAGGAAAACAAAACACCATCTTTCCTTGCATCTCAATCTGATCAGCCCTCCACTCAGTTCGTCACTACGCGCTTCGGCAATGTGCTGGGTTCCAATGGCTCCGTCATTCCCCTGTTTAGGGAGCAAATCAAGAATGGTGGTCCTGTCACGGTTACTGACGAGCGCATTGTGCGCTTCTTCATGCTCATCCCTGAGGCCTGTAAGTTGGTGCTCGAGGCTGGTACGAAGGGTAACGGTGGCGAGATTTTCGTCTTCGACATGGGACAGCCTGTGAAGATTGCCGATTTGGCTCGCCGTATGATCATGCTCTCAGGCGCCACCAATGTTGAGATTAAGTTTACCGGTCTGCGTCCTGGTGAGAAACTCTACGAGGAGGTGCTGAATGAACTGGAAGGCACGAAGCCGTCATTCCACGAAAAGATTCGTATTGCCGAAGTGCGCCAGTATGATTATGACTTAGTGTGCAAGGACATCAACGAGCTCATCGAGATCTCCCGCCATTACGATGATATGGAAACGGTGAGGAAGATGAAGGAGATTGTGCCTGAGTACAAGAGTAACAACTCTGTCTACGAGAAGTTAGACAAGAAGTAAGCTAAACTGATGATTTCTGTTGAAGGGCTGACGGTGGAGTTCAGCGTGAAACCGTTGTTTCGCGATGCTACCTTCGTCATCAATGAACGTGACCGCATCGCCCTCGTGGGTAAAAACGGTGCAGGAAAGTCCACGCTTCTGAAAATTCTTTGTGGGATGGAGCATCCGTCGGCAGGCACCGTCAGCGTGCAGGCCGACATCACTATTGGCTATCTGCCGCAGGTGATGATTCTGCAGGACGACACTACCGTGCGCGAAGAGGCACAGAAGGCTTTCGCCGATATCCAGAAGGTGAAGGAACGCATCGACCGCATGGAGCGACAAATGAATGAGCGCACCGACTACGACAGCGACGACTATATGCGCCTTGTGGAACGATATACTGCTGAGCACGAGCGCTATCTGATGCTGGGCGCAGAAGGGCAGGAGGCTGCCATCGAGCGCACGCTTGTTGGCTTGGGTTTTGAGCGCAAAGACTTCGAAAGGCCTACCAGTGAGTTCTCTGGCGGCTGGCGTATGCGTATCGAATTAGCTAAGATTCTGCTTCGTCATCCTGATGTGCTGCTGCTCGACGAGCCTACGAACCATCTTGACATCGAGTCCATCCAGTGGCTGGAGCAATTGCTGGCACAGTGGAGTGGGGCAGTAGTCCTTGTATCCCACGACCGCGCCTTTATAAATAATGTGTGCAACCGCACGATTGAAATCAGCTGTGGCCGCATTGTCGACTATCGCGTAAAGTATAATGAGTACGTCGTGCTGCGCAAGGAACGTCGTGAACAACAGCTACGCGCCTTCGAGAACCAGCAGAAGGAAATGGCTGACATGCGTGAGTTCATCGAGCGTTTCCGCTATAAGCCCACGAAAGCTGTACAGGTGCAGCAGAAGATTCGCCAGTTGGAGAAGATGGTGCCCATCGAGGTGGATGAGGTGGATAACTCTGCCCTCCATCTGAAGTTCCCTCCTTGCCTGCGCAGCGGCGATTATCCCATCATCTGCGACGAGGTGAGGAAGGAATATGCGCACGTGGTTTTTGACCACGTGAATCTCACCATCAAGCGCGGCGAGAAGGTCGCCTTTGTCGGTAAGAACGGCGAGGGCAAGTCTACGCTGGTGAAGTGCATCATGGGCGAGATCCCCTTCGATGGCAACCTGAAGATTGGCCACAACGTGCAGATTGGCTATTTCGCGCAGAACCAGACACAGTTGCTGGACGAGAACCTTACCGTATTCCAGACCATCGACAATGTGGCGAAGGGCGACATCCGTCTGCGTATCAACGATATTCTTGGCGCCTTCATGTTTGGTGGCGAGAATAATGAAAAGAAAGTAAAGGTGCTCAGCGGTGGTGAGCGTAGCCGCTTGGCTATGATTCGTCTGTTGTTGGAGCCTGTTAACTTGCTGATTCTCGACGAGCCCACCAACCATCTCGACATGCCCTCGAAGGATGTGCTGAAGGAGGCCATCAAGGCTTTCGACGGCACAGCCATTATCGTCAGCCATGATCGTGAGTTCCTTGACGGTCTCGTTTCCAAGGTCTATGAGTTTGGAGGCGGAAAAGTGAAGGAGCATCTGGGAGGAATCTATGACTATTTACGTGATAGAGGCGAGAAATTAGAGGTAAGAGGTGAGAGAATGGAGTTTCCCGTTCGAAAGCCTGATGATAATAGTAATCTCTCACCTCTCACCTCTCAGCCCTCACCACAGAAAAACGATTATGCTCTTCGCAAGGAACAACAGAAGCAGCTGCGCAAGGCTGAACGGGCTGTGGAGGAGAGCGAGAAGAAGATTGCGAAGATGGAGCAACGGCTCAAAGAGCTCGATGCGTTGCTTTGTGACTCTAAGAACGCCTCCGATATGACGCTTGTCACTGAGTATACCGACACCAAGCGTGCCCTCGACGACGAGGTGGAACGCTGGGAAAAACTCTCTGAAGAACTGGAAGAACTAAACAATTAAATCAACATGAATAAGAGAACAAACAAATGGATATTGGCTGCTGCCTTGGCATTATGTAGCTTTGGAAACGCGATGGCAGAGCAGCCTGAATCTGATTGGAAAAGTGAGATTGGATTCTCCTACGGCTTTATGTCCGATTTCAGTTGGCTGGGGCCGTATACGGATCGCGGCGATGCCTTTAAGGACGTCGATTTCAAAAACAAGACCTTCATCGGTCCCCTTTCCGTAGAGTATTTCCATCGCGTAAAGCCAAACCTCTCCTTGGGTGCCATCTTCGGAGTCGGCATGAAAAAGGAGGATGTCTACCTCATTGGCGAGCGTGGTGGCAAGAACGGCGAGAGTACCAACTACTATCTCACGCTGATGCCCTCCTTGAAATATGAATGGATGCACAAGAAGCATTTCAACCTCTACTCCAAGATTGCTCTAGGAGCCTCGTTTGGTATGGAGAATTTCAAGTATGATGATGCGAGTTACAGGGCACACAGCAGCCATTCTTTCTATGTCAACTTCCAGGCTTCGCCACTCGGCATTGAGAGCACAGGCGAGAAGACCCGTTTCTTTGCTGAGTTGGGCGTGGGTGAGCAGGGCTTGGCGCTTGTTGGCGTGAGGTTTAGGTTAAAATGACAATCACAAAAAATAAACGAATAATATGAGAATGAAGACGATGATCACGACGATGGTTTTATCCACTATGTCGCTGGTTGCTACAGCCCAGCAGTTGGGCTCTGGTATTGAATTAGACAACCTTGATAAGTCGGCACGTGCGGCTGACGATTTCTATCAGTATGCTTGTGGCGGATGGATGCAGAAGAATCCGCTGCCTGCCGCCTATTCGCGTTATGGCTCCTTCGATGTCTTAGGCGAAGAGAACAACAAGCGCATCAATGGCATCCTCGATGAGCTGTTGCACAACAGCTACGCCAAGGGTACGGTGGAGCAGAAACTCAGCGATCTCTATAAGCTGGCAATGGACAGCGTGAAGCGCGATGCTGACGGCGTGAAGCCTGCTATAGACATCATTAAGCAGATGGAAAACGCCAAGACCAAGCAGCAGCTCTTCGACATTCAGCTGCAGCTGGCTCCTGAGGGCGACAGCGAGTTCTATCGTGCAGGCATTGGTGCTGACGAGAAGAATGCTACGCAGAATATCCTGCAGGTGAGTCAGGGTGGTCTGACGCTGGGCATGAAGGACTATTATTTGGATACTGACCCTGAGACAACGAAGATTCGTGAGGAGTATAAGAAGCACATTGTCAGGATGTTCCAAATGTTTGGCTTCAGTAAGAGCGCAGCCACGAAGAAGATGAAGAACATCATGCGCTTGGAGACTGAGTTGGCCAAGGTGAGCCGTTCGCGCACAGAGCTGCGTGACCCACAGCGCAACTACAACAAGACCACGCTTGCAGAGTTTGCCTCGAACTATCCCAACCTGAAGCTGGAGCAGCAGATGAATGCGCAGGGCGTTGACTCGAAGTATATGCAGGAGTTGATAGTCGGCCAGCCTGAGTTTATGGCTGGTGCTGACAAGCTCATTGCCACGATGACTGCCGCTGAATATCGCGACTATATGGAGTGGGGACAGATTATGTCTGCCGCCGGCTATCTGAGTGCTGATGTGCAGCAGGCCAACTTTGAGTTCTTCGGCAAGGTGATGTCGGGCCGTAAGGAGGATCATCCCCTCTGGCGTCGAGCTACGCTGCAGGTGGAGAGCCAGATGGGGCAGGCACTTGGTAAGATATATACTGACAAGTATTTCCCTGAGGCTTCTAAGAAACGCATGACGGAGCTGATAAAGAACTTGCAGATAGCCCTTGGCGAGCGTATCGCCGCACAGGACTGGATGAGCGACTCGACGAAAATCAACGCCCTGTTGAAGCTGAACACGTTCTATGTGAAGGTGGGCTATCCTGACAAGTGGATTGACCTCTCGAATCTTACCATTGATCCTGCAAAGTCCTACTACGACAATATCAAGGCCTGCCGCAAGTTCTGGAACGCCTGGCAGATTGACCACACCGCTGGCAAGCCTGTCGACCGCGACGACTGGTATATGAATCCGCAGACCGTCAATGCCTATTATAATCCCACAACCAATGAGATCTGCTTCCCTGCCGGCATCCTGCAGCGTCCGTTCTTTGACATGGAGGCCGACGATGCCTTCAACTACGGAGCCATCGGTGTGGTGATTGGCCACGAGATGACGCATGGTTTCGACGATCAGGGCCGTCAGTTCGACAAGGACGGCAATATGCACGACTGGTGGGCTGCCAGCGATGCCGATATGTTCAAGGATCGCACCGACAAGTATGCCGACTTCTTCTCTGCTATCGACGTGCTGCCCGATCTGAAAGCCAACGGACGCCTCACGCTGGGTGAGAACCTGGCCGACCACGGAGGTCTGCAGGTGGCCTATGCTGCTTTCAAGAATGCTACGAAGAACAATCCCCTTCCTGTTATTGACGGTCTGACGCCCGACCAGCGTTTCTTCCTGGCTTATGCTGGTGTGTGGGCTGGCAACATTACTGACGAGGAGATTCGCAATCGCACGAAGAGCGACCCTCACTCCCTTGGCCGTTGGCGTGTCAATGGTGCCCTGCCGCACATCGATGCTTGGTATGAGGCCTTTGGTGTGAAGCCTGGTGACAAGATGTTTATTCCGCAGGAACAGCGCCTGCCCTTATGGTAAGAAAAGATGAAAAAGACCGCATTATTCCTTGTGGCCCTGCTCCTGACGGGTACGGCCACCGTGACAAAAGCACAAGACGACGTGAACATCGGTAGACAGAATATCAAACTGGAGAGCAATCTGATGACGCCCGAGGCCTTGTGGGCTATGGGACGCATCGGCAGTTGTGCCGCCTCGGCTGACGGCAGTAAGATTGTCTATCAGGTGGGCTACTATAGTGTGAAGCACAACAAGAGCCATCAGGTGCTCTACATCATGAACGCCGACGGCAGTAACCAGACGAAGCTGACCACCAGCTCAAAGAGTGAGACCGATCCGGCTTGGCTGCCCGACGGACGCATCGCTTTCATTACTGGCGGCGAGGTGTGGGCGATGAACGCCGACGGCACTGGTCGCCAGCAGTTGTCGAAGACCAACGGCGAGGTGGAGGGCTTTAAGTTCTCGCCTGACGCCAAAAAGGTGATCCTGCTGAAGAGCATCCCTTTCCACGAAGTCATCAAGAAGAATCCTGACGACCTGCCCAAGGCTACTGGCCGCTTGGTGACCGACCTGATGTATCGTCATTGGGATCACTATGTGGAGAGCATCCAGCATCCCTTCGTCTGTTCTGTAAGTGGCGATGGCATTGCCACAAACATGACTGACATCCTCGAGGGCGAGCCCTACGAATGCCCGATGGAGCCTTTTGGCGGCATTGAGCAGCTCGACTGGAGCCCTGACTCTAAGAGCATTGCCTACACTTGCCGCAAGAAGACGGGCTTGGAGTACAGCATCTCGACCGATTCTGACATCTTCCTCTACGACGTTGAGACAAAGCAGACCACGAACCTCTGCAAGCCTGCCGACTATGTGGCTCCTGAGGTAGACCCCACCATCACCCTTCGTGTGCAGGCCGTCAATGCACCTGAGAATCTGAAAAACAATGTGGGCTATGACCAGAACCCGCAGTTCTCGCCTGACGGACAGTATGTGGCCTGGCTCTCGATGGAGCGCGATGGCTATGAGGCCGACCTCAACCGCCTCTGCATCTATCACTTGGCTACTGGCACCAAGCGCTATATCAACTGGCAGAGCGATGTCGAGGCTTTCTGCTGGGCACCCACAGCCAAGAAAGTAAAAGCCGCCGATCCGCAGTTCTATTTCCTCAGCGTTTGGCACGGCTGCTGCAATATGTACAGCGCCAGCCAGAAGGGAGAAGTGAGACAGTTGACTGAGACGTGGGACGACTGGACGAGCATTCAGATGGCCAACAACGGACAGCAGATTCTGGCTACGCGTCAGAGTCTCAGCACGCCGACGGACATCTATCGGGTGACGCCTCCCGTGAAGAAGCAGGCTACTGCTATCCAGCAGCTTACTTTTGAGAACAAGCATATCCTCGACCAGTTGACTTTGGGCAAGATGCAGCAGTATTGGGTGCCCACCACCGACGGCAAGAAGGAATTGGTGTGGGTGATGCTGCCTGCTAACTACGAGGAAGGCAAGAAATATCCCACCTTACTCTTCTGCGAGGGTGGTCCGCAAAGCCCCGTCAGTCAGTTCTGGAGCTACCGCTGGAACTTCCAGATTATGGCTGCCAACGGCTATGTCGTCGTAGCTCCCAACCGTCACGGTCTGCCTGGCTTTGGACAGGAGTGGAAGGAGCAGATCAGCGGCGACTGGACAGGACAGTGCATGAGCGATTATCTCGCAGCCATCGACTTCGCTGCCGACTCGCTGTCCTTCGTCGATAAAGACCGCCTGGGTGCTGTTGGCGCCTCCTTCGGCGGATTCTCCGTCTACTATCTCGCAGGCATCCACGAGAAGCGCTTCAAGGCATTCATCGCCCACGATGGCGCCTTCAACCTCGCCGCCATGTACACGGAGACTGAGGAGAACTGGTTCTCGAACTGGGAGTATGACGAGGCCTACTGGCACCGTCCGCAGATGCCCAACGCCAAGAAGACCTACCACGACTCGCCGCATAAGATGGTGGAAAACTGGGACACGCCCATCCTCTGCATCCACGGCGAGAAGGACTACCGCATCAACTATACGCAGGGCATGTCGGCCTTTAATGCGGCTCGCATGAAGGGTATTCCTGCCGAGTTCCTCGTCTTCCCCGATGAGAACCACTGGGTGTTGAAGCCCCAGAATGGCATCCTCTGGCAGCGTACCTTCTTCAACTGGCTCGACCGCTGGCTGAAACAATAAATTGCAGTAATCAGAAGATTTTCTGCTTTCATTTTTGTGCAAATCAGTAATTATTTGTACTTTTGCACGTCGAATTGTAAAATGTATATTGTCAAATTGTAAATTCTATAGATGTTTGAGAATTTATCAGAGAGACTGGAACGCTCGTTCAAGATACTGAAGGGCGAAGGAAAGATAACTGAAATCAACGTTGCTGAAACGCTGAAGGATGTGCGCCGTGCACTCCTCGACGCCGACGTCAACTATAAGGTGGCCAAGAACTTCACCGATACCGTGAAGCAGAAGGCCCTGGGCATGAATGTGCTGACGGCCATCAAGCCCAGCCAACTGATGGTGAAGATTGTTCACGACGAACTGACAGAGCTGATGGGTGGCAAGGCCGTGGGCCTGAACCTCGAGAGCCGTCCTGCCATCATCCTTATGTCGGGCTTGCAGGGCTCAGGTAAGACTACTTTCACCGGCAAGCTTGCCAAGATGCTGAAGGATCGTCAGCACAAGAAGCCGCTCCTCGTGGCCTGCGACGTCTATCGTCCTGCCGCCATCGAGCAGTTGAAGGTGGTGGCCGAGACCGTGGGCGTAGACGTCTATACGGAGGATGGCAACAAGAACGTGGTGGAGATTGCCCAGCACGCCATCCGCAAGGCCAAGCAGGAGGACTACAACGTGGTCATCGTCGATACTGCCGGCCGTCTGGCCATCGACGAGCAGATGATGGACGAGATCTCCAACCTGAAGGAGGCCATCCATCCTGATGAGACCCTCTTTGTGGTCGACTCGATGACAGGTCAGGATGCTGTCAATACGGCTAAGGAGTTCAACGACCGCCTCGACTTCGACGGCGTCGTCCTCACCAAGCTCGACGGCGACACCCGTGGTGGTGCAGCCCTCTCCATCCGTACCGTTGTCACCAAGCCCATCAAGTTCGTGGGAACGGGCGAGAAGATGGACGCCATCGACGTGTTCCATCCTGAGCGTATGGCCGACCGCATCCTCGGCATGGGTGATGTCGTGTCCCTCGTTGAGCGTGCCCAGATGCAGTTCGACGAGAAGCAGGCGAAGGAGCTGGAGAAGAAGATTCGCAAGAACAAGTTCGACTTCAACGACTTCATGTCGCAGATTCAGCAGATCAAGAAGATGGGCAACATCAAGGAGCTGGCATCGATGATTCCTGGCGTGGGCAAGCAACTCAAGGATCTCGACATCGACGACAACGCCTTCAAGGGCATCGAGGCCATCATCAACTCCATGACTCCCAAGGAGCGTGCCAATCCCGATATCATCAACCAGAGCCGCAAGCTGCGCCTGGCAAAGGGTAGCGGTACAAAGCTCGAAGATGTCAACCGTCTGATGAAGCAGTTCGACCAGACACGCAAGATGATGAAGATGGTGAGCGGCATGGACAAGGGCAAGATGGCTCAGATGGCCGCTGCCATGAAGCAGATGAAGAAGTAAACACTCGACAGTTAACAAAAGTCGCTAATAAAACACTTAACACTAAACGGATATGGCATTTGGAAAGTGGGTGAAGAACCTTTTCGGCGGCGGAGCCGAAGAGAAGAGTACTGGCACTGAAGAACGGCGACCAGGGCAGTCGGCAGAGAACGTAAGCATCACCGACGAGTTCCGCAAGACTTTTTCCGCCCGTGAGCGCCTCAGCGAAGAGCAGCGCAACAGCTTCATCTTCTCGCTGCTGGTGATGGCGTCCTACATCGTCATTGCCGACGGCCGCGTGGATGACTCAGAGACGGAGTACATTGGCAAGTTCATGGGGAACAACTTCGGCCCCGAGGTGGAGAAGGAGAGCATGGACGTGCTGCACAAGCTCTTAGCCAAGCACATTGAGCTGAACGAGACCAAGCCTATGGCTTTCATCCAGCTCATCGGCGACTGTGGTCAGCAGATGTCGAAGACCCTCGATGCCAACCTGCGCTATCAGCTTCTCAGCATGCTGGTGTTGATCAGCAAGAGCGACGAGCATCTCGACGAGAAAGAGCTGGAGGCCCTGCACGACGTGGCCATCTACATGGGCATGAAGAGTCACGATGTCGATGATCTTCTCGATCTCGATCCCGAGCTGGCCAAGAAAGGCTGGCCCGACTTAAACCTTAAGACTGGAGAGGTAGAGCAGGAGGGGTAACGTTCGTACTTTGCTGCTACAAAGGTACAAAAAATAGAGATGCGAAACAATACTTCCCCCCGATTATTTTCGGTTATTTTCAAATTATTTTGAGAGGTGTACCGGCGTACCGGCGTACCGCCTCACCATTTACATTTTCACTTTACCTTCCGCCTCACCAAAAACCATGTTATAAATATTTTATTATTATATAATATTTAAATATTATATAATAATAAAATATTCTAAAGGCACTTTTCCCCCCACGATTCTCCATTTCATTTTTCCTAATGGTACGCCGGTACGCCGGTACGCCGGTATGTCAGTCTTTTTCCTGATGTGGTTGACAGTCGTTTTCCTGATGTGGTTGACAGTTTCCTAATAGGGTTGACGCCTTTACTGAAAGTTCCTGTGGAGCCTCCAAATTTTCCTGTGGAGCCTCCAAATTTTCCTACGGAGCATCCGGAGTTCATTTTAACATTTGGAAAAAATTGAAAATAATTGGGGGAAAGTATTGTTTCGTCCCCCTTTTTTTCGTACCTTTGCAAACCCATGGGAATGGGACTTGAAGATACTCGACACTAATAAAAACATTAACAACACATGACACTCATCGACGGAAAAGCAACGGCGACCGCCATCAAGGCAGAGATTGCCGAGAAAGTGAAGAACATCGTGGAGGCTGGAGGCAAGCAACCCCATCTGGCAGCCGTGCTCGTGGGACACGACGGCGGCTCGGAAACTTACGTGAAGAATAAGGTACTCGCGTGCGAGGCCTGCGGATTCAAGAGCACCCTCATACGCTATGAGGACGACGTCACCGAGGAGGAATTGCTGGCGTGCGTAGACCGCCTGAACCGCAATGGCGACGTGGACGGATTCATCGTGCAGCTGCCTTTGCCCAAGCACATCGACGAGCAGAAGATCATCGAGGCCATTGATCCGCGTAAGGATGTAGACGGGTTCCATCCTGAGAACGTAGGCCGCATGGCCATTGGCCTGCCCTGTTTCATCTCTGCCACGCCATTGGGCATTATGACGCTCCTGCAGCGCTATGGCATCAAGACCAGCGGAAAGAAATGCGTCATTCTGGGACGCTCGAATATCGTGGGCAAGCCCATGGCGCAGCTGATGATGCAGAAGCAGTGGGGCGACGCCACCGTCACCGTGTGCCACTCGCGCTCAATTACGCTGAAGGAGGAATGTCGTGAGGCTGACATCATCATCGCTGCTATCGGCCAGCCTGAGTTCGTTACTGCCGACATGGTGAAGGAGGGCGCTGTGGTCATCGACGTAGGCACCACGCGTGTGCCCGATGCAACGCGCAAGAGCGGCTATCGCCTCACGGGCGACGTGAAGTTCGACGAGGTGGCTCCCAAGTGTTCATTCATCACCCCTGTGCCTGGCGGTGTCGGTCCTATGACCATCTGCTCGCTGATGCTCAACACTTTGAAGGCAGCGCAATGACCGCCGAAGAATGGTATCAGAAGGGCAATGAGGCCCGTAAGCAGGGATTGTGGCACGAGGCCATCAACTGCTATATCCAGGCATCCGAGCTCGATCCTGACAGTCCTGCCGTCGAGGCCAAGCGTATGCTCGACGACATCATGGCCTTCTATTGCAAGGATATGTATAATCCGTAAAAAGAATAATATAATAAAGAATGCCAGGACTCCGAAGAATCCTGGCATTTCTTATTGCTCTGAACAAGAGGCTTACTGCAGCGTTCCCTGCTCAGCGGCGTTGATCATGGCCTGTGAAGCATAGAGGTAAACCTCCACGCGACGGTTCTGGGCCTTGCCGGCAGCGGTAGAGTTGTCAGCAACGGGGTTAGCCTCGCCGTAGCCTACAGTGTTGCGGATCTGAGCGGCGTTGACACCCAGCGTACCAACGAGGTAGTTGGTCACCGACTGAGCGCGCTGCTGCGACAGGTTGAGGTTTTTCTGCTGGCTCTGGGCAGCGGTGGATCCTCTCCAGGGAGCGTTATCGGTGTAGCCCTGGATAGCGACGTCGCAGTCCGTATTGGTCTTCAGCAGATTAGCGAGCTGCATGAGGTTCACCTTCGAAGCGTCGTTCAGCACAGCGCTGCCAGAAGCGAACTTGATACCAGTCTCGTTGAAGGTCAGCATCACAGCCTGCAGGCCGTTAGCGTCGGTCACGGTCTGAACCTGAGCGTTCTGCACAGCCTCGGCCTGAGCCTTCACCTTATCCATGTGCTTGCCAATCAGAGCACCAGCACCTGCGCCGACAGCAGTACCCACAGCAGCACCTACAGCGGTGTTACCAGTTACCTTACCGACGATAGCACCCAGAACAGCTCCGCCAACAGCACCGATGGCAGTACCCTTACCCAGGTTGTTGCAACCCATCATCACGATGCATGCGCAGAGCGTGAGGACCATAGCTTTCATTTTTTTCATGATTGTAGTTTTTTTATGGTTAAATAATAAATAGGTGTATCACGCTGCAAAGATAAGTAAAAGTTAGGAGTATGGAATAAAGAGTGAGGAGTTATTTCCCCTTGTTTAACAAAAATTAAGCGTTTCTTTGGCGCCAAAGGCACTCTCGTTCGGAAAATTGCAAATAAATTTGCATTTTCTCTCGCTTATTTGTATCTTTGCACCCAAATTCGTAAAAATTGCAAATAATTATGGCAAAAGAACTGAAAGATTTGACAAAGAGGGCCGACAACTACTCGCAGTGGTTCAACGACCTTGTGGTGAAAGCCGACCTTGCCGAGCAGTCGGCAGTGCGTGGATGTATGGTGATCAAGCCCTACGGTTATGCTATATGGGAGAAGATGCAGCAGCAGCTGGACAAGATGTTCAAGGAGACGGGCGCTCAGAATGCCTATTTCCCCCTGCTGATTCCGAAGTCGTTCCTCAGCCGCGAGGCCGAGCATGTGGAGGGATTCGCCAAGGAGTGCGCTGTGGTGACCCACTACCGTCTGAAGGCTGCTGACGGCGGCGTTGTCGTCGATCCTGCCGCCAAGCTCGAAGAGGAGCTGATCATCCGTCCCACCTCTGAGACCATCATTTGGAACACCTACAAGAACTGGATTCAGTCGTGGCGCGACCTGCCCCTGATGTGCAACCAGTGGTGCAATGTGATGCGTTGGGAGATGCGTACCCGTCCTTTCCTTCGCACCAGCGAGTTCCTCTGGCAGGAAGGCCATACGGCTCATGCCACCCGTGAGGAGGCTGAGGCCGAAGCACAGAAGATGCTGAAGGTGTATGCCAAGTTTGCCGAGGAGTGGATGGCCGTGCCTGTGGTGCAGGGTGTGAAGAGTGAGACGGAGCGTTTTGCCGGAGCCCTTGATACCTATACCATCGAGGCGATGATGCAGGACGGCAAGGCCCTGCAGAGTGGTACCTCGCATTTCCTCGGCCAGAACTTCGCCAAGGCCTTCGATGTCACATATCTTAATAAGGAGAATAAGCCGGAGTACGTGTGGGCTACCTCATGGGGTGTCTCAACCCGACTCATCGGTGCCCTCATCATGACTCATTCTGACGACAATGGCCTCGTATTGCCGCCGCGTCTCGCTCCTATTCAGGTGGTGATCATTCCCATCGCCACCAAGCCTGAGCAGATGGAAATCGTCAACAAGGAGGTGCAGCCCATCATCGAGGGTCTGCGTGCGAAAGGCATCAGCGTGAAGTTCGACGACGCCGACAACAAGCGTCCTGGCTTCAAGTTCGCTGACTATGAGCTGAAGGGTGTGCCTGTGCGTCTCGTCCTTGGTGCCCGCGACCTCGAGAATGGCACCATTGAGCTGATGCGTCGTGATACGCTGGAGAAAGAGACATTGCCGCTGGAAGGTATTGTCGACCATGTGGAGAAGCTGCTCGACGATATCCAGCAGAACATCTTCGAGAAGGCCAAGAAGTATCGTGACGAGCACATCTACGAGTGCGACAACTACGAGGAATTCAAGGAGCGCATCAAGGATGGCGGTTTCTTCCTCTGCCACTGGGACGGCACGGCCGAGACGGAGGCGCAGATCAAGGAAGAGACGCAGGCTACCATCCGCTGCGTGCCCTTTGGCGTGGAGCAGACGCCTGGCGTAGATATGGTGAGCGGCAAGCCCTCGAAGGCTCGTGTCATCATAGCCCGCAGCTATTAAGCCTCTTCTATAGAATTGATACAGGAAATACAACTTCGCGTGCTGCCTGAAGTGGCAGCTGACACGGCTCTTTTACGCCAGTATGTGGCTGACGAGAAAGGGCTTGCAATAAGTGCGCTGAAGGGCATCCGCGTTTTGAAACGCTCTATCGATGCCCGTCAGCGCACCATCTTTGTCAATCTGAAGGTGCGCCTCTACATCAACGAGCAGCCTACGGATGATGAATATGTGCATACCGACTATCCTGACGTTTCCGACAAGCCGCAGGTCATCGTTGTGGGGGCCGGGCCTGGTGGACTCTTTGCTGCGCTCCGTCTCATTGAGCTGGGATTGAGGCCCATCGTTCTGGAGCGTGGTAAGGACGTACATGAACGCAAGAAGGATCTGGCAGCTATCGCCCGTACACAGCAGGTAGACGGCGAGAGCAACTATTGCTTTGGCGAGGGTGGGGCAGGAGCCTACTCCGACGGCAAGCTATACACCCGTTCGAAGAAACGAGGCAACATCGAGAAGATTCTCAATGTGTTCTGCCAGCATGGAGCCTCTACGGCCATCCTTGCCGACGCACATCCCCATATCGGCACCGATCGCCTGCCGCAGGTCATCGAGGCCATGCGCAACACTATTATAAGATGTGGCGGCGAGGTGCATTTCCAGACCAAGATGACACGTTTGCTTCTTGATGGCAATAAAGTGGTTGGTTGTGTTGCAGAAAATAAAGAGTTTAAAGGTTCTGTAATACTTGCTACAGGTCACTCTGCCAGAGACGTTTACAGATATTTTGATCAAGAGAAAATTGAACTTGAAGCAAAGGGCATTGCAGTAGGCGTGCGATTGGAACATCCCTCAAAGCTCATCGATCAGATACAGTATCACAGGAAGGAGGGTAGGGGTCAGTGGCTACCTGCTGCCGAGTACAGTTTTGTGACGCAGGTTGACGGGCGTGGCGTCTATTCTTTCTGCATGTGTCCTGGCGGCTTTGTCATTCCTGCTGCCACAGGTCCTGAACAGGTCGTTGTGAACGGCATGAGTCCTGCCAGTCGTGGCACGCAATGGAGCAACTCAGGCATGGTGGTTGAGTTGCGGCCTGAAGATGTCGAGGGCGACGACGTGCTGCGTGTGCTGCGCTATCAGGAAGAGCTGGAACGGATGTGTTGGCAGCAGGCCAATATGAAACAGACGGCACCAGCACAGCGTATGGCCGATTTCGTAAACGGTAAGCTGAGCTATGATCTGCCTCGCTCTTCATACGCACCAGGTCTCGTCTCTTCGCCCTTGCACTTCTGGCTGCCCAAGCCCATCTCTTCGAGACTGCAGCAGGGATTCAAGGTGTTTGGCCGTCAGGCACATGGTTTCCTGACCAACGAGGCTGTGATGATTGCTATAGAGACACGCACTTCGTCGCCTGTGCGCATTATTCGCGACAACGACACATTGCTGCACGTCCGTCTGCAGGGCCTTTTCCCTTGCGGCGAGGGTGCCGGCTATGCTGGTGGCATTGTCTCTGCTGGCGTCGACGGAGAACGCTGTGCAGAAATGTGCGCTGAATGGATGAAATCCAACGCCTGAGCGCCCTTATTACACTTGAAAAGTAAAAAAATCAAAAGTGGCAGTAAATTCTTCACTTTTCACTTTTTGCTTTTCACTTTTTTTCGTAACTTTGCACCCCAAATAGAGAAAGCTTTTTTTATTTATGGAAATTGGTAGCAAATACGACCCTCGCGAAGTCGAGGGTAAGTGGTATCAGTATTGGCTTGACAACAAACTTTTTGCAAGCAAGCCTGACAGTAGGGAACCCTATACAATTGTTATTCCGCCACCCAACGTGACGGGTGTGCTTCACATGGGGCATATGCTCAACAACACGATTCAGGACATCCTGGTGCGTCGTGCCCGTATGGAGGGCAAGAACGCCTGCTGGGTGCCTGGCACCGATCATGCCTCTATCGCTACTGAGGCCAAGGTGGTGAAGAAACTTGCCGCCGAGGGCATCAAGAAGCGTGAACTGACGCGTGACCAGTTCTTGGAACACGCTTGGGACTGGACGCACGAGCATGGTGGCATCATTCTGAAGCAGCTGCGCCGTCTGGGTGCCTCGTGCGACTGGGACCGTACTGCCTTCACGATGGATGAAGTGCGTAGTGAAAGCGTGATTAAAGTTTTCGTCGACCTCTATCGCAAGGGCTACATCTATCGCGGCCTGCGCATGGTGAACTGGGATCCGAAAGCCCTCACAGCCCTTTCTACTGAGGAGGTGGTCTACAAGGAGGAGAAGAGCCATCTGTTCCACCTGAAATATTACGTGGCCAATGCCGACGGTTCTGTTTGTCGCGATGCCATCGCAACAGACGGCACAGAGGGCAATATCATTCACAAGGATGAGAAGGGTTACTATGCTGTGGTGGCCACCACGCGTCCTGAGACCATCATGGGCGATACCGCCATGTGTATTAACCCCAAGGATCCGAAGAACCAGTGGCTGAAAGGCCGTAAGGTCATCGTTCCTCTGGTGAATCGTGTGATTCCTGTCATCGAGGACCGCTACGTAGACATCGAGTTTGGTACGGGCTGTCTGAAGGTGACGCCTGCTCACGACACCAACGACTACATGCTGGGCAAGACCCACAACCTTGAGACCATTGACATCTTCAATCCTGACGGCACTATCTCTGAGCAGTCACCCATTTATGTGGGTATGGATCGTATGGACTGCCGCAAGCAGATTGTGAAGGATCTGCAGGCAGCCGGTTTGATGGAGAAGATTGAGGACTACACGAACAAGGTGGGTTACTCAGAGCGCAATCCTGACACGGCCATCGAGCCGCGTCTCTCGCTGCAGTGGTTCCTCAAGATGGGCCATTTCGCAGAGATAGCCCTGAAGCCTGTGATGGAGGGCGAGATGCATTTCTATCCTCAGAAGTACGTCAACACCTACAAGAACTGGTTGGAGAACATTCAGGACTGGTGCATCAGCCGCCAGCTGTGGTGGGGTCACAGAATCCCTGCATATTACTACGACGAGGAGAAATTCGTTGTGGCCGAGACTGCTGAGGAAGCCCTTGAGCTGGCCCGCAAGGAAAGCGGCAACGCCAACTTGCAGCTGAGTGACTTGCGTCAGGACGAGGATGCTCTTGATACATGGTTCTCCAGCTGGCTCTGGCCTGTTTCGCTCTTCGATGGCATCCGCAATCCTGGCAATGAGGAAATCAACTATTACTATCCCACCAGCGATCTCGTGACTGCTCCTGATATCATCTTCTTCTGGGTGGCCCGCATGATTATGGCTGGTGAGGAGTATATGGGTAAGTTCCCCTTCAAGAACGTCTACTTCACGGGTATCGTTCGCGACAAGCTGGGACGCAAGATGTCGAAGAGCCTGGGCAATAGCCCTGATCCGCTGGAACTCATCGACAAATACGGTGCCGACGGCGTGCGCATGGGTATGATGCTCTCTGCTCCTGCAGGTAACGACATCCTCTTCGATGAGGCACTTTGTGAGCAGGGCCGCAACTTCAATAACAAGATTTGGAATGCCTTCCGCCTGGTGAAGGGCTGGCAGGTGGCTGATAGTGCGGTTGGCAGTTCTCCTGCCAACAAGGCTGCCGTCGCCTGGATGGAGGCCAAGCTGAAAGAGGCTAACGAGGAGCTGAAGGATCACTTCTCGAAGTATCGTATCAACGACGCCCTGATGACAGTTTATAAGCTCTTCTGGGACGAGTTCTCTCAGTGGTATCTGGAGATGGTGAAGCCAGCCTATGTTGATGGCAAGCAGCAGCCCATCGATAGCGAGACCTACGACGCCACGCTGCGTTTCTTCGAGACCTTGCTGAAGATGCTGCATCCTTTCATGCCTTTCATTACTGAGGAATTGTGGCAGGCTCTCTACGACCGCAAGCCGGGTGAGAGCATCATGCGCGACGAATTGGTGCTTAGTGCTTTGTCTGCTGAGGAAAAGCGTCTTATCGCCGACATCGAGCAGGTGAAGCAGGTTGTTTCTGGCGTTCGCACCGTCCGCAGTCAGAAGAATATCGCTCCCAAAGAGCAGATGGAATTGCAATGTGTCGGCCAGAACCGCTACGAGACATACAATGACATCATCCAGAAGATGGCCAATGTTAAGACTATCAGCGTGGTGGACACAAAGGACTCGATGGCCAGCACCTTCATGGTGGATACCGACGAGTTCGCCGTTCCTCTGGGCAGTCTCATCGATGTCAAGGCTGAGATTGAGAAAATGGAGGCCCAGCTGCAGCATCTTGAAGGCTTCCTCGCTGGTGTAATGAAAAAGCTATCTAACGAGCGCTTTGTGCAGAATGCTCCTGAGGCCGTCGTGGCTATGGAGCGCAAGAAGCAGAGCGACGCCGAGGAGAAGATCGCAGCATTGAAACAGAGTATCGCAGCTCTTAACAAATAATCTATGGAGTGGCTCGTTCAACTCTTCACGAATAATGAGTCGGTGGCGCACATAGCCCTGCTATATGCCGTCGTCATCGCTATTGGCGTCTACCTGGGCAAGATCAAGGTAGGCGGCGTGTCGCTGGGCGTCACCTTCGTGCTCTTCGCAGGTATCGTAGCCGGACATATCGGCTTTACGGCACCTGTCGACATCCTAACCTTCGTACAGGACTTTGGGCTTATCCTCTTTGTCTTTATGATAGGCTTGCAGGTGGGTCCAGGCTTCTTTGAGAGTTTTGGAACGGCTGGCGTCAAGCTCAACGGTTTGGCTGCCACGATGATTGTGTTGAACATCCTGGTGATGTTCGGCTGCTTCTTCGTTTTCTTCGACACCAAAGATAGCGCTTCGCTGCCCATGATGGTGGGTACGCTCTACGGAGCTGTGACCAATACGCCTGGTCTTGGTGCTGCCAATGAGGCATTAGGCTCTGTCTATGGCGACAACGCTCCGCAGATTGCTTCTGCCTATGCTTGCGCCTATCCCTTAGGCGTGCTGGGCATCATCGGCGCCATCATCCTCATTCGTACCATCTGCAAGATAAAGTTGGAGAAGGAAGAGGAACAGCTGACGGCGATGGAGGGTGCGAAAGCTACGCAGAAGCCCTACAAGATGCACCTTGAGGTGACGAACAAATACCTCGAGGGCAAGACGCTGCTCCAGGTGCACGACTTCCTGAATCGTGACTTCGTGGTTTCCCGTCTTGTGCATGAGGGCGAGCTGTCTATTCCTAATCGCAACACCGTGTTCCATCTGGGCGACCAGATGCTCATCGTCTGTGCTGAAGCCGACCAGGAGGCCATTATGGCTTTCATCGGCCCGAAGCTCGACATCGACTTTGAGCAGCAGGATCAGCCGTTGGTGTCGAAGCGCATCCTTGTGACCAATCCCAGCATCAACGGCAAGTCTTTCGGACAGATGCATTTCAGCAGCGTCTATGGTGTGAATGTCACTCGTGTCACTCGTCACGGAATGGAGCTGTTTGCCTCGCCGTCGCTGCCTTTGCAGGTGGGCGACCGTATCATGGTGGTAGGCCCTGAGGACGCTGTCGATCGTGTGGCCAACAAGATGGGCAATAGTATCAAGCGTCTTGACGCGCCCAACATTGCCACCATCTTCGTGGGCATTATCCTCGGCATCGTATTCGGCTCGCTGCCTATTGCCATTCCTGGTATGCCTGTGCCTCTGAAGCTGGGTATCGCAGGCGGACCGCTGATTATCGCTATCCTCATCGGACGCTATGGCTATAAGATCAAACTCGTTACCTATACCACTACGTCGGCTAACATGATGCTGCGTGAGATAGGCCTCGTGCTCTTCCTTGCGTCTGTGGGTATCAAGGCTGGCGCTGGATTCTACAATACGGTGGTGGAGGGTGATGGTCTGCTCTATGTATTGGCAGGCTTTCTCATCACGATCATACCTATCCTGATTGTGGGGCCCATCGCACGCATGAAGTTCAAATTTAACTACTTCACCATTGCAGGTATGGTTTCTGGTGCCTATACCGATCCTCCTGCTTTGGCCTATAGCAACAGCATCTGCTCGAAGGAGGCCCCTGCCGTGGGCTACTCGACGGTTTATCCGTTGTCGATGTTCCTGCGCATCCTGACGGCACAGCTTGTTGTGCTCTTCTTCTGTCAATAGTATACATCTTATTATATAATAACGTAACAATAATGAATCACATCAAACTACTGATTGTAGCGTTGCTGCTGACAGCCTCGCAGACGATGATGGGCCAGGGAGCCAAGAACATCGTCATCAGCGAGGTGCTCACCGATAACGCTTCAAGCATTGTGGATGAGTTTGGTCAGCGTGAGGCTTGGATAGAGCTGGAGAACACGTCTTACACCACCTACAACGTGCGTGGCATGTTCATCACCACCAACAGAAAGGTGTTGGACGAGACCCTGAGCGCCCCTGACCGCATCAAACTGATGAGTATGATTCCCAGCGGCGAGGAGCGTACCAGTCTCGGAGCTCGCCAGCATCTGGTGCTCTTCTGCAACAGCAACCCTGCCCAGGGCAAGCTGCACCTCAGTGTGCAGGTGCCTGACTCAGGTGCCGTATGGGTGGCACTCTACAACGGCAACGGCGTAGAACTCATCGACTCTGTCAGCGTTCCTGCCCTGAAGGCTGACTGCTCTTATGCCCGTCTTGACGGCAAGACCTGGGTGGTGAAGGAACCGCAGCAGGTGACGCCTGGCATCGAGAATGCTGCTGTAGAGAAGAAGCAGACAGGCGTAGACAAGTTCAAGGAGCGCGACCCTCACGGCTTTGCGATGGCCATCATGGCTATGGGCATCGTATTCCTCTGCCTGGCGCTGCTGTGGCTGTTCTTTACTGTCTTCGGTATTGTGATGCGCCATATTGACACGGCGAAGAAGGTGGCCAACACACAGCCCATCAAGCCCATCACCAAGACGGTGGAGAAGACCGTTGAGATGGCTCGAAAGACGGGTAATATCATGCAAGATGGTCTTGAGAAGAAGGGAATCGACATGGAGGTCTACATGGCCGTCATTGGCTTGGCCCTGCGGCAATACGAGGACGATATCCACGATGTGGAAAGTGGTGTTATCACCATCAAGTCGAAGGATACTGGTTGGGACGACGAGTACAGTCAGATGACCCACTGGCACGATCCGTTCCGTCCTTCCGACCACAATGCTCCTACTATTCCCACAACCCCCGAGTTGCATTAATTTTATTATCCCATAAGTCCTATTAGTCCTATAAGTCTCATAAGTCCCAATAGTTCCAAAACAATGAAAGCATATCAATATAAAGTTAATGGCGTTGACTACGAGGTAGAAATCGCCCAAGTAGAAGGAAAGATAGCTAAGGTCAATGTCAACGGCATTCCCTTCGAGATAGAGATGCAGAAACCCATCAATGCCGCCAAGCATCCCGCCTTGGCTGCTGCAAGGGTTCAGTCGCCGGTGGTGGCTCCCGCTGCTGCTCCAGCTGCTGCTCCAGCCGCAGCACCTGCCGCCAAGCCTGCTCCTCAGCCTGCCGCACAGCCTGCTGCTCCCGCTGGAGCCGGCAATGCGCTGAAGGCTCCGCTGCCCGGCACGGTCATCGACGTGAAGGTTCAGGTTGGCCAGCAGGTCAACGTGGGCGACACCGTCTTGGTGCTCGAGGCCATGAAGATGCAGAACAACATCGAGTCGGAATATGCCGGACAAGTGACATCCGTCTTAGTCAAGCAGGGCGACACCGTTATGGAGGGTGCCGTGCTAATAACTATCGGCTAATTGAACCATGAAAATTGAAGATTATGTTTGACTTCATAGCTGAAAACTTCAACGAGTTCCTTACCTATACTGGCTTTGCCAATGCTACGGCAGGGAATATCATCATGATAGTGGTGGGAGCCCTCTTTATCTATCTTGCTATCAAGAAGGATTTCGAGCCGCTGCTCCTCGTGCCCATCGGGCTGGGCATCATCCTCGGCAACATTCCTTTCCGAGGCGATGCCGGCTTGGAGATAGGCCTGTATGAGGACAACTCCGTGCTCAACATCTTCTATCAGGGTGTACGGCAGGGCTGGTATCCGCCGCTCATCTTCCTCGGCATTGGTGCAATGACGGATTTCTCAGCGCTGCTGGCTAATCCGAAGCTGATGCTCATCGGTGCTGCAGCACAGTTTGGCATATTTGGCGCCTACATGATAGCCCTGGCCTTTGGCTTCGAGCCCAACCAGGCAGCAGGCATCGCCATCATCGGTGGTGCTGACGGTCCTACGGCCATCTTCCTCAGTTCGAAGCTGAGTCCCAACCTCATGGGAGCCATCGCTGTCTGTGCCTACTCTTACATGGCTCTCGTGCCGCTGATCCAGCCGCCCATCATGCGCCTGCTCACCACGAAGAAGGAGCGTGTCATCAAGATGAAGCCTGGACGCGAGGTCAGTCAGACAGAGCGTATCCTCTTTCCCATCATAGGTCTGCTCATCACCACCTTCATCGTGCCCTCGGCATTGCCCCTGCTGGGTATGCTGTTCTTTGGCAACCTGCTGAAGGAGAGCGGCAAGACCACTCGTCTGGCCAAGACGGCAGGCAACGCCCTCAACGACATCGTCGTGGTGCTGCTGGGTCTCACCGTGGGCTGCTCCACGCAGGCCTCTGAGTTCCTCACGCTGAACACCGTGTTCATCTTCGCCATCGGCGCCTTTGCCTTCGCTATTGCCTCGGCATCGGGTGTGTGCTTCGTCAAGCTGATGAACCTCTTCCTGCCGAAGGACAAGAAGATTAATCCGCTTATCGGCAATGCCGGCGTCAGCGCCGTGCCTATGGCTGCCCGCATCAGTCACAACATGGGTCTCGAGTACGACCGCCACAACTTCCTGCTCATGCATGCCATGGGCCCCAACGTAGCTGGCGTCATCGGCTCGGCTGTGGCAGCAGGTGCATTGCTCGGTTTCCTGTCGTAGAATATAGACAACATAGACAAACATAGACTATTTCTCGTTCCCAACAACCATGAAAAAGATTGCCATCTATACGCTTGCATCTGATTTGCACGATCCTAAACGAGTAGAAAACCTTGCAAAGGAGTTCCTTGGCACCCTCCGTGTCGAATACGACCTGAAAGGCATCGACTTCTCTGACTATGGCACCCATGCCCTTGATGTCATCTATATCTGTACGGGTGGTACTGAGGGAGTTTTCAAGGACATGCTGCCCGAACTGCGTCAGCGCAGCACGCGTCCTGTCTATCTCCTCGCCTCTGGCAAGAGCAACTCGCTGGCAGCCTCGATGGAAATCCTGTCCTACCTGCGTCAGCAGAATATCTATGGCGAGATTGTACATGGCGACGAGGAGTATGTGAACTATCGTCTGAAGCTGCTCGAGTTGGCTGGTGAGGCAAAGCAGAAACTCAGCGGCAGCCGTTATGGCATCGTGGGCAAGTCCTCCGATTGGCTCATCGCCAGCCAAGCCGACCGCGCCATTGTGAAAGAGTGCCTGGGCATTGACCTCATCGACATCTCCATAGAAGAACTCTTCGACGACCTGCCTACCAACAAGAGCATCTATGCCGGTCTGCAGAAAATCATCGAGACCTACCAGCTGCAGGGCTTCACGCTGCGCTGCTTCGAACTCATCGAGCGTCTGAACGATACGGGCTGTCTGCCTTTGGCTCGCCTCAACGCTGCCGGCTATGTGGCAGGCTGCGAGGGCGATGTGCCGGCTATGCTCTCAATGGCCATCGTGCGCTCGTTGTTCGACGTATCCGGCTTCCTGGCCAATCCTGCCACCATCAACCCTGAGACGGGTGAGCTGCTCTTTGCTCATTGCACCATTCCCCTCAATATGGTGGAGCGTTATGAGCTGGACACCCACTTCGAGTCGGGCGTAGGCACGGGCGTCAGAGGCTTTATGAAGGAAGGTCCTGTCACCGTGTTTAAGGTCTCTGGCGATTTGAAGCGCCACTTTATTGCCGAAGGTCGCTTGGTGATGAGTCTCGCCCTGCCCAACATGTGTCGCACGCAGCAGGTCATCCAGCTGTCCGACCGCATGCAGGCCCATTATTTCCTCAGCGATCCCATCGGTAATCACCACATCGTCCTGCCCGGTCATCATCGTGATGAGCTGGAGGAGCTGCTGAAATAGGATAATTCATTAAATAAAAGGCATTATTATGAATAAAGTATTTCTGACGCTGGTTCTTGCAGCACTGGCATGTGTAGGCAGAGCCAATGATGGTGTCTACTACGTGAGTGGCACGAATTTGGTGCCTGTACAGGAAAACCATATCTCTATAACGAAGGAGGTGCTGACTATCGAGATTGGCGATGACGGTTGTGCCCATGTTGATGTGTACTATGAACTGCTGAACAAGGGAAATGCTCGCACCGTCACGATGGGCTTTGAGGCCAACCTGCCTTATATGACTGGCGATGATTTCTCGCCCAGAGGCATCCATCCCAGTATCAAGGACTTTACCGTGACGTTGAACGGCAATCAGCTGGGATATAAGAATGCGGTCATTATCGGCTCTACAGACGACCAACCTTCCAACTTCTCGCCATTGGACATGCGTAAGTGGCATATTACCGATGATTCTGACGAGATGAGCACCTCGCTCACCAACGGTCGTGACACCATTTCGAACGTAGCCTATGGCTATTACTTCGATGCCCGTTTTGAACCGGGCAAGTCGGTGGTGCATCACACCTATACGTTCATTATGTCGAATGGTGTCTATCGCAGTTTCGAGATTCCCTACTGGCTCACTCCTTGCACACGTTGGGCCAATCATCAGGTGGATGATTTCACCCTGCGCATACGTGCCGTCAACACCGCCAAGCATTTCTATCTCAACGATGATGTGTTCTCGCGCAAGCCGTTCAAGGTAACTGAGGGTAGAGGAAAGGTGCGTACGGGTACTGCCTATGACCAGCACTATACCGAGGTGACCCTGCGCAACGGCACAGTGGAATGTCATGTCGCTAACTTTAGACCGCAGGAGAACATGTGCATCCGCTCAGCCGATCTGGTGGCTATGGAGAATGATAATTTTGACATCGGCTCGTTCTATGACCGCGCCAGCAGCATTTTTCCCACTGAGAACGTAGACTTCAAGGCCTGCTATGGCCGTGAACCTCGCAACGACGAGGAGGTGCGCAAACTGCATAAGCGCATTTGCCGCAACCTGCCCTATGCAAATCGTGGTTATGTGTTCAGTGACAGAAATCTGCAGCGCTACTTTGAATCAAAATGGTGGTACATGCCTGATCCTGAGTGGCAGATGTCTACCGAGGACTTCCAACGCACCGACTGGCGGTTCATCAACGAATTAGGAAATGAAAATTCAGGGGCTGAAGAGTAGCCCCTGTTTTTTTGTCTATGTGAGTTCTCGGAATGAAAACAGACATGACTGGGCGGTTGTCAAGAATCTGGTTTGTTAAATAAATATAAAATTTTGGGTTGGCAAACGTGTAGTTATACAATAATTGATGGAAAAGCAGTACCTTTGCAGTCCGATTATTGGGGAGAGTCTTAGAATCCCCGCGGGCGTCGTGTAAATAGCGACTGTCTTTGGCCGGACAGCGTGGTTTGTGAATCGGCGTTCACACATTAAACTTTATAAAGTAAAAGAACTGTTTTTTAGTATTTTTTGAAGAAATGAACACTTTAAGTTACAAGACCGTCTCAATCAACAAAGAGACAGCCAAGAAGGAGTGGGTCGTTATTGACGCTACCGATCAGGTAGTAGGCCGCCTCGCTTCGAAGGTCGCCAAACTCATTCGCGGTAAGTATAAGCCCAGCTTCACTCCGCACGTCGACTGTGGCGACAATGTCATCATCATCAACGCAGCCAAGGTGAAGTTCACCGGCAACAAGGAAACCGATAAGGTTTACACCCGTTATACTGGCTATCCCGGCGGACAGCGTTTCAATACTCCCGCTGAGCTTCGCAAGAAGCCCTTCGGCGTAGAGCGCATCCTGAAGCACGCCGTGAAGGGCATGCTGCCCAAAGGCCCCCTCGGCCGTAGCCTGCTGAACAACCTGTACATCTATGATGGCACAGAGCACAAGCACGAGGCCCAGAAGCCCAAGGCTATCGATATCAACCAGTATAAGTAAGTTGAAAGTTAAAAGATCAAAGTTAAGAGATGGAAGTAATTAACGCAATAGGTCGTCGCAAGAGCTCAGTGGCTCGCGTTTACATGTCGGAAGGTACCGGCAAGATTACGATCAACAAGAAAGACTTAACCGAGTATTTCCCCTCAGCCATCCTGCAGTATGTGGTGAAGCAGCCGCTGAACCTGCTGGAGTGCGCCGAGAAGTACGACATCAAGGCTAACCTCGACGGTGGTGGTTTCACCGGTCAGAGCCAGGCCCTGCGTATGGCTATCGCTCGCGCACTGGTGAAGGCTAATGCCGAGGACAAGAAGAACCTGAAGACCCAGGGATTCCTCACACGCGACAGCCGCGAGGTAGAGCGCAAGAAGCCCGGTCAGCCCAAGGCACGTCGTCGCTTCCAGTTCAGTAAGCGTTAATCGGTTAAGGGTTGAGTGTTTAGTGTTAAGAGACTTTACACTCTACCTCATAAGATTATACTGAACACGTTTAGTATCTAAACCGGATGGATTTGATGATGAGAAGAGAAAAGTCACTAAACACTCAACTTTAAACACTCAACACTCAACTACCCTCCGGCTGATTCTAAAGCGAAAGAATTAAAAAGAAAGTAAACACATTATTTAAAAGAAAGCAAACAATGGCAAGAACAAATTTTGACCAGCTGCTGCAGGCCGGCTGCCACTTCGGCCACCTGAAGCGCAAGTGGTGCCCCGCTATGGCTCCCTACATCTACTGCGAGCGCAACGGCATCCACATCATCGACCTCCACAAGACCGTCGTGAAGATTGACGACGCTGCCGAGGCCCTGAAGAACATCGCCCGCCAGGGCAAGAAAATCCTCTTCGTAGGTACTAAGAAACAGACCAAGGAAGTGATTGCCGAGAAGGCAACCAGCATCAATATGCCTTACGTCATCGAGCGTTGGCCCGGTGGCATGCTCACCAACTTCCCCACCATCCGCAAGGCTGTGAAGAAGATGGCCAACATCGACAAGCTGATGAGCGACGGCACCTTCGGCAACCTGTCGAAGCGTGAGCTCCTGCAGGTGACTCGCCAGCGCGCCAAGCTGGAGAAGAACCTCGGCTCTATCGTCGACCTCACCCGTCTGCCCAGCGCTCTCTTCGTCGTCGACGTGATGAAGGAGAACAACGCTGTGCGCGAGGCCAACCGTCTGGGTATCCCCGTGTTCGGTATCGTTGATACCAACAGCGATCCCTCGAATGTGGACTTCGTTATCCCCGCCAACGACGACGCTAAGGACAGCGTGGAGGTGATCCTCAACGCTTGCTGCGCTGCTATCGCCGAGGGTATCGAGGAGCGCAAGGCTGAGAAGGCTGATGAGAAGGCTGCTGAGGCTCAGGATGCCGCTGAGACTGAGGAAGTGAAGCCCCGTCGTGCTGCCGGTGCTCGCCGCGCCCGCAAGGAAGAGGCTGCTCCTGCCGCTGAGGCTCCCGTTGCCGAGGCTCCTGCTGCTGAGGAAGAGGCTCCCGCCGCTGAGTAATATTGAAAAATTTAAAATTGAAAAATTTAAAGAACAATGGCTATTTCAATTGACGATATCAAAAAGCTTCGCGCTATGACCGGTGCCGGTCTGGCCGACGTGAAGAAGGCACTCACCGAGGCCGAGGGCGACTTCGACCGTGCTAAGGAACTGCTCCGCGAGCGCGGACTGGCCATCGCTGCCAAGCGTTCTGACCGCGAGACCTCCAATGGTTGCGTGCTTGTGAAGAAGGTGGATGGCTTTGCTGCCATGATTGCCCTGAAGTGCGAGACCGACTTCGTGGCCAATGGTGCTGACTTCATTGCCCTGACCCAGAGCATCCTCGACGCTGCTTTGGCTGCCAAGTGCAAGACCCTCGACGAGGTGAAGGAACTGGAAGTCAACGGACAGAAGGCTCAGGAGGCTGTTACCCAGCGTTCTGGCATCACCGGTGAGAAGATGGAGCTCGACGGCTACCTCACTCTCGAGGGTGAAAACGTTGAGGTCTACGACCACATGGGCAAGCACATGCTCTGCACAATGGTGCAGCTGAACAAGGAGAACGCCGAGGTGGGCCACAAGCTGGCCATGCAGGTGGCTGCCATGAAGCCCATCGCACTCGACGCCGACAGCATCGACCCGAAGATCCTCGACGAGGAGTACAAGACCGCCGTTGAGAAGTCGAAACTCGAGCAGGTTCAGAAGTATGTCGACATGAAGCTGAACAAGGCTGGCATCAACCCCGCACACGTCGACAGCGAGGACCACATTGAGAGCAACACCGCCAAGGGTTGGATCACAAAGGAGCAGGCTGACGAGGCTCGCAAGATCATCGCCGAGGCTAAGGTTGAGGGCGAGGCCCAGCTGAAGATGCCTATGATTGAGGGCATTGCAAAGGGCCGCGTTCAGAAGTTCAAGAAGGAGAGCTGCCTGGTTGACCAGGAGTTCCAATTCGGTGACGGTGACAAGGCCAATGTGGCTGAGTGGCTGAAGAAGCAGGACAAGGAACTGAAGATTACTGCCTTCCGTCGCTTCACCCTTGTAGCTGAGTAATCTACACATTATTAATTATGACAGACGTCTGCTCTTGAAAAGGGCAGACGTCTCCATTCAAGAAAGTATGAACTACGAAGAATTGGTAAATTCCCAGGAAAGTATGGCTGCTCGCCGCGAGCCCATGCCTTTCGGCTTTTTCTATCGCAAACAGATAGACCGTAAATATCGCTATGTGGTCGAGCTGCGCCCTGATCTGACCGACAGCCTTTTCTTCGGCGAGGGGTTACACAAGGACCAGCAGGCGGTAAAGGACATCAATGACGCCCGTCAGCTTCAATACGAGCTACATGAGGATAGTGGCGGTATCTACGAGATTGAGCTGCAAGCAGGCAGCTATCTGACGCTCTCCCAGCTGCTTAGCTCACAGCCTTCCATCGTGGCTAAGAAAGGCTTTGTCAGTAATACCCTCGATGCCTTGATGGATATTACTGAGCAGCTTCACGAGCGCGGCATCTACCAATTGTGCTACTCGCCGCAGATGATCTTTCTCCGTAAAGGTGAAAACATGCCGTTGCTGCTCTGTCACGGCTCGTCGTTTCTCAACATGAAGGAACAGCGCCTGCTTTACAAGGACTTCGAGAACGACGTGGCTCCCGAGGTTCTTGACGAAGGCAAGGCCGACGAGCGTAGCGACGTCTATGCTTTGGGCCGTTTCATCGAGCACTTGCTGGAGTTTAGCGAGTTGGGATATGAGTACAAGGGCGTGGTGAAGAAAGCTACCTCCGAAGACCCCGACCAGCGCTATTCCACCGTGCATGCGATGCGTAGCGCCATCAGCGCCAAGCGCAACAAGCGCCGTTCACTCTGGCTCATGCTGGGTGCCTGCGCTGTCGTGGCATTGATTGTAGCCGTGTTCTTCGGCATTATTCGCGAACCCAGCACCGTGGAGTTTATCGACGATAATGGCATTAAGGTGAATGACCATTATCGGGATGCCGAATACAATCCCTCTTTGCCTGGGTCAAGCGAAGATGATCCTTATGCCGAGACCAATGCCTATAATACCTATTATAACATTGAAGATGCACCTTTCTTGGATTCCATTGCGCCCATGACCGACGAGGAAGTGAAGATGCTCTCCGATTCCATCAAGGTCAACGAGCAGCTCAATGCCATCTTCCGCCGTCGTTTTGAACAGAAGGCCAGAACGAGTTTGGGCACCATCTATGGTGCTTGGCAGAACGGCTCGTCAGAGAATGACTATATCGCAAATAGCGAGAAGGTGATGGATGAGCTCTACGACTATGCCGGAGAGCTGAGCCAGCAGACAGGCCTTGGCATTGACGACGCCAACAATATGGCTTCGCAGATCATCTCCAAACTACAGACTGAGCTGCAGCAAAACGTCAAGCGTAGTGGCACGATGACCCAGCCGCAGGAGGAGTAATCCCCTGAACTATTGAACCTCTTGAACCCCTAAACATTTTAACCCCTTTAAACTTTACAAAAAGTGCGAAGCAGAACAGACAACTGGTTTGAATGCAAAATCAGATACGATAAGACGATGGACGACGGCCTGCAGAAGAAAACGACTGAGGCCTATGTCGTCGATGCCCTCTCCTTTACCGAGGCCGAGAAGCGCATCATGGAAGAGGTGTCGTCATACATCAGCGGCATGTTTGAGGTCGTCGACATCAGGCGTGCCACCTACCGGGAAATCTTCTTCAGCGACGAGGCCACAGCCGACCGCTGGTACAAGGCCAAGGTGCAGTTTATCACCATCGACGAGAAGACCGAGAAGGAAAAGCGCTCCAACATCAACTACCTGGTTCAGGCCGGTACGCTGAATGGGGCCGTGAAAAACATCGACGAGGTGATGGGTGGCGGCATGATGGACTATGTCATTGCCGCCGTAGCCGAGACCACCCTCATGGACGTTTTCGAATACAAGAAAGGCGTGAGTGCCGACTCGCAGAAGGAAGAAGAGCCCAAGCCCGAATTTGAGAATTGATGTTCCCCGTTAAAGAAAACCTTCATCGCGTTCTCGGCAGCCTGCCCGAGAGCGTCCGCCTGGTGGCCATCAGCAAGTACCATCCGGCCGAATACATCATGGCTGCCTACGAGGAGGGCCAGCGTGTGTTCGGCGAGAGCCACGAGCAGGAGCTGCGCCAAAAGCACGAGCAGTTGCCGCAGGACATCGAGTGGCACTTCATAGGCCATCTGCAGACCAACAAGGTGAAGTACATCGTGCCCTACATCACGATGATCGAGGCCGTCGACTCGCTCAAGCTCTTGCGCGAGATAGAGAAGCAAGCCGCCAAGGCGGGTAGGGTAGTGAAGGTGCTCCTCGAGCTGCACATTGCCGAGGAAGCCACCAAGTATGGCCTCACCCCCGATGCCCTGCGCCAGCTGCTCAGCGACGGCGAGTGGCGTCAGATGAGCCACGTGCACATCTGCGGCCTGATGATGATGGCATCAAACGTGGATGACGAGCAGCAGATAGCCGCCGAGTTTCAGCAGGCCGCCGATCTCTTCGATGAGGTGAAGCTGCAGTTCTTTGCCGCCGACGATGCCTTCTGCGAGCGTTCCTGGGGCATGAGTGCCGACTTCCCCATTGCCGTCACTCACGGCTCCACGATGGTGCGCATCGGCACCGACATCTTCGGCCCAAGAGTTTACTAAAAGACAAACAGCGAGTAGATGGCAGCACCTTACTATATGATTGAGGAGCAGAGGCTGTGCCGCAACCTCGCCCTGATTGCCGATGTGGCCAGGCGCGCCGACGTGGAGATTATACTGGCTTTCAAGGCCTTTGCCCTGTGGAAGACCTTTCCTGTATTCAGGGAGTATATCCATAGCACGACAGCCAGTTCGTTGAGCGAGGCGCGCTTGGCCTTTGATGAGTTCGGCGCTCCTGCCCACACGTATTCGCCTGCCTATACCGACGGCGAGATCGACACAATAGCCCGCTGTAGCAGTCACCTGACGTTTAACTCGCTCACGCAGTATGAGCGCTATCATCAGCGCGTCCTCTCCGTCAATCCTGAACTGAGTCTGGGTCTGCGCGTCAATCCTGAGTATTGCGAGGTGGAGACGTTGCTCTATAATCCCTGTGCTCCAGGTACGCGTTTTGGTGTGTCGGCAGAAAAACTGCCGGCCACGCTGCCTGCCTACATTGAAGGTTTCCACTGTCATTGTCATTGTGAGAGCGGAGCCGACGTGTTGCAGCGCACGCTCCTACATATCGAAGAGAAATTCAGCCGCTGGTTTCCGCAGCTGAAATGGCTGAATCTGGGTGGCGGACACCTGATGACGCGCAAGGACTACGACGTAGAGCTGCTCATCGCCCTGATGAAGGGGCTTCATGAGCGTTATCCCTGGCTGCGCATCATCCTTGAGCCTGGCAGCGCCTTCGCCTGGCAGACGGGGCCGCTGGTCAGTCATGTGGTCGACATTGTGGAGGACAAGGGCATTCGAACCGCTATCCTCGACGTGAGTTTTACCTGCCACATGCCCGACTGCCTGGAGATGCCTTACTTCCCAGACGTCCGTAATGCCGAACATGTGGACGAAACGGAAAGTGGGACTGAGCACATCTCTCATCCATCACCTCACAGTCCTCATGTCTATCGTTTAGGCGGCAATAGCTGTCTCAGTGGCGATTTCATGTCTTCTTGGAGCTTCGACCACGAGCTGCAGGTGGGCGAGGAGGTCATCTTCGAGGATATGATACACTACACGACCGTGAAGACCAACACGTTCAACGGCATCACGCATCCCTCCATTGTCATGCTGCATGCCGACGGTACCCGCGAGGTGCTACGCCAGTATGGCTATGAGGACTATCGCAGCCGCATGGACTGATAGACAAGAACCGTTGAGCAACAAACAATAAAATAGGAATGTCGCGCGTTTATAGATTGTGATGATAAAACGATTTATGCTGATACTGATGGCGGTGGCAGCTGTTTTCGCCTGCTCTGACGACGACAAGTTCACCGTCTCGCCTACGGTCACGTTGGCTTTTTCCACCGACTCGGTGAAGATGGACACCGTATTCAGCACCGTCGGTTCACGCACCTACGACTTCTGGGTGTACAACCGCGGCAGCCGCGGCCTGCATCTGCAGAGTGTGCGCCTGCGTCAGGGCAATCAGACGGGCTTTCGCGTGAATGTTGACGGCTCCTATCTTGACAACGACCTTGGCGCTGTGGTCACCGATTTGGAAGTGCGCAGCGGCGATAGCCTCCGTGTCTTTGTCGAGTTTACTGCCCCTCGCAACCAGCAGCCCACGCCGCAGTTGGTGGAAGATGAGCTGCAGTTCCTCCTGGAGAACGGCATCCAGCAGCGTGTCGTGCTCCGTGCCTACGCCTGGGACGCCCTGCTTTGCGATAGCATCATCGTCACCCGTGATTCCATTATAGAGAGCAGCCAACCCATCGTCATCCGACAGGGCTTGCGTGTGGACAGCACCGCCACCTTGACTGTGCGCAACACTACATTATATTTCCACGACAAGGCTGGTGCCGACATCTATGGCACTCTCGTTACAGACAGCGTCGTAATGCGTGGCGACAGGCTCGACCATATGTTCGACTATCTGCCCTACGACCGCGTCAGCGGCCAGTGGCGAGGCCTGCGCTTCTTCTCCTCATCGTTTGAGAACGAGTTGATTGCCACCGAGATACGCAATGCTGAGAGTGGCATCGTCTGCGACTCTACGGCGTTCCCCTCCGACCGCCAGCGTCTCTATATGGAGCGCTCGGTGGTGCACAACTGTGCCGGTCCGGGTCTTCTGGCCTTTAACTCTTGGGTGGGATTGCTGCGTTGTCAGTTCAGCAACGCCCAGGGCGACTGCGTGGCGTTTTATGGTGGCGCCGCCATTATGGATCATTGCACGGTGGCGCAGTTCTATCCTTTCGCTGGAGGTCGCGGAGCATCCCTTCGTTTTGCCAATTTCTACGGCGACAACACTTATCCGCTGCACGCGATGACGATGACCAACAGCATTGTCACGGGATATGACGACGACGTGGTGATGGGGCAGACGTTGGAGGGCGACAGTATCACGGCCTTCACCTATAGTTTCGACAACACCCTGCTGCGCACGCCAGCGCTGGAGGACACGATTAACTGCAAGAATATGATATGGGAGACGTCGAAAGACAGCATTCAGGGCAAGCAGCATTTCCGCTTGTTTGACGAGAAGAACCTCATCTACGACTTCCACCTCGATTCGCTCTCTACGGCTCACGGCAAGGGTTGCTATGAGTAATTCATAGTTCATCGTTTAGAGTTCATAATTGGAAAATGAAGATTGGAGATAAAGTAAGATTCCTCAGCGAGAAAGGCGGCGGTCGCGTAGCTGGCTTTCAGGGAAAGAACATCGTGCTGGTGGAGGACGAGGACGGATTCCAGGTGCCGATGATGACACACGAGGTGGTGGTCATCGGCGAGGAGAACTACGACACCAGCCGCATTGTCGAGGTGAAACAACAGCAGAAGGCCCAGCAGAAGGCACAGGAGCGCGAGCAGGAGCCTGCCGACCGTCCCATCACCTTCAAGCCGATGCCCGAGGAACGCAAGGGCGGCGAGCAGCTGTCTGCCTATCTCGCCTTCGTGCCCATCGACGTCAAGGAACTGTCGCGCACACGTTTCGAGGCCTTCCTTGTCAACGACTCCAACTATTATCTGCGTTTCACCTACCTCAAGGCCGAGGGAACGGCGTGGACACTGTGCTTTACCGACGAGGTGGAGCCCAACACCAAGCTCTTCATCGAGGAGTTCGGTCGCGAAGACCTTGGCTCGATGGAGCGCGTAGCCGTTCAGATGGTGGCCTACAAACTCGAGAAGCCCTTCCTGCTGAAGCCTGCCATCGACGTGCAGCTGCGCATCGACGGCGTGAAGTTCTTCAAGCTGCACACCTTCCAGGAGAGCGACTTCTTCGAGCAGCCTGCCCTTATCTCCACCATCGTGGAGCATGACCGCGTAGCGAAGCCTCTTTTCATCGACCCCAAGAATCTACTCGTCGGTGCACCAACCCCTAAAGCAGAAGAAACTACTCCTAAGGCGAACAATAGTGCGTCGGGCGCTTCTCACGCCGGCGGATTGGTGGTTGACCTGCACGCCGACGCCTTGCTCGATAACACCACGGGCATGAGCCCCAGCGACATCCTCAACCATCAGCTTGACGTCTTCCGTCGCACACTGAAAAACTACGAGAAGAAATGCGGCACCCGCATCATCTTCATTCATGGAAAGGGCGAGGGCGTGCTGCGCAAGGCGCTCCTCAACGAGTTGCAGTATCGTTACAAAAGCTATACTTGGCAGGATGCCTCCTTCCAGGAATATGGCTACGGTGCCACGCAGGTTACCATTAAATAGAACATCAACTAAGCAAAAATATGAAATACGGACTTATCAAGGTGGCCGCTGCAATACCGGGTGTTCGCGTGGCCGATGTCGAATACAATGTGCAGCAGATGGAGAGCCATATCGCCCAGGCTGAGGGCAAAGGTGCCGAGGTCATCGTCTTCCCGGAGATGTCGCTCACGGGCTACAGCTGCCAGGACCTTTTCCGCCAGCAGTTGCTCTTGGACAAGGCTGAGGAGGGTCTGCTCATGCTGCTCGACTTCACCCGTAAGCTCGACATCATCGTCATCGTCGGTATGCCCGTGCGCATCGGCTCCAAGCTTTTCAACAGTGCTGTTGTGCTGCAGCACGGAACCATTCTTGGACTTGTGGCTAAGACCTTCCTGCCCAACTACAACGAGTTCTATGAGAAGCGTTGGTTTGCCAGCAGCACCGACCTGCAGAAGCAGGAAATCTATTTGGCAGGCAGTCCTGTCACTGTGACAAATGAGCCGCAGCTCTTCCGCACCTGCGACGGTGTATGCTTCGGCATTGAGATATGTGAGGATGTATGGGCACCGCTGCCGCCCAGCAACCAGCTGGCCCTGGCTGGTGCCGATATCATCTTCAACCTATCAGCCTCCAACGAGCTAATCGGTAAGAACGAATACCTGCACACGCTGCTCGCACAGCAGAGCGCCCGCATGATCTGCGGCTATGTCTATGCCAGTTGCGGCTTTGGCGAGTCGACGCAGGATGTGGTCTTCGGCGGCAATGCCCTCATCTTTGAGAACGGACGTCTGCTGACCCAGGCAGGGCGTTTCGCCATCGATCCCCAGCTACGCATCCAGCAGATTGATGTCGACCGCCTGCGCTCTGAACGGCAGAACAACACCACTTTCCGCATGACGCCTGCATTAGAACCGCAAGTGATTGATGCAAAGCCTACTACGCCAAAAGAGTTTGAGCTTTTGCGCGATGTCAATCCGCATCCCTTTATTCCCGCTGACGAGAAGATGACGCGCACCTGCGAGGAGATTCTCAACATCCAGACCCTCGCCTTGTGCAAACGCCTGCAGCACACCCATTGCGATAAGGCCGTCATCGGCATCAGCGGCGGTCTCGACTCCACGTTGGCCCTGCTCATCAACGTGCGTGCCTTCGACCGTCTTGGCCTCTCACGCACAGGCATCATTGGCATCACGATGCCGGGCTTCGGCACCACTGACCGCACCCATCAGAACGCCGTCAGTCTGATGAAGTCGCTGGGCATCACACAACGCGAAATCAGCATTGCCAAAGCTGTAAAGCGGCATTTCGAGGACATCGGCCACAACATGCAGCATCACGATGTGACCTACGAGAATGCACAGGCACGTGAGCGCACGCAGATACTGATGGATGTGGCCAACCAGGTAGGAGCGATGGTTATCGGCACGGGCGACCTGTCGGAGCTGGCTCTCGGCTGGTGCACCTACAACGGCGACCACATGTCGATGTATGGTGTCAATGGCGGTGTACCCAAGACGCTGGTGCAATACCTCATCCGCTATGTGGCGCAGCTGCCGTCGTTCATGGCGCAGCATGATACGCTGATTGATGTGGTCGATACGCCCATCTCGCCTGAGCTGACACCAGCCGATGCCGACGGCAATATCCAGCAGAAGACGGAAGACCTGGTCGGCCCCTACGAGCTGCACGACTTCTTCCTCTACTATATGGTGCGTCTCGGTTTCCGTCCTGCCAAGATATACATGTTGGCGCAGCACGCCTTCAAGGGGAAATACGAGGAAGGCGTCATCAAGCGTTGGCTGCAGACCTTCTGCCGTCGTTTCTTCAGTCAGCAGTTCAAGCGGTCCTGCCTGCCCGATGGCCCGAAGGTGGGTAGCGTCAGCCTCTCGCCGCGTGGCGACTGGCGCATGCCCAGCGATGCCGTCAGCGCCCTGTGGCTGAAGGAATGTGAGGGGTTGTAGCGGGTTTCGCCCTAAATGATAAATGAAAAATGATAAATGAGAAAATTTAGCGGGCTTCGCTATAAATGATAAATGAGGAATGAAAAGAGCTGCGCCGAAAGGGGCGTAAAGACGATGCTTGGTAGGCTGCTTAGTTTATCATTTATCATTTTTCATTTATCATTTAGCACCGCAGGTGCGCAAAACGCCTACACTCGCTACATCGAGCAGTACAAGGACATCGCTATCGAGCAGATGCAGAAGTGGAAGGTGCCTGCCTCCATCACCTTGGCGCAGGGCTTGCTGGAATCTGCCGCAGGACAAAGCACGCTGGCCACGCAGGGCAACAACCATTTCGGCATCAAGTGTCACGGATGGAGCGGTGGTACCATCTATCGCGACGATGATTTGCGCAACGAGTGTTTCCGCGCCTATTCCTCAGCCTACGACTCCTTCGAGGACCACTCGCGCTTCCTTGCCAATGGGCAGCGCTACAGGAGTCTTTTCTCCCTTCGCATCACCGATTACAAGGGATGGGCCAATGGCCTCAAGGCGGCTGGCTATGCCACCAACCCGCGCTATGCCCAGAGCCTGATCGACATCATCGAACGCTACGGTCTCGACAAGTATGACAAGGCCAGCTCCTACGACAAATTCATGGTGGATCATGCACGCGAAGCCTCTGTCAACGGGCAGCCCCTGCATCCCATCTACATCTACAACAAAAACTACTACCTCTACGCCCGTCGTGGCGACACATTCCGTTCTATTGCCGATGAGGTGGGCATCTCTTATCGCAAGCTGGCCCGTTACAACGAGCGCGACAAGAAAGACGTACTTGCCGAGGGCGAAATCGTCTGGCTGAAGAAAAAGCAGAGCAAAGCACCCAAGGACATGAAGGGAAAGCTGCACACCATAGCTGCCGGCGAATCGATGTATACCATTGCCCAGCGCTATGGCATCCGCCTGAAATCACTTTATAAACTGAACCGTCTCACACCCGACTACACCATTCAGGTGGGTGACCAGCTGCGTCTGCGATAAGAGTTTGTGAAAAGGACGTACCACTTAATACGTCCGATTTTTCTAGAAGAAGTCTTCGTCGAAATCGAAGTCGCCATTAACTGGCGGCTGCACGTTGCCGTTCTCCTCGCCGCTGTTTCCTTCCTCTTCTTCCTCCTCTGTGGGCAGCTCATAGCCTGGCATCTGCAGCAGCTCCTCGTTGCTGATTTGCAGGGGCAGGAAGTGCTGCTCGTAGAAGTCATCATAGTCGTGGAAACTGTAGCGTGAGCCTACGAGGGTGAGATTGTGTTCGCTGATGACGAGCGAGCGGCATTGCCGCAGTATGGGTGAGAGTTCATCGGCGGCGCTGAGCTGGCGGGCATATTGCAGGGCTTCGTCGAAGTTGAGGAAGCCGCGAATCATCAGACGGTTATAGCCCTCCATGCGCTCTATCTCGAGGTCGAAGTTGCGTACAAGGAAGTTGGAGAAGTTAAAGCGTGCCATCTCATAGAGCAGCTGGTGCTCCACGTTAATTGACGTTTGAAGGACACCGGAGGTAGCGCCACTCAACTCTAAACCGTTAACGCTCAACGAATCTGGCTGGTAGACGAGGAGGAATACGAAGGGCACGTCGCGGTCGGCAGAGAGGGTGTCGGTAGCGACGGAGTCGGCGTTGATGGTGAAGTCGCGACGGTTCCAGATGTCATCGAGGTCGAACTTGCCGCCATAGAGCTGTCGGCCTTCCTGCACACCCTTCACGATCATACCCGCCATCTCGGTGACTTCGCTCTGAGGATACTTTTCCACCACGGTTTTCAGGTTCTCTAAACAACCCGCAGCATCGCCCTGATTGAGCAGGCTCAGACCGTGGATGAAGAGGAACTTCGGACGGTTCTCGCCCAGCGGGAAACGCTCTGCCGACAGTTTGGCGTTGGCGGCGATTGCTTCGTGGCGGTTGGCCTTAAAGGCATCGTAGGTGGCAGCGTAGATAGAGTCCTCGATGTGCACGCCGAAGCGGGCGTTCTCCTCGAAGTAGGGGTCGCATAGCAGCGTGGTGTAGTCGCTCTCAGGATACTCGTTCTTCAGATGCACGAGGCAGCTGTCGGCCTGTGCCGTATCGCCAATCCTGGAGTAGAGCAGGAAGAGGTGATACCACGCCTGATCCATCTGTTCGTAGTCGGGATACTGGTTGACGAGACGCACGAGCTGTTTGGCGGCCAGCGGCATATTTTCAAGCTTGTCCTTGAAGATGACGCCAGCATGGAAGAGTCCGTCCTTGATGATATTGTTGCTCTCGGCCACCTGCTCCTCGGTGAAGGGAATCTGCGCCAGATAGTATTCGCGGTTGTGCGGATCGGCAGCCAGACTGTCGGCGAGGGCTTTGGCTTCTGAGGCTTCCGGATCTTCTGAGGCTGTTGGGGCATCTGGGCCTTCAGGTAATTCTGAACCTTCTGCCGCTTCCGGGTTCTCTGCCATTTCTGGGGATTCGGGAGTCGGCGTGGCCACCACCGTCACATTGCTGCGGCGCCAGTTGTCGGCGTTCTCGCGTTTGCCCCATTGTTTCTGGAAAGTCTGCTTGCCCTGATTCACAGCCATTTGGTTGTAGAAATACCATTGGCCATCCTTCGTGTTGGAAGATGTTGTCTGCTGTTGTTGTTGCTGACGACCACCTCGCTGGTCGCGGTTTCCTACAGCTCCTTGTCGTTGTTGGGCCGCCTCCACCTCGGCCTCACGGGCTTTGTCGGCCTCTTCCTTCTCCTTTTTCTTCAGCTCTTTGATGACGCGGTCGATGACGGCCAGGCGTTCAGCCTCGGGCATCAGGGCCAACTGCTGCAGCGAGTCCTGCAAGTGAACGGCATCGGTGTAGGGCACCAGCTCGTCGAGCACCTTCGAGCGCTGCGACAGCTCTTCATATCCGGCTCTTTCCTTGTCAAGCAGTCCGATGGCCTCGCCGTAGCATCGCTGGGCATCGTTGTAGCGTTCCATATCCCAGTAGAGATTGCCCAGCTTCAGCAGCAACACGCCTTTCTCCGTACCGCTGCGCGTAGCTTTCTTGTTGCCCTCCTCATAGGCGGTGATGGCCTGCAGGGTGTCGTTGCGCGAGAGGTAGATGTTACCGATGGCATAGTACACCTGATCCTGATAGTCCTTGTTCTTGTCTGAGGCGGCCATACGCTTCAGCCGGCGTATCATCTTACGGTAGTTGCTGGCTGCCATCACCTCCGTCTGGGCGATGCGGGCATTGAACTCCAGCTCATAGGGCGGGTTCTGTGCCGCCACATGACCGTATGCCTTGTACGCTTCCTGATCGCGGCCGAGTGCCGATAGCATCTGTCCTGTGAGGAACCACTCGCGGGCTTTCTGCGTCTTGCGGTGCTCGGCCTTGATGATTTTGCGCAGATAGGGTAGGGCACGCTCCAGCTCGCCTGTGTTCAGATAATAGTTTGCCAACGTCTGGTTCCAGGCTTTTTGGGCGCTGTAGTGGATGGAGTCGCGATTCTGGTTGCGGATGACATCTTCGGCATCGTAGAGCCAGTCGAGTTCCGTGTAGCAGCGGGCCAGCCAGGCGCGGGCCTGTCCGTAGATGGCGGGCTGTGTCTGATAGAGGCGGCTCACATAGCTGAAGGTGGCGGCAGCCTCGTCGAAGGCGCCGCTCTGGAACTGTGCCTCGCCCATCAGCAGCCAGGCTTTCCAAAGGAACGGGTTGTACTCGCGACGCGTCAGCCATTCAATGTCCTTCTGCGTCTTCTTGCGCGACTTCTTCCACTCCGGACGGGCCTTGATGCTGTGCTGCTTGATGGTCTTCTCCATCTTCTCCACCGTGCGCTCATAGTTACCCTTGCCTATCTCGCGGCTGTTTTTATTGCCTACGGTGAAGAGGGGCAACAGCTCTGTGTAGTCGTCCTTGTTGCCTTTCTCCTTCTCCAGCTGACCGTCGAGGAAGGCCTGCTTGCCATTGTAGAAAGTATTGTATTTTGCCGTAAACGACTGCCAGAAGCGTGTCCGCGCAGTATTCTTATGCACGGAACAACCGGCCGTCAGCAACAGCACGGCCAGCAGAACGATGACGACGATACGATGTCTCACATCTATAAAACTAAGAAACGGGCTTTTTATTGCCTTCGCGACGCTTTTTCTCTTCCAGCAGACAGCCTATTTTGCATTCTCCCGTTGCCACGCTGCTGCATGAAGAGCAGTCGTGGGCCTCATTCACAGGCGCATCCGTGCCGCCCTTGGTAAACATCGAGGCCAACGCAGCCACCACACCAAGGACCACCAACGAACCGATACATATCAGAATGAACTGCATAACAATTAACCTTCAACCATCAGCCATCACCCATCAACCTTCAACCCCGACTCCTGCCTGCTGAAGGTCTTCCCAGAAGCGCGGATAGGACTTGCTCACCACCTGCGGATTGTTGATGACAATCTCCTGACGCTGACACAGCGGCGCAAAGGCCAGGGCCATACGATGATCGTCGTAGGTGTCGATAGTGACAGGAGCGTTGAGGGATGTGGGGGTAGAAGTGCTCCCGTCCCACGACAGCTCGCTGTCATTGATGTCGACCAGGTTGTAGCCCAGCTTCGCCATCTCCGTCTTCAGGGCGGTGATGCGGTCCGTCTCCTTGATTTTCAGCGTCTGCAAACCAGTGAAGTGGAAAGGAACGCCCAAAGCGCAGCAGGCCACGACAAAGGTCTGCGCCAGGTCGGGCGAGTTGCCTAAGTCATATTCCAGCCGCGGCACCATGTGACCGCTCTTCTTCAGCGTCACCGTCGTGGGCACACCCGGGCGTTTTGATTTAAACGTGGTCTTCACGCCCAGCAGACTGAAGATATAGCGCACGGAAGAGTCGCCCTGCTTCGAGCCGTCCATCAGGCCCTCCAGCTTCACCTCGGCGTCGCGGTCCTTCGACAGCGCCACCATCTCATACCAGTAGCTGGCGGCACTCCAGTCGTTCTCTATATAATAAGATGTGGGAGCATAGGGCTTCGGCTTCACCTCAATCGTGTCCACCGAAATCCAGTCGGCCTCAGCGCCGAACTCACGCATCGTGCACAGCGTCAGGTCGATATAGGGCCGCGAGATAATCTCGCCGTTCAGGTGCAGTGTCAAGCCCTGGTCCAGCATGGGCCCAATCATCAGCAGCGCCGAGATATACTGCGAGCTCACGTTGCCCTCAATCTCCAGATAGCCGCCCTGCAGATGGCGTCCCATGATGCGCAGCGGCGGGAATCCCTCTTCGCCCACGTATTGGATGTCGGCACCCAGATAGCGCAGCGCCTCCACCAGGATCTTGATGGGACGATGCTTCATGCGCTCCGTGCCTGTGATCACATGCTCGCCGTTGGCCGTAGCCGCCAGAAAGGCCGTCATGAAACGCATCGAAGTACCCGCAGCACCAATGTCGATGGTCTGCGGATGCTCGCTCAGCGCACGGATCATCACCTCCGTGTCGTCACAGTCACTCAGATTGTCGGGCAAAACCTTGCAGCCGGAAAGCGCATAGATAATCAGTGCCCTATTTGAAATGCTCTTCGAGGCAGGCAGCTTTACAGTTGTATTGAGCCGTGCCGGAGCCGTCAGTCTGTATTGTGTCATTTTCACCTGCAAAGATAGTGCAAAATTTCGATTATGCGAAAGAAATGAGGATTTATTTTCATTTCTGAGCGTGAGAAAGTTATCTAAATCGTGAGAAATACCCAAAAAAATGCTTTTTTTTGTGTTCCCCCGATGCAGCCTATTTCGAGCAACGCTAAAAGATAGTGTTTTTTCACGTAGAAAGAAAAAAAGTAGCGAAAAAATTTGGATGAATAAAAAAAACGTAGTACCTTTGCACCCGCTAAGCAGGAATGCTGCGAGGCAAGGATCGGGATTTAGCGCAGTTGGTAGCGCACACGTCTGGGGGGCGCGAGGTCGCTGGTTCGAGTCCAGTAATCCCGACTGAAGCGAAGGAGTTGAAAACAAAAGGGTTTCAGCTCCTTTTCTTTTTCTCCCAATTTTACTGTGATATGCTCTGGGTGACGTGCTGGGTGACGTGAAAAGTCAACCGAGAAGTCAACCAAGATTTATGGAAGCAACAATTTCAGTGATCTGTAACAAGTTCAAGATGTTAAAGAATGGTGAGTGTCCTATTATGCTTCGTGTGGCAAAAGACGGAAAACGTTCGATGAAAAGTTTGGGAGTGTCTTTGCCATGTTTAAGAAACTTGGTCCAAAGATACAAAAAATCTTGGACATAACAAAGCCCTGGCTTGAGAAAGTCGGGGCTTTGCGATAAAAAAGAGGATGTGCCTATTTTGACACACCCTCTCTTCTTTTTCAATCAGCGCTTACTCAATATTGAGGCGACGGCTCTTGGGATACTTCACCTTATATTGCAGCACGAGCTCACGCTGCTCTCCAGCCTGTAGCTGCAAGGGCCATGTGACGATGCCTGTGTCCTTATCACGCAAACCACCGCTCAGCTCTTCAACAGTGACCTCGATGCCTGTATTGCGAGAAACAGGCGTCTGGTCGTAGACGGTGATGTTGACTGCCTCGCGACGTGTGTTCTTCACGGTAATACGCCAAGTGAGCGTCTGCTCCTGATTGCTGCCAAAGAAACGGCGCGTAGACGACTCGTTCACCTTGGTGCGCTGCACGCGGATGCTCTGGTCGCGGCCTAAAGAGAAGTGCAGCGTGTCGCTGGCGGCGTTGGGGTCGAGGATGCTCTTACCCACGAAGCTGTTGTCGAAGTAGACGTTGGCCTCGCCCTCCATCAGGTTCAGTTTCTGCCAGTCAGTAGCATCGGCAACAAGGAAAGCCTCCTTGTCAATCTTCGGGATGCCACGATACTCGTAGCTGGCTGGCAGCTGATAACGGGCAATCTCAGTCGTGGTGGTCTTGCCGCCATCGGGCAATGTCAGCAGCTGCTTGATCTCGAACTCATAGCCGAACTGCGCCTGTTGCTGCTCTACGGCCACGACGTTGCTCTCCTCCATTCGGGGAACAGCAGCTTCCCTCATCACCATCATGTCGACCTCCCCGTCGTATGCTTCGCGATGAGCTGCAGCGCTGGCCTTTGCACGGCGGCCCTTCTTGGATGTGCCATAGCCCACGACAACGACCTCATTCAACACGTCCTGATCTTCCTTCATGCTAACATTCAGCGTAGAACCCGGCGAGACTGTGCGCGTCTGGCTCACATATCCTATATAGGAGAAGGTGAGTTGGCGCGAACCCTGCGGCAGGGTGATGGAGTAATTACCGTCGATGTCAGAGACAGTGCCTAAATGCGTGCCTTTCACGCTGACGGTAGCACCGATGAGAGGCTCTCCCGATTCATCAACAATCTTGCCGCTGACGGTATTGCCATCGACATCAACGTCGTAGCTGGGAGCTGAGAGACCATAGTCCAACCAGTAGGTCTTCAGCTGTGGTGCCACGTTGCTGCGGTTAGGATTAGCGGAGGAGAGCAATACAGGGACGTTCTTCCACTCCTCGCGCGTGTTCTGATAGATGTTGGCCTTGTAGGAGAGCACCAATGGCTGTCCCGTTCCCTCGGAACGCACATCGTAGGAGGGATACCAGCCGGCGTTCTTTACATAATAAGTAATGTCAAAGTCGGCACGGCCTGCTTGCTGGGCGTCAACCTTCACATCGACCTCAGTAGCGGCGACGAGCTTGATGCGCCCGATGGAATCGAGTACTTCCTGCTTCTTCGTCAGCTCCTCGTTGAGCTTCAGCAGGTCATCATCGATATCCTGTGTACGCTTCTTCAGCGAAAGTAACTCCTGCGAATAATAATTGTTCAGCTCCTTGATGTTAGCCAACGGTGTCGCTACAGTTCGGCTGGCCACCGAACAGTTGGTCTTCACCAATTCAAGCTGCGATGCCAACACATCCTTCTCGTCCTTGGCCTGCTGAATCTTGCGCTGCACAGCCTTCACGGCATCCTCTGCCTGATGCAGGCGCTTCATCTGCTCCACGGAGTCGGGATGCACGGTGCGATGTGTCACACCTAATACGGTGAGCTTTCCACGGGCCTTCAGCTGCATACTCTTGCGGTCCATGTAGGGCGACATGCCGGTGAAGGTAATCACCTGTTCGCCAGCCATCAACTGCACGCTTTTTGTGCGCACTACCTGAGCACCGTTAGCGAATACCGTCACGCGCTCAATCGAGGCCGTCTGCTTCTCAGCGGCCATTGCCAGCCCTGCCATCATCAGACAGACCAGCGCCATTTTGATTCTTCGAGTTGTCATTTTGAAACAGATTTTACAGTTTGTATTTGCAAAGATAAACAAATTCCCATTATCAGCAAAATTTTTGATGAAATAATTGGCTATATGGAAATAAAAGTGTAATTTTGCGCCGTATTTCAGGAACCAAAGTTTTTAATCAAATAAACATTCAAAAATCATCATGAAGAAGTACAACTTCAATGCTGGTCCGTCGATGCTTCCCCGTGAGGTTATCGAGGCCACAGCTCAACAGTGTTTAGACTTCAACGGCTCAGGTCTCTCTTTGATGGAGATCAGCCACCGTGCAAAGGATTTCCAGCCCGTCGTCGACGAGGCCGTGGCTCTGGTCAAGGAGCTGCTGCAGGTGCCCGAGGGCTATAGCGTCATTTTCCTCGGCGGCGGTGCCTCTTTGGAGTTCTGCATGATTCCCTATAACTTCCTCATCAAGAAGGCTGCCTACCTGAACACCGGTGTGTGGGCCAAGAAGGCCATGAAGGAGGCAAAGCTCTTCGGCGAGGTGGTGGAAGTGGCCAGCTCGGCTGATGCCAACTACACGTTCATCCCCAAGGACTGGACGGTGCCTGCCGATGCCGATTATCTGCACATCACCACCAACAACACCATCTACGGTACTGAGATTCGCAAGGACCTCGACGTCAACGTTCCCCTGATTGCCGATATGTCGTCAGACTTCATGAGCCGTCCTGTCGACGTAGCAAAATACGACGCCATCTATGCCGGCGCACAGAAGAACCTCTCTATGGCCGGTGTGACCATCATCATTCTGAAGGACGAGAAGCTGGGCAATGCTCCGCGTCCTATCCCCACCATGCTCGACTACCGCACACACGTTGAGAAGGGTTCGATGTTCAACACGCCTCCCGTGGTGCCCATCTACTGCGCCCTCGAGAACCTGCGCTGGATCAAGCGTCAGGGTGGCGTCGAGGCAATGGACAAGCTGGCCAAGCAGCGTGCTGAGATTGTCTACGGCGAGATTGACCGCAACAAGCTCTTCGTCGGTACCGCCAAGGAGGAGGACCGCTCGCTGATGAACCTCTGCTTCGTTATGGCCGACGAGTACAAGGAGCTGGAGAAGGAATTCCTCGACTTCGCTGTCTCGAAGGGAATGGTCGGTGTGAAGGGTCATCGCTCCGTCGGCGGCTTCCGCGCTTCCTGCTACAACGCTCAGACCATCGAAGGCTGCAACGCCCTCGTCGCCTGCATGAAGGAGTTTGAGGCAAAGCACTAAAGCGACAAGCCCACCCAAGCCCTCCCGAAGGGAGGGATGTTTGAAATGAAAAAGGGTGGGATTTTTAATCATTCAATATTGTTCAACATTTAACAATGGAGCACCCAAATATGTAACTAACATCCCTCCCTTTGGGAGGGCTTGGGTGGGCTTTTATATATGAAGATTCTTGTAGCAACAGAGAAACCGTTTGCAAGTGCCGCAGTTGAGGGCATTCGCAAGGAAGTAGAGGCAGCCGGCAATGAGCTCGTGCTGCTGGAGAAATATACGGAAAAGGCACAGCTGCTCGACGCAGTAAAGGATGCCGACGCCCTGATCATCCGCTCGGACAAAGTCGACGCCGAGGTGCTTGACGCAGCCAAGCAGCTGAAGATTGTGGTGCGTGCTGGTGCAGGTTACGACAACATCGACCTCGCCGCAGCCACCGCCCACAATGTCGTGGCTGAGAACACCCCCGGACAGAACGCCAACGCTGTGGCCGAGCTCGTCTTCGGTCTGCTGGTGATGGCCGTCCGCGGCTTCTACAACGGTAAGAGCGGCAGCGAGCTGCTCGGCAAGAAGCTGGGCATCCTCGCCTTCGGTAATGTCGGTCGCAACGTGGCCCGCATCGCCAAGGGCTTCGGAATGGATGTCTATGCCTTCGACGCCTACTGCCCCGCAGAGGTGATTGAGGCTGCCGGTGTGCACGCCGTGGCCAATCAGGACGCCCTGTTTGAGACCTGCGACGTCGTCTCGCTCCACATCCCCGCCACGCCTGAGACCAAGCAGAGCATCAACTACGCCCTCGTCGGCAAGATGAAGAAAGGCGGCATCCTCGTGAACACAGCCCGCAAGGAAGTCATCAACGAGCCTGAGCTGCTGCAGCTGATGGCCGAGCGCGAGGACCTGAAGTTCGTCACCGACATCATGCCCGATGCCAACGATGAGTTCGCCAAGTTCGAGGGCCGCTACTTCTCCACTCCGAAGAAGATGGGTGCCCAGACGGCTGAGGCCAACATCAATGCTGGCATCGCCGCCGCCAAGCAGATCAACACCTTCTTCAAGGATGGCGACACTCGCTTCCAGGTGAACAAGTAAACCCCCGAAATTGGGGCAAAACGTCACAACGTCACATTATTGTAAAAAGAAGAAGAGGGTGTGTCAAAATAGGCACATCCTCTTTTTGCTTTCTATCATCAGCAGTCAAGAGCCAGGTATAATACTTGACTGAAGATTTTCTTTTTCTGCCATTATTTACCGCCGGATGCGCCGTGATGGGTTCTAATTGCTCCGTATATGGCCCATAAGTGAGCCTGGAGCGGGTCTCTATGCCACCCTTTTCATCGTAGCGATCATTTTACCATCGAGTGCAGCAGCTCGGGAGTAAACTCCACCTTCTCCTGCCCCGATGCGTTGTCCTGAGCTATCACGTCGTCTATCTGCTCCAGCAACACGCGGATCTTTTCCAGTAATTTCGCCCGGTTCTTCTCCACCGTCTTTCGCCAGACAAAGGTGTACCTGTTGGCCTTCGACTCGATCTTCGTACCGTCGATGTACTCCACTTCCAGACTTATGAAGCCGCGCTCGGCAAGTAGCAGCACGATCTGTGTGAACACGGCGTTGATCTCCTTCTTCACGCGGTTGCGGAAGCGGTTGATGGTGATGAAGTCAGGCTTCTCGTAGCCGGCAAGCCAGATGAAGTGGACATCTCGAA